>CALXOF010000034.1 GCA_944389945.1 uncultured Kiritimatiellota bacterium | reverse complement strand
ACTCCTCTATCATCTCATATTTTCCACAATTCTTCCAGACTCCTAATCGCGCATCCCTCTTTAGGACACCTAATCGCTCCCCCCTTCTTAGGAAACCTTATCGCGACATCCCCGAGACTACCCCCGCGCGATTACTTTTCGATTTGGCGCCATTCGCAATTTTCTAGGCGGCGCAAGTTGCCCCCCTTGACAGGGCCGTATAACCTTTTTTATACTTATAGCACACTTGATGAAGGGAGCTTACAAATGCCCAATATCACCATTCTGAACGGCGAAGAAATCGGCAAGACCTATTCGTGGACGGCCGACCAAATCCGCATCGGGCGCAACAGCGCCAACGATTTTGTCATCGCCAACGCCTCCGTCTCCGGCGAGCATTGCATCATTGAGCGATGCGAGGGCGGTTGGCGTGTCAAAGACCTCGACTCCACCAACGGCACGCGCGTCAACGACCAGCGCATCACCATGGCCACCCTCCGCCGCAACGATGTCGTCACGCTCGGCGACATCGCCATCTCCATCCGCGGCGATGATGTCCCCGAGGCTGAGCCCGGCCAGGTCGAGAGCGTCGATTCCATCCCGCGCACCACCATCGTCATGCGCCCCACCGTCACGCCCACCAAGCCCGTCGAAGGCTTCTCCAAAAAGTCCGAGAGCAAGAAGATGCTCAATCTGCTCATCGTCGCCATCATTGTCATCTGCGTGGTGGCTGCCGGGGTGCTCGTGTGGAAGATGTGATGGCATGCGCCGCGCCGGCTTCACGCTGATCGAATTGCTCATCGTGCTTGGCATCCTGGGGGTGATGGCGCTGGCCATCATCCCTTCGTTTGCCAATATGGGCGGCCTGCAAGTCTCCATCGCCGCCAAAGACTCCCTCCGACTCATGCGCTACGCCCGACGCGTCGCCATCCAGACCCAGCAGCCCGTCACCGTCACCTTCTCCCCTGGCCAGATTCGTGTTTCCGTACTCGAAGACGAAGAACAAACAGAAGAAGAACTGACCGATACCCAAAAAGACGACGACAAAGGCGACCAAGAAACCAATACCAAAGCCCCCCGCAAACCGAGCGATCGCATAGAAGAAAACGAAGTCGACACCTTCAACATCACGCGCGCCTGCGAAAAAGTCGCCTTCGCGTTCGAACAATACGATGACCACCTCGTCTCCGCCGACAAAGGCCAAGATTTCCGCCGTCGCGTCGCCGGTCAAGACGACGAGGAAGAACGCAAACGCGAAAGCGACACCTTCACTATCACCGTCCGCGCCAACGGCACCACCCGCCCCTTCACCATGCGCGTCTACGAGCGCGACTCCGATTCCAAAGGCGACACCCTCTCCTTCGACTTCCTCTGTGCCGGCACCATCGGCGACGACTAACCTATGAGCCGCCCCAAAGCCTACGCCCCACGCCTCGCCAAAACCGTCCGCGGCGGACTCCGCCCCCAAGGTGGCAGACGCGACGCTTGGTGGCGCCGCAACCTCCTCGCCTGGCTCGAAAGCCTCCACATGGGCGCTCGCCTCGGCCGTGGCCGCAACTACGCTCAGCAAGGCCAAATCAAATCCCTCACCGTCTCCCCCGGCCTCATCAAAGCTGAAGTCCAAGGTGCCGAAGCCACCCCCTACCACGTCCGCATTGAGATGCCTCCCCTCCCCCAAGATGCCGTCTGGGCCCTCCTCAGCGCCAAGCCTATCCTCGCCGCACAACTCGCCGCCCACGCACTCCCCATTGCCTTCGCCGAGGCCCTCCGCCAAAACGGCCTCACCCTCCTCCCAGAGACCCGCCGCGACCTCACCCTTCACTGCGACTGCAAAGACTGGGCCCGCCCCTGCAAACACCTCGCTGCCGTCCTCTGCCTCTTCGCCGACGCCACCGCCGCCGATCCCGCCCTCCTTCTCCGCTTCCGTGGCATCCTCTTCCCCGAAACCACCGCCAATCTTACCCCGCGCCTCCTCCCAGAGACCGAAATCCTCCGTCTCCACCCCTCCGCCGATGCCGCCGCCATCCCCCGCCGCCTCGGTGCCCTTCCCTACTGGCGCGGCGATGAACCCTTCTCCAAAACACTGGAGAGTGCCTACCACCGCGCCCAAGACAAAGCCATCGCCGCTCAGACCCACGCCGCCGACCTCCGCTTCCCCGAGGATTATTCCTAATCTAAACTTTCCCTCGAGGACACGGACACATTGCCAGACTAATGGGCGGATTGACAAGCGAAGGGCAACCAATCGCTCGAACGCTTTTGTTGATTCAGACATTCCGCCTTCACGCCCGCCCCTACCTTATATATAAAGAGAGGCTGTCGCCATCACGTCAGAACCAATGGCTCACTAAAACACAAACAATATTCAGTTGTCAAAGATCAAGCGTTTGGTTCGGATACTTCAATCCTCACCACGCGCACCCTTGCCAAAGACCTGTCATTAGCCACTCCTAAAACAAAAACAACCCCTATACTTTCCATACGATACGTCATCTTCAAGACCTGTCATTACGTGGAAGTCTGGAAGCTCAGCGACTTGGCTTTCACAGCGCCTTATCCATCGCCCCGCAGGGGCGCTCCTGCACCTCCTGAGGTCGCTTTAGAATCATTATGGCACGTCACAGACATGCCGGGGGTGCAGGGAGAAGGAAAGGGCGTGGCCCTGCCACCCCTGCCGGGGCGTGGGGCAACGCCTCTACTCTCCGCCTTCAACGTGCGAAGCGGGGCAATCAATGGGTTCTGTTCCGCCTCCTAAAAGGGTCTTTCGCGGACCCTTAAGGGTTTCGACCCGGACCACTATAGGGTCTCGCCTCCGACCACTATAGTGGTTGACCTCGGACCACTATAGGGTCGCAGGAAGGCCCTTTATCTGCGCAATCTGCGGGTTCCCTAGGGCTGTGCCGTCGCCGGAGGCGACAGGCCGGGATTTAACCTCCAGGGCTCCTCCAAGCCTCTAAGCCTCCAAACTTCCAAGCTTCCAGACAAAAAAGAAGGGGGCCGAGCGGTTTGCTCGGCCCCCTTGGGGGAAAAGTCCCGGCGACGTGCTACTCTCCCACGGGCGAACCCCGCAGTACCCTCGCCGATGAGGCCCTTCACTTC
>CALXOF010000033.1 GCA_944389945.1 uncultured Kiritimatiellota bacterium | reverse complement strand
GGGCCCCCCGGGGGGCCCCCAGAGGGCCGTCTCTTTCCACCCTTAGAAAACGTACGACCTAATTCTACACTTTCCCCGGACGACGGGGCGCGTAGAGCCCTTTTGCCATCTGGGCGAGAATGTGGTTAAATAATGGGGTTTTATCAGAGAGGTTTTTATGCTGGATATCAAGCGGATTCGTGAGCGGCCCGATGAGATTCGGGAGGGGCTTAAGCGGCGGTGGATGGACACCGCGTTAGTGGACAACGTGTTGGAATTGGACGCTAAGCGTCGCGCGTTGGTCACCGAGACGGATGCCCTGAAGGCGAAGCGCAACGATGTTTCTAAGAGCATCGGCGCGCGCGTGAAGGCGGGTGAGGACGTCGAGGCCGTGAAGGCTGAGATGCGCGCGCTGGGCGATGCCATCGCCGCGAAGGATGTGGAGATCCGTGAGACGGAGGCGGCGTTCCGTGAGGCGATGCTGCGCATCCCGAACGTGCCGAACAAGGACATTGCGACGGGTCCGGACAGCTCTGGCAACCGTGATGTGCGCCATGTGGGCACGATGCCGACCTTTGATTTCAAGCCGTTGGACCATATCGCGCTGGGCGAGAAGCTGGGCATCTTTGATTTCCCGCGCGGCGTGAAGCTGACGGGCACCGGCTTTCCCATTCTCTTGGGGCCGGGGGCGCGGTTGCAGCGCGCGCTCATTCAGTTTATGCTGGATCTGCACACGCGTTTCCAGGGGTACACGGAGATGTTGCCGCCCTTCGTGGTGAACACGGCGTCCATGATCGGCACGGGTCAGTTGCCGAAGATGAAGGACGATATGTACCACTGCGAGGTGGATGACTTCTGGCTGATCCCGACGGCTGAGGTGCCGGTGACCAACTATTACCGCGATGACGTGCTCGACGCCGCGCAACTGCCCATCAAGCTGACGGCCTACACGCCCTGTTTCCGTCGCGAGGCGGGGAGCGCGGGCAAGGATACGCGCGGCATCCTGCGCGTCCACCAGTTCGACAAGGTGGAGATGGTGAAGTTCGTCGAGCCCGAGACCTCTTATGATGAGCTGGAGAAGCTGGTGCAGGACGCCGAGGACGTGCTCACCGGGCTGGGCCTGCACTTCCGCGTGCTGGAGCTCTGCTCCGGCGACATCTCCTTCTCCGCGGCGAAGTGCTACGACCTGGAGCTGTGGGCGCCGGGTCAGCAGGCGTGGCTGGAGGTGTCCAGCTGCTCCAACTTCGAGAGCTTCCAGGCGCGCCGCGCGAATATCCGTTACCGCAAGGCCGACGGCAAGCTGGACTTCGTGCACACGCTCAATGGGTCCGGCGTGGCGTTGCCGCGCTTGATGATCTCCATCCTGGAGCAGTGCCAGCAGGCCGACGGCTCCGTGCTGTTGCCTGAGGCGATTCGTCCCTACTTCGGCGCCGACCGCCTGACCCCCGTGAGGTGAGCCATGGCCAAACGCACCGCCGGTCCGCTTGAAATGCGTCTGTGGGGCGACCCCGTGTTGCGGCGCCCCTGCGTACCCGTCGCCGTGGTGGACGACGCGCTCCGCGCCGTGGCCCTACAGATGTTGCAGACGATGTACAACGCCAACGGCGTGGGGCTTGCCGCGCCGCAGGTCGGCCGCAACGACCGGCTCTGCGTGATCGACGTGCCCTCCGACGCCGAGAAGGAGGAGTACGTCGAGGCCAACGCCGCCATCCCGATGCCGATGGTCATGGTGAACCCCGAGATCCTGACCCGCGAGGGCGAGCAGACGGACGAGGAGGGATGCCTCTCCTTCCCCTCCATCCACGCGCCCGTCACCCGCGCCGACAAGGTCTCCTTCACCTTCCTGGATGAGCACGGCGAGCGCCGCACCTACACCGCCTACGGTCTCCTGGCCCGCGCCGTCCAGCACGAGCTCGAGCACCTCGATGGACACGTCTTCATCGACAACATCGCCGACAAGACGGCCATCGCCCCAAAGCTCGACAAACTGGAAGCGAAGACGAAGCGGAAGCTCGGGCTCTGAGGTGGAGCGCCGGTTTGAAGCAGGGAGAACGGAGAACGGAGAACGCCCCTGCGGGGCGACTGGCCGACCGAAAATTAACCCGTGAAGCCGTCTATCCTAATCTGTTCTCTTTTTCTCCAAAAGTTCGCCTTCGTGTTCCCTCGTGGTCCTTCGTGATGACCCAAAAATCTTCCACAGCTTCACACCGCTTTACCCGTCGCGCGCTTGCCGTGCGCTCTGTTTTCCGTTCTCTGTTCTCTGTTCTCTTCTTGCTGTTTTCCGTTCTCTGCGGGCGTGCAGCGCCCGCATTCACACTGCCGCTGTTGGATGAGGGGGGCGTCCGGGCGGGGATTGAGAGTCCTGCGGAGGGGGTTAGCCGCGAGGCATCCATCGAGGCCACATTGTGGATCGAAACCCCTGCCGACCGCGAGGCCTCCCTCCCCGCGGACTTGCGAGGCCGTTTCCGCGGCTTTGCCGTCATCGAAGACTTCCCCGAGGGTCGCACCGAACAGAATGGCCGCGCCCGCGCCGCCTGGCGTTTCCGGCTCACCCCCGGCGCCGAGGGTCCTTGGCGGCTCATGCCCTTTGTGCTCACGGTGCGCGACCCGGCCACCGGCAAAACGCAGGATTACGCCACGCGTTTCGCGCCCTTCCCCGAGCCACCGCCGCTCCCCACCGCCGAGGGCGCGCCCGAGGTCAACTGGGAGCCCCTACCCGTCCGTCCGCCGTGGCAGGTGGTCGCTAAGTGGATTGCCATTGTTCTAGGCGGAGTGCTTCTCCTTGTCGGGGTTTGGCTACTTGCGCGGCCATGGGCCAAGCGCCTGGTCCGGGCCATCCGCGAGCACACGGCCAGCCCCGAGGAACGCGCCCGCTTGGAACTGGAGCGTCTGTTGTCCCAACGCCTCATCGAGCAAGGACAGATCAAACCCTTCTACTACGCGCTCATCGACATCGTCCGCCGCTACTTCGAGCGCGCCCACGCCTTCCGCGCCACCCGGCAGACGACGCAGGAATTCCTCGCTAGCCTGGCCCAGCGGGCCGAAATCCCCCAATCCGCACAGACGGCGCTCGCCGACTTTTTGGCCGCCGCCGACCGCGTCAAATATGCCGATTTAAAGGCCACTTCGGCCCAAGCCAATGCCGCCACCCAGTCCGCCCGCGACCTGGTCCGCGTCGATGTCGAGTCGCGAGGTAAGGGGCCTGCCAATGCAGGGAAACCGCAGATAAAAGCAGATTAAGGGCGAGCAACCGCACATAGGCCTGCCAACGCATTATTGAAAGTTGCGAGGCTTGGAAGTTTAGCCGTACCCCTGCGAGACGTCGGCCATTCATCGCCCACTTGCCCCCCTCCCTCCCACACTCTGGGGCGCCTCAGCGCCCCTTACCATAATATTCAGTTGTCAAAGATCAATCAGCGTGCGCATACTTAACACTCACACACTGCACCCTTGCCAAAGACCTGTCATTTGCCTCCCCTAAATCCAAAACAACCCCATCACCCACCGCGTCATATGCCATCCTTCAGACCTGTCATTTGGTAGAAGTTTAGAAGCCAGTCTTCGTCGCCCCTGCCGCCGCCCTATACAGCACCTCCTCCCT
>CALXOF010000032.1 GCA_944389945.1 uncultured Kiritimatiellota bacterium | reverse complement strand
AAGTCCGACAATAGTTCTTTCAATGAACTTGGGCTCCCCGATTACCCTCCTGCCTAAAAAATGTCCGATTCCCAGTCAGCCAAATTAAGGGTTGCGGTGGGGTGGGGAATGTGCAATACTGTAAGTTCAAAAACTGGGAGGACCTCCATGAAAGCTCTTTACGCGCTCTGCCTGTCCCTCGCCGCCTTCGCCTTCGCCCGTCCCGCGCAGGCGGAGCTGGAATACCTTGTCTATGATTTGTCGACCAAGACGACCGAAACGGTGACGAACCCGGATGTCACGGCAGATGAATATCACACCGGCTCGGAGATGCTCTTCGTCCGCGACACCACGGTGGCAGACCAGACCTACTATATCGGCGTCTTCGAGGTGACCCGGGCCCAGGCCGCGGTATTGGGGTGGTACAAACTTTCCAACACTAACGGATGGGCCTTCGGAACTAGCGATGCTAGTGTCTTTACCTCTCCTACCAATCCTTTGCCGACAAACTTGGCTTTCCCCACGCACGCGCAATGGGTGGCCTATACGGATGACCCGGCCACGTTGTCAAACGATGCCAAGGGAGATATCAATATTTCAGGCGGGGTCTTGAGTCGGCAAACCTTGGAAGCTTGGTATAAAAGTTATCTCTGCGCTTCGCCGTCTCAATTGAAGTCGAACAGTCATGGTGTCTATGACATCTATGGCAACGTGGCGGAATATGCTACCGACGGTGAAGGTACGGGCCCCTTCTATGGTGGTGCCTCTGCCCAAGCAGACCGAATTGGGCAACTTGCAGATACGTCGAACGACAAATTACGGCTCCAAGGGAAGGCTTCATCGCGGTATGGAACGGCCAATGTTTGTGGTGCGCGGTTGGTTTACATGCCGCCCAAAGAGCAACTTTATTCCGTTAGCGTTTCCTTGGATAACGCGGATGTGACGGAAAAGACGGTGACGGTGCCTGAGGGGATGACCCCCGCAGAACTTAAAGTTGGTACTTCGGTCACGGTTTCTGCGCCGACGCCGGCGGCGGGGAAGCGGCTGAGCGGATATACCGTCACGCCGGACACTCTGGACTTCACGGAGGCGTCTAATGGGACGCTTACCTTTACTATGCCGACATCTGCCGTCACGATTGCCTACACCTCCGAGTCTTACGGCACCATCACGGTGGAGAATGCGCGGATGCAGGTGAATGAGGGCGAGTGGGTCACCACGGCGCAGGTGGTGGAGGGCGACACCGTGACCTTGAAGGCGGATGAGCCTGGTCAGTATCAGTTCTTTTCGCAGTGGAATGGGGCGCAACTGGATGGGGACACCCTCTCCGTGGACGAGGCCCTGATGGGGAAGGAGACGGTCATTGAGGCGGTCTATCAATACTATCCGCGCGTGATTGTCGTGGGCGGCACGGCGACCGTGGCGGAAGAGGACGCAGGGAAGTCCTTTGGCAATGGCTACTACGCGCCGGACACCGTGCTGACGCTTGAGGCGCAGGAACTCCCGGGCTACAAATTCACGGCGTGGACGGTCGACGTGGCCGAGAAGGGCGGTTCGCTCGATACCGAGAGGGGCACTTACACCATCGGTGCGAATGACGCCGGTACCACCGTCACCCTCACGGCGACCTATGAGTATGACGAGAGCGGTGAATCCGGCACGGTGACCCCCGCCGACATCCATCTCGGTTCCTCCCTGACCGAAGGCGGCTATACGGCCCATCCTCTCTTCGGCTGGACGCCGAGGGGCACGGAAACGACCGTCACTGATGAAACCAGCAACCGCTATCACGTCTATCCTTACGTCGCGGCAGGGTTGTATGCAAACCTTGATTTGACGACCGGCAAGGTGGTTTACTCAGATTCTCTCTCCCAAGGTGAGACCAGCGGAGGGTCGAGCATGCCCTCGCCGCCTCAGTTATGGCAGTTTGATGGGGATATTGAAGCTTATAAAGCGGCCTTTGAGGCTTGGAAAAAGGAATGGGACGAATGGGCGAAGACTCATGGTTCCGGGACCTTCAATGCCAAGCGACTTCCTCTTCGCCGCGTGATTCCGACGGACGGTGCTGCCGAGTTCTACCTTGGTGTCTACGAGACGGCTATGGGCCACGTGGAGAATCTGCAAGCCCTTCGTGAGGGGAAGGAGCCGAGCTCCTCAAAGGCGGCCCCCTATTGTGGATGGAATGGGGGAGATGCGGTCCTTGAGAATTGGCCTTCTGCCTTCAACACGCTTCGACAGAATCTGAACGCAACCTTCTTCGGCGGTGCGGCGCGTGTGCGTTATCCCACGCAGAACGACCTGCGCCGCGTGGCGCAGACTTCCATCACGGACGAGAACCCGGATGCCGGCGAAGGTTATCCAGTAGACAAGAACCTTACGAAGGAGATGGTCGTCGCCGGAGGGTCAGGTGGTGATAATTCCAAAGCCGTGAATGCGATGACGCCCTGCTACGGCTTTTATGGCCTGTGGGGTAATGGCTTTGAGACCGCCCAGGACGGCAATGGCTTTGCGGGAAGCGCTCATAATAAGTATGACGCGCAAAGAGCGTTCTTGACCTCGACGGTTGAACCCTTGAGAGATAGTCCTGGTGTAATGCGCTATGCCACCTTCCGCCCGGCGATTGACGTGGAAGAAGCGGTGGTGATTTACGTGGGCAAAGAGAGCGCGGCGACGGCGGTGCAGGTGGCGCCGGGGCAGCCGCTTTTCGCGGATCCGAGCGTCTTGCCGACGAAGGCGTTGTTCCGTTGCACGGGGTGGACCCTCGGCGGGAAGGCCATTGCCGCCGGGGAGAACTACACGGTGACGACCGAGGATAATGGGAAGATACTTGTGCCGACCTGGGAAGAGACGCCGGCCTCCGTCACGGTGACATGCGAGAACTGCCTGGGGCCGGCGACGGCCTATCCCGGCCAGACGGCGACGATTTATCCGCCCGAGGGCATGGTCTTCGCCGACGAGGATCCGCTGACCGTCACGCCTGATGGCAGCGGCATCACAGTGGGCACGCCGGCCGAGGATGGCACCCTCACGGTGACCTTCCCCGACACCCTTCCGCTTGACAAGGAAATCACGCTGACGGGCAATCCGGTGCCGATTGAGGAGCCGGAGCCTGAGGTGAAGCCGGGCTATCGCTTCCGTCTGCGGTAACGGCTCTCCGAGAAGACGCAAGGGGGCGCGCAAGCGCCCCTTTTGCTATACTGTAGGCAAGGAGCGCGCCATGGAACAGAGAATTGCACAAGACATCTCCGACTTCCGCGAACTGCGGGAGAAGGGATTCATTTATGTGGACAAGACCGAACCGCTCTATCGCTTGGTCGAGGGGATTGACATAGGCGGAAAACTCTTCTTCATCTCGCGTCCGCGGCGCTTCGGCAAGTCGCTCATGCTCTCGACCTTGGAGTGTATCTTTCGTGGCAAGCGCGAGCTCTTCAAGGGCCTCGCCATCGACAAGCTGGATTATGACTGGGCCGAGTATCCCATCCTGCACTTCAACTTCGCCACGATGGATGTGGAGACGCTTGAGGCGTTCAAGGCCGGCTTTGTGGTACGTGTGCGGCGCTCCCTCGAAGAGGCCGGGGCCGACTATGACCCCACGCAGGCGCCGAACGACAACTTCGCTGATGCCATTTCTTCCCTTGCCCGCAAGCGTGGGAAACCCGTGGTCGTACTCATTGACGAGTACGACGCGCCCGTCGGCGCCGCGCTCAGTGACCCCAAGAAGGCCTCCTCCATCCGCGCGACACTCTCCGCTTTCTACGGCGAAATCAAGAACAACGCCTCCAATATCCGTTTCATGATGATGACGGGGGTGACGCGCTTCACGCAACTCTCCGTTTTCTCGGCGCTCAACAACCTCAACGACCTGACGATGGACAGCCGCTACGCCACGCTGTTGGGTTACACAGAGGAGGAGCTGGAGGCCAACTTTAGCCCCTCCCTGCACGCGCACGCCGACATCATGGGCCTTCCCTATGAGGATTACCGTGCCGAACTCCGCCGGTGGTACAACGGCTACCGTTTCTCCCCGGATAGCGAGACGCGGGTCTACAATCCCGTCGCCATCGCCAAGACCCTCGGTCCGAAACGGAAGACCTTTGCGCCCACGTGGTCTAAGACCGGCCGCCCCTCCGTGCTGATCAACTACCTCACCATGCGCGATGTCGACAACCGCGACTACGAGAACGTCCGCGGCGTGACCGAGAGCGCCCTCGATGTTTGCCGTCTGGAGGCCATCCAGCCGGTCTCCATGCTCTATCAAGGCGGTTACCTCACCATCAAGGACTTTAAGAACTCCCTCTTTACCTTGGGCATCCCCAACGAAGAGGTACGCCTCGACCTCAACTCTCTTCTCGCGCAATATGCCGCCCAGGAAGAGGGCGGAGAGACGTTCCGCGATGCCGCCTGTTTCAGCCTGTTGGAGGCCAACTTCGAGGACTTCTTCGCCCAACTGCGCGCGCTTTACGCCCACCTGCCCTACGGCTCCACCGAAGCCCGTGTTCCCGAGGCCGGTTATCAGCGTATCCTCTACGTGTTGCTTGCCTCTTGGCAACCCTTCCGTGTGACTGCCGAGGACCGCCAAGCCCAAGGCCGTGCCGACATCGTGGTCGAGAGCGACGAGCGCGTCTACATCTTCGAGTTCAAGGTCGACAAGACCGCCGCCGAGGCCATCGCGCAAATCAAGGAGCGCGGTTACGCCGAGCCTTACAAGGCCCTGGGCAAGCCCATCTACCTCCTTGGTCTGGCCTTCAAGTCAGAGACACACACCCTTGAAGACGCGCTCGTTGAGGAAGTCTAAGCGCATCTTTCTGAAGGCCCCTGTGCGGGGCCTTTTCTTTTTGTGGCGGGGCTTCTCAGAGGACCTTGGCGAGGAAGTCGCGGAGGCGGAGGGTGGGGGGAGAGGAGAAGAGGGTGGTGGGGTCGCCTTGGGCGGCGACGCGGCCTTGGTCGATGAAGAGGATGCGGTCGGCGACCTCGCGGGCGAAGGCGATCTCGTGGGTGACGACGATCATGGTGAGGCCGTCTTGGGCGAGCTGCTTCATGAGGGTGAGGACCTCGCCGACCATCTCGGGGTCGAGGGCGGAGGTGGGTTCGTCGAAGAGGACGAGGCGGGGGCGCATGGCGAGGGCGCGGACGATGGCGATGCGCTGCTTTTGGCCGCCGGAGAGCTGGGTGGGGTAGGCGTCGGCCTTGTCGGCGAGGCCGATGCGGGCGAGGAGCTCGCGGGCGTGGGCCTCGGCCTCGCGCTTGGCGGCGCGTTTGGTGAGGGTGGGGGCGAGGGTGATGTTGCGCAGGACGGTGAGGTGGGGGAAGAGGTTGAAGTGCTGGAAGACCATGCCGACCTCTTTGCGGAGGGCGTTGACGTCGGCGTGTGGTGCGAGGATGTCGCGGCCCATGAAGGCGATGGAGCCGGAGTCGGGGCGCTCGAGGAGGTTGAGGCAGCGGAGGAAGGTGGATTTGCCGCCGCCGGAGGGGCCGAGGACGAAGAGGGCTTCGCCGGGGAAGACGTCGGCGTCGACGCCGTCGAGGACGGTGCGGCCGTTGTAGGCTTTGCGGAGGGCGCGGACGGTGAGGAGGGGTTCAGGCATGGTTCTTGAGCCTTTTTTCGAGGCGGGAGAGGAGGGCGGCGAAGAGGGAGACGATGGCGAGGTAGATGGCGGCGACGGCGAGGAGGGGGAGGAGGGCGGTGTAGGTCTGGGAGCGGATGATGTCGCCGGCTTTGGTGAGGTCGGTGAGGGCGATGTAGCCTGCGACGGAGGTTTCCTTGAGGAGGACGATGAATTCGTTGCCGAGTGCGGGGAGGGTGTTGCGGAGGGCCTGCGGGAGGATGACGCAGGCCATGGTGGCGGTGTGGGTGAGGCCGAGGGAGCGGCCGGCCTCGTTCTGGCCTTTGTCGACGGAGGCGATGCCGGCGCGGATGATCTCGGCGACGTAGGCGCCGGAGTTGAGGCCGAAGGCGACGACGGCGACGAGGATCTTGCTGACGTCCTGTGAGCCGAAGATGACGAAGTAGATGATGAGGAGCTGGACGACGACGGGGGTGCCGCGGATGACGGTGAGGTAGATGCGGCAGAGGAGGTTGAGGAGGGCGAGGCGGCCGGTCATGTCGTGGGTGGCGCGGACGATGGCGACGAGGAGGCCGATGGCGATGCCGATGAGGGTGGCGAGGGCGGTGATGAGGAGGGTGGCGCCGAGGCCGTCGAGGAGGTAGCGCCAGCGGTTCTCGGCGACGAAGTTGGCGTGGAGGGCGTGGGTGAAGTCTTGCCAGAGGGTGGCGAGGGTGGCGGTGGGCGGGTCGAGGGAGGGATCGCGTTCGAGGGCTTGGAGGGCGTCGCGGAGGGCGGGGTCGTTGGCGAGGGCGTCGCGGATGGCGGCGATGGCGGGGGCGTGGAAGAGGGGGTCGGTGCGGCCGGTCTCGTTGGCGGCGAGGTAGAGGTTGACGAGGCGGTCGAGGGCGCCGGTCTCGCGCATCTTGGCGAGGATGAGGTTGACCTGGGCGCGGAGGCGGGGGTCGCGCTTGGGGAAGGCGAAGGCGTAGTTCTCGACGGTGACGGGGGTGGTGAGGAGGCGGAGGGGGGCGTCGTTCTTGGAGAGGAAGACCTGGGCGGGCTGGAGGTCGACGACGGCGGCGTCGGCTTTGCCGTTGCGGACGGCGTTGATGGCGTCGATGACGGTTTTGTAGCGCTCGGGGGTCTTGGTGATGACGCGGGTGACGTGGAGGTCTCCGGTGGAGCCGCTCTGGACGGCGATGGCGCGGCCGTGGAGGTCGGCGGGGGCGAGGATGGGGCTGCGGGTGGGGACGACGGCGACCTGGGCGGAGGTGACGTAGGGGTCGGAGAAGGCGACCTGGCGGGCGCGCTCCTGGGTGACGGTGATGCCGCTGGCGGCGATGTCGGCCTTGCCGACGGAGACGGCGGCGATGATGGCGTCGAAGGCCATGTCCTGGATGTCGAGGGGGCGGTCGAGGCAGGCGGCGAAGATGGAGCAGAGGGCGGGGTCGATGCCGTCGATGGCGTCTTGCGCGCGGTATTCGTAAGGGGGGAAGGTGGCCTCGCAGATGACGCGGAGGGGATCGGGGCCGGCGTCTTCGCGGCAGCCGAGGAGGAGGAGGGGGAGGGCAAGGAGGAGGGTGAGGCGGCGGATCATGGCGGTGCGGGGTGGGGTGCGGCGGGATGGGGGGAACCCGGCGGGGCCGTTTGGCGGCGCCCGCCGGGCGCGCGGGGTGCGGCGGGGCGCCTGGCCCGCGCCGCCCACGCGTGGCTCACTCCCACTCGTTGTTGGGCATCGTGTTTAACGGATTTTGCTTCATAAATTTGATACCTCATTTTTTTGATTATTTGATGTGTCCATATTATCCAGCCTATACGATGGGCTGTTATCAAATTGTTATCGGTGGTGATAACGGGGGGTAGCAGGGTTGTTGTTTTCTCTGGTGGTTTACAACTACATTTTACCACGAAAGGCAGGGAAATGCAATAACCATCCTTGCTGTGGCGTATCAAGGAATCTTACTGAACATATGGCGCACCTTATCCAAACGGCTGTTTGGACGACGGGGCTGGATGACTGGCTCGCCGACAGTGGCCTGATACCCTTTCAGTTCCGTCAGGCACACGCTCCGCCCGTTGGTGTAAAAGGCCAAATCAGTACGGTATGCCTGTATGCAACGGGCGGGAATCTCGCCAGTAAAGACAACTTCATCCTTTTTTATCTGGGCCGTTTCGATGGTGGCACAGTATTTCGGTGCATCATGATAAGCCCTGGAAAGGTATTCCTGGGGCGCATAGA
>CALXOF010000031.1 GCA_944389945.1 uncultured Kiritimatiellota bacterium | reverse complement strand
TTGATCTTTGACAACTGAATGTATGGGTTATGAGTGATTGTAGGGGATTGGTCTCACGACGGCCTTATTTATATAAGGTAGCGTTTGGCGCCCTACAGATCGACAAGAAAACTTCCCCGGACACTATTGCCTTGTGCCTTATAAATAGGTATCGCGTGGGGCGGATGTGTTAGAATATCAACGAAAGGAGCGGAACGATGAGAGCCTTGGACTTTGTGTTTGTTTGCGCCGCTTGGGTTTGGGCGGGCGGGTGCATGCCTATCGCCCACCTGGAGCTGGCCGATGGTACGTTGGTCACCTTTTCGCAAAGGGATGGGGATAATCCGCCTCGGGAGGAGCGTGCGCCGGACGGCATGATTCATTCGGTTCAATGTCATCCCTGCGACGTTTCGCCGCAGGTCGGGCTGGAGGGTGAGGTCACCGAGCGTGAATGGTGCGAACCGTTGCCGAACAACAGGGAGCGTAATCTCGTTCTTCGGACACTCCGTATCACCAACGTTTCGGACAAGCCTCTTGCGCTCCGGCGTTTCCTGGCCTATGGGGTCGCCTCTGAACCGCCCGATGGGGTTGACGCGGCCACAGGTTTCACGGGGGTGGACTTGGGGGATTTCGACATCGCGGAGATTCGCCCTGAGACGCCGGGATTCGTCTGCCGGGTGTTGCCGCTGGCCCGCCCTTGGCGCATTGAGGAGGGCGTGTTAATTCAGCCGTTGGCCTCGCTCTGGAACGATGGGGAAACGGCCTACGTCTGTATTCCGGCGTCACTTCTTGCCCCGGGGGCGGAGGTCATCGTGCGTCGGTTGGGCGGCGGGCCCACCCTCGCCACGCTTACCCCGGAGGACCCGCCTTCCAAACCTACGCCCGACAATCTGCTGCGCTATGCTTATGGCCCGGGCCTACCGCCCATGCTTCCTTTGGAGGTCTGTTTTCGGGCCGCGCCTGATGCCCCGGCCACCGGTTGGCTTCTGCCTTCGGTCTCCCACGAAGGGGCCCCGGCCTATGCCCTTGAGGGCATCAAAGAGCTGAACCAAGACCTCGCCCCGGGCGAGAGCCTTGAGTTCTCCGTCCGTTTCGTCTCTCCCGGTCATCCCGTGAAGGACAAGAAAAAGAAAGCGTCGCCTTCAAGCGCCGAGCCGTGGGG
This sequence comes from uncultured Kiritimatiellota bacterium, assembly GCA_944389945.1. Lineage (GTDB taxonomy): Bacteria > Verrucomicrobiota > Kiritimatiellia > RFP12 > DVOR01 > Spyradenecus. Next base: position 7,526 of record CALXOF010000031.1, on the reverse strand, counting down.
CGATCCAAAAGAAGAGGCCGGTCAAGAGGCGTCCTAAAGGCCGGCGTCACTTGCCGATGCAGAAGTGGGAGAAGAGGCGGTCGAGGAGGTCGTCGGCGTAGACGCGGCCGAGGATTTGGCCGAGGGCGTCGACGGCATCGCGGAGGCGCTGTGCGGCGGGGACGAGGCCGGGTTCGCCGCGGTCAAGGGCGGCTCGGGCGTCTTGGAGTGCGGCGAGGGTTTGGGCGAGGCCGGCGTATTGGCGCTCGGTGGCGAGGGTGGCGGCGTCGCGTTCGCCTTGCTGTGTGGCGAGGGCTTGACGGAGGAGGGCGAAGACGGCCGCGCGGGCACCTTCGGGGTCGGCCAGTGCGGAGATGGCGGCCTCGGGTCTCCACGAAGACACGAAGGGACGCAAGGGACCGGGCACTTCACCGTTCGGCCCTGCGGGCCTCTCTACCGTGCCCGGCCCTTGCGTTCCTGACGTATTCGCAGAAACGCTAGGCACTCCAAACGCTGTGCCGCAGGGCACTCCCAAAGGCTCCACTGACTTTGCGCCACAGGGCGCTTCCAAAGGTGCACCAGGCACAGCGCCACAGGGCGCTTCCAAAGGCTCCACTGGCACAGCGTCACAGGGCACACCAGGCACAGCGCCACAGGGCGCTTCCAAAGGTGCACCAGGCACAGCGCCGCAGGGTGGGGTGGGGAGGAGGTCGGATTTGGTACGGAGGAGGATGGCGCCGGGGGGGAGGTCGGGGGGCGAGTCTTCGCCGGGGGGCAGAAGGCAGAGGACAACGTCGGCGCGGGCGATGAGGTCTTTGGCGCGGGCGACGCCTTGACGCTCGATGTCGCCGGGGGCATCGCGCAGACCGGCGGTGTCGACAAGGCGGAGGGGAACGCCGTCGAGGTCGAGGGCCTCTTCGATGGAGTCGCGGGTGGTGCCGGGCTCGGGGCTGACGATGGCGCGGTCGGCGCCGAGGAGGGCATTGAGAAGGGTGGACTTGCCGGCGTTCGGGGGGCCGGCGAGAACAACGAGGGCGCCTTGGCGAAGGAGGCGGCCCTGACGCCAGGTGGCGAGAAGGGCGTGGGCGCGACCGGCGAGGTCGGCGAGACGTTCGCGGGCGTGGTCGGCGAAGTCGGGTGGGAGCTCGCCTTCGTCGAAGTCCAACAGGTGCTCGACATCGGCGGAGAGGGCGAGGGCGTCGTCGTAGAGAGGCGTGAGGGCGTTGGAGAGGCGACCGTGGAGGTTGGCGCGGGCGGCCTGCTCGGCGCGGGGGGTCTTGGCGGCGATGAGGTCGGCGACGGCTTCGGCCTGAGTGAGGTCGAGTCGGCCGTTGAGGAAGGCACGGCGGGTGAATTCGCCGGGGCCGGCGGGGCGGGCACCCAGACGGAAGAGGGCGTCGAGGACGCGTTGGGGCACGACGGTGCCGCCATGGACGCAGAGTTCGACGGTGTCCTCGCCGGTGTAGGAATGGGGCGCGCGATAGAAGAGGAGGACGGCGTCGTCGAGGGCTTCTCCCTCGGGGCCGCGGAGCGTGGCGTAGGCGAAGGTGCCGGCGGGCCGGGCGCTCGGCGGGGGCGAGAGGCGCGGAGCCAAGCGGTCGGCGATGGCGTAGACCCCCTCGCCGCTCAGGCGAATGAGGGCGACGCCGCCGAGTCCGGGGGCAGAGGCCAGAGCCGCGATAGGCTCAGCCATGGCAGACTTCCCGGAAGCGGGCGAGGGCCCAGGCGCGGATGGCGTCGGCAGGGAGCTGGCGCGCGGGGACGGCGGCGGATTCGTGGCCGAGGTCGCGGAGTGCGGCGGCGGTGGGGCCGCCAAGGGCGAGGACGGGGACGTCTTTGGGTGCGGCGGAGGCGGCCCAGGCGCGTGCGGCGGAGGCGGAGGCCAGGAAGACGGCATCGTGCGGGGGCGGCTCGGTCTCGGGCAGGCCGACGGTGCGATAAATGGGGAGGTCCTTGACCTTGGCGCCGCGCGCCTTGAGGGCTTGGGCGAGGTCGGGGCCGGCCTCCTCGCTGCGGACGCGGAGGATTTTGTAGCCCGAGAGGTCCTGCGGCAGGGCGGCGAGAAGGCCCTTGGCGGAGAAGTCGCGTTCGGGCATCACGGTGTCGATGTGCAGGTGGGCGAGGGCGGCGGCGGTGCCGGGGCCGGTGACGGCGAGGCGCTTGGGCAGGTATTGGATGGGGCTGACGAGCTGTTCCAGCAGGAAGCGCGCGGCGGTGGGCGAGGTGACGACCAGAAGATTGTAACCCTTGCTGGGGCGGATTTTGACGGAGGCCGTGGGCTCGAAGCGGACGAGCGGGCGGACGACCGGGATGCCGCCGAGGTCCAGGACGGCCTCGCGGGCCTTGTCGGCGACGCCGGCGGAACCGGTGATCCAGACGCGTTGGCCGGCCAGAGGGCCGTTTTCGGGCCAGGCGTGCTTGGCGGCCTCGCCGACGAGGAGGAGGCCGGGCGCGTCGTTGGACTGCGGGCGGAGGTCCGCGACGGTGCCGCGCCAGACGCGTTGGGCGGGACCCCAGGCGTCGTAGACGATGGCGCAGGGGGTGTCCGGGGCGTAGCGGCGGGCGACGGAGTCGGCCATGCCCAGGGCCATGAACCAGACATCGGTGGTCTCGTCGCCGGTGGCGCGGGGGGTGGAAACGGCGAAGCCGCGGCCGGCCTCGCGGCGGGTCAGGAGCATGCCGGTGGCGGCGGGCGCGGCGGCCAGGGCGGAGACGCCGGGCCAGACGCGGAAGGGGATGCCGTCGGCGGCGAGGGCGTCGGTCTCCTCGGCCAAGCGGCCAAAGATGCCGGGGTCGCCGCCCTTGAGGCGGACGACGCGTTGTCCACGGCGGGCGCGTTCGCCCAAGAGCGCGGTGATTTCGGCCTGCGGCAGGGAGTGTGCGCCACTGCGCTTGCCGACGTAGAGGCGTTCGCCGCGGGCGCCGTCGAGGAGCGAGGGGTCGAGGAGCGCGTCGTAGACGATGACGTCGGCGGCGCGGAGTTCGCGGAGCCCGGCAACGGTGCAGAGTCCGGCGTCGCCCACGCCCGCGCCGACGAAGCGGACGGCCTTGATGTAGAGGTTGCGCAGGGCACGGAGGCGCGGGTCGCCGCGACGGAAGGTCATGGCGAGCACGCCTTGGCCCGGGGGCGGGGGCAGGTCTTCCAAAGAGATGTATGCGCTGATGCGGTCGCGGAGGCCGAGACGGTGGAGCGCGGCGGCGGCCACGACGATGGCGTCGTAATCGCCGCGGTCGAGTTTGGCGAGGCGGTCGGGGATGGCGCCGCGGAGGGTGACGCGCTCGGCCTCGGGGAAGCGCTTGGCGCACCAGGCGTCGCGGCGGCCACTGCTCACGCCGACGCGGCGGGGCTCGGCCACGCGGGTCACCAGACAGTCGCGCGGGTCTTCGCGCCAGGGCAACCAGAACCAATCGAGGCCTTCGGGGAGGCCCTCGGGCGGGAGGTCCTTGGCGGAATGAATGGCGCAGTCGATGCGGCCGTCGAGAAGCGCCTGATCGAGGTCACGCGTGAAGAAGTCGCCGGGGCTGACGCGCAGGTCGGTGGCCTGGTCGCGGTCGCCGGGCGAGGAGAAGGGCATGACCTTGAAGTCGAGGCCGGTCTCGTCGTGAAGTTTGGCGAGAGCGTCGTTGGTCTGGAGGAGGGAGAGGGCGGAATCGCGCGTGCCGCAGGTCAGGGTCATGGTCGGCTCCTTGGGGCGCCCCGTCAGAGGAGGGCGTCGTAGGCTTGTTCGGCGGCGGCGAGGAGCGTATCCAGGGCGCCGGTGCGGCGGAGGTAGTCGCCGCGGAGGTCGTCCAGGGCGCGAACGCCATCGTCGCCGGCGATGTTGCGGGGCGCACCGAGGTCATAGGCCGGGACGCCGCCCAGGCCAGCCGCGTCGAAACAGGGCTTGTCCACGGTCAGCGCCGCGAGGAAACGGTCAGCCCCCTGCACGGCCTCGCGCCACGCGTCCAGAGGACGGCAGTCCTCGCCTTCCAACGGCGTGCGGTGATAGAGCACGGTCACGGGCAGACCCAGCGCGTGGGCCTTGGCGACGGCCGCTCGGCCCAGACGCCCCGTGCCGGCGATGACCACACGGCCCTTGGCGCCCTCGAGCGCAAGCTCCTCGACCTCGACGTTGGGAATGAGCGGGGCGACGGCGGCGCGGACGGCCTGCGCGCGGCGGAGCGCCTCGGCATAGGCGTCCATCAGGTGGCTACAGGCCCAACCCTGTTCGCGGGCCTCCTCGAAGGCGTCGCGGACCTGCCCCACAATGTGGAACTCCCCGGCCATCTTGGCGCGCATCCCCGCGAGCACCATCGTCAGGTGGCGCATCGCGTCTGGGCCGACGGCGGCGCGGGCGCCGGGCAGGTGCAGGGCGTGTCCAGGCAAGCCGCTGGCGATGAGCTCGGGCGCGGCCCAGGCGATGAGCTCGGTACGGTTGCAGGTACGCAACAGGGCCCAGCCGTAGAGACCGTTAAGGAAGGCGAAACGCGCGGCCAGGGTCTCGATCGGCGGCAGGGCGGCGGCCTCCTCCACGCCCAACACGTAGAGCACGCCGGGCGAGACGCGCGCCAGACTGCGGGCCAACCCTTCGCGCACCTCCTTGGCCGTGCGGCAACTGCGCCCGTCAGTCGAGACGGCGAGGGTCAGCCCCTCCATGCGCAAGGTGGCCGGCACGATGAAGTCGCCCTCGGCCCAATTGCCGTCGGCGCAACAGCAGGCCACGCCGCGGGCGCGGGCCGCGGCCAGGACGGCGCGGTTGGTGTGTTTGTCATCGGTGCAGGCAAAGACCAGGCGGCACCCCGCCACGTCGTCCGGCACGAAACAGCGCGTCACGCGCTCAACAGGCAGTTCGTCAAAGTCGGCCACCGCCTCAGGGCAGACCAAACGCACCGCGGCGCCGGCCTCCAGCAGGGCCTTGGTCTTGCGCAGGCCCACGCGACCACCGCCCACCACCAAGGCCGTTGCGCCCTCGATGAGCAGGTTTGCGGGGAAGGTCTTGCGCACGGGCCGCATCAGACGCCCTCCAGGATGGGCATCTCCAACCACGCCGCGCCCGGGAAGGCCTTGGCCGCCTCGGCGTGCAACAGACGCCGCGTGTCCTCATTGATGAGCGGGTCCTTACGGCCCGGCCAGGTGTTGTAGACAAAGGTTTCGACCTTCGCGCCGCGCTTCGCCAGCGCCTCGAAAGAGAGCAATGCGTGGTTCACCGAACCCAACGCCCCATGCAACACAAAGATGAAGGGCCACCCCTGGGCGACCGCGAAATCCACCGTCATCAACCCCTCGCGCAACGGCACCATCAGGCCGCCCGCGCCCTCCACCAAGACATCCTGATAACGCGCATCAAGCGCCTCCGCGCATGCCGCCAGACGCGCCGGGTCAATCTCGGCCCCGGCCAGACGCGCGGCCAAATCGGGCGAGCAAGGATGCGGGAAGATATAGGGCGCCGTCAGCCCCTCCGCGTCCTCAGGCAACGGCCCCACACCCATCATGGCCCGGTGGCGCGCGATGTCCTCGGAGCTCCCCACATTCCCCGTCTGCGCCAACTTCATGGTTGCCACGTGCCGTCCGGCGTCCAGCCACGTCCGCGCCAACCACCCCGTCGCGATGCTCTTGCCCGCGTCCGTGTCCACGCCACTCACAAAATGAATCATGCCATGCCCTTTCTGCTCACGAATGGTGCATTATACCACAGCCCGCGCCCCCGCGCACAGCCACGCAACTAGCGCAGTAGTGGGAAAGTTGCACAATGTAGTGCGCCGAGGAGGAAAGAGCGCCCCTGCGGGGCGACGGAGAAGTTGGAGGGGTGTGGGGAGGAGCCCCACCAAGAAAGCTAAGCCTCCAAGCCTCTAAGCTTCCAAACTTCCGGCGGCGAAGCCGCTGTGCACGTCGCAGCAGGAGATACAGGAGTGCGCGCAAACGCGCGATGGCGGGCTGCGCTCCAATCAGCTAATCAGCCGGGCGCTCCGATGGAGCGCTCATGTCTTCGTGAAAATTAGGCCAACGGCTCGGCGGCGGTGCCGGTGAGGGTGCGGGTTTGACCATCGAAGGAGAGGCCGATGAGGTGGACCTCTTTGCCGGAGTGGCGATAGGGTTCGGCGTAACCCTTCTCCTTGATTTGGTCGAGAGCCTCTTGCGGAGTACCGTCGACCTTGAGCTCGAAGACGAAGACGCGTTCGGGCGTCTCGGCAACCAAGTCTGCGCGGCCCTGGGCCTGGCGGTCCTCTGCGGTCACGCGGAAGAAGCCGCTGGAGGTCAGCAGAACATAGAGGATACGCTGGAAGGAGAACTCCTGCACGCGGTTCTCTTTGGGGCCATAAGTGAGGTGTGCGTAGAGGTCGGAGAGGTTACCAAAGAAGGCGTCGAAGTTGGCTTGCTTCAAGGCGCGGCAGGTGGCGTTGCGATACTGGTCATCCTTTTTCTCGGTGAACTTTTGGACGAGTTGGGAGTTGAAAGCACGGCGAACCTCTTCGTCGGGGATGCCAAGCGTGAAGACACCTTCTTGAAAGTCTTTGATGGTGAGGTAGCCGCCTTGATAGAGCATGGCGATGGGACGGATGTCCTCCAGCCCGCAAACGTCCAGATCTTCCTCGGAGACGTCTTCAACGTTTTCGTAGTCCTTCTCGGCGAGTTGGTTGTTTGTGAAGTAGTTGATGACGGCAGAGGTTTGGCCGGAACGGCTCCACGTGCCGACAAAGCGACGCTTCAATGCGCCGAGGGTTTGCCCAATTGCAAAGGGATTGTAGACTTTATCCTCACAATCAGGAGAGAAACGGTAACCGTTGAACCACCAACGGAGTTTCTCACGGTAGTCCTCGTAGGAAAGGCCCATGACCTCGGCATGGCGATGCAGCGTCTTGCTGAAGTTGGCCTCTAGCTCCTCGTCTATGTAACCTAGGAGCGTGGCATAGCGATCGTCCATCGTTAGGTCGGTGAGATTGTTGAGGGCCGAAAAGACGGAAAGTTGGGTGAAGCGCGTCACGCCGGTCATCATCATGAAGCGGATGGCGCCGACGTTATTCTTGATTTCACCGTAAAAGGCGGAAAGTTTGGCGCGGATGGCCGTGGCCTTCGCGATGTCATTCAGCGCGGCACCGACGGGCGCGTCGTACTCATCGATGAGAATAACCACGGGTTTGCCACGCTCCTTGGCGAGCTTTTGGATGGCATCGGAAAAGTTGGTGGCCGGTGTGACTGCGGGATTGTAAGTTCCCCCCGCGCTCACGACTGAACGCGCGATACGCTCCACAAATTGTTGTTTGAAGCCCTCGAGCGTCGTCACATCCATCGTGCCGAAGTTGAAATGGAGGACGGGATATGATTCCCAGTCGTAGTCCATCTTGTCGATGGCGAGGCCCTTGAAGAGTTCGCGCTCACCGCGGAAGAGGCATTCCAAGGTGGAAAGCATGAGCGACTTGCCAAAACGCCGCGGACGCGAGATGAAGAAGAAGGAGTCCATCCCACGCGTGACGAGCGGATAGAACAATGCGGTCTTGTCCACATAGCGATAGCCATCCTTCCGCATATTGCGGAAGTCATAGGTCCCTTGCGCAATCTTCTCTTCTTC
>CALXOF010000030.1 GCA_944389945.1 uncultured Kiritimatiellota bacterium | reverse complement strand
CAAGTTCCCTTTCTAGATTAACTTGGCCTCCATTCTCTGTCTCCCAATCACACGTTAAAAAACGTGTGAAAGTCCTTCCTATAAGGGTCGGAGGTGAGACCTTATAAGGGTCCAGGGTGAGACCTTATAGGGGCCCGTGCGGACCTCTTTGGGTGTTCTGATGGATTGAGTACGTCTACTGTGTCGCGGGGCGGACGGGGAGTTTCCACGCTTTGAGCGGGACGGGTGCGCGGACGGGAAGGTCGCGCGAGGAATTGCCGACCGCTACCGTGAAGATACCGGCCTCGTGTCGCCAGCCATGCAAGGTTTCGTCCCAGTAGGCGAAGGCGCGGTGCGGCAGGTCAAAGGTTAGGGTTTCGCGTTCGCCGGGGGTCAAAGTCACCTTTTGGAAGGCGGCCAGTTGTCGCGGTGCGCGGAAGACGGCTCCGGAGAAGGGCGGCTCCACGTAGAGTTGTGCGATGGCGGTGCCGGTGCGGTCGGAGACGTTCTCGATGTCTACGGAGACTGCCACGCCGTCTTCATCGGCCTCCACTTCCGGCACGCCGTAATCAAAGGTGGCATAAGAGAGACCATAACCAAAGGGGAAGAGCGGGATCAATCCCTTGGCGTCGAACCAACGATAGCCAATCAAGATGCCTTCGCGGTGATAGACCACGTCGGCATGATAGTCGTCAAGCACGTGCGCGGGCGAATCCTCTAATCGTCGCGGCCAGGTATGGACGAGTCGGCCCATGGGTTCGCGTTTGCCGAGCAAGACATCGGCGACGGCGCGTCCGCTTTCCTGGCCCAGGAAAGAATGGTGCAGCAGGGTGGGAACCCGGTCGACCCAGGGCATCAGCACGGGTGAGCCGGATTGTACGACCACGATTGTTCGCGGATTGATACCCAAGAGCGCCGCGATTCCCGCGTTGTCTTGCGGGAGCAAGGCCAGAGAGGGACGGTCGCCGCCTTCGCATTCCAATGCTGGCCCATGCCCCTTGCCGTTCCCTGTCATTAGCACAACCGCGTCCGCCTCTCGCGCGGCTTGGATCAACTCGGCGTAACCCACGCCGCTTTCCGAGGGACGCCGCCACCCAAACTCCAAGACCATCGCCTCTCGCGCCTGGCGATACTCCAACCGTAGGTCGTAGACTTCTCCTTCTTCCAACCGCACGGTCCCTGAGACGAGCCGCCGGGCCCCATCTTCCCAAGCATCGATGACCGGTGTCTCATTCACGTAGAGGCGGCATCCGTCGTCGACCGTCGCGCCAAAGACGTATTCTCCCGTCTCCGGTGCGCGCAGTCGGGTCGTCCAGGAGACGGAGAAGCGCTCCCCCGACATCTTCTCCTCTTCTAGACTTGGCGTCCGCCCGAAGGTGATTGCGGATGGAAGCCCCTCCAGACGGTCGTTGTCAAACCACTCGCCTTTCCAACCGCGATCGGTCATGCCCACGATTTTTTGGGAGAGGGGGCTTTCCGTCAGTAGGTAACTTTCTGGGATGGCCGCGAAGGAGGTCGGCAACGCCGGGAAGGGTTCGTGGATGATTTTCGCGTTCGGCAAGGCCTCGCGCAGTCCCTCCACCAACGTCACCTCGTAGGGCGGCTTGCCCTCCGCGCTCCAACCTTCGCGGCAGACCTCTTGGTTCGCGAGTGTTCCCACCACTAGCACGCGACGCAAGGTTTCCGCCCGCAGGGGCAGCACCTTCGCGTCGTTCTTCAGCAATGTTACCGAGGCCGCTGCGATTTCTCGCGCCAAGTCTTGGTGTTCCGGCGTATTGATGCTCCCTTTTGCCCGTCTGCCGCCATCCAACTTGTGGAGTTTGGCCTGCACATAGAGCACGCGCCGCGCCATGTCGTTTAGGCGTTCCCGTGGCACACGTCCTGTCCTTACGGCCCGCAGGAGCGGCGTACGGAAATATTTGATGTCCCGCCCCGCGTTCATTTCTAGGTCGGTACCGCCGTTCGCCCCCGACACGGTGTCACCCAACGACCCCCAGTCCGTCACCACCAGACCGGGGAACCCCCACTCACCCTTGAGGATGATGTTGTTCAGCCAGCCGTTGTGGCTACAATGTACCCCATTCACTTTGTTGTAACCGTTCATCACGCACAACACGCCACCCGCTTTCACCGCCGCCTCGAAGGCCGGGAGGTAGAGTTCGCGCAGGGTCCTCATGTTTGGTCGCGCGTCCACGTTGTTGCGGTTCAGTTCTTGGTTGTTCAGGGCGAAGTGCTTCACGCAGGCCGCGGTATCTTTGGATTGGATGCCGTGAATCACCGGGACGACCAAGCGTGAGGCCAGACAGGGGTCTTCTCCCCCTAGATATTCATAGTTACGTCCGCAGAGCGGGGTGCGCGCCAGGTTCACCCCGGGCCCCAGGATGACGTCCTTGCCTCGGGCGCGAGCCTCCTCACCCAATGCCTCTCCGAAACGTTGGGCGAGGTCGGGGTCCCAAGTTGCCGTGAGCGCAGAAAGGGAAGGAAAGACTGTCGCTGTGTCCTGCGGATCGTCCGCAGCATAACGGTAATTGAAGTCCTCGCGCACCATCTCCGCACGAACCGTGTTCGGCCCGTCCGAGAAGACCAACGGTTCTGGGATGCCGCGGCGCGGGTTGGCCGCCACATACATCGTCGCAGAGCCATGTGTCAGCGCAACCTTTTCGGCATCCGAAAGGCGCGCTAAGACGGTTTCTGCCTGTTCGCGGGCATCCATGTCCACCGGCGCCAAATCCGGTGTCGCGACACACCCTGTCAGCGCTATCGCTACCAGCGACCACGCACAATAAAGCCACCGTCTTCCTGCACGTCTCTCCATTGACGTACAGTTTACCCCATCTCTCTTCTTCCTGCAACCGAGGCTAAAAACAAAACGCCCCGAAGCGGGGCGTTCTAAGCAGGGAAGGTTATAGCGTTCAATAGTGAGGTGGCGGAGGCTCTTCGGAGAGGGGGCGAAGATTGAGGTCGGCTTCGTGTTTGGCCTCATGGGCTTCGATACGGGCCAGGAGGCGCTCGTGGAGACGGTTGAGGCGGAGGATTTCCTCGTTGAGGGCGTCAAGGAGTCGGTCTTGCTCGGTGACGATGGTCTCAAGCTCGATGATGCGGCGTTCGAGGGTTTCGTTTGTTTCCATGGCGGGGCCTCACAGGAAGATGGCGCCGGGGTCGTCATCGGTAGGTTTGGCTTCGTGCAGGGCCTCGGCGGGGGAATCCGCTTGGTGACCGCAGAGGGCAAGCACCCAGCGGTTGACCTGCACGCAGGCGGAACGGGTCAGTCGGCTATCACCCTCGGGGAAACCGGAGAGAATCAGCGTATGGCCTTCCTCGATACGCCGCAGGGCACCGGTTCCGGGATGGCAGAGGGCCATCGGGTAGGGAAGCAGGCGTACGAGGCGCAATTCGGGTAGGCGTGCCAGACGCTTGGCGGCCTCGGTCTCGCCATGGGAGATGAAGCCGCCCACCAAAACGGCGCCTTCGCGCACGGCGATTTCCAGTTCGGTGAGGCGGTCGGCCAGGGCCTGCGGGGTGAGACTGCGGGAGAGGATGACGGGCTCCAGGCGCGGGGCGTCGAGCAGGGCGAGGTCGCCCCATGCCATCCACGTGGTGTTGCGAGGCAGATTGGGATGGTCTGCGGGGCTTGGCTTCACGGCGTGATTCCGAAGGGGGCGAGGACGCGGTCGAGCACGCCTTGGGTCTCGGCGATGGCGACGCCGTAGTTGGTGATGGGGACTTGCGCGGTCTGTGCTTGGTCGATGCGCCAGCACATGAAGGCGCGGTTGATCATGCAACCGCCGCAGTGGATGATGAGGGCGTAGCGCGAGAGGTCTTTGGGGAAGTCCTTGCCGGAGGCGACCTCGAAGGTGAGATCTTTGCCGGTGCGCTCACGGATCCAGGTGGGGATTTTGACGCGACCGATGTCTTCGTCCGCGGCGTGGTGGGTGCAGGCCTCTGCGATGAGGACGGTGTCACCGTCGCGGAGGGAGCGGATGGCGCGGGCACCTTTGGCGAGGGCGGGCAGGTCGCCTTTGAGGCGTGCCATGAGGATGGAGTAGGTGGTGCAGGGGACGTCCGGGGGAAGCTCGGCGACCATGCGGCGGACAACCTGGGAGTCGCAAACGGCGAGGTCTGGGCGGAGGCGTTCAGCGGCCTCGCGGATGCGGCGCTCGGTGACGACGACAGAAAGGAAGTCGTTGTCGAGGGCGTTGCGCAGGACGTTGACTTGCGGAAGGATGATGCGGCCCTTGGGCGCCTGGGAGTCGATGGGGATGATTTGCAGGACGGTGCCACCGGGCGGGACGATGCCATCGAGGGGGGCCGGGGCGGACTTGGCGTTACGCGGGAGGAGGCGGGCGAGGGCAGGTTTGAGCGCGTTGAGGAAGGCGTCCCGGTCGGGTGAGGCGACGAGGGTGGCCGCGCCGGTTTCGCGAAGGGCCTCAAGGAAGGCTTCGGAGGGGGGATGACGGTCGGTCTGCGTCACCACGATGAGGAGGGGTTTGCGTGTCTCGCGGGCCAGGGAGAGGAGGTCGGAGTCTGGAGGTTGGCCATTGTCGACGACGACGCCGAGGACCAAGTCGGCGCGGGCGATGGCCTGCTCGGTGCGGGCGCGGCGGGCGGGGCCGAGCGCGGTGGGGTCATCCCAGCCGCCGGTGTCGAGCCAGAGGATGGGGCCGAAGGGGAGGAGCTCCATCGTCTTTTCCACCACGTCGGTGGTGGTGCCGGCTTGGGGGGAGACGATGGCGACGTCTTGGCCCGCGATGCGGTTGAGGAGAGTGGATTTGCCGACGTTGGCACGGCCAACGAGGGCGATGGTGAGTCGGAGGGATTTAGGCGTTTCGGTCATTGTCGCCCCTTTCGTAGGCCACCCGGGCGGCGTGGGCCACCAGGGTGAAGGCCATGACCACGTTGAGAGAGTTTTTGCGTCCGTACATCGGGATGCGCATCACGCCATCGCAGGCACGCACGACATCCGGGTTCAACCCGAAGCGCTCGCTGCCGAGGGCGATGGCGCAGGGGAAGTCCCATTGCCAGTCTTCGAGGGTTGGGGCGTCCGGCACGGTCTCCAGGGCGATGACCTTGCGGCCCTGGGCTTGAAGGGCGCGGACGGCATCGAGGGTGTGCGCCTCGCGGCGCCAGGGGACCCAGTCCTCGGCGCCGAGCGCGGCGGCCTTGGCGCGGCCGTCATCGGGCGCGGGGGTGTAGCCGCAGAGGACGGCCTCGGCCACGCCGAAGCAGTCGCAGACGCGGAAAAGTGTGCCCACGTTGATGGCGGAACGGAAGTTGTCGGCGATGACTGTGAGGGGGAGGCGCGGGGCGGGCTCGGCGAGGGGGGCGCGGTCGGTGGAGAGAATCTCGATGTCCGTCACCTTGACGCGCTTGAGGAAGCGTTCGCAGGGCGCGAAGAGGGCGAAGAGGTCTTGGCGCGTCATGCCGGGGCGGCAGAGTCGGGCCAGGTCGGCCAGGTGCGGTACATCGGCGCAGCGTTCGCGGAGAAAGCGGACGAGGTCTTTGACGGCGGCCTCACGAAAACGAGGCTTGTCCCAGCCTTGGTCGAGTGCGGTCAAGCGCTTGTGGGTGTCGCGCCAGGCCTTTTCGATTGCTTGCTCGGAGGGCGTGTCCATCTCAACGCAAGAGGAGATAGGTTCCGCCACCCAGGCCAATGGCTAAGCAGTAGAAGCCGAAACGCCAGAAGCCGTGGCGACCGAGGAGCTTGACCATCCAGGCCACGCTGAGGTAACCCACGATAGCCGAGAGACCAAAACCGACCAACCCCATCTGCCAAGTCATCCCCGCGAAGGGGCTGGGTTCGTCCGGGTTGGCCAGCGCACGAAAGAGGTAAAGTCCGTTGCCACCGATAATCACCGGTACCACCATGAGGAAGGAGAAGGCCGCGGCTTTGTCTGTGCCGATGCCCAGAAAGCGCGACATGGCGATGGTACTGCCACTGCGCGAGACGCCCGGAAGCATGGCCACCGCCTGGGCCACGCCCATCAGAAAGGCGCGCAGGGGCGAGACCTCGCGGTTGAGCGTGTCGCGGCCCCACAGGCGCGTCGCCAGGAGCAGGCAACCCGTGAAGCAGAGTGCGCCGCAGACGAAGAGCGGGCTTGTTGCCGCCCATTCCAGTTCGTCCTCAAAGAGGAGACCGAGCGCAACGGCGGGAATCATCGAAATCAGCACCGCCAAGGCGAAACGCCAGGCTTCAGCCTCGCGCCGCCAGAGGCCCACGCAGGTGTCCGTGATGAAGCGGCGGTAGTAGAGCAACACGGCCACCACCGTGCCGCCGTGGAGGAGCACCTCCACGCCCAGGCCCTCGAGCGCGTCAAAGCCCAGGATGGCCTTACCCAACGCCAAGTGTCCGGAGGAACTCACGGGGAGGAACTCGGTGAGGCCTTGCACCACCGCGAGAATCGCCATTTGTAGGAGGTCGCTCATGTCAATACACCAAGGTCTCGGCCCACTCCTCTGCGGAATGGCGTGCGTTGTTCGGAGCTACTACGGCCATGGCCAGGGCGCCGGGTTGCAAAAGGTCGTGGGCCACGGCTTGGACATCGGCGGCGGTCACGGCGCGATACTCCGCGAGTACGGCTTCGGGGTCGGGCTTGATGCCGAAGAGGAGGCGGTTGGCGGCCCAGCCGATGGGCGTGCCGTCCATGCGCAGGCGGAAGCGTCCGCAGAGATAGTCGCAGGTTCTCCGCATCTCGGCCGCGCCAACGGGCTTTTCGATGAGGCGGCGAATCTCCGCGAGGATGGCCTTGGCGCAACGCAAGGCCTTGTCCGGGTGGCACCCGGCTGTGATGGCGAGCGCGCCACAGTCGGCATAAAGCGTTAGGTCGCTGCTGACGCTGTAGCAAAGACCGCGCCGCTCGCGGATGCTCTGGAAGAGCCGTGACATCATCGTCTCGCCGAGGAGGCAGGAGAGGAAGGCCATCGCGGGACGCGTTTCTTTGTCGGCAATGCCGGGTGCGCACCAGCCGAAGGCCAGTTGCGTCTGCTGGATGCCGCGGCGGGTAAGGGAGAAGGGATCGAGGGGAATGGCGCGCGTGAAGGGTTCCGGCTCGCGCAGGGTGCGGGGATTACGCAGGCGCCCGGCGAGGCGTGTTACTTTCTCCACGCAATCCTCGTGCGTCACGCGCCCGGCGAAGGCGAAGACCGTCCGGCGGGGGGCATATTGCGTCTTGCGGTAAGCCAAGATGTCCGCGCGCGACATCTCCAACACGTTCTGCTCCGTCCCCGCGATGGGACGGCCGAGGGGATGGCCGTCCCAGAGTTGCGCGGCCAAACGCTCCATCGCCACGCAGTCGGGTTGGTCATCGTACATCCGGATTTCTTCGGCGATGACGTGCCGCTCGCGGTCAAGCTCCTTCGCGTCGAAGGTCGCATTGTAGAAGAGGTCTCCGAGCACGTCCAGCGCCAGGTCGGTCTTGTCGTAGGGCACACGTGCGTAGTAGCAGGTAGAGTCGCGGTCGGTGTAGGCGTTGAGTGCACCGCCCTGGCCTTCGATGGCCTGTGAGATGGCTTTTGCCGTGCGCGTGGGCGTCCCCTTAAAGAGCATATGCTCAATGAAGTGGCTGACGCCGTTCAGCGCCTCGGGCTCGTTGCGACTGCCCACCCGCGCATGGATGGCAACCTGCACGCCCTCGGAGTGCGGCTTTTCCAACGTCACCACTTGGATGCCGTTGCCCAACGTCGTGGTTTTCAGCGTGTCCAACATAGCTTACGCGTCCAGCAGACGCTTGGTCTCCTCCGGCCAGAGCGTGTCGTCCGGCGTCTCCAAAATCAAGGGGATGTTCTCGAACCGCGGGTCCCGGGCGATCGCCAGGAAGGGCGCCCATCCCAGATAACCCTTCCCCAAGGACTCGTGTCGATCGTGGTGCGAGGCCAACGGCTCCTTGGAGTCGTTCAAGTGCATACCACGCAGGTAACGCAGACCCACGGCCTTGTCCACCTGCTCAAAAAAGTCCTGCAAGCCGGCCTCGGAGGCCAAGTCAAACCCGGCACCATAGGCGTGCGCCGTGTCTAGGCAGATGCCGATGCGCGTCTTGTCCTCCACTCCCGCGACGATGCGTCCCAGTTGCTCCGGGTCTGCGCCCAGGTAGGCCCCTTGGCCGGCGGTGTTCTCGATGACCACCGTCACGTCCTGCGTCTCCGCCAACACCTTGTTGATGCTCTCGGCCACGCGGTCGCAAGCCGCTTCCGGGGAAATCTGGTTCAAGTGCGAGCCGGGGTGCACGTTCACGCGATCTAGCCCCAACGTCTCGCAACGGCGCACCTCGTCAAGCATGGAGGCCAGGCTCTTGGCGTGCTTCTCTTCGTCCGGGTTCGCCAGATTGATGAGATAGCCCGCGTGCGGCAATACCTGCCCGGGCGCATAGGGCGCCGCGGCCAAGGCCTCTTTGAAGCGCGCGACCTCTCCTTCTGCCAGGGGCTTGCCCACCCACTGGCGTTGGTTCTTCACGAAGAGCGCGAAACCTGTGGCGCCAACGGCGAGCGCATTCGCCACCGCCGCCGCGGGTTCGCCCGCCGCCGAGACGTGTGGGCCGATGAACCGCATCGTTTAGGCCTCCGCGTTGAGCTTCGCCTTCACGGTGGCGCCGTCGATGACGAGCTCCGTGCCCTTCGCCGACTCGTTCCCCGGCAGGTCATACATGAAGTCTGCCATCACCTGCTCCATGATGGAACGCAGGCCGCGCGCGCCGGTCTTGCGCTTCTGAGCCTCTTCCGCGATGGCCTTCAGCGCGTCGTCCGTGAAGCGCAGGGAGACCTCGTCCATCGCCAGGAGCTTCTGATACTGCCGTACGATGGCGTTCTTGGGCTCGGTCAAGATGCGCACCAACTCTTCGGTCGAGAGCTCGCCCATCTTCGCCACCACCGGCAGACGTCCCACAAACTCCGGAATGAGGCCGAAGCTGACCAGATCCTCCGGCTGCACCTGTGCTAGCACACGGTCCTGCGCCTTGCGTTCGGCCTCCTCGGAGTCCACAAAGCCAATCGCCTTCTTGCCCAGACGTGCCTTAATCTTCTCGTCCAGCCCGACGAACGCGCCGCCGCAGATGAAGAGGATGTTCGACGTATCCAGCGCGATGTACTCCGCTTGCGGATGCTTGCGCCCGCCCTTTTCCGGTACGTGCGCCACCGTTCCCTCGATGATCTTCAGCAACGCTTGCTGCACGCCTTCGCCGCTCACGTCGCGCGTGATGGAGGTGTTCTCGGTCTTGCGGGCAATCTTGTCGATTTCGTCGATGTAGACGATGCCGCGCTGGGCCTGGCGCACGTCCATCCCGCAATTCTGCAGCAGGTAGAGCAGGATGTTTTCCACGTCCTCGCCCACGTAACCCGCCTCCGTCACCGTCGTCGCGTCCGCGATGGCGAAAGGCACCTTCAGCAGACGCGCCAGCGTCCGCGCGAAGAGCGTCTTGCCGCAACCCGTCGGGCCGATGAGGAGCACGTTGCTCTTCTCGATCTCCACGTCCGCAAAGTCGTCCTGCTTCCCGGACTCCTTCTGCTCCAGACGGCGATAATGGTTGTGCACCGCCACCGAGAGCAACTTCTTCACGCGGTCGTGACCCACGATGTATTGATCCAGAAACGCCTTGATCTTCGCCGGCGGCGGCACGGACAAAGGCTCCAACGCACCCGCCTTGCCCTTCCCCGGACGCCCGGCTTGCATTGCCCCGCCCGACAACAGGAAATCGCGGACCTGCGCGAACTGCGGATTCGTCATCAACATGCTTTCCGTCACGGACTCCATGCAGGAATGGCACAGAATGGACTTCCCATCCATGCCCACCACGCAATGATCCGTGTCCGTGGGGCGCCCACAGAACGAACAAACCAAATCCTTCTTACCGCGCTTCGTTGCCATTTACGCTACATCTCCGCTAGAGTCATCAAACATGAGCGGATAGTATACCATAAAATACGTTTACCTCTCTAAATGGAGTAAATCTCAGTAACGAAACCCCAGGAAAGCGCCAAATCGAAAAGTAATCGCACGGGGGTAGTCTTGGGGATGTCGCGATAATGTTTCCTAAGAGGGGGGGAGCGATTAGGTGTTCTAAAGAGGGATGCGCGATTAGGAGTCTGGAAGAATTGTGGAAAATATGAGATGATAGAGGAGTCCCCCCTCCCCGG
>CALXOF010000029.1 GCA_944389945.1 uncultured Kiritimatiellota bacterium | reverse complement strand
ATAGTGGTCGGAGGTCAACCACTATAGTGGTCGGGGTCGAGACCCTATAGTGGTCCGACCCGAAACCCTTAAGGGTCCAGAAAGGGGCGCTGCGCGCCCCAGAGAACGGAGCGTGCAGGCGCGAAGCGCCAAACCTTCCACGGCTACGGAAAACAGAGAACGGAGAGCGCGCGGCAAGCGCGCGACGGGTGTGGGAACAGGCAAACTGTGGAGGGTTTGCCCTGCGGGGCTGACACGAAGAACACGAAGGACCACGAAGGTGCACGAAGACTGCCAGGGGGGGGGAACCGCAGATTTCGCAGATTTGGAGCAGATTTTGGGGCCGGCTACCGCCGGCAGGACTGCCAGAATATCTTTACCACAAAGGTCACAAAGAACCACAAAGGACACAAAGGGAATTGGCTGATTAGCTGATTGGAGGGGTGTGGGGCGCTGCCCCACGCCCCGGCAGGGGGAGACACCCCCTGCACCCGCAGGCACGTCTGCGACGTGCCAACAGGCGGCGCTCAGGAGATGCAGGAGATACAGGAGATTCAGGAGCGCCCGCAAGCGGGCGACGGGCAGACCACCCCACCGCTTTATCTGTCGCCCGCAGGGGCGCCACCAATCAGCTAATCAGCCAATCAGCTAATCAGCCATAAAAAAGCCCCGGCGGTGCCGGGGCTTTTTGGTTTGACGCGACCTTAATCAGTCGATTTTGGGGGCGTCGGGGGAGGCCTTGTACTTGGGACCGTAGTAGGCCTTGAGGTAGATCTCGCGGATTTCCTTGATCAGCGGGTAGCGGGGGTTGGCCGGGGTGCACTGATCGTCGAAGGCGTCCTCGGAGAGGGCGTCGAGGTTGCGGAGGAACTCGTCCTCGGGGACGCCCCAGGCTTGGATGGAGTCGGGGATGTTGACTTCCTTCTTGAGCTTGGCGATGGCGTCGATGAGGGCTTCGACCTTTTCGGCGTCGCTCTTGCCGTGGGCGAGGCCGACGACGTCGGCGACGCGGGCGTAGCGGGAGCGGGCCATGGGGTAGGTGTACTGCGGGAAGATGGCTTGCTTGGCCGGGTTCTCAACGGCGTTGTAGCGGATGACGTCGCAGATGAGGAGGGCGTTCGCGATGCCGTGGGGGATGTTGTACTTGGCGCCGAGCTTGTGGGCCATGGAGTGGCAGAGGCCGAGGAAGGCGTTGGCGAAGGCCATACCGGCGATGTTAGAGGCGTAGTGCATCTTCTCGCGGGCCTTGCGGTTGTTGCCACCTTCGTCGTAGCTGAGCTTGAGGTACTTGAAGACCAGGCGGGCGGCCTCGAGGCTGAGGGCGTTGGACCACTCGGTGGAGAGGACGGAGACCATGGCTTCGAGGGCGTGCACCAGGGCGTCGATGCCGGAGGCGGCGGTGAGGCCGCGGGGCATGGTGAGCACCAGCTCGGGGTCGGCGATGGCCATGTCGGGGGTCAGCGCGTAGTCCGCGATGGGGTACTTCTTGTGGGTGCGGCTGTCGGTGACGACGGCGAAGGGGGTGACTTCGGAGCCGGTGCCGGAGGTGGTGGGGATGGCCACCATCATGGCCTTGGCGCCGAGCTTGGGGAAGGTGTAGATGCGCTTCTCGATGTCCATGAAGCGCATGGCCATATCCTCGAACTTGGCGTCGGGGTTCTCGTAGCGGAGCCACATCATCTTGGCCGCGTCCATGGGGGAGCCGCCGCCGAGGGCGATGATGAGGTCGGGCTTGAAGGAGTTCATGCGCTGGAGGCCGGCCTCGATGGTGTCGGTGTCCGGGTCAGGCTTGACTTCGTGGAAGATCTCGACTTCGATGCCCATCTCGTCGAGGACCTTGGTGACCTTGTCGGTGTAGCCGAGGTCGAAGAGGGGCTTGTCGGTGACGAGGAAGGCGCGCTTGCGGTCGTTGAGCTCCTTGAGGGCGAAGGGCAGGCAGCCGTACTTGAAGTAGACTTTCGGCGGGACCTTGAACCAGAGCATGTTC
Organism: uncultured Kiritimatiellota bacterium; assembly: GCA_944389945.1. Lineage (GTDB taxonomy): Bacteria > Verrucomicrobiota > Kiritimatiellia > RFP12 > DVOR01 > Spyradenecus. The sequence goes on along the minus strand of CALXOF010000029.1, from coordinate 9,680 downwards.
TCGCGGCGGGCGGCGATGGTCTTGATGTTCATGAGGTGCTTGACTCCGATGTTTTCCGAGACGGCGTTGCCGCCCCAGCTGCCGCAGCCGAGCGTCAGGGAGGGCGCGAGCTTGAAGTTGTAGAGGTCGCCGATGGCGCCCTGGGAGGCGGGGATGTTGACGAGGACGCGGCCGGTCTCGACGAGCGAGCCGTAGGTCTTGATGCGGTCTTCGTTGTGGGGGTTGGTGTAGAGCACGGAGGTGTGGCCCAGGCCGCCGGCTTCGATGAGCTTCTTGGCCATCATGGCGCCTTCCTCGAAGTTCTTGCACTTGTAGAGGGCCAGGACGGGGGAGAGCTTTTCGTGGGCGAAGGGCTCTTCAGGGCCCATCGTGATGTCCTTGGTCTCGCCGATGAGGACCTTGGCTTCCTTGGGCACCTTGATGCCGGCCATTTCGGCGATCTTCCACGCGGGCTGGCCGACGATCTTGGCGTTGAGGTGGCCGTCGACGAAGATGGTGGCGGCGACCTTGGCGCGCTCGGAGGCGTTGAGGATGTAGGCGCCGCGGGCGAGGAATTCCTTCTTGACCGCCTCATAGATGCTCTCGACGACGATGACGGACTGCTCGGAGGCGCAGATCATGCCGTTGTCGAAGGTCTTGGACATGAGGATGGAGGAGACGGCCATCTTGAGGTGGGCGGTCTCATCGATGAGGGCGGGGGTGTTGCCGGCGCCCACGCCGATGGCCGGACGGCCGGAGGAGTAAGCGGCCTTCACCATGCCGGGGCCGCCGGTGGCGAGGATGAGGTTGGTGTACTTGTGGTGCATCAGCGCGGCGGAGACGGCCATGGTGGGGTGCTTGATGCAGCCCACGATGCCCTCAGGGGCGCCGGCGCGGACGGCCGCGCGCTCGATGATCATCGCCGCGGCGTAGGTGGAGTTCTTGGCGCGCGGGTGGGGGCTGAAGACGATGCCGTTGCGGGTCTTCAGCGCGAGGAGCGCCTTGAAGATGGCGGTGGAGGTGGGGTTCGTGGTGGGCACGATGCCGGCGATGATGCCCAGCGGCTCGGCCACGCGGCTGATGCCGTAGGTCTCGTCGTGCTCCAGCTCGCCGCAGGTCTTGACGTTCTTGTAGCTGTTGTAGATGTACTCGGAGGCGAAGTGGTTCTTCGTCACCTTGTCTTCGACCACGCCCATGCCGGTCTCTTCGACGGCCATCTTGGCGAGCTCGATGCGGTGGGCGCACGCGGAGAGGGCGCACTCGCGGAACACTTTGTCGACCTGCTCCTGGGTGTAGGTGGCGTAGATGGCCTGGGCCTTCTTGACGCGCTCCATCAGCTCATCGAGTTCCTTCAAGCCTTCTTCATCGGTGGGCGCGGCGGCGGGGGCGGGGGCGACGGGCTGCGCGGGGGCGGCGGCCTTCTTCGCGGCGGGCGCCTTGGCGGCGGCGGGTTTCTTGGTTGCCATAAAATGCTCCTTTTAAGGTATGGTTTGGCAAATCGGTATAAAAGTATCGATTATTTTCCCCAAAAAGTCAAGCAGAAAATCGTGAGTCTTCCGTTTGGCCGCCCTTTCCCACGAAAACACGAAGGGTACAAAGACTGCCAGAATGGATTTATCACAAAGGGCACAAAGAGCCGCAAAGGACACAAAGGGGATTTTTGCTGATTAGCTGATTGGAGAGGTGTGGGGCGCTGCCCCACGCCCCGGCAGGGGGAAACACCCCCTGCACCCGCAGGCACGTCTGCGACGTGCCAACAGGCGGCGCTCAGGAGATGCAGGAGATACAGGAGGAACCCCGCGGCTGAAGCCGCCACGACGCCGCAGGAGATTCAGAAGCGCGGCAAGCGCGCGATGGATGAGGCCGTTGTGCAAGCGGCGTTAGCCGCAAAAAGCCAAGCCTCCAAGCCTCTAAACTTCCAAGCTTCCAACTGTCACTTGCGGCGTTTGGCGGGGAGGCGCTCGACGTATTCGCCGTGGCCGAGGGTGGCCATTTCCTTGAGGAAGGGCGACTTTTGGCCGATGGCGATGGCGTGGAAGACGACGTCGCGCGGGGGCGGGGGGAGGCGTTGCTGGCTGCGGAAGACGGGGCGCTTGGCGGTGGGGCGGCGCCACTCTTTCCAAGGCTCCCACCAGGCGGACTTGAGGCGGAAGAGGTCGCGTTGGTCGGCGGTCGGGTTCTTGCGCGGCAGGGCGTACCAGGCGGTGAGGGCGGCGCGGGCGGGGGTCTCGCCGTAACGGCCGATATCGTTGTCGCCGAGGTAGATGATGTGGGTGATGTGCTGCTTGGAGACGAGGGGCCAGAGGGTCTCGCCGAAGGTGTGCTCGAAGGAGCCGCCGGAGGTGAAGGTCTTGCCGCGGAGCTCGGCGAGGAGGGCCTTGGCGGTGCCGGGCTTGGAGAGGTCGAAGGGTGTGGTGCCGGCGTGGGGCTCGTCGCCGCCTTCGTAGAGGAGGCTGACGGTGTAGCAGACGCGGCGGCGGGCGATGATCTCGGCCATTTGGTCGGTCATGCCCGTGACCTCGTCCAAGAGAGTGTCCCAGCGCGTGCCGCCGTCCGTGCGGGCGGAGTCCTTGCGGCCCATGGATTTGGAGGTGTCGATAACGAGCAGAAGCCGCGCGCCATCCTCCGGCAACTCCACGCCATAGAACATGGGACCGTAGTCGTGGGGGATGACCGCCTCCTCGGCGGCCATCCCCCACGACAGAGAACAGAGAACAGTGAACAGGAGGGCGCTGGCGCGCCCTGGAGAACGGAGAACAGAGAACGGAGAACAGAGCGCGCGGCAAGCGCGCGCCGGGCGAAGCGCCGTCAAGACAGGTGCAATCCAAGTGCTCAGACGATTCATCTTCCAAGGTTTCATCTTGGCTCCTTTGTGAGAGACTTTGCTTCTTTGCGGGTGCCGCGCAGTGTTTCCCGGCTTTGTTCGTCGCCCCGCAGGGGCGTTCTGTGGCCGTGGAAGGTTTGCGGCTTCGCCGCTGCACGCTCTGTTCTCCGCTCTCTGTTCTCTGCGCAGTGGTGAGGGGCGCGACGCGACCCTCACCACTGCGCACGATCGAGGGCGCGGTATTGGATGGCTTCGAAGAGGTGTTCGCGGGCGATGGTCTGGGCGCCGGCGAGGTCGGCGATGGTGCGGGCGACGCGGAGGATGCGGGAGTAGGCGCGGGCGGTGAGGCCGAGTTCGTCCATGGCGGAACGGAGGACGGTCTGCGCGGCGGGCTCGAGGGGGCAGAAGCGTTGGAGTTGGCCGGCGGGGAGGTCGGCGTTGCTGCGGATTCGGGGGAGGTCGGCGTAGCGTTTGGCCTGGAGGGCGCGGCAGGCGAGGACGCGGGCGCGGATATCAGCGGAGCTTTCGCCGGGCGCTTGCTTGGAGAGGTCCTCGAAGGGGACGGCGGGGACCTCGACGTGGAGGTCGATGCGGTCGAGGAGGGGGCCGGAGACGCGGGAGCGGTAACGGTGGATCTGGGGCTCGGTGCAGCGGCAGGCGCGCTTGGGGTCGCCGGCGAAGCCGCAGGGGCAGGGGTTCATGGCCGCCACGAGCATGAAGTCGGCGGGGAAGGTGAGGGTGCCGGCGGTGCGGGCGATGGTGACGGCGCCGTCTTCGAGCGGCTGGCGGAGGACCTCGAGGACGTGTCGGTGGAACTCGGGGAGTTCGTCGAGGAAGAGGACACCGCGGTGTGCGAGGGAGACTTCGCCGGGGGTGGGATGGGTGCCGCCGCCGATGAGGCCGGCGTCGGAGACGGTGTGGTGGGGCGCGCGGAAGGGACGGCGCGCGATGAGGCCGCCGCGGAGGGCGCCGGCGACGGAGTGGATGGCGGTGACCTCGAGGGCTTCCTCGGGGGTGAGGGGCGGGAGGATGGAGGGGATGCGCCGGGCGATCATGGTTTTGCCGCTGCCGGGGGAACCGATAAGGAGGATGTTGTGGCCGCCGGCGACGGCGACCTCGACGGCGCGCCGGGCGAGGGCCTGGCCCTTGACGTCGGCGAAGTCCTCGCCGCCGGCCGCGCCTTGGGCGAAGAGGGCGTCGCGGTCGACGCGGTGGGGGGTGGGGGGCGTCTGGCCGGAGAGGAGGTCGAAGGCCTCGCGGAGGGTCTTGACGGGCCAGACGTCGATGCCCTCGACAAGGGCGGCCTCGTCGACGTTGGGGGCGGGGACGATGATGGCGCGGAAGCCGCGGTCGCGCAGGGCCAGGGTGATGGGCAGGACGCCGCGGATGCGCCGCACTTCGCCGCTGAGGGCAAGCTCGCCGAGCACGGGCACGGTGTCGAGGAGCGGCAGTTTGTGGGAGCCGTCGGTGGCGAGGAGGGCCAGGGCGATGGGCAGGTCGTAGACGGGGCCCTCTTTGCGGAGGTCGGCGGGGGCGAGGTTGACCGTCACGGAGGCGGGCTTGAGGCGGAAGAGGGAGTTGCGCAGGGCGGCATGGACGCGGTCGATGCTCTCTTTGACGGCGGTGTCGGGCAGGCCCACCACGCGGGTGCGGGGGTCTTCGGAGGAGAGGGCGTGGACTTCAATCTCGACGGGCTCGGCGCCGATGCCGTGGACTGCCGCCGCGTGCGCTTTGGTTAGCATAGTGGGAGGGCCTTGATGAGGAGAGGGGCGCCATGCGCCCCAGAGAACAGAGAACGGAGAACGGAAGGGCGCTGACGCGCCCTAGAGAACAGAGAACGGAGAACAGAGAACAGAGCGCGCGGCAAGCGCGCGACGGGCGAAGCGAAGGAAGAATGATGGGGCGTGGAACGCCAAGAGAAGTCGAGAGCTTGGGCGGCGAAGCCGCTGTCCTGCATCTCCTGAACCTCCTGCATCTCCTGAACACGCGTGTTCTCCAAAGCGGTAAGCTTATGGGCTTGCCGCTCTTGCGCGTGTAAGGTTGTCAGTTGAGGGCTCATGGTTTCTCAAGAGATGTCTTTGTCGCCCCGCAGGGGCGTTTCTGTTCTCCGTTCTCTGTTCTCTGTTCTCTATTTTCCGGGGCGCGCCCCGGAAAATCAATTCACCAACTGACGAAGGGTGTCGAGGGCGCGGACGATGGGTTTGTCGCCGACGCCTTGGGCGGCGCGCTGTTCGTAGGCGAGTTCGTCGCGGAAGCGGGCCTTGTCCTTGCCGCCGGTGTCGCGGAGGAACTGTGCGGCGGCGTCGGAGCAGAGGAGGAAAAACCAGGGGCTGCGGCCTTCGGGGATGTCGGGGAGGCCTTGGTAGGAGGGCGTCTCGGCCTTCCAGGCGCGGGCGGCGGCGGAGCGGCCGTTGCGGACGTCGGAGCTCTTGACGGGGCGCTTGAGGCCGTGCTCGGCGTAGGCGCGGGCGGCGGTGAGCATCCGCAACATCTTGTCGGCGTCCTTCATCTGGCGGTATTCGGCGGCGAGGGCGTTGAAGACGTCGCCATCGAGCGGGTTCATGAGGAAGACGCTTTCGAGGAGGGCCACGCGGCGGGGCTGGGAGAGCTTCAGCAGGTCGATGACGGCGCGGGCGATGCGGGCGTCCTCGTAGGTCTGGAGGCCTTGGTTGAGGGAGACGGCCAGACCCATGAACCAGCGGTGCTGCACCTGGCCGGGCTCGACGGGGCCGGTGGCGCAGAGGGGGCGGTCGAGGAACCAGGGCGCCCGGCTGCCGGTGCCGGTGTGGGCGTTGTCGGCGCACTGCATGAAGTAGTGGTAGTTGCCGCGTTCGCCGGTGAACCAGAACTTGCCGTCGGGTGGGGCGGAGACGGGGGTGGCGGCGACGTTCACGGCGTTGAGGGCCCAGGCCCAGGAGCGGCCGCCCTGGTCTTTGGCCGAGCCGTTGTAGATGCGGATGAACTTGTCCGGGTGCCAATTGCTGCGCAGGAAGCGGAAGGCGGGGGAACGGGTGTCCACGTTCGCGCCGTCGCCGATGACGGCGCTCTGGCCGCCGCCGGGCGGGGGGATGGCCTTGTTTTTGACCACTTGATAGAAGAAGAAGCTCGTCTCATCGATCTGCGCGAGGTCGGCCACATAGAGGAGGATGGGCCATTCCGAGGCCGCCATGTCGAAGTCCGGCCGCCCCTCGGTCTTGCGCGGGATGCGGCCATTGCGCCAAATCTTGAGGAGGCAGGCGCGCTGCGGCGTGGGCGTGCAGTCGATGTAAGGCGGGTAGATACGGCCGCCCATCGCCACGTTCTCCCAGTTAGGAAACTTCGTGAGCATGGGCGGGTCGTCGGGCGTGCGGCGCGTCATCATGTTGATTTCGTGCAGCGGCATCTCCATGAGGTCGGGGATGGTGAGCGGCGGACGCGTGGAGGTGAGCGACTGCGGCCCGGCGAGCCACTCGCCCAGACGCTTCTCCTCCGCGGAGACCTCGGGGAAGGCGTCCTCGTCGAGCAACGCGAAGTCGCCGCCCTTGCCCTTCTCGTTGCTGGCGACCAAGCGCTCCAGGCGAGCGGGGTTCCACTCCTCCTTGGCGCGGTCGATGGGGATGGGCTCCTGACGGTAACGGATGGCGTAGGCCAAGGCCAGCTGACTCCACTTGTCGGCCTGTTGCGGACCCAAGGCCAGGGCGATGCGCTGGAAGTTCAGGAGCACGTTGGGGTTCGCCGGCCACTCCGCGGCCGCGGCGGCGGTCATCACCTCCGGGTGCTGACGCAGCCACTTCCAGGTCCGCGCGTTGATCTTGGTCGGACCATACTTTTCGCGCGTGACCGCCTCTACGTAATTGACATAAGCCTGACGCAAGGCCGGGGTGTAGGCCCCATCCCCCGCGCGCAACGCCTTGTCCACCGCCTGTTTCGCGGCATCCACGTTCACCTCCTGCGCGAAGCCCAACAAGGCCGCCGCGCAAGCCACTGCCATCACAAGCCACTTTCTCATGGCCTTACCTTACCAAATCTCTAAGCAAAATGGAAGTTTGGAGGCTTGGAAGTTTGGTTGGCGGCTTCGTTCGTCGCCCGTAAGGGCGTTCCTGTATCTCTTGCATCTCCTGAATCTCCTGCAGCATCGTCATTTTGGCACGTCGCAGACGTGCCTGCGGGTGCTGGGGGTGTTTCTCCCTGCCGGGGCGTGGGGCAGCGCCCCACAGCCAATCTGCCAATCAGCTAATCAGCCAAAACTTGCTACAATGGCACGCATGGAGAAGCCGATGTATGCACAGGTCGCGATAGAACAGGTCCCGGGCCAGCTCTTCACCTATGCCGTTCCGACGGGGATGGAGGTGCGCGTGGGGCAGAGCGTCACGGTGCCGTGGCGGCGGATCTACCATCGCGGCTACGTCATCTCCCTCTCCGAGGAGTGCCCTTACGTGCCCAAGGCCGAGCCCGACGCGCAGGGCGACCTCTTCGGCGAGACGCCCGCGCCCAAGGTCAAGGCCATTGAGCGCATCGAGGACCCGCTCCCTTACTTCTCCGAAGGGACCATCACGCTCCTCCGCTGGATGGCGGAGTACTACGACGTCGGCTTCACCCTGGCCCTGCGGAGCGCCCTGCCGGCGCCCGTTCGCGAGGGCCGCAGTCAGGCGCGGGAACGTTATGTGGTGGCGCCCATCCTGCCGCCGCCCCCGCACCTGCCGCCCCTCTCCAAACGTCAGAAGGAGCTCTACGAAAACATCGTGCGCGTGGACGGCGGCCTCTTGGCGCGTCTCTGCGAGGAGTTCTCCACCACCGCCCCCACCATCCGCCGCCTGGCCAAGATGGGCTACCTCACGTGCGAATTGCGCGAGGCCCCGCGGAGCCCCCTGGCCGGCCGACGCGTCCTGCCCAGCAAGCCCCTGCCGCTGACGCCCTCACAGGCCGAGGCGCTGGACGTCATCCTGCGCGAGGAGCGCCCCGTGCTCCTCTTCGGCGTCACCGGCAGCGGTAAGACCGAGGTCTACATGCAGGCCATCGCCAAGACGCTGGAGGAGGGTCGCGACGCCATCGTCTTGGTGCCGGAAATCTCCCTCACGCCGCAGACGGTCAGCCGCTTCGCCGCGCGCTTCGGCCAGCAGGTCGCGCTCCTCCACTCGGCCCTCAGCGATGGCGAACGTCACGACGAGTGGCACCGCATCCGCCGCGGCCAGGCCCGCGTGGTCGTCGGCCCCCGCTCGGCCGTCTTCGCCCCCGTCCGGCGCCTCGGCCTCATCATCGTGGACGAGGAGCACGACACCGGCTACAAACAGGACGAGTCGCCGCGTTACTCCGCGCGCGACGTTGCCGTCATGCGCGCCCATATCGAGAAGGCCCGTTGCCTCCTCGGCTCGGCCACGCCCTCTCTCGAAAGCTGGCGCAACGCCACCGAACTCGGCAAATACGCCCTTGCCCGCCTCCCCGAGCGCGTCGGCGGCGCCGAACTCCCCGCCGTCACCCTCATCGATCTGCGCGAGGCCGGCAAACCCGGCGAGCCCCTCCCCATCTTCAGCGAGCCCCTCATCGACGCCCTCAAGGGCTGCCTCGAGCGCGGTGAACAAGCCATCCTCTTCCTCAACCGCCGCGGCTACGCCCCCACCTACCAATGCGCCGCCTGTGGCGAGCCCATCAAGTGCGAACACTGCGACGCCAAGCTCACCTACCACGCCAAGGACGACACCCTACGTTGCCACCTTTGCGGCCGCTGGCAACGTCCCCCCGCCAAATGCCCCACCTGCGGCGCCCCCCTCTTCAAGACCCTCGGCGTCGGCACCCAACGCGTCGAGCAGGCCCTCGCCAAGATCCTCCCCCGCGCCCGCGTCATCCGCATGGACGCCGACAGCACGGGCCGCCGCCACAGCCACGACGAACTCCTCTCCGCCTTCCGCGCCAAAGAGGCCGACATCCTCCTCGGCACCCAGATGATCGCCAAAGGCCTCGACTTCCCCAACGTCACCCTCGTCGGCATCCTCTCCGCCGACCGCTCCCTCAACATCGCCTACGACTTCCGCGCCGCCGAGCGCACCTTCCAGCTCATCGCCCAAGTCTCCGGCCGTGCCGGCCGCGGCGTCCTCCCCGGCCAAGTCTTCGTCCAGACCCTCCAGCCCGACCACCCCGCCATCCGCACCGCCTGCGACTGCGCCTACGAACGTTTCGCCGCCGACGAGCTCGCCCTCCGCCGCGCCCAAGGCCTCCCCCCTTACACCCGCCTCGCCGCCCTCACCCTCACTGGCCCCGACCAAGCCGCCCTCGAACGCGCCGCCGAAAACGCCGCCCGCGCCCTCGCCCGCACCCCCGGCCTCGAAGTCCTCCCCCCCATGCCCGCCCCCCTCGAACGCAAAGACGACCTCTGGCGCTGGCAACTCCTCCTCAAATCCCAATCCTCCCTCCGCATCGCCCACGCCTGCCACACCCTCCTCCCCCCCGACGACCGCGTTTCCGGCCCCATCAAAGCCCTCCTCGACATCGATGCCGTCTTCCTCGCCTGACTCATCTCCACGAAGACACAAAGCAACGCGAGGGCCTGGGCACTTCACCGTTCGCCCCTCCGGGCCTCACTCCCTATCCCCATCCCCCGCGTTTCCTGTCGCTTTCCCGAAAAGCGGCTCCAAGAGGTCCGTGAGGGGTGCCACCAGAAAAAGAATCGTCTCGGTCGGTAGATTCGGTCGCGACAAGAGACCTCTCATACGGCTGCTTCACCGGAACCAAATCCGGCTACTACTCCGTCTACCAACAGAGACGATGGGATAAAGTTATCAAATACTCCCCTTTATGTCCACGAGAAATTTGGGCTTCATGCGAGTTGGAAAGTGTATGATGTGTTTGCGCACTTTAAAGAGGACCTGTCATGAAGAGAGAGAAGAAGACCATCCCGCCCCCC
>CALXOF010000028.1 GCA_944389945.1 uncultured Kiritimatiellota bacterium | reverse complement strand
ACTATACCCAAAAATGAGCCTTTGCAACTATCTCATTGAAAACTCGACTAAATCCTCAAAAACGTGTGAAAGTCCTTCTATAATAAGGTAAGGCGGGGGGGGCGCAAAGACGTAGGGGAACCGCAGATTGCGCAGATTTTGAGCAGATTAAGGGGCCGGCTACCGCCGGCAGGACGCTCAATTGGAAGTTTGGAGGCTTGGATGTTTGGCTCAGGCATTGCCTATCGTGTGTTCACCGCGCGCTCCAGAATCTCTAGCATCTCCTGAACCTCCTGCACGGCCTTAATCTGCCCAAATCTGCGGGATCTGCGGTTTCAGATCTGGGTCTTTAGGGGGGGCGTGAAGTGCCCTAGGGCAACGGAATCGGGCGCCCCGATGGAGCGCCCGAGCGGTCATGGGAAGAGGGGCAATTGGGTTTAGGGGAGGGCGCGGGCGCCGGTGGTTTGACCGGGCTGGGCGGGGTGGAGTTTCCAGAGGAGGGTTTGGCCCTCGGCGCCGGAGACGGTGACGGTTTGGCTCTGCCAGTAGGTCTCGGGGGAGAACTCCAGGGCGGCGGGCTCGATGTGGCCGGCATCCTTGCCGGGCTGGGCCCAGAGGGAGAGTCCCAGAGTGACGTCGTCGGTGGGGGCGCGCCAGAGGGTGAAGGCGTAGCGGTTGCTGCCGAGGGGGCGGAAGAAGACGGCGTTGGGCGCGGCGGTGAGGGTGGCCGGGCGGAGGATGGTGTCCAGGCCGATGGCGATGGCGACGGTCTCGGTTTGGGTGCAGCCCGTGGGGAGGACGGCGGAGCCGGTCCACTTGAGGTAGATCATCGCGGCGAACATGGCGGCGGCGGGGCCGGTGGGCTTGGCGCCATCGTAGACGGGCTGGGTGGGGAGGCGGCGGGTGAATTCGGCGACGGCGAGGGGGAAGGGGAGCCAGTTGTCCTTGGCGCCGTCGTTGCGGAGGATGGCGTCGAGGTGGGCGAGCTCCTCGCGGGCGTCGGCGAAGGGCGGGCGGGTGTAGAGGAGGGCGTTGGGGACGTCGCCCGTGGGGGGCTGGGCGGTGCGGAAGAGGCAGGGGAGCCCGGTGTTGAGGTCGCGCTCGGTGGTGTAGCGGAGGGTGAGCTCGCGGCCATCGGCCTTGGCAAGACGGAGGAGCCAGTCGCCGAGGGCGCGCTCGAAGGTGCCGTCGTAGAGGACGGCGGTGAAGGCGGTTTCGGCGCGGAGCGGGAGGGCGGGGAGGTGGAGGCGCGCGGCGAGGTGGCGGATGTCCTCGGTACGGTCGAAGCCGTCGCGGATGGAGTCGATGAGGTCTTCGGCGACTTCGGGGTGGAGGCCGGGGAAGTCGGGCAGGGGGGCCTCGCGGCCGCGGAGGGCCAGGGTGACGGCGGCGGCCTGGACGTAGGCCTCGGCGCGGGTGCCCTTGGGGACGAGGCCGTTGTAGAAGGTGTCGTCGGTATAGACGCGTTCCCAGGCCTTCGGGGTGGCGGCGAGGGGGCAACCGGCGGACTCGGCGAGGCGCCAGGCGCGGGCCAACGCGTTGTCATCGCAGAGGCCGGACATCTTGTAGACGGGGGTCTGCGCGGCCACGACGAGGGGCGGGAGAGCACCCATCGGGCGGGCTTCGCGGAGGGCGCGGAGGCCCATCACCGCCAGGTTCTCGGGCTCCTCGGCGGGGAGAGAGACCAAGAGGGTGTCCGCGGCGAGCTGGGCGCGGCGGGCCTCGTCGGGCGGGGTGTTGGCCCAGGCGGAGAGATAAGGCCCGCATTCAACGGTCTCGACGGGTTCGCCGAGCATGTCGGAGAGCCATTCGGCGAAGGCCGGGGCGTTGATGGGGGCGCCTTCGCCGACGAGCCAGACGGTCTTGGCCCAGGCAGGGAGGGCAAGGGCGAACAGTGCAGCAAGTGCGGCGAGGCGTTTCATGGCGCTCCTTAGCGGAAGTCGGGGAGTTGGGTGAAGTCGAGGGTGGCGAAGTAGTCGTCAATCGTCTCGGCGCGGCGGATTTGGACCACGGAGCCATCCTCGCGGAGGAGGAGCTCGGCGGAGCGGAGCTTGCCGTTGTAGTTGAAGCCCATGGCGTGGCCGTGGGCGCCGGCGTCGTGGATGACGAGCAGGTCGCCGGGGACGACCTCGGGGAGGGCGCGCTGGATGGCGAACTTGTCGTTGTTCTCGCAGAGCGAGCCGGTGACGTCGTAGACGTGGTCGGCGGGGAGGCCCTGCTTGCCGAGGACGGTGATGTGGTGGTAGGCGCCGTAGAGGGCCGGGCGCATGAGGTTGGCCATGCAGGCGTCGAGGCCGACGTAGTCGCGGTAGGTGTGCTTGAGGTGGCGGACGGTGGAGACGAGGTAGCCCGCGGGGCCGGTGATGCAACGGCCGCACTCGAAGCAGAGGGGCACGTCGGGCAGGCCGCGGCCGGTGACGCGCTCGGCGTAGGCCTTGCGGATGCCTTCACCGACGGCCTCGAGGTCGACGGCGTCCTGCTCGGGACGATAGGGGATGCCGATGCCGCCGCCGAGGTTGATGAAGTCGAACCAAATGTCGAGCTTCTCGTGGAGTTCTGCGGCGAGGTCGAAGAGGAGGATGGCGGTGTCGACGAAGTACTGCGGGTTGAGCTCGTTGCTGGCCACCATGGTGTGCAGGCCGAAGCGCTTGACGCCCTTGGCCTTGAGCATGGCGTAGGCCTCGAAGAGCTGGTCGCGGGTGAGACCGTACTTCGCCTCTTCGGGCTTGCCGATGATGGCGTTGCCGCCCTTGAGGGGGCCGGGGTTGTAGCGGAGGCAGACGCGCTCGGGCAGACCGGCGACCTGCTCAAGGAAGGGGATGTGGGAGATGTCGTCGAGGTTGATGTTGGCACCCAGGGCCTTGGCCTTCACGAACTCCTCGGCGGGAGTGTCGTTGGAGGTGAACATGATGGCGTCGCCGGGCAGGCCGACGCGCTCGGAGAGGAGCAGTTCGGGCAGGGACGAGCAGTCGGCGCCGAAGCCTTCCTCCTGCAGGATGCGCATGAGGTAGGGGTTGGGCGCGGCCTTGACGGCGAAGAAGTTGCGGAAGCCCTTGTTCCAGGCGAAGGCATCGCGCAGACGGCGGGCGGCGGCGCGGATGGCGCGCTCATCGTAAAGGTGGAAGGGAGTGGGCCAGCGGTTCGCAATCTCGCGAATCGTGGCTTCGCTGCAGGGGAGGTTCTTTTCGGTCATGGCGATTGCTCAGGCCTGGGGGGTAAAGGGGATTTCGGTCGCGCCCTTCCAAAGGGTCTCGATGTCGTAGTAGGCGCGGGCCTCGGGGGCGAAGATGTGGGCCACCACGGTGAAGGCGTCGAGCAGCACCCAGCCGCTGTCGGCATCACCGGAGAGACGGTAGTGCGTCTCCTCCTGGCTCTTGAGGTAGGCCACGGCGGCCTTTTGGAGGGCCTTGAGGTGGGGCGTGGAGGTGCCGGAGGCGACCACGCAGACATCGGTGACGGTGGAGACGCCGCGCACGTCGAGCACGCGGATGTCTTCGGCCTGTTTGTCGTAGAGGGCCTGGGCGATGCCCAGCGCCAGCTCTTCTGTCGTCCGCTTCATGGGGGATTCCTTCATCGGTGGTAAAGGGCTTTGGCACGGAGATACCGCGCCTCAAAATCGTTTATAGGATACCGCATCGCGGCGTCCTTCGCAACCGCAGCGCGGATGGCTGTGCTGGAAACGTCCATCAGCGGGCCGCGGAGACGGTGCACCAGGAGGCGCGAGTCGAAGGGCTTTTCCGGGGGCTCCACGCCGGGCCGGTCAAAGGCAATGAAGTCGCAGAGCACCACCAATTCTTCCGCCCGCCGCCAGCGGGGGAAGTCCACCACCGAGTCCATGCCCAAGATGAACCAGAAGTGCGCGTCCGGCGCTTCTTGGCGCAACTCTTGGAGCGTGTCGATGGTGTAGGTCTTACCCGGGCGCCAGAGTTCGCGGCAATCCAGGGTCAGCCGCGGGTCGTCGGCCAGGGCCAGGCGCAGGAGAGCGCAACGGTCCTCCGCGGGGGAGGGGTGGCGGTCCTTCAAGGCCTGTTGGGCGCAGGGCATCAGACGGACTTCATCGAGGGCAAAGGCATCGGCTGCGGCCCTGGCGAGGGCCAAGTGCGCCGCGTGCACGGGGTCGAACGACCCGCCCAAGATGCCGATTTGCCTCATTCCTCCGCGTCTTCCTCGTCTTCGGTCTTGGGCGCCGGCAAGACGGAGACCAAGGCCATCGGCACGCGCTTGTCGCGCACCTCGGGGATTTCCACGGAGAGGCGGTCGGTCTGCACCTTCGCGGGGGTGCCGTCCGCCGGGATGGCGCCCAACTGCGCCAGCAAGAAGCCGCCGAAGGTGTCGCAGTCCTCCGCATCGATGGGCACGCCCAGGGCCTTGGCCACCTCGTCGAGTGCGGCGGAACCCTGCACGCGCCAAATGTCGGGGCCGATCTTTTCCACGTCGGGCGGGGTTTCGCCGGCGGCGCTGTCCTCGTCGGGCGTCTCGCCCACCAGGCACTCCACCAGGTCGCTCATCGTGATGACGCCGCTCATGCCGCCGTATTCGTCGCAGACGATGGCGAAGGGGTTGTGGCGGCGCTTCATGTCGCGGAAGAGGACGTCGGCCTTGACACCCTCGGGCACGAAGACGGGCGGGCGGACGGCCTGGGCCATCACCGCCGCGCGCTCACGCTTCTCCAGGCGGAACCAATCCTTGGCGATGAGCACGCCCACCACCTTGTCAAGGCTGCCATCGCAGACGGGATAGCGCGAATGGCGCGTCTCGTGGATGGTCTTGGCCCAAGTGGCCTCGTCGTCCTCCAGCCAGAGGGCCGCCACGTTGGTGCGGTGCGTGGCGATTTCGTCGGCCGTTAGGTCGTCAAACTCGAAGACGTTCTGGATGAAGGTCCGCTCCTCGGTGTCGATGGCGCCCTTTTCGCACCCCACGTCCACCGTCATGCGGATTTCCTCTTCGCTGATGGAGTCGTCTTCCTTCGTCGGGTCGAAGCCTAGCAGACGCAACACGCCGTTCGTCGAGACCGTGAGCAACCACACAATCGGCGCGAAGAGGCGCGCAATCGTGCAGACCAGGCCCGACATCCCCAGCGCGAGCGGCTCGGCCTTGCGCATTGCCAACCGCTTGGGCACCAGTTCGCCGAAGACCAACGTCACATAAGAGAGGATGAGCGTGATGAGGATGATGGACACCGAGTTCCACATCGTCGTTGAGCCGCCCAACCACTTCTGCAACGGGGCCGCCAGATACTCCGAGAAGTTCTCCGCCGCGAAGGCGCTGCCCAGGAAGCCCGAGAGGGTGATTGCTACCTGAATCGTCGCCAAAAACTTCGCCGGCTGTTCCGTCAGTCGGGCCAACCGCTTCGCGCGCCGGTTTCCCGTCTTCGCGAGACGATCCAACCGCCGGTCGTTCATCGAGATTACCGCGATTTCCAGGCACGCGAAGATCGCGTTCGCCAAAATCAGCGCCACTTGTACCAATATTAATAGGAAGAGCGTGCTTCCCATATCTTCTCCAAGAAATCCGCGCAGGCACGGCCACCCGCGCCGGCATCCCCCTGGGACGCCCGCGTTGGCCTGCAAAAGAGACTCGACAGCGAACTACTGAACGCGTACCTCACGGCATAAACAAATAAAGCGTCAATATCCTACCGAATCCCCGCCCCGCCGTCAAGTCACACTCCGCCCGTCGTGTCCGGGGAGTTTCCCACGAAGACGAAGTGGTGTGGAAACCCTGCGGGCGCCATCGTTCCCGTTGGTCGAGCCTTGTAGCCTTGCTGTGGGATGGATATAACCTTTGGATTTCGTACTAATCCAATGGGCAAAGGGAGGTTTGTGTCATAGCGGGCCATAAAAGAAGTCTACGAACCATAGGAAGTTCGTGGGATGTTTGTCGCTTGGGCGGGGATATGGTTAGAGCGGGTGTAAATACCT
Source organism: uncultured Kiritimatiellota bacterium (assembly GCA_944389945.1). Taxonomy (GTDB): domain Bacteria; phylum Verrucomicrobiota; class Kiritimatiellia; order RFP12; family DVOR01; genus Spyradenecus. The sequence goes on along the minus strand of CALXOF010000028.1, from coordinate 6,861 downwards.
TGGACTGCCAGTGTGAAGAGTGCTTAGAGCCGGTCTAAAGCAAAAAGTCTATTGACAGGGGGCTCGGGACGGGACTATACTAGAGGCGAAAGTTGAGGATTGACCATGGCAAAGCAAGCAGACGAACATGGCAAGCAAGAGGCCCCGGCGGGCGTGCAGTATGTGGTGCACCCGACGCCGCCGGACAAGCAGGGGCGGCGGCAGTTGTGTGCGCACCCGGTGACGCGCAAGACCTATTCGCAGGAAGAGCTGGCGGCCTATGTGGCGGCGCGGTCGCCGCTCTTGAACGCCGCGACGGTGATGTTCGTGCAACAAGAGGTGCACGAGGCGGTGAAGGAGATTCTGCGGCAGGGTGACAGTGTGGCCTTCCAGAATCTCTTCACGATGCAGCTCTCTATTTCCGGGACCTTTGAGGAGGGCGGCGCGCCCGACCCGGCCAAGGGGAACGTGCTTAAGCCGCGCGTGCGGATTGCGCCGGCCTTCATCAAGGAATTGAACAAGGGGATCGCTTTTGTGCCGAAGGAGGGGACGCCATGAAAGGATGGAGTTGTCTGGGCGCGGCGGCGTTGCTGCTCGGTCTGTCGGCGTGCGCGCCGGGACTCGAGGAGCGGCTGGAGTCCGCGCGCGCCTATCAGGCGGGTAAGGCCGAGGAGACGGAGGCCTTCTTCAAGGACCGGACGGCACCGCTGACGTTGCCGGAGTGCCGGGAATGGGCGCAGACGCGGACGTTGAAGCTGACGCAGGCGCGGTTGGACGCGAGCCTGGCGCGGATTCAGAGCACGGCGGCCTTTTCGGCCTTTCTGCCGCAGGTGGAGTGGAGCTATCAACGGTCGGGCACGGACAAGACGTTGCGGACGACCGTGCCGTCGCTGGGGCTCTCGATGCAGATGCAGGACAAGTGGATGACGCAATCGGCGCTCACCATCAGCCAGCCCGTCTTCGCGCCGAACGCGTGGCTCCTGTGGTTGGCCGCACGGCGCGGGGCCGACCTGCAGAAACTCACCGTGGCGCGCAACGAGGAGATGCTCGACGTGCAGGTGGCCACGCTCTTCTATCAGGCGGCGGTGGCGGCCCGCACCATCGAGGCCTATGACGCTCAGGCCGAGGCTTCCGCCGAGCTGGTGCGTCAGATTGAGGCGCTCGAGGCCGAGGGGCTGGCCCTGCGGGGCGAGGCCGCGCGGGCCCGGGCCTTCCATGAGAACGACCTTTACAACGCGCAAGTGGCGCGCGACAACGCCTTCGCCGCCAAGGCCAACCTCTTGGATTTGATGAACCTCCACCCGCTCTCCGCCGCCGCGCCGCCGCTCGACGGCGAGAGCCTCCTGGCCGTGCAGACCTTGCCGTGGGGGACGATGGACGCCGAGGGCAAGTGGACGCCTCAGCCGCGCGAGGACGCGTTGGCGTTGCCGCTGGAGGAGTGGCTCTGGACGGCCCTGGTGGCCCGTAAGGAGATGTGGGCCGGCGACCTGACCATCACGTTGCGGAAGGTTGAGGCGCTGGCGGCGCTGGCGCACTTCCTGCCCACGCTTTCGGTCACCGGCGGTCGGGCCTACGCGGGAAGCGACTTCATCACGCCGCACAGCTACCTGACCGGCGGCATCGGCGGGGTGATGAGCATCTTTGATGGCTTGCAGTCCATCGCCGACTACCAGGCCGCGCGTGAGCAGGAGAAGGCCGCCTATGCCCTGCGCGAGGACGCCGCCGCCACGCTGATGGTCTCGGTGTGGCAGGCGTGGACCAACTGGCGTCAGGCGCGGGACCTTAAGGCCGTTGCGGCCATCGCTTTGCAGGCCGCGGAGGTCGACTACGCCGAGACCAAGTCCCGCTATGAGAATGACCAAGAGACCCTCTCTGAAGTGCTCGATAAGTTCTCTGCCCTGGAGCAGGCCCGCATCGACGCGGTCGCCTCAGAATATGCCGACGCCCTGGCGGAATATGTCTTCCGCGACACTGTCGGCTTGGGGTGGGGCGGAGTGTTCGCCGCCGAGGCGGCGAACACTCCGCAAGGAGAACGGAAAACGGAAAACGGAGAACGGAACGCCCCTGACGGGGCGACGGATGAGCCTTTGCTGAGAAAGATTGGAGGTGCAGCATGAAGCAGGAAACCTTCGACAACCGAACCACGAACCATTTTACTGTCGTCACGGGGGATTGCCCGTCGCGCGCTGGCGCGCGCTCCGTTTTCCGTTTTCCGTTCTCCGTTCTCCCCATCTTGGGACTCTGCTCACTCCTCCTCGCAACGGGTTGTCAGAAAGAGGAGACCGTTCAACAGGCCGATAATCGGCCGCGGGTGAAGGTGTGTGAGCTGACGCCGGAACTGACCTTCGAGGATGTGGCCGTGGTGCAGGGTTCCATCCGCACGAAGTACACCGCCGCCGTGGCCTCGCGTCTGCCCGGGACGATTGACGAGGTGCTCGCGGACGAGGGCGATGTGGTCAAGGCCGGCCAGCCGCTCTTCCAAGTGGACCGCATCAATCTGGAGAACCAGGTCGCCATCGCCAAGGACGACCAGGCCGTCGCCCACGCCGCGAAGGCCGAGGCCGTCGCCGCACAGGCCGAGGCCGAGGCCGCGCACGAGAAGGCCAAGACCGACGCCGAGCGTTATCGCCGCCTGTACAACGAGTCGCGATCCGTCACCAAGGACGCGTGGGAAAAGGCCGAACTCCAGCTCCGCAGCGCCGCGGCCACCCTGGCCCGCGCCAAGGCCGCCGTGGCCTCGGCCGACGCCAAAATCCAGCAGGCTGACACGGCTCTGCGTATCGCCGAAAAGAACCTCTCCGATTCGCGCGGCCTGGCGCCCTTCGACGGTATCATCACCCAGAAGTTGCAAGATCGCGGTGACTATGTGGACGCCGGCACGCCCATCTTCACGATGGACGACCCGCGCGTGCACGAACTCTGCCTGACCCTCACCGCCGATCGTTACGCTGAGGTCGCTGTGGGCAAGACGTTGGTGAACGCGGACTTCGGACAAGAACTGCCCGTGACTTACAAGTCGCCCACCATCAACCCCATGACGCGAACCTTTGAGTTGCGGGCCATCACCAAGCCCGACCCCGCGGTCGCGCCGGGCCTGCTCTGCGATGCGCGCATTGTCTTTGAACGGCGCCAAGGTTTTGGCTTGCCAGCAGGCGCGGTGGCCAAGCGCGGCGGACGCGAAGTCGCCTTTGTCGTCGGTGACGACGGCACGGTGACCTCGGTCGAAGTCAAGAAGGGCGCCACCGCCGGCGCCATGGTCGAGGTGCTCAACCCCGAGGATTTCCAAGGCAAGCGCGTCGTGGCCGAAGGCATGCTGTTGCTGAACGTGGGCGACGTCGTCGTGCCCGTGGAGTGAGGAAAGGAGGGCTGCGCCATGTTCCTTGCAGACGCGTCCGTCAAACGGCCCATCGCGATGAGCGTGCTCATCATCATGCTCTCGTTCCTGGGCGTGATGTCGCTCCGTAACTTGGGCAACGACCTCCTGCCCACCGTCGACATCCCCTACGTCACCATCTCCGTGACCTACTCCGGCGCCTCGCCGGACGAGATTGAGACCTCCATCACACGAAAGATCGAGGATGCCATCTCGCAGGTCGAAGGCATCAAGCACATCACCTCCACCTGCTTGAACAACTTCACGCAGGTGCTCATCGAGTTCGAGCTCGACCGCGACGTCGACGTCGCCGCGACAGACGTCCGCGAGAAGATCGACCTCATCCTCGATGAGTTGCCGGAGGACGCCGAGGAACCGGAAATCCTCAAGTATGACATCAACGCCACGCCTGTCGTCACGATGGTCCTCAAGGCCAAAGGCGATACCCTCAAGGGCGCGACACCGGAACAGACGGCGGAGTTCATCGACGAACTCTACGACTATGCTGACGACAAACTGAGCGACCGCTTCTCCTCTCTGGCCGGCGTGGCCAGCGTCGACCTCATCGGCGGCATGGAGCGCGAGGTCATCGTGGACGTCGACCGCGAGAAACTCGCCGGCCGCGGTCTCTCCATGGCCGATGTCGTCCAGGCAGTCGGTCAGGGCAACATCAAAATCCCGATGGGACAGATTGACGCCGGCGACCGCGAGATTTCCCTCACCTTCGATGGCGAACCCGATGAGCCCGAGGGACTTGGCGACATCCAGGTGGGCGTCGTCGAAGGCCAACGCGTCTATCTCCGCGACGTCGCGACCTTCCACTTCGGCACCGAGCGCGTTACCTCCCGCTCCTTCTACGACGGCGAGCCCTGTGTCACCATGAAGGTCACGAAGAAGGGCGATGCCAACGGCACGCAGGTCGTCGCGGAAGTCGAGCGCGTGGTCAAGGAACTGGAAGGCAATCTGCCCGGCGGCATGGAGTTGGTCTGGTTCCGTGACGACGGCACCTACATCAACGCCACGGTCAGCGACGGCTTCGTCTCGGTCTGGCAGGGCGTCCTCCTCACGGGTCTGGTGCTCCTCCTCTTCTTGGCCGACATCCGTACCGCCTTCGCCGCCTTCGTCTCTATCCCCGTGACGATGTTGGTGACCGCGGGCGTCTTCCCCCTCTTCGGCTATACCTTCAATATCATCACCATGTGCGCCGTGGGCATCTCGGTGGGCATCCTGGTGGCAAACTCCATCGTGGTGCTCGAGAATATCGGCGCAGAGTTCGCCAAGCGCCGCGGCACGAAGTACGAAATCGGCCCCGTCGTCGCCTCCGCCACGAGCTATGTCGCCCTCGCGGTCGCGGCCTCGGCCCTCACCAACGTGGTCGTCTTCCTGCCCATCGCCACGATGTCCTCGCTCGCGGGCAAGTTCCTCTCGCCCTTCGCCGTGGTCGTCACGGTGGCGACCTTCGCCTCGCTCCTCATCTCCTTCACGCTCACGCCCATCCTCGCCATGGTCACCGTGAACTGGGGCCAGCGCTGGATCAACCCCGCCCTCGCCTGGTGCCTCCGCCCCTGGAACTGGTTCTACCGCCGCATGGAGCGCGCCTACGTCAAGTCCGTCAAGTGGGTGGCCCGCGCACCGTGGCTCTTCCTGGGCGTGGCCACCGGCCTCACCGTCCTCGGCTTCCTCTACTTCCCCTCGCGCGTCGAGATGGACTTCGTCTCCGAGGTCGACCAGGGCGACGTCACCGTCCGCTTGGAATTCCCTGCCGATTACAACTTGCAGCGGAGTATCGAGCGCACGACCGCCATCGCTAACCGCATCCTCGCCAACGAACCCGCCGTCACCCATTCCAATATCAACTGCGGCAAGGTCCAGGGCCAGATGGGCACCGTCTCGGAAGGTCCCTATCTCGCCGAGATCAACCTCCGCCTCACCCCCATGACCGAGCGCCCGGAGGACCCCATCGGCGCCATCCGCGCACGCCTCCGCACCCTGCTCGCCGAGGAACCCGACTGCATCTACTCCGTGCTCATCCCCTCTGCCGCGGGCGGCGCCAGCCAGGACATCGTCCAATACGTCAAAGGCCCTGACCTTGACGTCCTCGACCAGGCCGGCCTCAAGATGCAGAAGGCCTTCGCCGCCGACCCCGTCAACACCGACGTCGCCTCCTCCATCCGCCCCGGCCGCCCCGAGGTCCGTTTCCTCCCCGACCGCGCCGTCCTCCACGACCTCTCCGTCCCGGCCGCCACCCTGGGGCAGTCCCTCCGCGCCAACGTCGCCGGCCTCGAGCAGACCGTCTACAAGCGCGGCGACCGCTCTTACGACATCCGCGTCCGCTACGATCAGCGCAACGGCGAGGACCAGATTCCCGCGATGAATCTGCCCGGTCCCGACGGCTTGCCCTTCACCATCGGCGCCGTCGCCGAGCTCCAGGAAGGTCTCCAGCCCACCATCATCAACCGCTACGACAAGTCCCGCACCGTCGTGCTCTACGCCAACGCCTCCCGCGGTCACGGCATGGGCACCGCCCTCGCCCACCAGGCCGAGGACATCCAGGAGAACCTGCCCCCCGGTTGCACGGCCACCATCGGCGGCATGGCCGAGAAGATGAACGAGACCTTCACCGAGTTCGCCACCGTCACCTTCGTTGCCATCGTCCTCACCTACCTCCTCCTCTGCGCCATGATGGAGTCCTGGACCCAGCCCTTCATCATCCTGCTCACCGTGCCCTTCTCCTACCTCGGACTCTACATCGCCCTCTGGCTCACTGGTGAGAGTATGTCCATGTTCGGCCTCCTTGCCGGCGTCATGCTCGTGGGCGTGGTGGTTAACGCCGCCATCCTCCTCATCGACGAGATTAATATCATCCGTCGCACCTACGGTACCCCCAAGCACATCGCCCTCATCCGCGCCGCCAAGCGCAAGTTCCGTCCCATCCTCATGAGTTGCGTCGCCGCCCTCTTCGGCATGTTGCCCATGGCCACCGGCACCGGTCTGGGCTCCGAACTCCGCGCCTCCATCGGCATCGGCTCCGTCGGCGGCATCATCCTCTCCTCCCTCATGGCCCTCTACTTCATCCCCGCCGCCTACCTCATCTTCACCCGCCGCAACGCTTAACCGGAGAACAGCGCACGCCAAGCGCGACAGGCGGGGCCACCGAAAGGCGGCCCCGCCGCTTTTTCACCCAAAATGAAACAAACACCGCAAAAAGAAGGTAAATTGTCCGGAGGAAGGGGGACGGCAAAAGGCTCCGTTAGAGGCTCTTGGCGGACCCTTAAGGGTTTGACCTCCGACCACTATAGGGTCTCGCCCCCGACCACTATAGTGGTTGACCTCGGACCACTATAGGGTCTCAGAAAGAGGGTAAAAAGGGCTCTTGAGAGGTGCCTTTCAGGTAATTGAGAGAGGGGAATTTGGCTCTGTGAGGTCCCTATATATAAAAGGACTTTCACACGTTTTTGAGGATTTAGTCGAGTTTTCAATGAGATAGTTGCAAAGGCTCATTTTTGGGT
>CALXOF010000027.1 GCA_944389945.1 uncultured Kiritimatiellota bacterium | reverse complement strand
CAAGTTCCCTTTCTAGATTAACTTGGCCTCCATTCTCTGTCTCCCAATCACACGTTAAAAAACGTGTGAAAGTCCTTTTATTATAGAGACCCCTCCCAGCGCTTCTTGGGGCCCCTAAAAGGGTCCTTGGGAAAACCTTTAGGGGCCCATTCTGAGACCCTATAGTGGTCCGAGGTCAATCCCTATAGTGGTCGAGGGCGAGACCCTATAGTGGTCCGGGTCGAAACCCTTAGGGGTCCAGAGAGGGGCACCTGACGCTACTCCGGAGAACGGGGAACAGCGCGCACAGGTCCAAAGGGCCTGCACGCTCCGTTCTCTGGGGCGCACCAACGCCCATTATGCTATACTAACGGCAAAGGAGCACGGCATGGAACAGAAAATCGCACAAGACATTGCTGACTTCCGCGAACTGCGGGAGAAGGGATTTGTTTATGTGGATAAGACCGAGCCGTTGTACCGCTTGGTCGAGGGAATTGACATCGGCGGGAAGCTCTTCTTCATCTCCCGGCCGCGGCGGTTTGGCAAGTCGCTCATGCTTTCCACCTTGGAGTGCATCTTTCGCGGCGAGCGCAACCTTTTCAAGGGTCTCGCCATCGACAAGATGGACTACGACTGGACCGACTATCCCGTGTTGCACTTCAACTTCGCCACGATGGAAACCGAAACACTGGAGAGTTTCAAGCAACAATTTGTGGAGCGTGTCTCTCGTTCTTTGGCGGCTGCGAAGACTGTCTATAATCCTGCGGTCACCCCGGCCACCAATTTTGCGGATGCCATCAAGGCCCTTGCCCGAGAGCATGGCAAGCCCGTGGTTATCCTCATCGATGAGTACGACGCGCCGGTCGGCGCTTCGCTGAATGACATCGAGAAGGCCAAGTCCATTCGCGCCACCCTTTCCGCTTTCTATGGTGAAATCAAGAACAATGCCTCAAACATCCGTTTCATGATGATGACGGGAGTGACGCGGTTCACCCAGCTCTCCGTCTTCTCGGCGTTGAACAACCTCAACGACCTAACGATGGATGCGCGCTATGCCACGCTGTTGGGTTACACCGAGGAGGAGTTGGAGACCTATTTCAGTCCCTCCCTGCACGCGCACGCCGAGATCATGGGCCTCTCTTATCAGGATTACCGCGGCCAACTTCGCCGGTGGTACAACGGCTATCGCTTCGCCAAGAGCAGTGCCGTGCGGGTCTACAATCCCGTCTCCATCGCCAAGACCATCGGCCCAAAAGAACCTTTCTTCGCGCCCACCTGGTCCAAGACCGGCCGCCCCTCCGCACTGATCAACTACCTCACCGAGCGCGAGCTGACGGAGATGGACTACGACAACGTGGAGAACATCTCCGAGGAGATGCTCGATCTCTGTCGTCTGGAAGCCATCACGCCGGTTTCCATGCTTTACCAAGGCGGCTATCTCACCATCAAGGACTACTCCGAGTGGGGCTTCACCCTCGGCGTCCCCAACGAGGAGGTCCGTCGCGACCTGGTCTCCCTCTTGGCGCAATACGCCACCAAAGACTTCGCGGTCGATTACCAGAGCGCTCTCTGCGGACTCCTGGCCAAAGGCGAATTCGCAGCCTTCTTCACCAAACTCAAGGCGCTCTACGCGCACCTGACCTACGGCGCCACCGAAATCCGCGTCCACGAGTCCAGCTACCTGCGCCCGCTTTACGCCCTGCTCGCCTCGCACCCCGCACTCCGTGTGATTGCCGAGGACACCCAGGCCCATGGCCGCGCCGACCTTGTGGTCGAGAGCCAACGCAACGTCTACATCTTCGAGCTCAAGGTCGACAAGACCGCCGCCGAGGCCCTCGCGCAAATCAGGGAACGCGGCTACGCCGAGCCCTATCGTGCTCTGGGCAAGCCCATTTACCTCATCGGCCTCAACTTCGCCTCTGCCACCCACTCCCTCTCCGACACGCTCGTCGAGCCCCTCGCGTAACGCGCGCACCATCACCAACCTTCCATTGCGCGCCCTACCGGTGGTAACCGGCCCTTAATCGGCTCCAATCTGCGGGATCGGCGGTTCCCACCTGCGTTGTTTGGGGTTTCTGTACGTAAAGGCCATTTTTCCGCTTGCACTTTTGGCTGGAATGGAGTATTCTTTGAGTAAACGTGAGAACCCACCCAGCGAGGATATCATGAAGAAATCGATTGTGGCCCTTTTCGCTTGCCTTTCTCTGGCTACCGGCGCCTATGCGCAGGAGGCCGCCGAGACGTCCCAACCCGAGCAGCAGAAGCCCGCGCAGCCCCAGCGTGTGGAAAGCCGCACGATTGAGACGGTGCCTTTCGCGTTCGGCGGTGAGGAGACGATTGACATCGTTGGCCTGCGCATGAGTGTGTGGGGCAAGTGCAACGACATCACCGGTCTGGATCTTTCCATCGGCGGTGAAGCGGTGAATGCCTACGGTCTGCAGCTTGCGCTGTGGCGCAACAAGGTCATCGACCGCGCGGGCGCCCTTCAGATTGCCCTGGGCTGGAACGAGGTGGGCAACCTCTCCGGCATGCAGGTGTCGCTGCTGCGCAACCACGCCAACATCGGCAAGGGGCTGCAGGTGGGCCTGTTGCTCAACTCCGCCGACGATATGCGCGGCGTGCAGATTGGCCTGGTCAACACCACCAACACCATTTACGGCTACCAGATTGGCCTCATCAACGTGATCAAGTCCTCCCCGGTCACCTTCTTCCCGATCATCAACTTCATGCTCGGGTATTGAGATGGCGGACTGGAAGCAAGAGCTCGAAAACATCTTCCTGAGCGACTCGCAAGCGTCGCGGGCGGAGCGCGAGAATGCGCGCTTCGTCCGCTTCTTACGTGAGATTGCAACCCCTGCCCTAGAGGAAATCGCCGAGGAGATGCGGCGCTTGGGGCGCGTGGCCTCGGTTCGCGCCGCGCCGGCCTCGACCATCCTCACCATCTATCGCGACGGGAACGTGGAGGAAATCTGCTATTCCGTCACGCGGCAGTATGTGAACGATGGCATCCTCCCCCGCGCCAATGCTCGCGTGGTGCGCATGAATTCCCGCACCACCAACCATGATGAGCCCTTCCGCCCGGAAGGCGTGAAGTACACCATCGATGACGTGACGAAGGAGGACGTGATTCGCTCCTTCCTCTCCTTCTATCGCATGACAAAGGGACAATGACGTGGGGTGGAAAGGCCCAGACCCCTACGCAGGACAACGCCCGGAGGCAACCCTGGGCGTTTCCTTTGCACGCCGCCTCTCTGTTTGGGTGGGAACGGGCTTCGGCATCGGGCTGGTGGCGCCGTGTGCGCCGGGCACCTTCGGGTCGCTCCCGGGTGTGGCGTTGGCCGTGGCGATGGCCGCGTGGTTGCCTTACTGGTGGGCGCAAGTACTCCTCTGCGCCGTGCTCACGCTCTTGGCCGTGCCGGTCTGTTCTGTGGCGGAAGACTGCCTGAAGAAGAAGGACGATGGGCGCATTTCCGCGGATGAGTGGATGCTCTATCCCATCGCGACCATCGGTCTGCCGCTCACGGCGCAACCGTGGCTCATCCCGTTGACCTTCGTCGTTATCCGGGTGCTGGATGTGCTGAAATTGCCGCCCGCCCGACAAATCCAATATCTGCCGCGCGGATGGGGCATCGTGGCGGATGACTTCGCCTCGCAACTCTATGCCCTCGCTGTCAACTGGGCGCTTTGGCGCTGGCTTTTCCAATGACCGCGATGTCTCGTTCTTTCCCATTTGTACGCTTGATGTGCCACGCCTTCGCGGCCATCCTCGTGAGCCTTTTCGCCGTTATGCCGGCCAGTGCCTTTGCGCAACCCAACGCCGCCGTCCTTGAGTTGCGTGGGCAGCACTTGGATGTTCGCCGGCCGGACATCATCTTTTTGGCCCCCCTGCCCACCGCGCCCGCCGAGGCCTACGCCAAGCCCTTCGCCCAAGCCGAAGCCAAGGGCGTCACCCTGTCAAACGCCACGCTCACTGCCGCGGACTTCCATTCTGGCGGGGCTTTGCCCATCCTTGATGCCGCGGGTTATCGTTTCCGCCGTGTCCGGGGGCTTGGTTGGAAAGAGGCCGGCGAACGCATCGCCTCCATGATTCGCCTCCGCCACGAAACGCGCGTCGAGGAGGGGCTGAACCTCGACCCGCTCTGCGTCATCTTGGTCGCGGAGGCCTCTCCAGAGGACCTCATGGCCACCCTCCCCGCCTTGCTGGATTCCGACGCACTCCTCTTCTTGGCGCCCCAGCGCGGCATCAAGCTCCCGCTCATTGTCGCGTGGCGCAACGTCTTCTGGCCGGGACATCACGACACGCGTGCCATCCGCTCGGCGCACTGGGTCCCCACCCTGGCGGACATCGTGGGCCTTCCTCCGCCCGCTGAAATCGACGCCGTCTCCCTCTTCCCTCTCCTCTCCAGCGTCGGCCACCAGCGCCCCTTGGAGCCGCCACCGCCACCGGACACCGCCCTAGATAGCACGCGCGCCTACACCATGTTCAGCCACTTTGAGGACCTCCGCGACGACTGCGATTGGGTGCCCGATTTCACCGACACCGTCGCCGTCCGCCCCTTAGAGTGGGCCTTCTTGCCAGACCTGCTTCCCCTCCCGGCGAGCACCGCGGCGCCCCTGCGCACCGACAATGGGCGCCAGGGCTACTACGTCCGCGCCCTGCAGGAATCGCTCGACCTCACCTTCCCGCCGGGTGTCTCCGTCGTCATCCGTGTGGATGGGCGCCCCGTCTTCTCGGTCTGGGAGCCGCAGGAGGCCTCTCACTGGCGCTTTGCCTCCCCCACCCCGCGCCCCATCGAAATCTTCATTGTCACCCAACCCGGCTTCAAGGCCGCCGATCTCCCCATCTTCCAACAACCCACCACACCAACCACCACGTAAAAGAGTCTCCCCATGAGACGTCTGCTCCCTGCCCTCCTCGCACTCCTCCCGTTGGCCCTCCACGCCTATCTTCCGAGTTTCTCGCAGGCCGGTTACTTCCCCGCAGAAGGGTCCCCGCGCACCGTCTCCTCCCTCAATCCCGGCTGGGACTTCGTCCGCGGCGATGGCTATAAGGCCCGCGTGAATCTCCCCCACACCCTCAACGTCGTCGGCTTCGAGGCCAGCGGCGGCTCCAACTACCAGGGCCCCGCCACCTACGAGAAGCGTTTCGACTGGGCCCAAAAGGGGCAACGCCAGTTCCTCCACTTCGAGGCCATCATGGGCAAGAGCAAGATCTTCCTCAATGGCGAGCAGGTGGGCCAGCGCTTCGGCGGCTATCACCCCATCCACATCGAGGTCACCGGCAAGCTCAAACCCACCGGCAATGTCCTCCGCGTGGAGTGCGACAACTCGGACGACAAGGATTATCCCCCCGGCAAGGTCCAGGAACAGCTCGACTTCTCCTACTTCGGCGGCATCTACCGCGATGTTTGGCTGATTGAGACCGGCCCCGTGGCCCTCTCCGCCCCCGGCCCGCAGGGCGGCGTCTACCTCGCCACCAAACGCCTCGCCGAGGGCAAGTGGCAGGTCACCGCCCGCGTCGCCCTGGACGGCCAGGGCACCGTCCGCCGCCTCTACGAAGGCAAGGAGGTCCCCGAGACCTTCACCGTCGACAACCCCACCGAGTGGACCCCCGACACCCCCGCCCTCCACTTCCTCCGCGTCGAGGCCCTCGCCCCCGACGGCACCCTCTCCGACGCCGCCGACGTCCGCTTCGGCTTCCGCGATGTCCAGATTACCCCCGACAAGGGCCTCATCCTCAACGGCAAGCCCTGGCGCAAGCTCATCGGCGCCAACCGCCACCAAGACTTCGCCTTCGTCGGCAACGCCGTGAGCAACCTCCTCCACTACCGCGATGCCGTCAAGCTTCGCGAGGCCGGCCTCACCCTCATCCGCAACGCCCACTACCTCCAAGACCCCGCCTTCATGGATGCCTGCGATGAGGTGGGCCTCTTCGTCATCGCCAACACCCCCGGTTGGCAGTTCTGGAACAAGAAACCCATCTTCGGCCAGCGCGTCCTTGACGATATCCGCGCCATGGTCCGCCGCGACCGCTCCCGCCCCTGCCTCCTCCTCTGGGAGCCCATCCTCAACGAGACCTACTACCCCGACAACGCCGCCAAGTCCTGGGTCGCAGCCGTCAAGCAAGAGGCCGACCTCGGTCCCGACCTCTGCGCCTGCGACTCTGGCGCGAAGGGCCAGCAACACTACGACATCATCTTCCGCCACCCCGACGGTTCCACCAACGAAACCCACTCCGTTGGGCCCGAGGGTAAGTGTCCCACCTTCACCCGCGAATGGGGCGACTGCGTCGATGACTGGAGTTCCCACAACTCCCCCTCCCGCGCCGACCGCACGTGGGGCGAGATTCCCCAGCTCATCCAGGCCCGTCACTACCTCGACACCACCGACCCCGCCTTCCCCGTCACCTCCCTCACCATGCTTCTGGCCCAGCCCCCCAAGCACTTCGGCGGCGCCCTCTGGCATAGCTTCGACCACGCCCGTGGCTATCACCCCGATATGTTCTACGGCGGCATCATGACCTCCGCTCGCCTCCCCAAGACCTCCTACTGGATGTTCAAGGCCCTCCTCACCCGTACCCAGCCCGCGCCCCAGATCCCCAACGTCCACCTCGGCCCCTTCGTCCACGTCGCCCACGACCTCACCCCCTTCTCCCCCGCCGAGATCGACATCTACTCCAACGTCCCCCTCGCCGGCCTTAACCTCTTCGGCCAGCCCCTCAAGGAGATCGCACCCTTCCGCTACACCACCGAAGACGGCAAGGGCTTCTCCTTCTATAAGCTGAAGGACCTGGACCGCTCCAAGAAGAAGACCCAAATCCAGATCGCCGGCACCTACGGCGGCAAGCCCTTCGCCAAGAAGGCCTCCTACCGCCGCACCGGCCTCAACCTCCGCCTCGACACCATGCGCACCGACCTCATCGCCGATGGCTCCGAGCTCGTCGTCGCCGTCGCCACCCTCACCGACCCCGACGGCACCCCCAAGCACCTCGCCACCGAGCGTATCCGCTTCGCCGTCGAAGGCCCCGCCGAAATCGTCGACACCGAGGCGCACACCCTCAATCCCCAATACACCCGCTACGGCGAGGCCGTCGTCCTCCTCCGCCTCGGCACCACCCCCGGCAAGGTCACCCTCCGCGCCGAAATCGACCGCCCCGGCCGCCACGTCACCGGCGCCGCCGCCCTCACCTTCACCACCAAACCCTCCCCCATCCCCCTGATCTGCGACAAACCCGCCCCCCTCGCCCCCAGCCCCAAACTCTCCGGCCACGCCCAGCCCCCGCCGCTTGACCTCTCCGAGGTCGAGGCCCAGCAATCCGCCTTCGGCGAGTAAGCGCGTCTCTTTCCCACAAAGACGCAAAGGGACGCGAGGGCTTGGACACTTCACCGTTCGGCGCGTTGCGCCTCACTACCGTGTCCATCCCTCGCGTCTCTCTCGTTTTCTCGGGAACCTCCCCTTCGCGGCGCGCACGGTCAGACAGAACAGGATTGAACCATGACTGACGACGAAACACCCCTGTGCAACAGACGCGACCTCCCGCAAGAGATGACGCGGGGGCGGCGCCTCCTGCGCGCGCTGACGTGGCCCTTCCGCGTCTGCTTCTCGGGACGTTTCACCGCCCTCGTCCCGATGACGGGCGGGCTGGCGCTCTGCTGGCTACTCGAGCTCGCCTCCTTTCCCTTCTTCCGCCTTTGGCAGGGAAACTGGCTGTTTGACGTCGGCGAGTGGTTCTTCGTCATCGGCTATCTCGGCGGCTTCGCCGTCGCGACGCTCTTCGGTCTGTTGGCGCTCATCGGCGCCTGTTGGCGCGACAAACCCTGGGTGCTCTTACTCACCCTTCTCCTCCTCCCGGTGGATCTCTTCGTTCACTTCCTTTTCTCCTACATCGTTATCTTCATCGCCGTCGGCGTTTGCTGACCCGCCTTTTCCGCAAAGACAGTTTGGCTGCGACTTCGTCTGTCGCCCCGCAGGGGCGTTCTGTTCTCTGTTTTCTGTTCCCTGTTCTCTGGGGGCGGCATCAGCCGCCCCACCTGCGGGTCTGTTCGGCTTCTCCGGTCTCCGGGTCGATGGATTCCGAGACGACAACAAAACCTTCCCGCGCATAAAAGGCCGCCGCACGGCGGTTCTTCCGGTAGACGCTGAGCGTCAGCGAGGGATGGGTGGCCTTGACGGCATCCAACAGGCGCTTGCCGATTCCTTTGCCGCGGGCCTCGCGTTGCACAAAGATGCCGGCGACGAAATCCCCCTGCACGCCGACAAACCCCAAGAGTACCCCCGCCTCCTCGCAGACGAGGACCTCCGCCTCAGAGAGCTGCCCCCGCACTTCCTCGGCATGGCTGCGCCAATAGGCTGGGTCGACGAAAGGATGGACGTCCGCATTCCCGGCCAACCAAATTTCCATCACTTGCCCGGCATCCGCCGGCTGAAACACGCGAATCATCTTCTGCCTCCTGTCCGCCCGACCAACCGAACAAACGGCCACCAGTATACAGACTTCATCACCAAAAAGCCAGCATGCAAGTTCCCCTCAATAGTGTCCGGAGAAATCTTACCGCAAAGACGGTCTTGCGTGGAAACCCTACGGGCTCCATCGCCCTTAATTGGAAGTTTGGAGGCTTGGAAGTTTAGTTTTCTTGGTGGGGCTCCGCCCCACACCCTGACTTCTTATCTCACGGCGCGAAACGGAGGGCGGTGGTCGCGGTCAGCGGCGAAGCCGCAGAGCAACCGATGGAGCCCGAAGCGGTTCGCGCCCACAATCGCGTCTTTGCGGTTCCTTTATTTTCCCCGAGGACGGCGGTCGCTTGACAAGCCTTTCACTGAAGGGGTATCATGAAAGTGAGCGTGGGCGGAAGACTCACCCGCGTCATTGCATCCGTAGGAGTTTTCCATGCGCTATTCACTGCTTGCCCTGCCCAAACGATTGGTTCACTCCCTCGCCAAGATCCTTGCCATCGGCCTCCTTTTCCTCGCCGCTCCCCTCTTTGCAGCCCCCCTCTTCGCCGAAACCTGGACTGACCCCACCACCGGGATTCAATGGAAGTATTCTCTATGGAGGGATTCTTTCGACGATTCCGACAAAGCCACGATTGAAGGCGCCTCCAACGCCTTCGGCTCTCTCACCATCCCCTCGACCATCAATAGTCATCGCGTGACGACAATCGAAGATGGTACATTTGCAGATTGTACGAGTCTGACCTCGGTAACCATTCCAGACAGCGTGACGACAATCAGGGACAGTGCGTTCTTGGGTTGCACGAGTCTGACCTCGGTAACCATTCCGGACAGCGTGACGACAATCGGATACGACGCGTTTAAGGGGTGCACCAATTTGCGCCATGCCTATATTATTTTCAATAAAGCGCGCAATATTGCTCCGACGGCTTTTGAGGACAGTACCACGAAGATTGTCTTGTGGACACTATCGGAGATTTTGTTCTGGGTTTATGTTGGGGCGGGTATTTTGCTCGTAGTGGGTGCAATCCTCTGGATTTTCTGGCCAAGTGAAAGACCCGCGCGGCAGTAGTAGTTAGAGACAAGCAAAAATCGTAGGCGGGCGCTCCATCAGGGTGCCCGCCTTTTGTTGACGGTGTCCACGATAGGCGAGGCAAGTGTACGCGCGGGGAACCAAATGACAGGTCTGAGAGATGGCATATCCTGCTGAAAGTATAAGAGCTGTTCGTGTTTTAGGGAGGTCTAATGACAGGTCTTTGGCAAGGGTGCGCGCGGTGATGATAGAAGTATCTGACCCAAGCGATTGATCTTTGACAACTGAATACAGGGTTTATATTGGGCAATTGAGCCAATGGGACCTGCCCTGGCGTCTGCGGCCTGAGAGATTGGCAACGTCCTTTTTCGCAAGCATACAGGGCGCACGGCGGGTTATATCACAAAGGCGAAAAAAAGGGTTGCACGCAAGGTTCCTGTTTTGGTATCATTAGCGGCACTTGTTGGACGGAGCGTAGCGCAGCCTGGTAGCGCGTTTGGTTCGGGACCAAAAGGTCGAGGGTTCAAATCCCTCCACTCCGACCATCCAAGAAGTCGCACCCGTGGTGGAATTGGCAGACACGTAAGATTCAGGTTCTTATGTTGAGAGACGTGTGGGTTCGAGTCCCACCGGGTGCACCAAAAACGTTTTCCTACGCCCCCATCGTCTATCGGCTAGGACACAAGGTTCTCATCCTTGGAAGAGCGGTCCGACTCCGCTTGGGGGTGCCATCCGGAAAACAACACTCCTAGGCCCCCATCGTCTATCGGCTAGGACACAAGGTTCTCATCCTTGGAAGAGCGGTCCGACTCCGCTTGGGGGTGCCATCCGGAGAGGTGGCAGAGCCTGGTTGAATGCACATGACTCGAAATCATGCGTGCCGCAAGGTACCGGGGGTTCGAATCCCTCCCTCTCCGCCAGCTCCACTATTATTGAAGGCATGGCCGCAAAGCCATGCTTTTTGCTTTTTGGAGTATAGGTAATCGTTCACTCAGCACGGATATCACTGGTCTACACAAAAAGCCCCCCTCGAGACTCGAAGGGGGCTTTTGTGAACTTTGGGATGTCGCGTCACTCGAAGTAGGGTTGCGGGGGTTGAGCGACGGGACGGAGGGTGAAGGTGATGGGGGCCTCCGGCTCGGCATCTCCAGAGATGCGGAAGACGAAACGGAAGGCAAGAACCAGGATGGTAAGGGCGATCAGAACGCCGGCGACCGTCAACATCCGGAGGATAAGGCGGCGTGAAAGCAGAGGTTCGGGGGCATCACCCATGCGGCGGACTTTGGGGCGGGAAAGGCCCTGGATGGCCGCAATTGTCTTGTGCGTGAAGGCAACAACGGCTTTGCCGCAAGCGATTGCACCGGTCTTGATGGAGCTGACCTGCGGGCTCGGCGGATCAGGCACGGGATGCTGGGGCCCAAAGATGGAACGACTAGGCGCAGACTGAGCAGTTTCATCCTGGGGCGCGCCGGGGTCGACCAGGGCGGCATGGCCGGAGACGGGGACATGACGCTTGGCCTTGGGGGCCGGTGCGGGCTGAGCGGGCACCTCGTCGCTGGAAAGGGTGAAGGGTTGCTCTTCGGCGGGAGGCTCGGGCGTGGCAGGCTGCGGGGCGGCAACTTGCGGAGCGGGCGCAGGGGGCACAGGGGGCGCCGAAGGCGGAACGGGCGCCGCAGGTTGAGGCGCGGCGGCGCGGGGCGCATCGGCACGCGTGGCGGCGCCGGGCAGAACCTCGGGCTTGGGGACGGCAGTGAAGGAGGCCTCGGCGGGCTCAACGAGTTTGTGCGCGGAGGCGGGCCGGGGCGGCGCGGAGGGGTCGGGGGGAAGCGTGCGGCGGCCGCCGGTGTGGATGGGCTCGAGGGGGCGCTGGGGAAGGTCGTGAACGGCGGGACGGACGGCGGAGGGGCGCGCGGCGTTGGCACAGATGGCGGCGTATTCGTCGAGGAGGGGCTGAGGGTCGATCTCGAGGAGGGCGCAGTATTGACGGATGAAGCCGCGGCCGTAAACAGGGGCGGGGATTTTGTCGAAGGTCTCGGTTTCGAGGGCTTCGATGACGCGGGCCATGAGGTGGGTGCGCTCGGCGACGTATTGCATGGTCCAGCCGTGCGCGAGGCGGTTTTGCTTAAGGGTCTCACCGAGTGCCATTGGGGTCCTCGTGGGTTGAGGGGTGAATGATGTCGGGCATGTCGAGGGAGGCGGGGTCGAGGTCGCCGAGGTCGAAGTCGTCGTCCGGCGCGGGGCCGGGGAGGTCCGGTTCGAGGGCGATCGGCTCGGGGGCTGGGGCCTCCTGTGGAGAGGGGTTGGTGCGGGTGTCGAAAGCGGCGGCCTCACCATCGGTGCCGGCGAGCTGCTGACGGGTCATTTCGTTGAGGTCGACGAGGATTTCGCGAGAGCCGCCGGCCTTGCCGCCGGGGCCGATGATGCCGCGCTCTTCGAGCATGTCAGTGATGCGGCCGGCCTTGTTGTAGCCAATCTTGAGGCGGCGCTGAAGGGCGGAGGTGGAGAAGCGGCCGGTCTGGCGGATATACTCGAGAGCCTTCTGGTAGAGGCCTTCATCGGAGGTGTCATCAATGGCGCCGAGGTCGACGGCGGAATCGTCGACGGGCTCGGGGGTGACGAACTCGGAAATGAGGGAGTGGACATCGTCGGCGGGCTTGTCTTCCTTGATGCGCTCCATGTTGCCGGCGAGGAGGTTGTCGAAGGCAGGGCCGGACTGCTCTTTGATGAAGTCGCAGACGCGGTTGATCTCATCGTCGCTGAGCCAGGCGGACTGGGCGCGGACGATGTTCTCGCCGCCAAAGGAGAAGAGCATGTCGCCCTTGCCGATGAGCTTCTCGGCGCCGACGTGATCGAGGATGGTGCGGGAGTCGTTGGACTGGGAGACGCGGAGGGCGAGACGGGCGGGGATGTTGGCCTTGATGGTGCCGGTGATGATGTCGGTAGTGGGGCGCTGGGTGGCGATGATGAGGTGGATGCCGGCGGCGCGGGCCTTTTGGGTGAGGGAGGTGATGGGGGGCTCGATGTCGGCCTTGACGGTGAGCATGAGCTCGGCGAGCTCGTCAACGACGATGACGATGTAAGGGAGCTTGGCGGTGGGGTTGTCGCGGCCGGCGATGGGCTTATCGACGCGGCGGTTGAGGTCGGCGATGTTGCGCACGCCGTAGCGCTGGAGGAGTTTGTAACGGCGGTTCATCTCGACGACGGCCCAGCGGAGGGAGAAGAGGACCTTCTTGGGCTCGACGACGACGGGGTTGAGCAGGTGAGGCAGGTCGTCGTAGGCGGTGAACTCGACGCGCTTGGGGTCGACCATCAGGAGGCGGAGCTGGTCGGGCTTGCGGCACATGAGCAGGCCGACGAGCATATCGTTGACGGTGACGGATTTACCGGAGCCCGTGCCGCCTGCAACGAGGAGGTGGGGGCACTCGGCGAGGTCGACGACCAGGTCGCCGCCGGTGGCGAGCTTGCCGATGGCCAAAGGGAGGGCCATCTTGGCCTCGGCGCGGCGCCACACGTCGCCTTCGAGAATTTCGCGGAGAGTGACGGACTGGCGGACAGTATTGGGGACCTCGATACCCACGACGTCGCGGCCGAGGATGGGGGCCTGAATGCGGATGCTGGTGGCGCGAAGGGCAAGGAGAAGGTTACGCTCGTAGGCGCGGAACTTCTCGAGCTTAACCTTGGGGCCAGGCTGGACTTCGAATTGGGTAAGGACGGGACCGCGGATGTGGTTGACAACGTGAGCGTCAATACCGAACTGTTGGAAGACGCTCTCCATGGCGGCGGTGGCAGTGGGGATGTCGTCGGCGTCACCCTTGCGGGGCGGGATAGGATCGAGCAGATCGATGGGCGGAAGAGCGTAAGGGTCGAAGTCGGGGGCGGGCTCCTCGTCGTTGTCGTTGACGGCAGGAGCAAGTGCAGTGACGGACTTTTCCGGAGAGACGGGCTTGAGGTGGCCGGGCGGGTCGGGGTCAAGGGTAAGCGGCTCAGGTTCAGGAACGGGACGAGGCTGCTCAAAAAGAGGCTCCGGCGCTGGCTCGGGAGTGCGAGCGGCCCAATCGTTCTGCGGGGCAGAGCGCGGCGCGGTGCGATGGGCGAGGAGATCGCGAATCCCGTCATCGGAGGATTCCGGTGCCGGAGCGGCGGGTTCGGGCTCAGGCTCGGCCTCACGCCGACGGAAAACCTTAGCAAAGAATCCTTCCGAGGGGGCGTCCTCGGGCTCAGGCTCGACGGGTTTCGGCGGCGGGGCGGGGCGAACCGCTTCGCGGGGCTTGGCCTCTTCGCGGGGTTTAGGTTCCTCGCGCGGTTCGGCCTCGGGTTCGTTCACCTCCTCGCGCGGTTCACGGGCGGTGGCCAGGCGCACAATCAGTAAGAGGCAGTTGCGCACGCCCACAATCAAGAGCGTAAAGAAGATGGCAAGCGGCCAAAGGAAGAGTTGCAGACCGATGTCACCCAGCCAACCATCCAGGCGATCGGTGACGAGCCACTTGCCGACGGCTCCGCCGGCATCGCGGATGTTCAGCTCGGCCAAGGTCGCGCCGACACCGCCGTCGTAGGCCTGGAAGAGGCAGGCAACGGTGAGATAGAGGCAAAAAAGCCACACTGTGCGCAGGCGAAAACATCGGACACGCCCATGCAGGAGGCCTCCAGCAAAGAGTAACAGAAAAGGAACGGCGAGCCAGTGATAGGCCAAGCCAGCAAAAGCATAACCATAGAAGGTCATCCAAGCGCCGAGCAGGCCAATGCGATTGGCGGGGTGACCGGCGGGTGAGGGCGGATTACACAACCACGAGATGTCATGCCAGTCATACGTGACCAAGGCTAAGAGTGCCACCACCGCGTAGAGACAGACCACCACGCCAAGCAAACGCCGACGCGTGACAAGCGACGTCGTAATTTCGGAGGCGTCGTTTTGTCGGGTCGTTTGACGAGTGGTTGAAGAGGCTCTGGGCATAGTCAGTCGTTTTTGGTGACAAGGGAAAGGTTGGTGAGGCCGGCACGGCGGAGGGCGGAGACCACCTGCATCAAGCGTCCGTAGTCGATACTCTCATCAGCGCGGATGTGTGCGGCGGCCTTGGGATCAGCGGCGACTCGTTCGCGGGCAGCGGCCTCAATCGCCCCTTCGTCAGCGGGCGCATCGCCGAGGAAGAGGGCGCCATTGGCATCGATGGAGACGGCAAGGGGCTCGACCGTCTTTTCGGGGAGCGGGAGCGGGTCACCGTCAGCGGTGGGGAGGTTCACCTGGATGCCGCTTTGGAGCGCCGGGAAGGTGATGATGAAGGCGATGAGCAAGAGGAAGGTCATATCGAGAATCGGCGTCATGTCGATATTCCCGTTGAGCTTCCTGCGGGCGCGCGCCCTGGAGCGGTTGAGCCTTTGCCGCAGCACAGTCACCCCTCCGAGCCCGTCGCGCGGTAGTGCAACGACAGCTTACCCATCAGTTCCTCGGCGAAGCCTTCCAAACGGACGGTGTAGGCCTCGACCTTGGATTGCAGAACATTATAGAAGATGGTGGAGGGAATGGCCACCACCAGGCCCACCACCGTGGTGAGCAGGGCCGAGGAGATGCCCGGCGCGAGGGCTGCGATATCAGCCACCCCGCTCGCGGCCATCGTCTGGAAGGCCAACATCACGCCCCACACCGTGCCGAAGAGGCCCAAAAGCGGCGCGGAGGAGGTGAAGACGGCCAGGGCTGTCATGCCGCGGCCCAACTTCATGGTCTCCTCATCGGTGGCATGGGCGCAGGCGCTCTCCACCAACTCCATGCGCACGGCATCTAGCCGAATAGGTGCGCTGGGGTCGATACGCAAGCGAGCGCGCTGATCCTCGGGGATGAGCGTGGCGAAACGGTCGCAGGTCTGCCGATAGACGTTCTCTAGCGGCGCATCGGGGAAGTCCGTGCGGCGACAAAAGAGTGCGATAGGGTCTGCCTGGCGGCCGAAGTCGTCCAGGAAGCGGTTCGTGCGCCAGTTGAGGTCGCGCAGGTGCAGGACGCGCCCGGCCATCACGGCCCACGAGGCCACGCTCATGCAAATCTGAATCACCACGATGGCCTGACCACAAAGGTCAGAATCCACAAAGGCCTTCAACGGCCCCGTGGTCATCGCCGCCAAGATCCCGACGTCCATCACAGTCTCTCCGGCGTGGGGATGCCCAGGAGCGCCAGGCCGCCGCGAAGCACCTTCGACACCGCGTCGCACAGGCGGATGCGAGCGTCGCGCACCGCGGGCTCGGCCTTGAGCACCGGCGAGCTCTGGTAGAAACTACTATAGAGCTGACACAACTGATAGAGGTAATCCGCCAAGACGCTGGGCTTGCAGAGCTCGCCCGCGCGGGCCACGGCGTTGGGATATTGTAGGATGTGCAGGGCCAACGCCTTCTCCGAGGGAGAGCCGAGCGCGAGTGGTTGCTCCGCCGGCTCTTTGCCCACCGCGTCGCGGTACTTCTGAAGCAACGAGTTCAGGCGCGCGTTGGCGTACTGCAGATAAGGCCCGCTGTTGCCATCGAGGGCAAGCGCCTTCTCCCAGGTAAAGACAATCATCGTCGCGGGGTCGTGCGAGAGGTCGGCGTACTTGATGGCGCCAATGCCGATAGCCTCCGCGAGCGCCGCACGCTCGGCCTCGGGCCAATCGGGGTGGCTCTCATCGACGATGGAACGGGCGCGGGCCGCCGCCTCGTCCAACAGGGTTTCCAACTTGATGACGTTGCCCTGGCGCGTCGAGAAGGTGGCGTCGGGCAGGCGCATCAAGCCGAACCACACGTGTTGCAGACGCGCCTTGCCGCAAAGCCCCAACGCCCCGCAGATGTGGAAGAACTGCTTGAAGTGCAACTGCTGACGCTCGTCCGTCACGTAGATGATGCGCGCGGGATTAAACTCCTCCACGCGGCTACGCACGGTCGCGATGTCGGTAGTGGTGTAGTTGAAGCCGCCGTCGCGCTTCTGCACGATGGCCACCTCCAGCCCCTCGTCCTTCAGGTCCACGATCCACGCGCCTTCGCTCTGCGTGGCCAGGCCTTTCTCCTTGAGCAGCTCCACCGTCGGCCCGAGCATCGGCTGGTAGAAACTCTCCCCGCGCCACAGGTCAAACTTCACGCCCAGACGGTCGTAAATCCGCCCGAACTCCTTCATGGAAATCTCGATGAAACGCTTCCAGACCGCCAGACACTCGGCGTCCCCGGCCTGAAGCTTCACCAACTCCGCGCGGCACCGCTCCAACCACGCCGGGTCGTCCTTGGTGGCGTTGTAGCTGCGCACGTAGACCTTTTCCAGTAGCTCCACGGTCAGGTTCGCGCGTTCCTCGTCCGTCAAGAACTCGCGGTAACCCATAATGAGGATGCCGAACTGCGTCCCCCAGTCGCCCAGGTGATTGTCCGCGATCACATCATAACCCAGCGCGCGCAGGATGCGGTCGATGGCATTGCCGATCACCGTGCTACGAATGTGGCCGATGTGCATCGGCTTGGCCACGTTCGGCGAGGAATAGTCGATCACCACCCGCTCGCCCGCGCCCTCCTGAGCCACCCCCAAACGCGCGTCATCGGCCAACGCCGCCACACCCGCTGCAACGGCCTTGCCAGAAAGCGTCAGATTGATGAACCCGGGCCCCGCCACCTCGGCCTTCTCCAAAATCTCCGGCAACGGCAGGGCCGCCACCACTGCCTGCGCCAACTCACGCGGGTTCCTCCCCTGGCGTTTGGCCACACCCATCGCATCGTTGCACTGCCAATCCCCAAACCGTGCGTCCTTCGACGGCACCACCTTGCCCGCGCCGCACCCCGGCGCCACGGACTCAAACGCCGCCGCCAACCACGCCTTCGCGATCCCTTCGCAATCCATCTGAACTGACTCCTTCTGCAATCTCAAATCGTATCGAAAAGTATACCATAATCTCCCCCACCCCGCAGGCGCGACTGACACGTTCCCCCGCAAAGACACACGTAGCCCCCATCACCTCGTAGAGGTGCTCCATTCGCAATTTGGTCAAATCGAAAAGTAATTGCAACAAAGGGATGGGTGAATGCGCGGGGGGTGCGATTAGGTGTCCGAAAAATGGCGTGTGGGAGGGGCTTTTTGAGGTGGAGAGGGTGGCTTAC
>CALXOF010000026.1 GCA_944389945.1 uncultured Kiritimatiellota bacterium | reverse complement strand
CATTATAACCAATACAACGTCAGTGCTTTATAAAAAGTGTCCGATCCGATCGGACAAAAAATGTCCGACACCCAGATGTAATGAACCGAGGCGAGGAGGGCGTGGCACGCCCTCTGGGGCGAAAAAAGTCAGCGACCTTGCTAAGATGAAGGGACGAAAAACAACCTCATCTAGAAAGGACGCTGACGTGCCCTATATTAGCACTTTTCCGCTTCCTCGGACACATTGGAAGATGGAAGGGCTCGGTGCAATTCCAAATGACCCATCAATCAGCCATCTATTCATCCTTCGGTGCAATTTTCAATTGACACATTATGGCTGTGCACTGCGGGATACAGAAGGGGGCGGCGGAGACCCTTAAGGGTGCGAGGGGAAACCTTATAAGGGTCGAGGGAGAGACCTTATAAGGGTGCGGGGGCAGCCCTTATAAGGGTTCGCGGAGGAACGTCGGAGGGTGAGGGGAAGGAGGAGGAGGGCGGTTTCGAGGAGAAGGGCGGAGGAGGGGTCTAGGGTGGCTTGGGCCTCGTAGATGGAACCGGGGAGAGAAAGGGCTGTTTCGGCGGCAAGGTCGACAAAGTGGAAGATGGCGGCGTTGAAGCAGTTGATGGCGGCGGCCAGGCCGGGGAGAATGCCGCCGAGGAGGGCGCTGACGAGTCCACCCCAGACGACGGGGACGGTAAGGGCGGGAAGAACGAGGTTGAGGAGGAGCCCAATGAGGGAGAGTCGTCCAAAGAAACAGAGGCAGAGGGGAAGGGAGGCCAGCCAGGCGGCGACGCTGACGGCCAGGAGAAGTGCGAATCCGCGGCGAAGGGCGAGGCCGAGGGGGAGTCCGCCGCGGACGACGTCTGGGATTTCGGCGCGGAGGAGGCGAACAAAGGCGTCGGCGAGCGGTGGCATCCAGAGGAGGATGCCGCCCATAACCACAAAGGAGAGGAGGGCCCCGACGTCGGCAACGAGGGCGGGATTAAAGGCGAGCAGGAGAAGCGCGGTGAGGAGAAGCGAACAGAGGGCGTCGGGCTTGCGGCGGAAACAAGGGCCAAGGCACCAGACGACGGCCATGAGAGTGGCGCGGGAGGCGGCGGGTGGAGCACCGATGAGGAGGAGGTAGCCCACGAGGGCGGGGATGAGGAGTGCGGCGCGGAGACGGGGGCCGAGGCCGGTCCAGCCCAGAAGGAGGTGGATGAAGGCGGCAACGATGCCGACGTGGAGTCCGGAGATAGAGAGGATGTGGACGATACCGGCGTCGGCATAGCGTTGGAGGTCTTCGCGAGGGAGGGAGCGGTCGGAGCCAAGGGTCATGGTCTGGACAACGTGGGCCTCGCGGGGGGAGACGCCGAGTGCGAGGTTGGCGGAGAGGGCGGCACGGAGGCGGGCGAGACGTTGACCGAAGGTGGGACCAGAGACGTCGTGCAGGAGGGTGGCGGTGTCGGTGTGGGCGGTGACAGTGAGGGTTTTGGCGCCGGGAGTGCCGTAAGGTCGGGCGGGGATGAGCCAGGTCTGGCCGGGTTTGGGGAAGGCGCCGCTTTTGGAGCGATCGTACCAATTGACCATGAGGGTCTGGGGGAGGATGGGTGTGCCGTCCTCAAAGGCGGGGTCACGGGCGGTGAAGCGGGCGTAAGGGAAGCGGTTTGGGCCGGGGGAGACGAAACGGAGGTCGTCGCCGACGGTGAAACGGAGAGGGAAGGTGTCGTCGGTAGCGCGGAGAGATTCGATGGTGGCCTGGAAGCGCTCGGCATGGGCGTGGGCTTCGGCGGCGCGCCAGCCCAGCAGACAGAGGCAAGTAAGACAAAGCGCGGCGGGGGCGAAGCTCCGGCGCATCCAGGCAACCCCGAGTGCGACGACAGCAAGTCCGAGCCAAAGCCACCACGCCCCGCCCAAGAACCACCCGAGGGCGGCTCCACCCACGCCGGCCAAACACCAGCCGTTGAGCGGGCGAAAGCGAGGGACGAGATCAGCCGAGAAGCGCACGGGAGGCGTAGGGGTCGTCGGGGTGGCGGAGGAGGGCGGCGCGGATGGTCTCCTCGGGGACGCCGAAGTAACGGGCGAATTGGGCGGGGGTGAGAGGGTGGCGCCGGGCGAGGGCGAGGAGGGCCTCCTCGGAATAAGGCTCGGGGGGCGCGGCGTGGCCGGCGTGCTGCTCGGCGGCAACGGCACCAAAGAGGCGGCGGAGGTGCGCGAGCTCGGCGGGGGGCACGTCGCGGACGCCGGAGTCGGCGGGAGGGCGGACGGCGGAGTTAACGGTGACGGTGTCGGGGCGGAGGCGCTGGGCGAGGGGGAGGATGGCGTTGAGCTGGGCGGGGGCGTCGTTGAGGCCGGGAAGGGCGAAGAACTCGAGGTCGAGCTTGCCGCGGAAGGTGTCGCGGAAGGCGAGGAGGCCGTCGTAGACGCGGCGGAAGGTGAGGTCCGCATGGGGGCGGACGGTGGCGCGGAAGGAGGGTTCGTCCCAGAAGTGGAGGGAGACTTTGACGCGGTCGGCGAGGCAGGCATCGGCACGGACGTCGGGGTCCCAGAGGAGGGCGCCGTTGCTCATGAGGAGGGAGGGGCGGCCGAGGTCGCGGATGCGGCGGAGGGCGTCGCCGAAGTGGGCGTGGAGGGTGGGCTCGCCGCTGCCGCAGAGGGTGAGGACGTCGGCGGATTCGCCTTTGGCGAGCCAGGCATCGAGCTCGGCGAAGACGGCGTCGAGGGGGACGTAGTCGCGCCGCTCCAGGGTAGTGTGGGGCGTGGGGCCGAGCTGGCAAAAGACGCAGTCGTAGCAGCAGGTCTTCATAGGCACCAGGTCGATGCCCAGGCTACGGCCATAGCGCCGCGAAGGAACAGGTCCGAAGATGTACATGGCTATTGGGGAGAACGGAAAACGGAGAACGGAAAACGGAACGCGCGGCAAGCCGCGCGACGAACAGAGCAATGGAGAAAAGGTGAGGGCGTCACGTTTCTTTGTGTCTTTGTGGAGGTCTGAGCGCTGGGTGTCCACACGGCAGAACGGTGGGTGGCCGGTCGCCCCGCAGGGGCGTTCCGTTCACCGTTTTCCGTTCTCCGTTCTCCATCCTTACTTGCCATCGGTTTCACTCTTCCTGAGCGTGGGTCGCACGCGGAGCTGGCGGCGGGTCTTGACGTCCTCGGGGTTGGCGTAGGCCTCTTGGGAGATGCCGTAGCGGGAGTTGGAGGCTTCGGAGCCGATGGAGAGGATGGCCTGCTTGTCTTCGTCGTTGGCGGGCCACGGGGGCCAATCCTGGGTGAAGGTGTAGGTGGCCTTGGAGAGGCCGAGGCCCCACATCTCGAAGTAGGGCGTGAGGTCGCGCTTGACGGCGCGGCTCCAGGCGCAGCAGAGGCGGTCGCCGGTGGCTTCGGAGGGGAGTTTGTCGTTCTTGCCGTAGATGGTGTGGTAGACGCCCTCAACGCCGAAGACGTGGGCGAGGGTCATGTAGAAGACGAGGCGCTCGGCGACGGAGGCCTTCTGCCAGAGGTCGGGGGTGCCCTTCTCGAGCTTCTCGAGGGCGGTGGGCCAGGCCCAGGAGCGGATGGAGGGGAAGGGCGTGCCGTTGAGCATGTTGAGGGTGCAGGCGGAATAGAAGTTGTTGACCACTTCGGTGTCGCCGGGAAGGGAGAAGATGGTGGCGCGGCCGCCGTCGTCCATGTTGTGGCCGATTTCGTGGAGGGCGCCCCAGGAGCCGTGCTTCTGCAGGCTCTCGAGGTTCATCATGCCGCCGCCCCAGTCGAGGCACATAATGGGGTAGCCGGAGTGGCCGGCGCCAAGGTTGATCTGGGTGTCGTCGACGATGCGGATGGGGGTGAACTTGGGCTCGTTCTCGCGGGAAGGCTTCTTGATGGCGCGGGGGGCGCGCGGATCCTGCGGGACGGGCTGTTGAGCGATGGGCTCGGGCTCGATGCCGTAGTCGTGGGGAGTGGTGCCATCGGCGGACGGTTCGGGCTTGGGCTCGGCGGCCTTGGCGACGGTGGCGGCGCGGACGAGCTCCTCGGTGTCCGGCGGCGCATCGGGCGTCATCTGGACGAGCTTTTTGTTGAGGACGCCCCACTCGCGGCGGGCGCCGCGGTAGTTGGCGGCCTCGGAGTCGGTGGGCAGGCCGTGGCCGGAGAGGCGGAGCATGAGGGCGGCGGCCTTGCCCCACCATTGGGCGAGGGCCTCCATGCGCGTGATGTGGCGGACGTCCTCGGAGGGGACGGTGAGGATGACGGTCTTGGTCTGAATCTCGGCCCAGGGCGCGGGATACTTGGAGATGGTCTCCACCCAGTCCTGGTCGGTGTCGATGCCGAGGCGGAACCACGGCATCTGCACGCACCCGGAGACCTCGACGTCCATGGGGCGCTTGCCGCCGCTCCACTTAAACCAAAGCACACCGCCGAGCACGTGGCCGATCTCCTCGCGCTTTTTCTCGATACGGAAGGAGCGGGTCATGGTGGGCCAGCGCCAGAGGGGACGGTTATCGGTGACCTGCTGCCAGCCCATCTTCACCTTCATGAGGTTGATGGGCTGCGGGTCATAGGGGTCGTCCATGGGGTTGCCGTCCTCGTCGAGAGGGACGATTTTGGGCGGGAGGTTGTCGGTGTGGCAGCCAATCTGAGCAGTGAGGTTGCCGGTGAGGCTGCCGCAATCGATGGTGATGACCTCGCCCGGGGGGACATAGAGGCCCGTGCTGATCCAGCCGCCCTCGCCAGGGTAGAGGCGGACCTTTTTACGAACGCGCTCGGCGTCTTCGGGCACTTTGCCAGGCCACAGGTCGGCGGACTTGGCGGCGTAAAGTTCGTCGATGGGCAGGGACTGCGCCTTCCAGCTTTGGTAGCGCACCAAGAGTAACTCCAGCGGCCACTTGAGGCTCACGCCGTGGCCGGGGCCGCAGAGCACCTCGCCGCCGCGACGGTAGAGGAGCTCCTCGAGAGCGGCCTTGAGTTGCTTGGCCTCTTTGGCGGTCTTGCCGCCTTCGGAAGTGTCGGTGTTGAAGAGGCGGATGGCCTCGATGTAGGCCAACATCCCGGCGCCGGACTGCCCGGGGGGCGCCTCTGCGCCGTCGCCGGCCACGCCGCCGCCGTCATCGGCATGCTCTTCCTCGGCCTTCTTCTGGTCGATCTCCAGGCGCTGGATGGCGTCGAACCAGGGGCCGACCTCCTGCGCCACCTTCTTCATGCGCTCGCGCTCTTTCAGCTCAGCGCGATATTCCGCGGCGGTGGGCACGCGGTCGCCCTCCTGCACGGAGATCTTGCGGTCGTAATCCAGCTTCTCGATGACGTGCCCCTGGGAGTCGGTCTCCACCGGCTCCGCGTTTCGGAAGGTCAGTTGCGCGCCGGCCACGCCGGCCAACGCCATCGCCGTCAAAGTCAAGGTCAGTCTCATGGGGTTGCCTCGCTTTCCGTTTCCCACCGCACCCGCACGATGCCCTGCGCGGGGCCTTCGCCGCGGCCGGC
The DNA here is from genome assembly GCA_944389945.1 of uncultured Kiritimatiellota bacterium. Lineage (GTDB taxonomy): Bacteria > Verrucomicrobiota > Kiritimatiellia > RFP12 > DVOR01 > Spyradenecus. The sequence continues at coordinate 18,329 of CALXOF010000026.1, read as the reverse complement.
CTCAAGCGCCCGCCGCAAGCCGCGCAACGCCGCCGTCTCGGGGCCTTTGGGCGCCAGCCGCGCCACGGTCTCGGGCCGTCCCTCGGGTCCCAGGGTCACCAAGAAATCCGCGTAGCCGCGCCCCGCCGGCGGCTTCCAATCGAAGACGTAGCCAGCCTCACGCAAGGCCGCCTCGGCCGTCGTCCGCAGACCAAAGGGCTTCCGCGGGGCCATTGCCACGCTCTCGGCGGCGGGGGGCAGGGCCAAGTCCGGCGCCGGAGCTTCCTTGGCGGTGGAGACCTCCGGGAGCGGACCAAAGGGCTCAAAGTCCAGTCGCACCGGCTCAGGCAGTTCCTGCACGAAGGAAATCCCGATATCGGCATCCATCAGCGCCCCGGCGCGGCGGCGTACATTGCCCAACCGGCGGCGCAGCGCCTCGGCCTCATCCGCCGTCGCCCAGACCATGCCCAGGCCGGGCTCGCGTGCTTCGGGCGGGGTCCAGGTGGCCGTCAGCTGTTCACCGGGCCGCAACAGGAAGGCCCGCACCGTCTGCGCCAATGCCAGCCCCGCCAGCAGGCAGACCAACGCCGGCGCCCACCAGAAGAGCAGGGCGCGCCACGCCGGCGAACGCCGCCGACGCTGCGCCCGATAGTGGCGGATGCGTTTCCGCCGGCGCTCAATGTTCAGCCGCCGGGACATCCCCCTCCGTTCCCCTGGGAATCGCCACCAGGTTCACCACCTTCACGTCGCACGCTTGCAGACGCTCCAGCCACTGCATCACTTCGCCGTGCGAGACGCCCGCGTCAATCAAGAGGTTGAGCGACCGACTCTTCGTCTGCGCCAAGGTCTGGTTCAGCGCCCCGCCCAGCTTCGTCAGCTCCTCCGGGCGGTCGGCCGAGAAGCGCCCCTCCTCTTCCAGGAAGAGCACCGTCGTCCCACCGCTGCCCGGCGACTCCACATAGCGCAACATCGCCGTCGGCAACGTCGCCGGAAGCCCCTCCGTCAGCGCGCTCTTTGCCAGACGCATCGTGCGCCCCGGCTGCACCAGCGTCGCCTGGCCCAACATCCAGAGCAGCACACCCAACGCCAAGAGGTTCAGCCACGGCACCACCAACAGGAACGACCGCACCACGCGGTTCCGCGGCCAACGCTTGCCCGCGAAAGTGTGCCGCTCCCAAACGAAGGGCGACTCCTCACTCCGCGGCGACATCTTCCGCCTCCTCCGGCGCGTTTGCGCCAAGATCCGGGTTCCGTGCCAGATAGTCCAACGTCAGCGCCACGCACGTATCCATGTGCAGACTCAGCGCATCCGTCTTCATCACCAGCACATAATGGCCCGCGTAGCAAAAAGCCGCCCCCACCAGGCCCGCGATGGTCGTTGCCAAAGCCCCTGCCGCGGCCCGCACCGCCGCACCCGGCTGCACCAAAGGCGCCGCCGCGTCAATCGCCGAAAGCGCCGCATAGCCCCCCACAAAGGTCCCGATCAGCCCAATCAGCGGCAGAATCTGCGCGAAGAGCGACAACAACATCGTCCGCCGCTCCAGACGCGACAGCTCCGCGTGAGCCGTGGCCGCCAAGATTTCGCGCAGGTGCGTCTCATCGCTATCGCGGTGGGTCACCGCCTCCGCCACTAGCGCCGCCAACGGTCCCGGCGTCTCATCGCAAATCGCCAGCGCCTCGTCCGTCTGCCCCTTGTCCAGCACCGTGAAGATGCCTTGCAAGAAGTCCTGCGGATCAATCGCAATCTTCCGCAAGCGCAACAGACGGTCCAAAAAGACAAAGACCGCGACGACCGTCAGCGCCACCGTCAGCCAAAAGAGGAACCCGCCGTCCCAAAACACGCTCATGCCTGAATCCTTTCCGCTTCGCAAACCGCCTCAATCGCCGCGCTCCGCCAACGCGCCGGATACTCCCGGCACTGCCTGGGCCGCGCCGCGTGCACCCGGCACAAATTATCCTCGCCCAGGAAGATGCACGAGCCCTCCGGGTCACCCGTCAACATCAGGCCAGTCCGCCCCGGCGCCAGCTCGGTGAAGCGTTCCGTAAAAGCCTCCACCGTCATCCCCAGCGCCGCCGCCAGACGATCCACATCCTCGGCGTCCACACGCACCACGCCCGGCACGCGGCAACACGCCCCGCACCGCCGACAAACAAAGTTCTCTGCCCGCGTGTCCATATCCATTACTATACCATATCCACGCCCCCTCCGCCGTTCCCCAATACGGCCCGGGGCAGTTTTCTCGTCGACCAACAGGGCGCCAAACTGTACCTTATATAAATAAGGCCACTGTGAGATCGATTCCCCATGGTCAATCATTCAATACAAACACATCTATTCAGGTGTCAAAGATCAAGCGTGGTTACTTCATGACTGTTCCACGCACCCTTGCCAAAGACCTGTCATTTGGTCCCTCTGCGTCCTACCTGGCGACTCTGCCTCAGAATACTTCGAAGGCATAGACAAAAACAATCGCCCTGGCCGACGGATTCGGTCGTTTCAGACCTCGCATACGGATGCTTCGCCGGAACAGAATCCGGCTACTACTCCGTCCGTCAATCAGAGCGATGCATATAATATAGCAAACCCAATCCTATCCGAGAGAGTTTCCACGAAGACACAAAACGATACAAAGCGCCCCGGGGGACATCAGACGCGCTACGGTTTCGCAGGTAAGAACGCCTCAGCCCAGAGTCTCGACAAGAGTGTCTGAGAGGGCGCGGTTCTCGGACTTGAAGTTCAAGCCGATGAGGTAGATGGGCTTGCCCAGGGCACGATACGGCTCGGCATAGCCGCGTTTCTTAATTTGCGCGATGGCCTCGGCGGCGGTCTTGTCGACCTTGAACTCGAAGATGTAGACGTTGCGCTGACTCTCGACCACCAAATCGGCACGGCCTTGGGCCTGCGTGTCCTCGGCAATCACGCGGAGGGCGGGGTGCGAGGCCAGCAGGGCATAGAGCGGACGCAGGTAACTGGATTCGTGCACGTGTGCCTCAGTGGAGCCGTAGGTCAAGTGCGCGTAGAGCGCCTTGAGCTTGGCGAAGAAACCTTGAAAGTCGCATTTGCCAAGAAGCGCACAGAGCGAGCCGTGGTAGTCGACCGCGAAGTCCTTGGTGGCATACTGCGCCAAGAGCGAGGCGAGGCCGCGGCGAACCTCCTCGTTGGGCACGCCGAGGGTGAAGCCCCACTCGGAGTAGTCCTTGATGGTGAGATAACCGCTTTGATAGAGGATGGAGACCGGCAAGATGGCCTCCAGGCGGCAGATGTCGAGCGCCTCTTCAGAGATGTTCTCCACGTTGTCGTAATCCATCTCCGTCAGCTCGTGGTCGGACAGATAGTTGATTAACACAGAAGGGGTGCCGGTCTTTGTCCACGTGGGGGCAAAGGCCTTTCGTTTTTGACCGAGAGTCTTGGCAATGGAGACGGGATTGTAGACGCGCGTCTCGCAATCCGGGGAGAATCGGTAGCCGTTGTACCACCGGCGGAGCTCGGCGCGATAGTCTTCATAGGAGAGACCCATCACCTCGGCGTGCTCACGCATATCCTCGTCAAAGTTGGCCTCCAACTCCTCCTCCGTGTAGCCCAGCAACGTGGCGTAGCGCGCATCCATCGTCAGGTCGTTGAGGTTGTTCAGCGCCGAGAAGACGGAGAGCTGGGTGAAGCGCGTCACACCCGTCATCATCATGAAGCGAATGTCAGCGGCGTTGTTCTTGATCTCACCGTAGAAAGATGAGAGGGTCACGCGGATGGCCGTGGCCTTTGCGGGATTGTTAAGCGCGGCGCTGACCGGCGCGTCATACTCGTCGATGAGGACGACCACGGGCTTGTTGTGCTCTCGTGCAAGGGCCTTAATGGCACGAGAGAAGTTGTCATTTGGGGCAAGCGCGGGGTTATAGGCGACCTTGGCCGCCTCGAATACTTCTTGGACGCGCGCCACAAAGCCAGCCTTAAACGCTTCGAGCGTCTCCACGTTCATCGTGGCGAAGTTGAAGTGCAGGATGGGATACTCGGCCCAGTCATAATCCAGCTTGTCGATGGCGAGGCCCTTAAAGAGGTCGCGCCGGCCGCGGAAGATACACTCCAGCGTGGAAAGCATGAGCGACTTGCCGAAACGCCGCGGACGAGAGATGAAATAGAGACTACGCCCCGGGTCGCACATCAACTCGTGCAGAATCGCGGTCTTGTCCACATAGATGCACCCATTTTGCCGCAACTTGGCAAAGTCTGAGATGTCCTGTGCGATGTTGCCCATAGCGTCCTTCTCCTTTGCCGTCAGTATAGCAAAAACAATCGCCCTGGCCGACGAGTTCGGTCGTTTCAGCAATACTGTCCGAGGAAAGTTTTCTGCAAAGATGGTCTTACATGGAAACCCTGCGGGCTCCATCACGTCCTTTGGTCGCGCCGCTCTTGGGATTTCCATGCTAGCACGCCAACATCTGCAACACGCTGCGGTTCCCATTTCGACAGTCTTTGTATACCTTCGTGGTTCTTTGTGTCCTTCGTGTTTGTGCTAGGCTGACGGCTCAGACGTTACTTCATCCGTCGCGCGCTTGCCGCGCGTTCTGTTCTCTGTTCTCTGTTCTCTTCCGTCACGGGTGTGGTATAATGGCGCAATTAAGGCCGGAATGGTGGAATGGCAGACACAGCGGACTTAAAATCCGCAGCCGCAAGGCGTAGGGGTTCGACTCCCCTTTCCGGCACCAGAAAGGATTTATGGATATGGCTGAAGAAGATGTGAAGCACGAAGAGCGGCAGGGCGGCGCTGAGGCGCAGGCCCCCGTGGGGAATGAGGCCCAGGCTCCCAAGGAGGCGCCCGCCGAGCCGGCGCAGGAGGCTCAGCCGCAGGAGCCCGCCAAGGATGCGGCGGCGTTGGAGCGTGAGTTGGCAGAGACCAAGGAGCGTCTGTTGCGGACGGTGGCGGACTTCGACAACGCGAAGAAGCGTCTGGCCCGCGAGCTGGAGGAGCGCACCGCCCGAGCGAATGAGCGTCTGTTGGGCGACTTGATCCCGATTTTCGACCACTTCGAGCTGGCGTTGCAGTCCGCGCCGGAGGGCGATGCCTTCGCGCAGGGCGTGCGGATGATTGCCGATGAGTTCCGCAAGACGCTGGAGCGTTCGGGCGCGGAGGTGATCGACGCCTCCGCCGAAGGCACGACCTTCGACCCGATGTCGCACGAGGCGCTCTCGGCCGTGCCGCACCCCACGGTGCCCAAAGACCACGTGGTGAGCCAGTTCCGCAAGGGCTGGCGCCTGGGCGGCAAGGTGATCCGCCCCGCGCAGGTAATCGTCTCGTTGGGCGCGCCGGAGGCCCCGGCCGCGCAGACGGAGGAGGCGTAACATGGCTGAGCAGAAACGCGACTACTACGAGGTGCTCGGCGTGGCGCGCGATGCCGACGCCGACACCATCAAGAAGGCCTATCGCAAGTTGGCGATGAAGTGGCACCCCGACCACAATCCCGACAACAAGGCCGAGGCCGAGGCCAAGTTCAAGGAGGCCTCCGAGGCCTACGCCGTCCTCTCCGACCCCCAGAAGCGCCAGACCTACGACCAGTTCGGCCACGACGGCATGAAGAATGCCTTTGGCGCCGGCGGCTTCGACATGTCCGACCTCGGGGACATCCTCAACCAGTTCTTCGGCGGCGGCTTCAGCGATGGCGGCGGCGGAGGCGGCTTCAGCTTCAACTTCGGCGGCTTCGGCGGCGGTCGTGGCCGTCGCAATTCCGGCCCCCAGCGCGGCGAAGACACCGAGCAGGTGGTGCGCCTGACCTTCGAGGAAGCCCTCTTCGGCAAGATGGAGCACCTGCGCGTCCGCGCGGCGGTGGCCTGCCCCGACTGCAACGGCACCGGCGCGGCCAAGGACTCCAAGCGCGTGCCCTGCAAGCAGTGCGGCGGCTCCGGCTCCGTGCGTAGCCGCAGTTTCTTCGGCCTGATGCAGCAGCCCTGCCCCGTCTGCCACGGCTCCGGCACCGTCATCGAAAAGCCCTGCTCCAAGTGCGGCGGCGACGGCCTGGTGGCCTCGCACGAAACGGTGGACGTGCGCATCCCCGCGGGCGTCGCCAACGGCATGGTCTACCCCGTCGCCGGCAAGGGCAACGCCGGCCCCAACAACGGCCCCCGCGGCGACCTCCTCCTCCATCTCTCCGTCGCCCCCAGCGACCTCTTCGAGCGCGACGGGCAGGACCTCATCCTGCGCCGCAGCGTCTCCCCCACCCTGCTGGCCCTCGGCGGCGAGCTCCAGGTCGAGACCCCCAACGGCACCGCCACCCTCAAGGTCCGCCCCGGCACCCCCAATGGCACCATGCAGCGCCTCCGCGGCCAGGGCATCCCCGCCGTCGGCCGCTTCCCGCAGGGCGACCTCATCGTCGTCTTCGTGGCCGAGACCCCGCAGTCGCTGACCGGCGAGGAATCCAAGCTCCTCGAGAAGCTCCGCGCCGCCGAGACCACCCGCAACTTCCCCGAGCGCACCGCCCAGGACAAGGCCTCCGCCGCCTTCAAGGCCGCACGCGAAAAGTCCAAAAACAAGTAAGGAACGCCCATGGATCTCTCCCTCTCCCCGCTCACCGCCGTCAGCCCCATCGACGGCCGCTACGCCGACAAGACCGCCCCCCTGCGCGCCGTCTTCTCCGAGTTCGGCCTCATCCGCCGCCGCGTCCAGGTCGAGATCGCCTGGCTCCTGGCCCTCTGCGACGAGCCCGCCCTCCCCGAGTGCACCTGCACCCCCGCCGACCGCGCCGCCCTCCAGGCCATCGCCGACGACTTCTCCCTGGCCGACGCCGAGCGCGTCAAGGCCATCGAGGCCACCACCCGCCACGACGTCAAGGCCGTGGAATACTTCATTCGCGAGCGCCTCCCCCAGGGTTGCGCCGGCATCGCCGAATTCGTCCACTTCGCCTGCACCTCCGAGGACATCAACAACATGGCCCACGCCCTCCAGTTGCGTGACGGCCTGGACATCCTCCGCGAGGCCCGCACCAAGCTCATGGACGCCCTCGACGCCCTCGCCGCCGAGACCCGCGCCATGCCCATGCTCGCCCACACCCATGGCCAGCCCGCCAGCCCCACCACCCTGGGCAAGGAGCTCGCCGTCTTCGCGCACCGCCTCCGCCGCGAGGCCGAGCAGGTCGATGCCGTCCGCCTCCCCGCCAAGATGAGCGGCGCCGTGGGCAACTTCAACGCCCACCTCTCCGCCGCCCCCGAGGTCGATTGGAAGGCCCTCTCCCGCCGCGTCATCGAGGGCTTCGGCTTCTCCCAAAACCTCCTCACCACCCAGATCGAGAGCCACGACGGCATGGCCGAGCTCTTCGACGCCCTCCAGCGCTGGAACACCATCCTCCTCTCCCTCGACCGCGACGTCTGGATGTACGTCTCCATGCGCTACCTCCGCCAGAAGGCCGTCGCCGGCGAGGTCGGCTCCTCCACCATGCCCCACAAGATCAACCCGATCGACTTCGAGAACTCCGAAGGCAACCTTGGCCTCGCCAACGCCGTCCTCGGACACCTCGCCCGCAAGCTCCCCATCTCCCGCATGCAGCGCGACCTCACCGACTCCACCGCCATCCGCAACATCGGCGTCGGCTTCGCCTACACCCTCATCGCCATCGCCAGCACCCTCCGCGGACTCGGCCGCGTCTCCCCCGACGCCGAGCGCCTCGCCGCCGACCTCGACGCCAACTGGGAGGTCCTCGCCGAGCCCATCCAGACCGTCATGCGCCGCTACGGCGTCCCCAACGCCTACGAAAAGCTCAAGGCGCTCACCCGCGGCCACGCCATCGACGCCGCCGGCATCCGCGCCTTCGTCGACACCCTCGACATCCCCCAGGCCGCCAAGGACCGCCTCCACACCCTCACCCCCGCCGCCTACATCGGCCTCGCGGAATCCCTCGCACAAGAACGCTAAAGGAACGCCATGAGCAAAGCATTCGAACTGGAAGGCACCCTCAAAGAGGTCATGGAGACCAAGACCTTCCCCAGCGGCTTCACCAAGCGCGAGTTCGTCGTCACCGAAGACGACGACCGCTACCCCCAGGACATCAAGCTGTCCATGGTCAAAGGCAACTGCGCCCTCCTCGACACCGTCAAGCCCGGCGACAAGGTCCGCGTCACCTTCTCCCTCCGCGGCAACCTCTACCAGGGCCGCTACTACACCGACCTCAACGCCTTCAAGCTTGAGCGCCTCGAGCCCGACGGCACCTCCGCCGAGCCTATCCCCGTCCCCACCGACGACCTCGTCCCCGACGAGATCCGCGACGAAGACATGCCCTTCTGAGGGGCGGCTACGCCGCCCCCGGAGAACGGAGAACGGAAAACGGAGAACGGAGGCGCCCCTACGGGGCGACAGGTAAGCCGCTGAGCTGAACGCGTTGCTGTGCCGGGCCCATCCCTCGCGTCTCTGATGTTTTCTAGAAGGCCCTTCAAGGCCCCTTTTTGGACCCCTTAAGGGTCGCCCACGGACCACTATAGGGTCTCGACCCCGACCACTATAGTGGTTGACCTCAGACCACTATAGGGTCTCACCCCGGACCCTTAAGGGTTTCTCCAAGACCCCTTTCAGCCCCCCTCAGGAGATGCAGGAGATGCAGGAGAGACAGGACCGCCCGCAAGCGGGCGACCAACAAACCCCGCCCGTCGCCTCCTCGGAGCGCACGGACATCTCTTCATCTAAGTCCAATTCCTCTTCCAGCGGCGCGCCCGTCGCCCCGCAGGGGCGCAAAAATGTATTGTCGCCTGAGTCCATCTCCCCTTCCACTGGCGTGCCCGTCGCCCCGCAGGGGCGCTCCGTTCTCCGATCTCCGTTCTCCGTTCTCCCTGCTTCTGCCGCAGCTCTCTCATTAGGGACGCTGATACGCCGCGGCGCGGCGTATCTCGCCCGCCACGGCGTGCCCCCCGACGAGGCCCCCACCCAGGCCGAAATCCTGGCCGAGGAGGCCACCGGGTTCACCCGTGGCAAACTCCTCCTCCACCAGGCAGACATCCCCGACACCGAGACCGTCGACCGCCTGCGCGAGATGCTGGTGCGCGTGGCCAAAGGCGAACCGCTCCAATACGTGGTGGGTCACTGGCCCTTCTGCGGGGCCGAACTGGAGGTCGCCCCCTGCGCCCTCATCCCCCGCCCCGAGACCGAGGGCCTCGTCGAGCGCATCCTGCGTCACCCCGTCTGGCGCACGGCCCGCTTCGCCGCGGACATCGGCACCGGCACCGGCGCCATTGCCATCGCCCTCGCCCTCGCCGCAAAGGCCGAGCACCGTCCCGTGGAAATCCACGCCATCGACCTCTCGCCCGACGCCCTCAACCTCGCCCGCAACAACGCCGTCGACAACGGCGTCAAGGACCTCGTCTTCTGCGATGAAGGCAACGGCGCCTCCGGCCTCCCCCAGGGCCGCTACGACTTCATCGTCTCCAACCCGCCCTACATCGCCTCCGCCGACGTGGACGCCCTGCCGCCCCTCATCCGTGACCGCGAGCCCCGCCTGGCCCTCGACGGCGGCCCCGACGGCCTGGACGTCCTCCGCCAAATCATCCTCGACGCCACACAGGCGCTTCGCCCCGGGGGCCGCCTCTTCCTCGAGATTGGCGAAGACCAGGGCCTCTCCGTCCGCCGTCTGTTGGAGCGCGCGGGCTATGGCGACGTGGTCATCGCGCGGGACCTCGCCGGCCACGACCGTTACGCCGAGGGTTCCCTGCCGTGAGGCGGCGTTTCACCCCCAAGCCCTTTCCCGGCGGCTGGGCCCGGGAGCGTCTGGCCGCCTGGGCCGCCGCCCGTCTGCCCGCCCTCCGCGCCGCACCCATCCCGCCCTGTCGCCACCCCGGCGTGACCCTGCTGATTTACGCCTTCCCGCAGGATGGCCGCTTCGACCTCTTCGAGCACGCCATCCGCCAGAGTTGGGCCGTGCTCGGCGCCCTGCCCACCGTCGTCGTCACGCACGATGCCGGCCTGGTGCCGCCCATGCCGGGTGTGGAGGTGCAGGTGGAGCCGACCCTGCGCGCGGGCGATCTGGACGCCATGAGCCTGGATTGCATCACGCGCCTCCACACGCGTTTCGCCACGCCCCACGTCCTCATCGTCCAAGACGACGGCTTCCCCCTACGCGACGACCTCGACCGCTTCCTGCGCTATGACTACGTGGGAGCGCCGGACCTGACACCCTCCAACCACCGCGGACGCCTGGCCGACCTGCTGGGGCTGACCGTGCTCAACGGCGGCTTTTCCCTGCGCAGCCGCCGCGTCTGCCGCTTGGCCGCGCGCCTCTGGCGCTTCAATCCCCGCCGCCGTCACATCCCGCCCGAGGACCGTTTCTATTCGCCCCTGCGGCTGTGGCCGGGGATGCGTTTCCCGCCGGCGCGCGTGGCCGCCGCCTTCTCGCAGGACGCTCTGGACGATGGCCGCACCCTTTGGCCGGACCTCGCGCCGATGGGGATGCACCGCGCCCTCACCTTCGCCGCAATCGCCGCGCCGGAGCCCCGCCTCACCGTCGTCTCCGTGGTGCGCGACCCCGCCTGCCACCGCCGCTGTCTGCTGGACAACCCCCACCTCCGCGGCGCCGACTTCGTGACCTTCGACAACACGCGCGAGAACATCCCCATCCCCGTGCGTTACAACACCTTCCTCGACGCCTTGCCGCCCGACGCGGAGTGGATTCTCTTCGCCCACGAAGACTTCGAGCCCCTCGCCGACCCCCGCCCCCTCCTCCGCACGCGCGACCCCTGGTTTCCCCTCGGCCTCATCGGCACCCGCATCGTCGCGGGCTTTGCCATCCTCCCCTTCGGCCAAATCGAGGACTCCGAGCGCGACGGCTCCCGCCCCCAGCGCATCGTGGCCCTGCCCCGACTGGGCCGCCTTATCGGTTCGATGGTCGAGGCCTTCGACTGCTGCGGCTTCTTTGTCCACGCCGACCTCTTCCGCCGTCTGAACCTGCGTTTCGACCCCGATTGCCCCTGGGACCTCTACGCCGAGGCCCTCTGCTATCAATACATCACCAAGACCGGTCACCTGGCGCGCTTGATTCCCCTCCCGGCCCACCACTGGAGCCGCGGCGACACCCAGCGCGACACCTTCCGCGCCGCCCTCGCCCATCTCAACGCGCAATACGCCCACACCCGCTTCGCCGGCGGCACTTGCGTGGCCCTCATCGGCGACGCCCGCCCCCTCCGCCTCCGCCTCTGGCGTGCACTTATCAAGCCAATTCTCATTCTCTTTGGCCGCACTTAGAAGCCAGGAGAACGGAAAACGGAGGACGGAGAACGGAGTGCCCCTCCAGGGCGATGGGCGTACCGGTTGAAGGGGATGTAAACTTGGTCGAAGGCACTCCCTCGCGGCCCTGCGAAATGAGCGTCGTCGGTCGCCCCTTCGCGGGCGCTCCTGTATCTCCGAATCTCCTGCATCTCCTGTGGGGCCTTTGGGGGCTTTCCAAGAAAACAACAGAGACGCGGGGGATGGGCCCGATAGCGGGGCGGCCAAGCTTCCAAGCCTCCAAACTTCCAAGCTTCCAATCCCACTTTTTTGCATCGGCGTTGTTTTTTGTCTTGACGCGGCATGTTAGGATATGGTATCTTATGTGCCGTTTTCCCATGGGGGATTAGCTCAGTTGGTTAGAGCGTCTGCTTGACATGCAGAAGGTCACTGGTTCGAGTCCAGTATCTCCCACCAAAACGGACCGTAGCGCAGCCTGGTAGCGCGTTTGCTTGGGGTGCAAAAGGTCTCGGGTTCAAATCCCGACGGTCCGACCATTCCTTTCCAGGCCTCGCCGCAAGCGGGGCCTTTTGTTTTGCCGAGCCCAGGCCAGGACGCGACATTGGGACGCACCGCCGACGCGAAGCAAGGGGAAGTCGCGGAAAGGGTGCATTTTACGGTATAATAGAGGCATGGATAAATTTGGGAAGGACGCGCTTGGAATCGCGGTGGCGGTGAACATCGCCATCTTCGCGGTGCTCGGCTCCATCTCCTTCGGCGGGTGCCTCTCCGACGAGGCGAAGCCCAAGGACGAGGTCATCATCCCCATGGATTTCACGGTGGTGACGGAGGAGAACGCGGCGGACGTCTTGGCCGAGGCACCGAACGCGGCGGCGGAGGCGAAGCCGGAGCCGCCCCCGAAGGCAAAACCCGAGCCAAAGCCGGAGCCCAAGCCCCAGCCGAAACCCAAACCGGAACCCAAGCCCACCCCCGCCCCGGCCCCGAAGCCCGAGCCCAAGCCCGCCCCCAAGGCGGAGCCGAAGCAGGAAGTCAAAAAGGAGCCGGAGAAGCCGAAGTGGAAGGCGACCTCGGCCAAGGACATTAAGAAGGGCAAGCGCGTCGGCCCCGTGACGTCGGGCCGCAAGGACCGTACGCGGGCGCCGACCGCCAAGGCGCTCTCCGCCGCGGAAATCCAGCAGCTGCTGAACGCCGGCGCGCGCCCGGGCAACAGGAACCAGGTGCCCCCGAGCGAGGCCTCCCGCTGTTACGGCGTCATCCAACGGGCCTTCCGCGAGGCGTGCAAGGGGCTCGAGGCCTCTCCCACCGGCGAGGCGCCCATCCTGAAGGTGACCTTCGGCGCGGGCGGCACGGTGCGGGGCGTCGCGCTGTTGCAGTCCAGCGGCGACCGCGCCTTCGATGCGCAGGTGTTGGCCGCGTGCCGCAAAAAAGTGCGCCGCATCAACGGACTTTCCAGTGGATTTTTGGACCAGCAAGAATATGTTGAGGTCCGCGTGGATGTTTATTAAACATGAGGTGAGGACATGAAAAAGACCCTGACGATCACAGCAATGTTTCTTTGCGCCTGGGCCTGGGCCCAGCAGGCCGGGCTCTATGTGTGGAGCGACTGGGACCGGGCGAGCGGCCCCCTCCGCAAGGCATGGAAGGAGCCCGCCTTTGCCGGGCAGGCCGGCGCGGCGGCGGAGGCCGAGCCGCCCCCGCCTTTGCCCGCGCCGCCGGAGCCCGCGCCCGCGCCGAGGCCGCCTTTGCCCCCGTCTTTGCCCGCGCCGCCGGAACCCGCGCCCGCGCCGAGGCCGGAGCCTGAGGCGAAGCCGAGGCAGGAGGCCAAAAAGGCGCCGGAGGAGCCGAAGTGGAAGGCCACTTTGGCCAAGGACACCAAGAAGGGCAAGCGCGTCGGGCCCGTGACGTCGGGCCGCAAGGACCGTACGCGGGCGCCGACCGCCAAGGCGCTCTCCGCCGCGGAAATCCAGCGTCTGCTGAACGCCGGCGCGCGGCCGGGCAACAGGAACCAGGTGCCCCCGAGCAAGGCCTCCCGCTGTTACGGCGCCATCCAGCAGGTTTTCCGCGCGGCCTGCGCCGGGCTTGAGGCCTCCCCCACCGGCGAGGCGCCCATCCTGAAGGTGACCTTCGGCGCGGGCGGCACGGTGCGGGGCGTCGCGCTGTTGCAGTCCAGCGGCGACCGCGCCTTCGACGCGCAGGTGTTGGCCGCGTGCAGGCAGGTGCGCCGCATCGCGGCGCTGCCGGAATCGTTTTTGGAAGCGTACAAGTCCGTAACCATCCGCGTGGACGTGGAATGAGAGAGGCGACAGGATGAGGAAGCTGCTCTTTTTGGCCGCATTGGCGTGCGCCGCGTGGGCGTGGGCCCAGCAGGCCGCGCTCTATGTGGGGAGCGATTGGGACGAGGCGAGCATCGCCCTCCGCGCCGCCTGGGACAAACCCGATTTCGCCAAACAGGCCGGCGTGACGCTCACGGTCGTCGACCAGCCCGAGCACGTGGACGCCGAGGTCCAGGCAAAGTGGAAGACGCAACAGTCCATCCGCATTGAGCCCCGCGCCTATCCCGCCTTCGCCTACTTCGCCAAAGACGGCACCTGCACACTGATGCGCGAGGGCGTCCGCTCCCCCGCCGACCTGCCCGCCCTCATCGCCGAGGGCAAGGCGCGCGACAAGGCCGTCGCCGCCGCCCTGAAGTCCGGCGATCCCGAGGCCATCGGTCGCGCCCTCGCCCCCCTCGTCGAGGCCCTCGGCCAGAAGTCCTCCAAGGAGCGTTGCAAGGCCCTCTGGCAGGCCCTCGAAAAGGCCGACCCGCAGGACAAGACCGGCTGGGCCTTCGCCTTCTCCTTCGACCCCACCGAGACCTGCTACAAGGTGCAGGACTTCGCAAAGAAAAAGGATTACGCCGGCGGCGAGGCCTTCATCAAGGAGCTTGAGTCCAAGCCCCAGGGGCACCTCTCCAACAACCAGCGCCAGGGCCTCATGCTCCTGCGCTACGTGCTCCACAAGGACAACCCCGCCCAGGCCCAGGCTCTGGACGACCTCCTGCGCCGCACCCTCGCCATCGACGCCACCACCCACTTCGGCATCGCCGCCCAAGGCCTCCTCTGCCTCCGCGGCCAGGGCCCCGTGGCCGTGCCCTACGGTTGGCGCGCCAAAGACGCCCGGGCCGGCCGCCGGAACTGGATTGTCTCCGTCGGCGTGGCCAAGGTCGTCCGCGGCCCCGGCCACTACGCCCTCACCCTCAAGCGCGAGAAGGGCCGCGGCGCGATGACCCTCCATGGTCTCTCCGTCGGCGGGCGCCGCTTCGGCGAACCCACCGCCCTCAAGCCCGGAGACTCCGCGACCGTCGCCTTCGAGGTCGCCGACGCCAAGCCCGAACTGACGCTCGACGTCTCCTTCGAGAACCCCGACGCCGCCGAGCGCGGCACCCTCGCCCTCCGCCGCACCCTCCCGCCCCGTCCCGCCGCCGACCCCACCACCGTCTCCGGCCCCTCTGGCCACTGGGCCAAGGGGGAGGACGACTTTGTCATCCCCCGCGAGGTTTACGCCGAGATCCTCGCCAAACAGGGCGGCGCCGACTTCCTGAACGCCTTCTTCTCCGACAACGAGTGGGTGCTCGACTTTCTGACCTCCGGCGATCCCCTCACCGACTGGCCCACCTCGCTCCGCGCCCTCGACACCATCTGCTGGCTGTGCCCCGAGGTCTACGACTCCCCCATCCTCCGCCGCTGGGCCACCGCCGCCGCCCTCAACGCCGCCGCCGACCCCACCGACGTCGTCCTCCTCCTCCAAGAGATGCTCGCCATCCGCCGCGAGGGCTTCCTCTGGCGCGGCGCCGACGACCTCCGCTGCGACCAGCTCCGCTACACCCTCATCCCCGCCCAGTGCGACGCCGACAACGCCCGCTGGCTGGCCCCCCGCCACAACGTCCCGCCCCGCCAGTACGGCGGCGTCTGCTGGGCCGCGCCCTACCGCCTGAACAACTTCTTCGGCGACTCCATCCACGGCAGCGATTACTACAAGCCCTGGGAGCACGCCTACCTGCGCCACGAGGCCTCCCGCAAGGTCGGCGCCGTCTGCGGCGGCCTCAGTTACTATGGTTCCGCCGCCGCCAAGACCCACGGCCTTCCCTCCACCACCGGCGGCCAGCCCGCCCACTGCGCCTACCTCGTCTGGGCCCCCGAACAGAAGCGTTGGACCATCTGCTACAACGTCTCCCCGCACACCGGCTCGCACTTCGCGCCCCTCAGCGACGTCTGGAAGTACTCCTACCACGAGCTCTTCGCCGACGCCTTCGCCCGCCCCGGCCTGCGCGATTCCTACGGCCCCCTCTGGGAGGCCCGCCACCTCCGTAACAAACTCGCCCCGGCCCCCCGCCGCTCCAAGATGACCTGCGACGCCTACGAGTGGGGTGGCACCAAGCTCCCCGCCGACCCCGCCAAGCTCAAGCGCATCGGTTCCTGGCAGGACCTCGACACCCTCAACCTCGACCAGGCCGGCCGCAAGGAGCGCGTCCTCCTCGTCTGGACCGGCTACATCGAGGCCCCCCGCAATCTCCAGGCCGCCATCACCGTCCGTAGCGACGACGGCGCCGGCCTCTGGCTCGACGGCCGGCACGTCGCCGGCAAGGACGGCCTCCACGGCCTCCAGGGCACCACCCACCGCGCCGCCCTCACCCAGGGCCGCCACCCCTTCGAGCTCCGCTACTTCAACAACACCGGCGGCCGCGCCATCGAGTTCACCCTCGCCCCCATCGAACAGCACAATGCCGAGGTCGAGGCCCTTTACCGCCGCGCCGCCAATCTCTGCCCCCAGAACCTCTCCGTCTGGCGCGACTGGGCCGACTGGCTCCGCGCCCAGGACGCCCCCGCCACCGCCTGGCGTGACCTCGGCGACCGCGCCGCCAAGGGCCTCCGCGACCACGTCGAGCCGGCGTGGGACTTCCTCCAGGGCCAGGTCCTCCCCCAGATCAAGGACAAGGCCGGCAAGGACGCCCTCCGCGACGCCCTCGTCGCCTGGCACGGCATCATCCGCCAGAGCCCCCAGAAGACCGCCGAGTTCTGCGACTATCCCGCCCTCCTCGACGCCCAGGCCAAGCTCGCCGACAACGACCCCGAGGTCGCCTTCGCCATCTTCGCCGCCGACCTCCCCACCCAATACGGCACGCCCGACGCCTTCGGCGCCCTGATGCGCTGGGGCGGCGACCGCTTCCTCGTCAAGAACCCCGCCTACGCCCAGCGCTACGTGGCCGCCCTCGAGGCCCTCGTCAACCAGGGCGGCGACACCGGCGGCCTCGCCAAATACCTCCGCGAGGCCATCCTCGCCGCCTCCAAGGCCGAGAACGCCGAGGCCTTCCGCGCCATCTGCGCCCTCCAGAACCTCCTCACCCCCGTCAACCGCACCTTCCTCGAACCCAAGATGGACGGCACGCTCCTCTCCGACAAGGGCCTCCTCCGCCTCTCCTCCACCAGCCGCTGGGACAACCCCCAGGCCTACCTCGCCGTCATCGACGGCCTCTCCCCCACCGACTGCTTCCACACCTCGCAGGAGGGGCAGCCCTGGGCCGAGATCGTCCTTCCCGGCATGGCCGAGGTCACCGGCATCTACCTCCTCAACCGCGGCGACCAGAACAACGGCCGCCTGGTCCCCGCCGTCGTCGAGGTCAGCGAAGACGGCAAGACCTGGCGCAAGGTCGCCTCCATCGACAAAAACCAGGGCGATTACCACCTCACCTTCCCCGCGGTGCGCGCCAAGCGCGTCCGCATCACCTGTCACCCGCAGGACCGCACCTTCCTCCACCTCCGCAAGTTCTGCGTCTTCGGCAAACCCCTTTACTAAGGAAAGGACCCCCATGAACCAAGACACCATCGCCGTCATCGACCTCGGCAGCGCGCGCACCACCGATCTCGCCCGCGCCGTCCGCGCCCTTGGCGTCTACACCGAGCTCCACCCCCACGACCTCACCGCCGAGCAGCTCGCCGCCATCCCCAACCTCCGCGGCATCATCCTCGCCGCCGGCCCCCGCCGCGCCTTCGAGGGCCAGACCCTCGACCTCTCCCAGCCCCTCCGCGACGCCGGCCTCCCCACCCTCACCGTTGACGACGCCGACGCCACCCAGCCCGACCTCGACGCCTTCATCGCCCGGACCGGCGCCAAGCGCAACTGGAACATGGACAACTTCATCGCCGACCAGATCGAGGCCATCCGCGCCCAGGTCGGCGACAAGAAGGTCCTCCTCGCCCTCTCTGGCGGCGTGGATAGCTCCGTCGTCGCAGCCCTCCTCATCCGCGCCATCGGCAAGCAGCTCACCTGCGTCCACGTCAACCACGGCCTCCTCCGCCAGGGCGAGCCCGAGCAGGTCGTCAAGGTCTTCCGCGAAGAGCTCGGCGCCAACCTCGTCTACGTCGATGCCGTCGACCGCTTCCTCGACAAGCTCGCCGGCGTCGCCGACCCCGAGCAGAAGCGCAAGATCATCGGCGCCGAGTTCATCCGCGTCTTCGAGGAAGAGGCCCGCAAGCTCGATGGCATCGCCTTCCTCGGCCAGGGCACCATCTACCCCGACATCATCGAGAGCGGCACCAAGACCGCCAAGGCCGTCAAGAGCCACCACAACGTCGGCGGCCTGCCCGAAGACCTCCAATTCGCCCTCGTCGAGCCCCTCAAGATGCTCTTCAAGGACGAAGTCCGCGCCTGCGGCCTCGCCCTCGGCCTGCCCGAATCCATGGTGAACCGCCAGCCCTTCCCGGGCCCCGGCCTCGGCGTCCGCTGCCTCGGCGCCATCACCCGCGACCGCCTCGACGCCGTCCGCGCCTCCGACGCCATCCTGCGCGAGGAGTTCGCCGCCGCCGGCCTCGCCGGCAAGGTCTGGCAATACTTCACCCTCATCCCCGACGTCCGCTCCGTCGGCGTCCGCGAGGGCGTCCGCGCCTTCGAGTGGCCCTGCGTCATCCGCGCCGTCAACACCATCGACGCCATGACCGCCACCGTTGAGCGCCTCCCCTGGCCCCTCATGGAGCGCCTCGCCGACCGCATCACCCACGAGGTCCCCGGCGTCAACCGCGTCCTCTTCGACCTCACCCCCAAACCCGTCGGCACCATCGAGTGGGAGTGATTTTTTGAAACTCCGAACCCGTTGTGGCACAACGATTTTACGGTTTTATATCTCTCTTT
>CALXOF010000025.1 GCA_944389945.1 uncultured Kiritimatiellota bacterium | reverse complement strand
CCCGGGGGACGCTTCCTTTGCACACGCAAAGAAAACACCACTAGAATACCATCTCTGAATAGATAAGGGTTTCGACCTGGACCACTATAGGGGTCGGCATCGGACCACTATAGGGTCTCACCTCCGACCACTATAGTGGTTGACCTCGGATCACTATAGGGTCTCGTGAAGGCCCCTTATGGAGGCCGGCAGAAAGGGTGCGTAAAAGGGCCAAAGGGCGGCGGTTGTTCCTTGAAAAAAGAAAAGCCCCGGCCTTGCGGTCGGGGCTTGTTGTCGCAGTCAGTCCGCTCAGTCGGCACAGTTGGGGCAGAGGCCCCAGAAGGTGACGGCGGCGGCTTGGGCGCGGCATTCCTTGGGCAGGCCGACGCGTTGGGCGAGGTTTCGCGGGAGTCCCTCAAGGTCCAGGATGGCGCCGCAACGGGTGCACTTGAAGTGCGCGTGAGGCGCGGCGCAGCCATCGTAGCGGAGCTCGAGGTCCTCGGTGCGCACCTTTCCGGCCAGTCCGCACGCCACGAAGGCGTGGAGGACGTTGTAGACCGTGGTGCGCGAGAGGCTCGGCATCGTGGGGTGAAGGGCGCGGTAGACCTCGTCAACGGTCGGGTGCGTGGGATGGCCGGCCAGCCAGCGCAGGATGGCCACGCGGGGCGCCGAGGGCGCGAGCCCATGGGCGCGAAGCGTGGCGGCGAAGTCCTGCGTGGCAGGGTCGGTCATCGGCGTGCTCACGAGAAGAGACGCTTCAGGAGGCCCTCGAAGCCGGCGCCGTGGCGGGCCTCGTCCTTGCACATTTCGTGCACGGTGTCATGGATGGCGTCCAGACCCAGCTGCTTGGCCTTCTTGGCGAGCTCGAGCTTGCCGGCGCAGGCGCCCTGCTCGGCGGCGGCGCGGAGTTCGAGGTTCTTCTTGGTGGAGTCGGTGACGACCTCACCGAGGAGCTCGGCGAACTTGCAGGCGTGCTCGGCCTCTTCCCAGGCGGCCTGCTGGTAGAAGGCTGCGACCTCGGGGTAACCCTCGCGGGTGGCGACGCGGGCCATGGCCAGGTACATGCCGACCTCGGTGCACTCGCCGGTGAAGTTCATGCGCAGGCCCTCGATGATCTCGGGGTCGACGCCCTGGGCGACGCCCACGCGGTGCTCATCGGCCCATTCCATCTTGCCGGTCTCGGCCTTCTCGATGAACTTGGCGCCGGCGCAGCCGCACTGGGGGCACTTCTCGGGGGCCGAGTCGCCCACATGGACATACCCGCAGATGGGGCAAACGTACTTCTTCATGTTCTCTCTCCTGTTGTGTTAGGGGTTGTCAAACAACGCCACAAATTGTAACAAATCCAATTTATGGAGGCAAGCAAAAAGCTTCACCTCGACAAGAAATGGAACCGTTTTCCACGAAGACACGGGCACTCCATCGGAGTGCCCGGCTGATTAGCTGATTAGAAAATATGGTAATTTCCAAAACACACTGGCAGTCCTGCGTGCGGTAGCACGCCCTTAATCTACCCAAAATCTGCGAAATCTGCGGTTCCTCTTGCGTCGCTCAGTCCCCTAAGTCCCATTTTCCCCGGACAGTATTGGTATTATGGCCGACCGTCTCATGTGGGGGATAGATTTTGTTAGAATAATTGAGAAGGAGAAAGGTTTATGCGCACGCTCTTGGTTTGGCTCTGCTTGCTGTGCGCCGCCGTCGCGACGGCGGCCGATTTCACCGTCGTCCATGCCCCCAACCCCGGAGAGACGCCGCTCCCCATTCCCCAGAATGAACTGCGCGCCGAGTGGCGATTTGAACGGCACTGGCCGCCCTTCCGGCTCATCCAGGGTCCACAGTGGGATCTCGTCTTGGTCGCGGGGCGCCCGCTGTCGCTCGCCTTCAGAAAAAACAGACCGGAACACGCCCTCTTTCCCGGCAGCGAGATGACGTGCTCCGTGGTCGAGGCGCGTCGGGTTTCCTTATGGCGCGATGCCGAGGGCCGCCTCCGCTCCCTGGCGCTCCCGCCGCGCCCCATCGGCTACCCCAAGGGCACGCTTATCTGCCTGGGGCAGTACACGGGGTGCCTCCCCTTCGCCCTCTGCGGAGACACCGACCTTCTCCCCCTCGAGGACCGCGCCTTCCTCCCCTTTTGGCTCGACGCGCTCTTGGGGCACCCTGCCGCCAAACTCCGTGACCGCGACCCGTGGAAGTTGCCGGACCCACGCCGTTACGTCCAGGCCCAGCTCCGTCTGGCGCCCAAGGCTCTCGGCCTCCCCGAGGATGTCCCGCTCGATACCCTCATACAGACGCTCAAGGCACGCCGCGCCGAGTTCGACCCGCCGCCCGTGCCCGAAGGCCTCTTCGCCGTCTCCCGCCAAGGCAACGACCACTTGATCTTCTCTTTCACGAACGTCACCGACGCCCCGCTCACCGTCCACTCCCTCCCCTCCGTCACCCTCTGCAACAGCCGGCGCGCCTTCCTCGATTCGTCTCGCGGCGAGGGCGTCTTCGATCCCGAGCTTGTGGCCCCCTTCACGCTCGCGCCCGGGGAACGCCGCGACCTCCCCTTCCTGTTGGCCGGCAAGGCCTCCCCGAGCGCAACCGCCACGCTCATCTTCTCCGAGCCCGTCATGCTGGGCGGCGAACTTCGCGCCCTCCGCCTCCCGCCCATCGAGATTCACGGCCGTTGGGTCGACGCGCTGTTGCCGCGCGGCGATGCGCCGGTCCTCACCCTCACCCAGACCCTGCCGCCGGGCGCGCGTCCCGCCGAGGGCGACTGCCCCCTTGCCCTCGCCTTTGAGGACGCAGACCCCTTCGATCATGTGGGCGCGCTTTCCCTGACCTCCTGCGCCGACGCGCCAATCCGCGTCGAGCCCGCGCAGGAGGCGTTCGCCGTGGCAGGCTTCCCCGAGGCGTCGGTTTGTCTCTTGGACCGCTCCTACCGGCTTGCCCCGGGCGGCGTCTGCGACATCGACATCTCGGAGGCCCCGCTCGCCGCCGCCCTCAAGGCCTCCCTCACCCTCTCCTGCCGCCTCCACGTCCTTACTGAGGCGGGCACCTACTGGACGCTCGATGCCGCGCGCATCTATCCCGCCGCAGACCCGGATACGGTCCGCGAGGCCCTCCGCAAGAGACGTCGCGGGACCAACCCGCCGCCCGCCGAGCCTTTCGTCCCCGATACGCCCACCACGCTCGCCTTTGTACAGAAGTATGAGTTCTCGCCCGACAGTTTGCCCGCCATCGACCCCGCGTGGATACGGCTGACGTTGGAAGGGGAGTGCCTTACGCTCACCCTCGCCAACCCCTCCGAGGCCCCCCTCACCGTCGAGGCGGGCAAGTTCTTCCTCTGGGAGACCGACGACGTCTTCCGCCTTGACGGCAGGCTTGTCCGCAGTCCGAGCTTCGACGCCACGGGCGACCCCCTCGGCCTTCCCCAGCTTACCCTCGGCCCCGGCGAGAGCAAGACCTTTCGGTGGCACGTCGCCGGCCTCGCCCCGGGCCGGCGCGACCGTCTGCTTTACGTCGAGACGCCGATTCTCGTCGATGGCAAACCGGCCTGTATCTTCCACACCGAGATTCCCCTCCTAGACCTCTCCGGCGAGCCCCTCTTCTTCGATCCCCTCCCCCCGGACAACTGCGAGCTCCTTCAGGAGCGTGAGCGCGTGGGCCCCTAAAAGGCGGCGCAACCAACGGGAACGATGGGACCCGCCAGGTTTCCACGCAAGGTCCTCTTTGAGAAAAGAATTCCCGGACACGCCGGGGTCTCGGCCCTGGGCGTCAGCGACCCTTGTCCGGCGGGACGGCTTCGCGGACGCGTCTGATGACGATGGCTTTTTCGGCGACCTTGCGGCTGACAGCGCGTTGGCGTTCATGAAGGTCGTCAATCTTGCCGACACTGATGTCGCGCTCACGAGTGAGGGTCTCAATACGTTTGGGGTCACGCGTTTCGCGGAGAGCATTCTCGATTTCGGCGAGGCGACGCTCCTCTTCGGCAAGAACGGAGGAGAGAAAGGCGAGCGCGGTTTCGATGAGCGTCTTGTTCTGTTCGACCATGACTTCCTCGCAGACCTCAACGTAGGCGTTGGCGAGGTCAGCGGCGAGCGTGGGGTCCTCGGCCACAATGGTGATACGGACCAGACGCGAACGGGGAAGCAATTCCATCTTGAACCCGTTCTCGAAGATATCGCGAAAGGTTTGGATATCGATGGCGCTGTCGGGGTGCTTGGCGCGATAACGCGCAATCACGCGTTCTTGGACTTCGCTGCGTTGGAAGAGGGTATAACACCTGTTGAAGCGCGGTTCCAGGGTGCTGTCGATATGCTCTTCGTTGACGCTGTCGGACACCTGTGTGGTGAGTTCATAAAGCGCTTCGGCCCGATAGGTCTGACACGCCTCCGTCCCGACCACACTGTCGCCGACATCGTGCGTAGGCCCGATTGGCTCCGCCAAAACAACGACCGGGACGCCCACCATCACGAGAACCACAAGGAGGGTCATTAGAGTGGGACCTAATTGATGTGTCATCATTGTCATCTGTGCACCCAATGTCGTTGAGGATAGTATAAAAGAAATAAGGCTCAGATGAAAGCAATACTGTCCAGGGAAAACAGAGACCGCAAAGACGCAAATCTTGCAGGAAAGATGGGGCGCTCCGCAATCTCCTAAGTTTCTTGTACGCCTGGGGCCGTTCCCAAAGAAATGACAGAAACGCAAGGGGATGGGCTCGGTAGAAAGGCCGTAAGGCCGAACGGTGAAGTGCCCAGGCCCTTGCGTTCCTTCGTGTCTTCGTGGAAACTTCCCCGGACACGATTGCACGCGCTTGCCGGTCAATCAGGCAAGGCGGGGAGTGTGGTACAATAAAGGGAATGGTAAGCCGCAGGATGTTTTTGGGACTGTTGGGCGGGGCGGCAGCGCTCCGGCCGGGATGGGGTGCGTCCGCGATGGAGCCGATTCCGCGGCAGGGACTGACGTTAGCGCCGCCGACGGTGGGGCAGCCGATTTTGGACGGGTCCAAGCGCAAGGGCGTCTTCATGGACACGGGAACGGGCAAGCCCGAGAGCGGAATGTTCGGGAACGTGCGGAAGTTTGCGGACGGCTCGCCGCGTTTCCATGAGGGCATCGACATCGCGCCGGCGCAGCCTTGGCGGCGCGACGAGGACCCCACGGACATCGTGCGGGCGGCGGCGGCGGGGCGGGTGGCCTACGTGAACCGCCACGCGGACAACCCTTCGCTTTACGGCAACTACGCCGTGCTGACGCATGATGTGCCGGGCTTCGGGACGATTTACACGCTTTACGCACACCTGCGGCGTTTCCAGACGGGTCTCCGTGCGGGGCAGCCGGTGGCGGCGGGCACGCCGCTGGGCATCATGGGGCACACGCCGGACTTTCCCCTGGCGCGGGCGCACCTCCACTTCGAAATCGGCGTGGTGATGAACGTGCATTACCCGCTCATCGACCCACAACACGGCATCTGGAACGGCGCGAACCTTTACGGCATCGACCCCTGCGACGCCTTCCGCGAGCAGCGCGAGAAGGACTTCTTCGACATCGGGACTTACCTGCGGTCGCGTCCGGTGGCCTATGCGTGCGTGGTGGAGGTCGAGGGGCGGGAGCTGGACTTCTTCCGGCGCTATCCCTCGCTCTGGCAGGGCCGCTTCATCGCGGGCGCGCCGACGTGGGTGGCCTTCTCGCGGGAGGGCATCCCCGTCTTGGGGCGCGCGCTCGCCGAAGGGGAACCCAGACCGCAGGCCGCGGCGAACCGCGCCGTCCTCAAGACGGGCCGTGATTGGTCGAAACCGGAGCGGCTGGAGACGTTGTTGGACAATCTGGCGGTCTCGCCCACGCGCCCGCCGAAACACCCCGTCCGCGCGGGCGAGGTGGGATAAGGAGCAAACCATGCGGATTCTTTTGGTGGACAATCTGCTCATCCGGCGCTACGGCAAACTGCGCATGGGACCTGGACGGGCCTTGGCCTGCGGGGCGGTGCGCGGCAACCACCGTCTGTGCGAGTTTTCCGACCGCGACTTGGCGCGCTACATGGGGCTGGGCATCCGCGCGCTGGGCACGCACCTGGTGAACAAGGCCCTGCTCAAGACGGCGAAGAACTTCCGCCCCGACGCCGTGCTGTTGGGCCATTGCGACTTCATCCGCAACGAGACGCTCGATGCCATCCGCAAGGCCGTTCCCGGCGTGCGCATCGCCCACTTCAACGTCGACCCCATGTGCGACCCCCACCCGCAGGGCCAGATGCGCAAGCGCATGGAGAGCTGCGACGCGCTCTTCGCCACCACCGCCGGGGAGAAGTGGCTCAAACCCTTTGTCACGGGCCGCAACGTGGTGGCCTACATGCCCAATCCCTCCGACACCGCCTTGGAGACGCTCGACAACAGCACGCGCCCGGCGGCGGACTTCGCGTGCGACCTCTTCTACGCCGGCCAACCTCGCGAGGGCGACCCGCGCCTGGCCTTCATCAAGCGCCTGAGCGAGGCCGTCGGCAAGACCGACCTCCGCTTTGACTTGGTGGGCATGGGCGGTCGCCCGGCGGTCGTCGGCGGCGCGGCGTATGACGACCTGCTGGCGGGGGCCAAGATGGGGCTGAACATCAACCGCTACTTCGGCATGAAGTGGTATTCTTCCGACCGCATCGCCCACCTCATGGGCTCGGGCATCCTCACCGCGCTCTACGACGGCGACGAGATGCAGCGCTTCTTCTCCGACAAGGAGGCGCTCTTCTTCCACGACGTGCCCGACCTGGTGGAGCGGCTCCAGTGGTTCCAGGCGCACGACGAGGCCCGGCGCACCGTCGCCGCCGCGGGGCGGGCGGCCTATCACGCGCGCTTCGGCGGCGAACGCGTCCTCCGCTTCATGCTCGAGACCCTCTTCGGGACCACGCACAGCGAGCCCTATGAATGGGCCGAGGAGACCTACGCATGATTGTGAATTCCCTTGACCGCGTCCTCATCGCGGAATGCCCGGAGGCCCACGCGCGGCTCCTGCTCGCCAACGTCACCGACACCGCGCGCACCCTGGAGCGCAACCACCTCTGCGGGCCCATCGCCGGACTCGTCCAGGCCGAGCTGATCGGTTCCGTGGCCTTGATGGGCGCCGACCGCCTGGAGGCCCCCGGGGAGAGCCTCTCCCTGCGGGTGCGTCTGCCCGAGGGCGCGCTCGGCGGCGCCGTGCTGGAATGTTCGCGCGACACCACGGGACTGTCCATCCGCGGCTACACCCGCCAGAAGGTGCTCCCCGGCATCGACGACGGCGACGATGCGGACGAGACGCTCTTTGACCGCGCCATGGGCCGCGCCGCACACTGCGCCGTCGTCCGCGTCGACGCCAAGGGCGCCTCGGAGGAGTCCCATTACGACCTGGACTTCGACGACCGCCTCACCGTCACCGACATCCTGGAGGGCTACTTCGTCTCCGCCCTCAGCCGCAACGTCCTTGCGCAGGCCTCCGCCGCCAGCAAAATCGGTTATGTGGAGTGTTCGCACGCCCTCTTCTGCGAACTGTTGCCAGAGGCCGACGACGGCGCCTACGACCGCGTGGACGAGCGCTTTGACGGCGGCGCCGTGCAGGACGCGCTGGACGGCGGCGCCGACCTCAACGCCTTCGCGCGCCTCCTGGGATTGGGCCCCGCGACCGTCGTGGCCTCGTTGCCCGTGCGCTTCGCGTGCGGTTGCTCCGGCGCAAAGGTCATGAACATGCTCCGCGCCCTACCCCGCGCCGACCTCCTGGCCATGATTGAAGAACGCCGCCCCACCGACATCTATTGCCATATGTGCGGCAAGTGCTACACCGTCACCCCGGAACAATTGCAGGCCCTGCTGTGAAACCGCTGAATATCCTCTACGACCGCAACATGGAGCTTGGCGCCAAGCTCTTCCCCCGCCTCGGCAAGGCCCGCGCCATCGATGGCCGCCACCTCACGCACGACGACCTGGCCGACTGCGACCTCCTCTTCGTCCGCTCCACCTGCAAGCTCACCCGCGCCCTGCTCGAGGGCACGCCCGTCCGCTTCGTCGGTAGCGGCGTCGCCGGCACCGACCACATCGACTTCGCCGCGCTCCGCGACCTCGGTATCCGCGTGGAGAGCGCCCCGGGATGCAACGCCGAAAGCGTGGCCGACTACTTCGTCGCCGCGCTCCTCGCCATCGGCGAACGCCAGGGCCGCGACTGGGAAGGCGCCACGCTCGGCATCGTCGGCGTCGGCCACGTGGGCTCCATCGTCAAGCGCTTCGCCGAGGAGGTCCTCGGCATGAAGACCCTCTGCTGCGACCCCCCGCGCAAGGACGACGGCGACTTCCGCGCCCGCGACTTCCTCCCCTTCGAGGCCCTCCTGCCGCAGGTCGATGTCCTCACCCTCCACACGCCGCTCAACAACGACGGCCCCTATCGCACGCGCGGCCTCTTCGCCGGCCCCGTCGTCCGCTCCCTCAAGCCCGGCGCCGTCCTCCTCAACTTCGCCCGCGGCCCCATCTGCGACGACGCGCTCGTCGCCACCATGCTCGGGGCCGGCCTCCTCTCCGACGCCGCCATCGACTGCTGGGAAGGCGAGCCCGACTATCCCGCCGAGCTCGCCAGCCTCGCCGCGCTCGCCACGCCCCATGTCGCCGGCCACGCCTTCGAAGGCCGCGCCAACGGCACGCTGGCCGTCTACCAAGCCGCCTGCGACTTCCTGGGCGTCGACCCCGGCCCCGTGCCGCGCTTCCCCCGCGCACCCGTGCCTACGCTCACCATCGACTGCGCCGGCCGCACCGACACGCAGATTCTCCGCGAAGCCGTCAAGGCCGCCTGCGACATCGAGGCCGACACCGCCCGCTTCCGCGCCGCCTATTCCTCGGATGAGGCCGAGCGCCGCGCCCGCTTCGATGCCCTGCGCCGCGACTATCCCCACCGCCGCCTCTTCCCCGCCACCAAACTCTCCCTCCTCCACCCCACCCCCACCATCCGCGCCAAACTCACCGCCCTCGGCTTCCCCGTCACCACCAAACGCGGGTGATGATTCTCAAACGTAGAGGAACCGCAGATTTCACAGATTTTGAGCAGATTAAGGGCGTGCTAGCGCACGCTGACTGCCAGAATAATTGAAATCGCAAAGGGAATTGACGGTTTAGTTGACTAGAAGCGTGTGGGGCGCCGCCCCACACCCCGGCAGGGAGACGTTCTCCCTGCACCCCCGGCACGTCTGCGACGTGCCAAACAGGCAACACAAAGGCCTCCAGTAAGTCACAGAAACGCAAGGGATGGGCACGGTAGAGAGGCCCGAAGGGCCGAACGGTGAAGTGCCCAGGCCCTTGCGTTCTTTTGGTGTCTTCGTGGAAAATTGGATTACTCCGCGGGCCAGGGGCGGCGGACGGTACGGAAGGTGCGGCCGAGGACCGTGAGGGAGACGGCACGGAGCGCCTGATTAGGCAGGCGCAACGCGGCCCAATCGGCGGCGGTCACGCGACCTTCGCGGAAGCGAATGAAAATCTCGGGGTCGGGACCATAGACCTTGTCGCCAATCACCGGGAAGCCGAGCGTGCGAAGGGAGGCACGGATTTGGTGCGTGCGCCCGGTGACCAGTTCGGCCCGCAACAGACTTGTGTTCGGCCAAGGGCCATCGCCAATGCGCTCAAACCACGTGGCCGCGCCGCGGTCTGCGGGGAGTTCGGGCAAGGTGTCCGTGAGGGTGGCGTCTTCGAGAATACGCCGGGTGTAGACGGGCGGAGCGTTGACGCGGCGGATGCGCCCGGCGGCGCAGAGACGCCCCTCGGGGAAGCGGCCTTCCACCAGCACGTGATAGACCTTTTGTTTTGGAGCCTTGCCGAGGATTGCGGCCATCTCCGGGTCTTTGGCGACGAGCAGGACGCCGCTCGTCTCGCGGTCCAGGCGGGAGACCAAATGGATGGTGTCGGCGGGACGGTAAAGCCGCAGGAGATGGTCGAGCGTGTTGAACCGATAGGCGCCGCTGGAATGGACGGGGAGGTCGGCGGGCTTGTCGACCACGAGCATCCGCGCGTCTTCGTAGAGCCAGCGGATGTCCTTGTTCACGGGCGGGTCAAGGCGCACGCGGCCCCTCGCTGGGGTCGATGGCCCCCGCGCCCTCTTCCAGCGCCAAGACCTCGCCGACCAAAAAGAGCGAGCCGCAGATTACCGCGGTGCCCTGGTTGTCCTGCGCCCAAGCGGTCGCGGCCTCAAGGCCCTCGGCCACGCTGGACGCGGGAATGACGGCGGGGATGCCCGCGCGGCGGAGTTTCTCGGCGAGGGCCTCCGGCGGCAAGCCGCGCTCGTTGGCGAGCGGCACGGCCCACGCGGCGGAGACGAGCGGCGCAATCTCCTTCAGCGCGGCGTCCACCGCCTTGTCGGCGCAGAAGCCGCACACCAACGCCACGCGGCGGCGGATATGCATGGACTGAAGCGCGTTGCGCAGGGCACGGAGGGCGTCCGGGTTGTGCCCGCCGTCGAGGAAGGTGGGCGGCGTGTCGGAGAGCAACTGGCAACGGCCGGGCCACGAGACGGTGCGGAGGGCCTCGGCGAAGGCCTTGGGCGGCACGGGAATCCCTTGCTCGCCCAAGCGCTCCAGGGCGCAGAGCGCGGTGGCCGCGTTCTCGACCTGATAGGTGCCGGCCAGACGCGTGAGCGCGGCGGGATAGTCGCACGAGGGACTGGAGCAGGTGAGCGTCTGGCCATGGAGCGTGCGACGGCTGACCGCCACGCGAATCTCCTCCGCGGCATCGTGGAAGGGCGCGCCGAGCGCGGCGGCGCGTTCGGCGATGACAGCCCGTGCGCGCGGATCCATCGCCCCGACGACCACCGGGCGGCCGGCTTTGACGATGCCGGCCTTCTCGGCGGCGATGGCCTCGAGGGTGTCGCCCAGAATCTCGCAATGGTCCAGGGCCACGTGGGTGATGACGGAGACGAGCGGAGCCTCGATGACGTTCGTGGCGTCCCAGCGGCCCCCCATCCCCACCTCCAAGACGGCCAGGCGGATGCCGGCCCGGCGGAAGAGCACGAAGGCGCAGGCCGTGAGCGCCTCGAAGAAGGTCGGCTCCAGCGCGGCCTTGGCGCAGGCGGCCTCCACCTCGTCGAGCGCGGCGGCGAGCTCCTCGTCCGTGGCCTCGCGGCCGTTGAGGACAAAGCGTTCGTTCACGCGCACCAAGTGCGGCGAGGTGTAGCGGCCCACGGGCAGCCCCATCGTGCGCAGGGCAGCCTCGCAAATCGCCGTGACGCTCCCCTTGCCGTTGGTGCCGGCCACATGGATGACCGCGAGCTCCCGCTCCGGATTGCCCAGCGCCGCGCAGAGCGCGCGCATTGTGTCCAGCCCCGGGTGCACGCCGAAGCGCCGCCGCGCCGCCAACCGTTCCAGGAAATCCCGCATGAAACCCTCCTCAAACAACCAAGGCACACCCGCCATGCGGATGTGCCCTGCGTCTGCGCATGGCCGCCGGGCGGCCCGCGCTTACTGCGCGAACGCCGCCTTGGTCTTCTCGGGCGTGCGCAGATAATCGCGCACCTGCACCGCGTTCAGTTTGGCGACCGTGGCCTCATCGATGCCCATCGCCACCAAACGCTTGCGCTGCACCGCGTCGCGACGGCGACGCTCACCAGCGGACTTCACCGGGCGCGTGGCCGGCTTCTTGTTGAGGGTACGTCCTGTTCCCATTGCTAAATCCTCCGAACGCTGTCTGATACGGATACGAAATGCCATTTAAAATACCAAATCGGAAATCCTTCTGTCAAATCAATAGTGTCCGGTAAGGTTCTTCATCAAAGAGAGTGGGTAGGAAGAGGAAGACGGCCGCAGTGGAAGAGGATGGCGAAACGGTAGTTGGCAAAGTTGCGGAAGCCGCGAGCGATGGATTTGACGGATTGGATTTTGGAGTTGAAACCTTCGGCCCTTGCATTGGTCAAACCGCCGAACCGGTGATAATTGGCAAGACGGACAATATTGTACCAGAAGGTCTTCGCGACTCTGATGAGGGGTTTGAGTCTGGCTCTGGTCGCCCAATCAAACCAGACCCAAAAGTATTTCATGGCCTCGGTTCGTGACGGTTGTTCGTAGAAAAAGCGAAAGGCGTATTTGACATGCCAGGCCTCGCAGACAGGGAGGTCGAGCTCAATCAGTTGATCAAACCGGGCAATCTCCTCCTCGTTTAGGTTTTGAAGATTTTTGAGCCAAAGCAAGCGCGAATTCTTCAAGGTCGGAGGACAATCGGACCGCATCATGGTTTGGCGACGCGTTTCGTCCACGGCTTTGCCGAGTAGAGCAGTTGCATGGAATCTGTCCACCACCTGATGGGCATGTGGGAAAATCTCATTGGCGGCCTTTGCATAGGCCGTTGAGAAATCCATGGAAATGCCTTGAACCTCATCGCGAAGAGGCTCCGGAATCGCTCGGCTTAGGGCTTGTGCGGCAGCCTCGGCGGAGCGTCCAGGGACGACTTCAAGGACACTGCACGTCGTATGGGAGTAAACAATCGTGCCAAAGTCCAATCCCTTCCCGAATGCCTTTTCGTCAATTCCCAACAAAACATGCTTGCTGGGATTTTCCTCCCGCCGCTTTAACGCCAACCGTACGGCCCATTCTCGGAGACGGAGCCCTTGCCCCCAATTGATGCCCAACAATCTACAAGCGCTCGAAAGACTCGTTGTCTCCAGTAAAACCTCGATTGCAAATTGCGAGAACCCCACTGTAAAATGTGGACATCCTCCCTCCCATGGCGCGCGCAGTCGTCGGACTCCATGTTCCGGGCATTGGCATCGCGGTAACCTACAATGGACAAATAGCGGAATCCGGCAAACATCCAAATGTCGCCATATACGCTCCGGAGACTGATCATATCCTGGTGCGGTTGTCCCACAAATCGGGCATACCAGCGCAACATCTGGCGCATGTTCCACCCAGACATCTATCCTCGAGAGTTCTGGATTCGCCTCCACCCGCGTGACCAACCATGGAGCCTTAATACCAAGTAGATGCGCATAGTGTTCCTCAAGTGAATGTTCAACTTGCATAGATTGTCCTTCCTTTTTCATGCACACACTCTACCATATCCGCCCCGTCTTCCTCTTCCTACCCACTCTCTTTGATGAAGAACCGTCCGGTAAAAGTTTTAGGCACGTTGTAAGATTAGGCCGTGGATTTTCCAAGAGGAAGCGAAAGGCCCCCAGGGCCCCCCTAGGGGGGCCGGCCGCGAACCGGGACGGAAAAGGAAGGGAAAATGTCAGCCCTTCCGGAAAGGCGCATAATGGCGCAAGTAAAACCAACCATCCGAAAGGCGCTGACATGAGAAATGATACCACAGGGAAAACGCGAGGCAAACACTACTCAGTGGCGGATCTCAGGAGAATGTTTGAGGCATACGAAAGGAATCTGTGCCGAAAGAACCCTAGGCCGCTCAGCCAGATCGCAGAGGAATTAGGCGTCCCGGACAGTTCGTTCCGCGACATCATTACCCGCGCCCAAACCTGTCTGCCTTCGCGCTTCGGAAACAAACAACTCCAACGCTTCCAGCTTGATATGCGGAAACTCGAGGACAACGCCCTCAAAGCACGCCAAAGGCACGCCGACGCCAAACTGTTCCCGGAGGCTTTCTTCCATGCGCTCAAGCCGTTCATGAGTCCCAAAGGAGAAATCGCCCCCACGACGGCCCTCAAGGACTTGGAAGCGGCCCTTCGGGATGACAAGAATCGCGCGGAGATCCTCGGGAAGGCGCCTGGGTGGGACGGGAGAATCCCTTGCGTCAAAACGATTTACAACCGCATCACGGCAGGACGCTCCTGCGCCGGGATGGACGCCTCGTGGCTGCCGGAAAAGGGCAAACGCAAGCGCGTCAACCCCTCCGAGCGGAAAGGACGCGTTGCCAAACGCTGCCCCCCCGACCACTCCATCCTGGACATGCCCGAAACCCTTCTCTGCCGCCAACAGACCTTCGGCGTCTGGGAAATGGACACCGTCCACTCCTGCCGAGGCGGGAAGGGCGGCCTCCTCACCCTCACCGAACGCCAGACCCGCAAATCCTACGCCGTCAAACTCCCCGAAATCAGCCAAGAAGCCGTCTGCGCCGCCCTCAAGAAACTCATGCGCCAGAAGAAGTTGAAGACCGTGAAGGCGTTGCTCACCGACAACGGGAGCGAGTTCCTCTGCACCGCCGCCCTCGAACGCATCGTCCGCGCCCCCGTCTACTACACCTACGCCTACAGCGCCTGGCAGAAAGGCTCCGTCGAACACGCCAACGGCCTTCTCCGCTTTTGGGCCATTTGCAAGCAAAATGGGTCAACGATTCAGGAAAGAGCGAGAAAAGCTTCATGGGCGGTGAGTCCTTTCAGGGAATGGGTTCGGGAGATGGCGTTGATTTGGTTCTGGACGAAGTCGATTTCCGCAGGGGAGACCTTTGAGAAATCGGTGCCCTTGGAGAACCAAAAGCGGAGAAGGCGCTTTTTGCACAATATAATGGGTCAAGGAAAAGGGCCGGGGGGCGCACCTCTGTGCGCCCAAAGTCACCCATTGCCCTGTCACCCACGACGAAAGGTTTCCTGCTTGACGTACCTTTTCCAAGTCCTTCCACACGCTCTATACAATTCTATTGACATTCTACAAATTTGCGAACAACTCTAATGTGTTGATGGGCATAGACTGTCATAATAAAAAATTTCGAGTTTTATTGAATCAGTATTGTGATTCAACAATGTTGCTAACCTATCAAAGACATCTTTTAATGAAGTAAAGGTGGAAACGTGCATGGTAACTTTTGTCTTGAGCTGAGGAAACCTATTTGACACTTCATTAAGAGAGTCACGAGTGTAATTATACGAATCGTCAAAAGTAATTTTAACAGTTTGATCTTTATTGAAAATCTGTAACATTAGACAGGAACTCCCGCGGAGGTCTTTAGTAAATTCATTAACTGTTTCAATAAAGTCGATCAAAGGACAGTCCATCAATTGTATCGCTGGAATTTTCACTCCACAAATACTCGTTGGAAGATAAATATGGATATATGTCCTTTTGGACAAATCAATACTCTCTGTATTCCTCGTCGAAAAGGTACCACCGTTTACTTTAATACCGACATCATCATAACCGCATCCTATGAGAGTAAACAGAGAACTCCAAATCACCCAAAGTAAAGTCATTCTTTTATCGCAATTTCTTTGATACATCTCTGCCACCTTCATTGATAATGAATATTATTTTGACGGATATGACGATATAATACGTTGACAAGGATTCTTTTCAATGCGAGGTCCAACTTGTATACGATCTTGTCGTTCAATGAGGGCTTCAATGTCGCGATTTGCCTCTTCATCGCATATCGTTTCCACCTTATACGCTTTGCAGCAACATGGAGGGGTTGAGGCAGATTTGTTTAGCTCTGCAATTAATTTTTCAGATTGGGCCAGCAAATAAGGAAAAGCAAATGCGGCGATCTGTCCTGTCGCAAACTCTTGGGGAGGCCATAGATTTTTAGGAGGTTTCCCAACCCCCTCACTTTCACTTAAAAATTCATCCATATGACATGAAATCGTAAATACCACATCACATTCATCAAGATCAGCGGATTTATAATAGTCCCAAATTGCGCCTTTCATCTGTTCCGATTTGCCTGCAAAATGCCCAATAAGCCGAATAATGCGGCACTTTAACCCTAAACAATCTGTACGTAAAGTACTATTATTTATGCAAAATGAAAACAAATTTATCCCTTCTGGAGACGAACTCGAGCGTATATCTAGATGAAAAAGAGGATCTAGACTTTGCCACCTGCCGATAATAGGGTTGTAATGCCGATAATTGTAGTAAACGAGGTCGAGGGGGGCATCGTGGACTTCCGAGGAGAAGCGGAAGGGGTTTTCGGAGAGGAGGTCGCGGTTGGTGACGCGGGTGGCGCTGGAGGTACGGGTGACGGCGCCGAAGGGGGCGTAGTCGTAGTGCGCGGCGATGCCGTTCTGCGGGGCGTGGTAGAAGACCTCCGAGACGTTCTTGTTGCCGTCATGAGTGTAAAAGAGATTGAGGTTCCAATTCTTGGCACGCATGACAAGCGGTCGTGTGGCGATAGGCTCGGTGGGATCCCACATAAATTCGGTGCGGACGGCGTTGCCGTTGGCGGCATTTAGCCGTTGGACGCAGAGGAAGTTGTCGTAAACAAAGCGGAAGTGCGTGGCAACCTGCCCGGCACGCGTCTCTTGATACTCCACGCGGCGGCCCATGCGGTCGAAGGCCATCGTGATGACGGTGTCGCCGGATTGCCAGCGGATGGGGCGGTTCTCTGCGTTGTAGACAACCGACCAAATGCCGGTCTTGGTCTTGATGGGCGTTTGGTTACCGTCAGCGTCGTATTCCGGCGTGAAGTCGTCGATGGTGGTGTATTGGTTGAGACTGTTGGCGGTGTAGGTCTTGCCTTCGGCGGTGGTGCGGTTTCCCACCTCGCTTACGCTCGTGGGCGCATATATTCCGATGTCGTCGTAGGCATAGGAGGCCTCATCGGCGGAAATCAGTTCATCGCGGACGTTGTAGCCGTACTGCTCGTCATTGATAAAAACACAGCGACAACCAAGGAGGGGCGCTCCCCTCTTTGACTTCCATACACCTGTTCCCGCAAACACCATGCACCCATGATATCACATACCGGAACTCGTAGTAAAGGGTATCCTTACCACTCTTCCCTTTGGCAAGTTGCACAATAGAGTGGTCAAGGGTTGGCAAGGAAAGAAAGGCCCGAATATGTCCCATCTACGATTGCCATCCCCGTGCTTGGAGGAATGGCTCCATCAAGCGCCACCGGCACCGCCTTCTGCTCTTCTCCCGCCTCAAATCCTCCGACTTCTCCAAGTCAAGCCCGCGCACGCTTAAGCAGACCTATCACCTCTTCGCCCTCAAAAAAGCCACCGAATCCATGCGTATGTTCCAAGTCTTCCCAAACGCACTGCGTAAATCTATTGACATCCTACACAGTCCAGGAATTATGTTACAGTCCAGCAAATGCAATCATTGATTGTGAGATATTTCTTGGCATAGTCCAAGAATTGTTTATAGTCAATCTTTAGACTGTGTGGTGGAGAAATATTTATCTTCGCATTCTTTAAAAAGCAAAGATTCCGCGCCATCCCTACCAATAATAGGTTGAAGCCTCTTGAATTCTTTCTCTGCGTCTTTAGACTGGCACTTGCAAATGGCGGATACTGCATGCCATTTTAACGATTCTAGAAAAAACGAATGATTTTTCTCCGATACTCCTCCTTCTTGTTCGTGGAGATTCATTATAAAAATACATAAATCAGCCAAGCTTTGGGGATCCTCTTTTATAGGGAACAACCATTCGTCCAAAATCTCATTCGAATATTCTGAAGGTATGCGCCAATCTGTTTCGGAAACCCGAAGAATAGAAATGAACAATGAAAGTCGATCCTCTATCGATACCCTTGCTGATGCCTCTTTAGATGCGATACAGCCTGTAAACGGGACGATGCTCCACGATACTAGAAAAGCTAAGCCAATGTATACGGCTCGTATAGGCTGATTGCAAGCAAAACCGTGAAGTTTTTTAGGCAATAGCTGAAAAAGCTTCATTGGCGGAGAGTCCTTTCAGGGAAGTGGTGCGGGAGATGTGGTTGATGAGGGCTTCGACGCGGGCGATCGTGCGGGCGCTGACGGTCGAGAAGTCGGTGCCTTTGCCGAGGTGACGTCAGAGTTGGCGGTTGAAGTTTTCGACGGAGCCTTTCTGCCAGGCGCTGTAGGCGTAGGTGTAGTAGACGGGGGCGCGGACGATGCGTTCGAGGGCGGCGGTGCAGAGGAACTCGCTCCCGTTGTCGGTGAGCAACGCCTTCACGGTCTTCAACTTCTTCTGGCGCATGCTGTTTGGAAGAATCATTGGCGTATTCATTCCCAGAGAAAACATTTTTAACCTCGATTTCGTCATTTCGATTGGTACTATTCACACCAATTATTGTACCTTCGTTATTGATTGCACTGTTCAATGACAACACGGTTTCCGAGAGAACCTTCTTTTCGGAGGGGGCATCGAGATAGGCATAATACGAAAGCGCCAATGCCGCGACATCAAGATTCGGAAACGCTGAAGGCGACAATGAAACCTTCTCGCCAGCGTCGATGAACTTAAATGGCTCAAAGGCGGTCATTCCCCAAAAATCGATTTGATTGGGAGGTGCGTTTTTTACAAAGCGGTAGTGTCCGGTGGTGTATCGATGACGGGCGAAAGGTTCACGGGTTGTCCAATGCGCATCCCGGGGATTTAAGAAACGCAGAGGATAGCGGATAAGGCCCAAAACTTCATCTTTCCGCTCAGAGGAAAACCGAAAGACGTTGACGATAGGTGCGTGGAGATCTTCCTCAAGGAGCAAGGTCCGCTCAGAATCGGAGCCAAATACATTGTAGGTATAGTGCGACCAAGAGTTCCGCCCAATATAATCCGTAACGTTCTTGATGTTGTCATGAAAATAAAACTCTTTCCCAGAGGCATAAGTATAACGCTCGAGGAGGGTAGACATGGGGTTGTCGGTGGGGTCCCAAAAATAGTTCACCTCCTCAGATGGGAATGTCTCCGCACCAACCTTCCATTGAACGACACATTGGAACCCATTATAAATATACTGGTGCGTTATTTGTTCGCCTGCGATGCGCGTGGTTCGTTCAACAAGCCTTCCCAAATGATCGTAGAGACAGTGTACAGTATCTTCCCCACGTCGCCAGAAAACAGGGCGATTTTCCGCATCATACGAAACCTCCCAAACGCCCGTCTCAGTGGCAATAGACGTTTGGTTCCCATCCAAATCGTACCTCGGGATAAATACTTCCCCTGTGGGTGAAGTGATTTTCACAACTTGGTTGAGTTCATTGTAGTCGTAACACCAATGGTCGGCAAGCGTACGATTCCCTGCATCATCATATGCGTACAACGCTTGATTGACAGACCGCACCTCATTTCGAGGCGTATAGCGATAGGTCACTTTTCGTACCGCTCGCTCGTTGGGTTCAAACGGATACTCCAATTGAAGGCGCGTAGCAATGTCTTTTGCATTGGTCGGTTGGAAATCGATATAACGCTCTTCCTTTGAGGTACACCGTCGCAACAAATCATATTCATAATGATACGAAGAAAGTTCCCCGTTTTTGATGTGGGACACCAAATCTCGATGTTGTTCGTATTGCCATTCGACACGATACTTTTCATAGGGATAATCCAAACTCTCTTTGAGGTGGGTTCCTTGAAGATATTTCCACTGAAATCCTAAAACAGGGACATCATTAGAGTTGTTCAGTCGTCCGCTGGCCTTGTGATAAGTATAATCGCATGCGGTCATACCAAGAAGAACATAGCCGGCATTTCGCCCAAAAGTGTCCGTATTCCACTCCATTAGATGCCGTATACGCCCGTACATCGTTCGACTTCTCCGTTCTCCAAATCGGTCATAAAAGTAAACAGTCTTTCCCAATACATCCACCACATTGGTCACTCTTCCCAACGCATCATACGTGTAGGCAACATTCGGCGTTTCGTCATCATAAATCACGTCACTCAGCAACCCTGCTTGCGTATAGCGATACGTAACGACATTTCCCCGCATATTGCGTCGCGCGCGAAGACGTCCTTCGTCCGTATAATCGTATGTCTTTGTTCTTCCATTCGCCCACCGTTCGCTTAAGAGGACGCCCGAGGATTCATCATACGTCCACGTGGTGGTGTCGCCGACGCCGGAGGCCTCATTGCGATAGGTGGTCATGGAGGTTTTGTTGCCGAAGACATCGTAGGTGTAGCGCACGGGATAGGTGGCGCCGCCCTCATAGGTCTTATTGCCGCGCAGGTCGTATTCATAGACCGTCACGTTGCCAAGGGCATTGGTCACGGCGATGGTCTGGCCCATCACGTCATAACCATAGGCCGTGACGGCGCCGACGGCATCGGTGGTGGAGACGAGATTGTTCTTCGCGTCGTACGCATAGACGGTGCGGTTGTTGCGGCCATCGATGGAAGCGATGCGACGGTCGAGCGCATCGTACTCAAAGCGATTGGTCACGCAGGCCGTATCCACCGTCTCGACCAACTGGCCGAAGGCGTAACGCTCAATCTGCGGGTTCGAGCAGGAGGGCACCTGTGTGGTGCGCTGGGTGTCGTTGCCAAAGGTGCGGGTCTCATTGCCGCGAATGTCCACGGTGATTTGATTGAAGGTGTTGGTCACAGAGAGACCCGAGAGCTGGGCATAGGCGGTCTGCGTCAAAGGGGCGATGTCCGCATCGGAGCATGACTGCACGGCGGTCAGCATCTGCCACACGTTGCCGTCGCGCAAAAGATACTCCGCTTCGCTCTGCTGTTTGCGCCATTCCTCGCCGACGCTCTGCGTGAGGGCGGTTTGCTCGCCCGTTGCATGGTAGGCATAGGACTGCACGGGTTGGCCGGGCGCAGAGATTTGGCTCGTGCGGCCATAACCGTCATAGGCCATTGACGTTTCCAGGGTGGAACCGTTCGCGCCGGAGCGGGTTTGACGGACGGACTGGCCAAGGGGATTGTGCTCGGTCTGTTGCCAACGCGCGCCCGTGGCGACGCGCTCCCACAGGGGCCCGTAGGTGAAGACCTGCGGCTGGACGGCGGAGCCGGAGATTTCAAGCACACGTCCGATGGCATCCGTTTTGCGAATCTGCGTGCCGCCGTTGGGAAGGGTGGTGGTGACGGTGTTGCCGTCGAGGCTATAGGCGGTTTGCGTGACACCGCCGCGCACGTCGGTTTGGGAGATGACTTGCCCGAAGATGTCATACACGGTCGTCTCGGGATTGAGACCGTCCTTCCACGTCTTCACCACGCGGCCGAGGGCATCATATTCAAAATGCGTGGTGCAGGGAATCGGATCAAGCTTGGTTTCGGCGATGAGGCGGCCCTCGTCGTCGTAGGTGTAGGTGAAGCGGGTGCCGTCAGAAAGCGTCATGGAGGACTTGCCGCAGCAACTTCCACCCCAAACGGTCGTCGTCACGCGCCCCGCGAAGTCGGTTTCCTTGATGACGTGCCCCTCAATATCATACTCATAAACCGTGCGGTCAATGAGATGCCATGCGCCATCGATGAAGGCCTCCCGGTTGCGCTCCACCACATTGCCGACGCGGTCATAGACCACCGAGCTCCGCGTGGTTTTCCCCGAAACCGGTTCCGGCGCCTGCTCGTGCAGCGCCATCACCGTCTCGATCCAGCGGTCATCGTCCAAACCATAGGTGTACACCCGAAGCGTGCCATCCTCCTCACGCACGGACTTCAGACGACCCGCGCTGTAAGGCGTCGCGTCGTCCGGCGCATACCACGTCCTCACGGTGCGCAGGGCACCCGCCGCGCCGTAGGCCGCACCCGCCGTGGCGGCGCGCTCCACGATCTCCTGCGTCGGGGAATAGACAAAGTACGTCCGCGAGACCTCGACCATCGCTTCCGTCTCGGGGTCTTTCTCGTACTTCACCTCGCACCGCGGGCGGTCATCGCTCACCACCGCGGCCACGCCCGCGTGTTCGCCAAGGATATCCGACGCGTCCACCGGCGCATAGGAGTAGACCGTCTCGTGTCCGACGGCGGCATTCGTCTCTTTGGTCAGGCGGCCTTTGGCATCATAGTCGTAGACAAAGCGGTTCCCGCGCCAATCGCGCTTCTCCCGGATTTTCCCCTTGTTTTCGCCGGAGAGGAAATAATCCCACTCCGTGACGCGCTTCCCGCTCGCGTCCGTTCCCAGCGTCTCCTTGACGGCCACCGCGCCGACGTTCCACCCATAATCCTTGAAGTCAAACGCCTTTTGGGAATAGATCGTCTGCCCGTCGGCGCTTTTCTTGACGGCCACCTGCATGCCGTCGTCATCGTCGCCGGAATAAAAGGACTTTTCCTCAACCAACCCATTCGGCCGCGTCAGCGTCCAATCTTCCACATCGGGGACATAACGATACGTATAGGTTTTAGGATCGCCATTTCCCTTGCGTTGCGTCGCCAGAAGCAGATGGGCGTCATCGCCGCCGCGCTCAATCCGCCACGACTCCACCGGCGTCACTTCCGGGATCACGTAGAGCCCTTCGGCCATTTCCGGCTTCTGGGCGAAAGGATAGACCGTGATCGTGTAGGTGTGGTCATCCACCATCACGATATCCGCCAACCGCGTCGCCGTGAGGATTTGCCGCAAGAGCCCATTGGGCGAACGCACCACATCAATCCCAAAATCCTCCGCAGTGATCATGCGCCCACGCGCGTCCGTGAACGAGACCAGATCCCCGAATTTCCCTGTGATGTCCGTGGCATAAAACCGCCACTTCGTCCCATCACCCGGATAAAGGTCATAATAGGCCGGATCCTCCGCCGTCGCCCACCCCTCCGCATCCACCATCTGCAGCCGTTCCGTGCTGATGGCCGTG
Source organism: uncultured Kiritimatiellota bacterium (assembly GCA_944389945.1). Classification (GTDB taxonomy): domain Bacteria; phylum Verrucomicrobiota; class Kiritimatiellia; order RFP12; family DVOR01; genus Spyradenecus. Next base: position 2,457 of record CALXOF010000025.1, on the reverse strand, counting down.
CTCGCCGCCTCCATCGCCGCCAGAGACTCCCCGTCCTCAAAGCGGAAATGCAGGCGCGCCCCCAGTTCGTTGCAAAAGACCACCTCACGCGGCACGTTTTTGTTCGTCCTGTCGCCGCCGACATAGGAGAAGGTATAATCCATCACGAAGTTCAGCGTCTCCGGCGTAAAGATCGCCGGAGAGGCCTCCGTCTCAAAGACCTTCAACTGACACGTCCGCCGATCCGACAACACCGACGTCCGCCCCAGATTGATTTGGATGTGGACGCATCCGTTCTCGGCCCCGTCCGTTGGGCACTTGTCGCATGTCGAAGCGCTGTTCTGCCCCTCATCCGACTTGCAGGGCGGATTGCGCATCATGTCCGCCCAAAGCCCCCCGAGGACGGAAAATGCCGCAAGCATGAATACAGCACGCTTTTTCATTGCCACATTATAACATTATGCAACTGTAATCCTCAACCGCGAAATGTTTTTTGGCATAGTCGGAAAGTTGCACGATCGATGCAAAATGTAATGACGCATCCAGTAAGGCAAAGAAGGCTCCCCGCAACCCGCCCCCCCGGGGGGCGGCGCGCCAACCCAAAAAATGAGATGAAAATGTCAGCCTTCTGTGAGACAGTAAGAGAAACAACAACAAAACACAGAAAGGCTGACGGCATGAAGTGTAGCAAATCGAGGTCGCATCTCACAGACGAGGATCGTTTCCTCATCGAAAAATCTTGGAACATCCCAGACGGCCGCAGGCATCCAAGCGTCCGCGCCATCGCCAATAGCCTCGGGCTGGCCGAGGCGACGCTGCGGCGCGAGCTGAAGCGTGGATGCGCCGGTTGGACATATTGTATGTTATTGAAAGACAAGTGAGAGCGACGTTGGCAATATTTCCTGTATTCCGCGACTCCCATTGATAGGCCAGCGACAAAGGTCCCTGAATAAAGTTGACGACTCCACATCTCTTCTATAAGGAAATACCTCAACGAGTAACCAACCATCCCCTCGACCTATAACGAGATGGTCAAAAAGTTCCCGAACAAGTTCTAAATGTCATGCTGTACGCTAAACCACTGGTGCCGTTGACCCATCGTCGGCCCACAGTTCACATTGTTGGATGACTATCAGTGTCGCGTCTTCCACGCCTTCCGGCGGGTATTTGTGTTTTTTGAGCAGCCGCTTGACCAGCCTGCGCATCCCTGCCCGTGCGCTTTCTTTCTTCTGCCAGTCGATCGTCCGGTTTTTGCGGAGCAGGTCGGACAGTTCTTTGGTGATGGCGATCAGTTCGTCATGCGCGTAAAAATCCTTGACGGCCTGGGGTTTTGCCAGTGCGTCGTAGAAGGCAAGCTCTTCGTCTGTCAGGCCCAGCCTCTCGCCCTCCGCTTTCGCGTCGGCGATCTCCTTTGCCAATTTCAGGAGTTCCTGGATGACCTCCTCATTGGTCAGCAACCCATTCAGGTAACGGGTCATGGCGGATTGGATGATTTCCGAAAACTTCTGTGACTTCACAAGATTGGTTCTGCGGTAAACGGAAACCTGTTCCGAAATCAACTTTCGCAAAAGTTCGACCGCGAGGTTTTTCTCCCTCATGTTGGCGACTTCGTCGAGAAACTTCGGGTCAAACAGGGAAAACGCGGTGCCGACGTTGGAAAAGAGATTGATGACGCCTTCGCTCCGGATACTTTGGCGCAGCAATTCGTTGATTCGCTCGTTGATTTCCGGCAGGGAGAACGTCTTCCCGGCGCCGTCGGTGGACAGGCGGACGAGCATCGTCCGCACCGCCTCAAAATAGGCTGCCTCGAAACGGGTCTGTGCGTCCACCATGCTGCTGCACAGGGAGAGGGCCTGTTTGAGCAGGAGCGCTTCTTTGACATAGACGGCCTGTGTCTTTTCGGCATCCGGCCGGTCATGCTCCGCGGCCGATTTCCCCAGCAGGAAATCGACGCCGCCGCCGATCGTCCGCGCTTTCTCCAAGTCGTCCCCGGTGAGGAAGGCGGCATAATCAAAGCCATGGAGCAAATCGCGGCAGACCTCCAGTTTCTCCCGGAACTTGGGGTAGGCCGCCTTCCCCACGTCGGGGTCGCCGTAGTTTTTCCTGTCGCGGACGGTATAATCGTGCATGGCCTTTTTCAAGGCCGAGGCGATTCCCACGTAATCGACCACCAACCCGCCCTCTTTGTCGCGGAAAACGCGGTTCACCCGCGCGATGGCCTGCATCAGGTTGTGCCCGGACATGGGCTTGTACATATACAGCGTGGCCAGGGACGGCACGTCAAAGCCGGTCAGCCACATATCCACCACGATGGCGATCTTCAAGGGGGATTCGTTGTCCTTGAAGCGTCGGGCCAACGCGTTCCTGTGGGCCTTGTTGCCGACTATCTGGCGCCATTCCTCTGGGTGTCGGACATTTTTTTGTCCGATCGGATCGGACACTTTTTATAAAGCACTGACGTTGTATTGGTTATAATGC
>CALXOF010000024.1 GCA_944389945.1 uncultured Kiritimatiellota bacterium | reverse complement strand
ATCGCACCCCCCTCCTTAGGACACCTTATCGCAACATCCCCGAGACTACCCCCGTGCAATTACTTTTCGATTTGACGACGGAGGTGCCCGCGCGGCGTTCGCCTGCATTCCGGTGCCTTGGCAGGACGGAATATGCTATACTATTTCCATGAAACGCATCGCCTCCCTCTTTCTCCTCCTCCTCGCCGCCCCCCTCCCCGCGGCGCAACAGAACAACGCTTGGCGTCCTGTGCATACCATCATGGAGCCTGTTTGTCAGGCGACGGATTGGAATCAGACCGACGCCCTCAACGCCTACGTCGGCGCAAGAGAGTTCGAGTACAAGGGGCAGACTTACAAGGGTATTCCCGGTTCGCCGTGCGGGTGTGACCCGCTTGCGTGGGGGCAAATTGTCACCTATCATGCCCTGAATCACGGCGCGCCCTCCGCCACGTGGGAGCCGCCGGCTATCACAGACCCTTATGTCCAGAATAAGGGCGAGCGTGTCGAGCGCACTCCGCTTACGGGGCCTTTCGATTGGGCGGCGGTGCGCGACAAGCGCGCCCTTGAGGAGGATATCCCGGTGGCGCGCCTGATGTGGAACCTTGGCATCCTCGGGCACACGGAGTATAGCGCGGACGGCGGCGCGGCGGGAAGCGTGCGCAAAGAGTTTATCAAGTACTTTGGCTTTGCGGAGGGGTATTGCTACACAACGCCGAAACCGGGCGGGGTCGTCGCCGACTACTGGGAGGATATGCTTCACCGTATTTTGCGCGTTTCGTTGCAGGTCGGTGCCCCGCTTGGGACGGGTATCTACATCGATGGGTTGGGGCACATGGCCGTCACCGACGGTTGGGGCGTGGATGAGAATGGCAAGGAGTGGTTCCATGTGGACAGAGGGTGGGGGAACGCCAAAGGCCTGTGGTGGGATTTGCCAACCGTCAACCAAGAGATGGAGCGGGAAATCTATCCCAACGTTTTCCCAACCTCCCTTGGAAGCGTCATCGTCGGCCGCGTCTCTGACGCTAAGCACGCTCCCATCGCAAACGCCAAGGTTTCCCTCACCGCCGAGGACGGCACCGTCTGGACTACGCGCACCGACGCCAATGGGTGTTATGTCTTCAAGAACCTGCCGCTCGTCCCCGTCTGGCAGGACGAAGCGAAAACGTTGCCTTACGACCCAGCCGAACTGCCTGTCGACGTCTATACCATCGCCGTGGAAGGCGCGGGGTACCTCGCGGCGCAACCGCAAACGGTTGAAATTGGAAGTTACATCGACGACGATTTGGTCGTACCCCTGCAAAACGCTTGGGAAAGCACTCAAAAAGGTGGCGGCAAGGATGATGGCAAGGGTGGTGGTGTCGTCTATCCGCTCTCTTATGGCGGGGCCGTGGCGGACTTTGTGCTGAAGCCCACGCCAAAGACCGTCATTTCCACGCCAAACGGCTTGAACGCGCTCTCCCAATACGCCGGGCAGACCGTTTACGTCGCCACCGGCACTTATGCCCTCACCGCGCCGCTTGACGTCCCCGCCGACACCACCCTCATCGGCGGCTACAACCCGGAGACCGGGGTCGTCGACCCGCTCGCCACCCCCACGCGCCTGAGGCTGGACATCTCCGCGATGGGCAGCGGGGGCATCGTCTTGGGCGAGGGTGCGGAACTCAATGGCTTTGCGCTTGAGGGCAACAAGAACGTCCCGGTGCTCATCCAGGCGGCCGACTCGGCCGCCGGCACGGCGACCGTCCGCAACTGCATCTTCGTCAGCCAACCCACGTGGGGGGCGTCCGGGGCCGCGTATGTCGCGCAGGGCCTCACCCTTACGACGTGCGTCTTTTTCGCCATCGAGGGCGCCCTGCTCAACGACTGCGCGGTGAGCCATTGCACCTTCGCCGGGAATCTGCCCGCCGGCTGCTCGGACGACGGCGGCAATCAAACGCAGGTCGCCTCCCGGCGGCCCACCGCGCCCAGCGTCTGCGAGGCAGGGCATGAGTGCCCTGCGTATGGATTGGACGGGCGGCCTTTGGGAGGGCACCTCGGCGCCCTCGCCCCGGACAGTTTCGAATTCTCCCCGGAGGCCGTCAAGGCGCTGGGGTATCGTTTGCGCCTGAGATAAAAGGAGAGAGATGATTGCCTATTCCGTCGTTGAGACCGGGCCGTTGGCCGAGAATTGCTATTTGGTGTGGGGCGAGGACAAGCAGGCTTGGATTATCGACCCCGGCACGGACTTTTCCCTCATCGAGCAGGAGGTCACCGCGCGCGGCCTCAAGCCCGTCTGCGTGGTGCTGACGCATGGTCACTTCGACCACTTGGGCGCGTTGGACGCGGTGTTGCGCCGCTGGCCGGGGCTCCCCGTCGTCCTGCGGCCCGAGGAGCGCAAGTGGGCCTTCACCCACCCGATGAACCAATATCCGCCCTTCTACGTCCATCAGCACGAGCCCGCAAGCCTCGTCGAGGCCGGCGAGACGTGGGCTTGCGGCGGCATCGAGGCTCGCCTCATCCCGACCCCCGGCCACACCCCCGGCGGCCAGTGCATCCTCATCGACAAAGACGTCCCCGCGCCGCTCTGCTTCACCGGTGACACCATCTTCCAGGAGTCCATCGGCCGCACCGATCTCCCCGGCGGCTCCTACGCCACGCTCAATGAATCCCTCAAGCGCTTAGTCGCCGAACTCGCCCCGGAGACCACCCTGCTCCCCGGCCACGGCCCCGCCACCACCATGGCCCACGAGCGCAACGCAAACCCCTATTTGCAAGAAGATCCCGGTTTTTGATAAAAAAGGCTTGCGTCCGGGCCGTGCCTTTGGCACACTATTAGCCGTTTTCGCCAGTGTAGCTCAGTGGTAGAGCTACTGATTTGTAATCAGTGGGTCGTGGGTCCGAATCCCACCGCTGGCTCCATGAATAAAGAATCAAACCCGCGCAATCACGCGGGTTTGATTGCTTTTAGAGGGGTGAGGAGAAAAAGTTGAAAACGTGTAGGAAAGTGGCGGAATTGGCCAACACTTGCGGGATTTTGGTCAACGAAAAGCCAACGGGAAAAGCTGTCTGCGCGCTACGCCAGTAGGCGAAGAGGGGCGTCGCACCGCCCTTGGGATTTCCACGCAAGCCCATCTTCGCAGAAGAACGTCCCCGGACATTATTGGCTTTTCTCCGGAGAAAATTGCCCTATACCTTCTATTATAGAGAAGGAGTCTGCGCCACCCCCAAAAGGGTCCTTTCTGAACCCTTAAGGGTTTCGACCCCGACCCCTATAGGGTCTCACCTCCGACCACTATAGTGGTTGACCTCGGCCCCCTATAGGGTCTCAGAAAGGACCCTTAGCCCCCATGCCAGGAGTGCTCTGAGTGCCCCATACGAAAGAATCACAGCGACGCAATTATGGGCGCGTAACACCTCGGGCTCCATCGGGCACGCTGCGGCTTTGCCGCTGACCGCGCCAGCAGCCCTTCGTTTCACGCCTTGTAACCGCCTCCTATTCCTTTGAGCGCCCCTTTGGCGCGATAGCGTGGAAATCTCAAGGGCGGTGCGACCAACGGAAGCGATGATACCCGCAGGGTTTCCACGCAAGACCGTCTTCGCGAGAAACTTTCCCCGGGCACTGCTGGTTTTTCGCTTGCATGGAAGGGTGAAATTGGGTAGACTATAAGTAGGAAAGCTGGTTCGGAGATGAAAAGATGAAAATAGTTTGCGACACCAACCTGCCCTTGGGGCGGACGTTGTTTAGCACACTTGGACAGGTGACACTGGCGGATGGCTCGCGGCTCACCCCGGAATTGGTGCGTGACGCGGACATGCTCATGGTGCGCGATGTGCCCTTGAACAAGGCCCTGCTGGAGGGGTCGTCTGTGCGGTTCATCGGAACGGCCGTGACGGGTACGGATCATGTGGACGCGGATTGGTTGGCGGAGGCGGGCATCCGTTGGGTGCACGCGCCGCGCGCGAACGGCGAAAGCGTGGCGGATTATTGCATCGCGGCGCTTTTGGAATATGCCCACACCCGACACCACCGTCTGGACGGCGCGACCGTTGCGTTGATTGGCGTGGGGTGGATCGGCGGGATGATTCGCCGGCGGTGTGAGGCGCTGGGGATGCGTGTGCTCTGCTGCGACCCGCCGCGCAAGGACAACCCGCGCGACGTGGAGGCGCAGAACTTCTTGCCGCAGGATGTGGTCCTCGCGCAGGCGGATTACATCATTCCCTTTGTGCCGCTCACGAAGGAGGGGCCCCACCCCACGTGGCACATGCTCAACGCCGAGACGCTGAAGGGCGCGAAGTATGGCGCGGTGCTCATCAACATGGCCCGCGGCGCCGTCTGCGACACGCCCGCGCTCATCGCGGCCCTGCGCGACGGCCAACTCTCCGACGCCATCATCGATGTGTGGGAGGGCGAGCCCGACTTCTCGCCCGAGCTGGCCGACCTCGCCTTCCTCGCCACGCCCCACCTCGCCGGACACTCCTATGAGGGCAAGGTCAACGGCACCATCGCGGTCTATCACGCCGCCTGCGCCTATCTCGGCAAGCAGCCCGCCGTACAGCCTATTCTGCCCCCGCCCGTCATCCCCAAAATCACGATGGACGTGCAAAACCGTCCGGACGAAGAGGTGCTCTGGTTTATCACGCAGAAGCTCTCGATGGTCGTGGCCGACCACCTGAACTTCCTGGACATCGTCCACTTGCCGGAGGCGCAGCGTCGGCGGCGCTTCGCCATTCAGCGCCGCACCTATCCCTATCGCCGGCAGTTCTGCGCCACCACGCTCTATCTTCAGCACGCCTCGCCCACCCTCTTGGCGAAGGCCGCGGCCATCGGGTTCCGTCTGCCCGATGGCAATGCCGCCACGCCCCCGAGCACCGGACTGAACTAAGCGTATGGCTGAGATACTTCTGGACATTGAGGGCGTACGGCTGCCGGAGGGCTTGACCAAGGCCCGCCTGCAACTTGCCGCGGAGCGTTGTGCCGCCCTCGCCGAACGCCGGGCCCAGCCCGAGGCCCCTTGGCGCGAAATCACCCTTCATGTCACCCACGATGCCGAGAACCAAGAGGTCAACCGCCGCATCCTGGGCCACGACTACGCCACCGACGTCATCACCCAGGCCTACGAGCCCTTCCCCTTCGAACCGCCGGGACTCGTTGCCGAGCTTTACGTCAACGTTGACGAAGCCCGCCGCAACGCCGAGCGCCTGGGCCGCACCACTTGGGCCGAGGAGCTCCTCCTCTACATCGCCCATGGGTGTGACCACCTCACCGGTGCCGACGACGCAACCCCCGCCCAACGCCAGGCCATGCGCCGCCGTGACCTCCGTTGGATGCGACTGGCGGCCCAAGTTGCGAAGCTCCCTTGACCCTTCACCCCCGATTCCCATGCAGATTCTAATAGCAAGTCCCCATGGCATGTGTAGCGGTGTGGCACGAGCCCTGCGCATCGCCGCAAAGGCCCTCGATGATGCCCCCGGCGAAACCCTCTGGTGTTACCATAAGCTCGTCCACAACGAACACGTCGTCAACGACCTGCGGGCACGCGGCGCACGCTTCGTGGACGACCTTGCGGAAATCCCCGAGGGCGCACGCGTCCTCTTCTCCGCCCATGGCGTCAGCCCCGCCGTTCGGGCCCAAGCCGCCGCACGTAACCTACGCATCATCGACGCCACCTGCCCCTTTGTCGCCAAAGTCCACACCGAAGCCCGCGCCTACGCCGCACGTGGCCTCCCCATCGCCTTGGTCGGGCACAAAGGGCACGACGAAATCGTTGGCGTTCTGGGCGAGGCTCCCGAACGTATCCGCGTGGTCGAGACCGCACAAGACGCGCAAGCGCTCCGAGACGACTTTCCGGAGGCCCGCGAGGTCGCCCTGCTCAGCCAGACCACCGTCTCCCAGGACATGGTCGAGGCCCGGTCCAACGACCTCCGCGCGGTCGGCCTCACCCCCCTTCTGCCGGACCGCCGTGACATCTGCACCGCCACCCAGGAGCGCCAAGACGCCGTCCGCAATTTGGCCACGCAGGCTGACCACTTCCTCGTCCTCGGCTCCGTCACCTCCTCCAACTCCAAGCGGTTAGTCGAAGTCGCCGAGAACGCCGGGTGCCCCGCCACCCTCATCGCCCACCCTGACGACCTCGACACGATTGACCTCTCCGGAGTCCGCACGCTGGGCCTCACCTCCGGCGCCTCCACCCCGGAACCCCTCCTCCAAGAACTCCTTGCCCGCCTCGGTGGGCCCACACCACCAAGCGCCTAAAGTTGCAACGCGGGCGCGATTGTGGCATACTACTGATGTTTCGTGAGAATCTCACGTTGAAAGGAAAAGAGTCATGAAGAAGATGATCTATGGCGCGGCCGCCGCGCTCACCCTCCTGGCCACCGGTTGCACTGGGTCGTTCCAGCTCGTCCAGGCCGTCCATCGTTGGCACACGAACTTCCAGAATCGTTGGACTGATGAGGCGTGCTACCTGGTGGCGTGCATCATCCCGATTTACGCCGCCGCCTACACCGTCGACACCATCTTCTTCAACTCCGTCGAGTTCTGGATTGGCGCGAACCCCGTCACAATCAAGACCGCCGACGCCACCATCACCCGCACCGGCGCCGACACCGCTCTTGTCACGGCCAACGCCACCGGCGAGACCTACACCCTCAAGCGTCTGGGCGACAACGCCTACACCGTCACCGATGCCCAGGGCAACGTCCTCGATTGCACCGTCAACGGCAACCTGCTGACCATGACGGACGCGGACGGCACCACCCGCACGGCCCTGCTCTAAGCGCTTTTCGGGCCGGGTCACCCCCGGCCCGATTAACAACAACGAAAGGCACACCATGAAAAAAGCTTCCTTCCTCACCCTCGCCGCGCTGACCCTCGCGGTCTCCACCGTTGGTTGTGTTGGCAAGAGCAACGGGTTCGCGCTCTTCAACAAAGTCTACGATTGGAACCTGACGGCCTGCGACAACGAGTGGGGCAACGAGCTCATCTTCCTGGGTCTCTGCATCATCCCCGTCTATCCCATCTGCCTCTTCGCCGACACCATCGTCTTCAACTCCATCGACTTCTGGACCGGCGACAACCCGATTGTGGGCGTTGACTCCAACACCGGCAAGAACTACGCGATCGTCCCCAACGGCGACGGCCGCACCGCCACCTTCACCTACGATGGCCAGGTCTGCCAGCTCACCCGCACCGACACCGGCGTGACCCTCTCCAAGGACGGCGTCCTCCTGGGCACCTACACCCAGCAGGGCGACCTCGTCACCTTCACCGCCCCTGACGGTACCATCCGCACCACGCTCCGCTGAGCCTGGGCGACAATCGGCCGCCCCACCCGGGGCGGCCTTTTTTATTTCCCTCACCGCCATGAAATACGCCAACCGCAACGCCCTCATCTTGGGCGCGGGCCGAAGCGGCGAAGCCGCCGCCAAACTCATCATGGAGACCGGCGGCCGCGCCGCAATCGTTGATGAACGCTGGCCCGAGGGCCGCTTGGCCGAGCTCGGCTCGCAGGGCATCCGTTGCCTCCGCGCCACCCGCGACTACCTGCCCGACGGCGCCTACGACCTCATCATCGCCTCGCCCTCCATCCCCATGGGCCACCCGTGGCTTGACACGGCGCGGACCCGCGGCCTCCACGTCATCTCCGAGCTGGAACTGGGGGCCGCCGCCTGGCAGGGTGAAGCCCTCGCCGTCACCGGCTCCAAGGGCAAGAGCTCCGTGGTCAAATGCCTGGTGGATGCCCTGCGCGCCGCGGGACGCGATGTCTGCGACGCGGGCAACTACGGCACACCGCTCTCGCAGCGCGCCTTGGTGCGTCCGGACCGCGGCGCCGGTACCATCGCGGTGGTCGAAGCCTCCTCCTTCCAACTGGAGCTGACGCGCACCTTCTCCCCGCGCCTCGCGGCCATCCTCAACATCCAAGCCGACCATCTGGACCGCCACGGCACCCTCGAGGCCTACGCGGCGGCGAAGTATCGTCTCTTCCAAGCGCAACGGCCACCCGAGGCCCGCGCCTTCCTGCCCTGCGGTCTCCCCGGAGACGACGCCATCCCTGACGGCGTGCCGCTGTTGCGGTTCGGCCTCGGCCCGGACGCCGACTGGCGCTATGACGCGGACACGCGCACCGTTCGCCACGAAGACGTGGCCATTCCCGTCATCGGTTACTTTGCGAACCCCATCCTCGGCCCTGCCGCCGCGCTCATCGCGGCCATGCTTACCCACAGCGGCCTCACACCCGAGCAGATTGCCGCGGCTTTCGCCGACTTCAAGCCCCTCCCGCACCGCATGCAACGCGTGGGCGAAACCGCGTCCGGCGTGGCCTTCATCGACGACTCCAAGGGCACCTCCCTCTCCGCCACCCAGGCCGCGCTCCGCATCGTCGGCCACGGCGTCCGCCTCATCGCGGGCGGCCAGCTCAAGGAACGTGACCTCGCCTTCCTGCTGCCCGACCTCCGCACCCACGCCGTCAAGGTCTACCTCATCGGCGAAGCCGCCCAGACACTCCACGACGCCTGGCGTGAAGCCGTGCCCTGCGCCCTCTGCGGAGACCTGCCCACGGCCTTCCACACGGCCTGCGACGAAGCCCAACCGGGCGAGACGCTCCTGCTCTCACCGGGCTGCGCCTCCTTCGACCAATTCCCCGGCATGGCCGCCCGCGGCGACGCCTTCCAAATCCTCGCCCGCGCCGCGATGGAAGAGGATACAGGAAGCCGCTGAGCAACCTTATCGTGCCCGAGGGACAAGATTGGAAACCGCGAAGACGATGGGCGGGAGGGAGCGATCAGCGGCGAAGCCGCAGAGCGACCGGCGTTAGCCCTTCTGGCTTCGCGCGTACTGGCGTCTTTGCGGGTGAACAGCGCGGTAGGACATATAGGACGAATAGGACATATAGGACAGCGGTTAGCACCGCTTGACCACCGTACTGTCCGTCGCCCCATAGGGGCGCTCCGTTCTCCGTTCTCTGTTCTCCGTTCTCCGGGGCGCGCCAGCGCCCCTTAGCGCTTGCCGAGGGAGAAGAGCTTGAGGGCGGCACGGAAGTCCGCCGGGAGGGGCGAGTGAGCGCGGATGTGCTCGCCGGGCGTGAGGGGATTGGGGAGCTCGAGCTCTTGGGAGTGGAGCATCTGCCGGGTGACAGAGAGGAGGCGCGGGTCGTTGGCCTGCTTGACGCCATACTGGCGGTCGCCGATGATGGGGTGGCGAATGCCGGCCAGGTGGCGGCGGATCTGGTGGGTGCGCCCCGTCTCAATGCGGACGGCCAGGAAGGTGGCGTCGGGCGTGGCGCGCAGACGCTTGAGGTGGGTGACGGCGCGCTCGCCGTCGAGCGTCTCGGTGAGGGTGCTCATCTCGCGCTCGAAGCGGCCCGCGACGATGGCGGCGTAGTGCTTGACCACGCGGTGCGTGCGGAACATGGCGATGGCAGCCTCGAGGGCCTCGGCGTCCTTCGCGAAGAGGAGCACGCCGCTGGTCTCGCGGTCCAGACGGTGAACGGCGGCGATGGAGGGATTGCCCTCCTGCTTGCGGAGAAGCTCCTCGGCAGAGTCGCGGCCCTGAGTGAGGATCCCCGCGGGTTTGTCGACGGCCAGGTAGTGACTGTCCTGCCAGAGCACACGGATGTGGGGGGTGCGATCGCCCTCCTTGCTCTGCTTGGCGCCGGTGCCGGCCTTGACCACGAAGGCCACCTTGTCGCCGGGCTTGAGCGTATGACGGGCGATCCAGACCAACTTGCGGTTGACCCAGACGACGCGGGCGTCGATCATCGCCTTGGCGGCGCGCTTGGTGGTCTTCAGGCGGCCCGCCAGGAAGTCTTGCAGGCTGATGCCCTCCTCGTCGCGCGAGACGATGGCGATTTTAGGCTTGGCGGTCGGCGTGTCGGGGCGCATGGGGTCCTCACAGGGTCTTGACGAAACGGGCGATACGGGCGGCGGCCTCTTTCAACTGATCGATGCCCGTGGCGTAGGAGCAGCGCACGAAGCCCTCGCCGCACGCGCCGAAGGCCGTGCCCGGCACGACCGCGACGTTCTCGGCGTCGAGCAGACGCACGGCGAACTCGCGGGCGGAGAGGCCGAACTTCGCGATTTGCGGGAAGGCGTAGAAGGCGCCGGCGGGATTGTGCATCGGAATGCCGGCCTCCGCGAAGGAGGCACGCAGGAAGTTGCGGCGCATCTCGTAAGCACGGAGCATGGGGGCCATGTCCTCGGCGGGCTGGCGCATCGCCTCGAGCGAAGCCCACTGCGACGACGTCGGCGCGCACATGATTTGATACTGGTGAATCTTCAGGATGGTGTCCATCATCCACGCCGGGGCGCAGACGTAGGCCATGCGGAAGCCCGTCATCGCCCACGCCTTGGAGTAGCCGTGGAGGAGCACCAGGCGCTCCTTCAGGCCCGGCACCGAGGCGAAGCTCACGTGGCGCTTGCCGCCCCACGTCAGCTCTGCGTAGATTTCATCGGAGACGAGGATGAGGTCGTGGCGCACCACGAAGTCCGCAATGGCCTGCACGTCCTCGCGCTCGAGCACCGCGCCCGTGGGGTTGTTCGGGAAGTTCACCACCAGCACCCGCGTGCGGGGCGTGACCTTGGCCTCGAGGGCCTCCACGGAGAGGCGGAAATTGTCCTCCACGTGGGTTTCCACCGCCACGGGCACGCCGTGGGCCATCGCAATCTCCGGCCCATAGCTCACGAAGCAGGGCTCATGATAGAGCACCTCGTCGCCGGGATTCAGCAAGGCACGCAACGTGATGTCCAGCCCCTCCGAAGCGCCGACCGTCACGAGCACTTCGTGCGCGGGGTCGTAGTCCCCGCCGAAGCGGTCGCGCACGTAATCGGCGATGGCGCGGCGGAGCTCCATCAGGCCGGCATTGCCGGTGTAGTGGCTCTTGCCCTGCTCCAAGGAGGTGATGGCGGCCTCGCGGATGTGCCAGGGCGTGTCGAAATCAGGCTCGCCGATGGCCAGGGAGATGACCCCCTGGCGCGTGCTCACGATGTCGAAGAACTCGCGGATGCCGCTCTTCGGCAGCCCCACAATGTGCCTCGCGAGACGTTCCCTGCCCACACTCACGGCGTCACCACCAATCGGCCGTCATCGCCGGGCGTAGCCATCAGCACGCCGCTCTGCTTGTAGGTCTTCAGCTTGAAATGGGTCGCCGTGGAGAGCACGCCGTGGATGGTCGCCAGCTTTTCGCTCACGAAACGCGCCACCGACAACAGGCTCTCGCCCTCCACAAAGAGGAGCAGGTCATAACCGCCGCTCATCAAGAAGACCGCGTCCACCTCGTCGAAGCGGCTCACCTGCTCGGCGATGCGGTTGAAGCCGCCCTCGCGCTCCGGCGTCACGCGCACTTCAATCACGGCCGTCACATGACCCTTGGGCAACAGATCGTCGTTCACGATCGCCTGCCAGCCGCGGATGATGCCCTCGCGCTCCAGGCGCGCGATTTCCGCCTCCACAGCCTCGGGCGTCACGCCCAACAGCTTGGCCATGGTCTCAGGGGTTTCCTTCGCATTGTTGCGCAGGATGTCCAAAAGGCTCTCTATCACCGCGGCACCTCCATCGTGCAAAAAAAGGATTGCGGGCGCCCCCACAATCCATCCAAATTGGTTGCCTCACAAGGATTCGAACCTTGACAAACTGATCCAGAGTCAGTTGTGCTACCGTTACACCATGAGGCAACGAACGAAAAACAGGGCATACTATAGCACACCCGCCGTCCCACCGCAAGCACTTTTTTGCATCTCCTTAAAAGAAGGCACCTCCGGGCCCCGAATGGCAGGCTCCTTCGGCACGGATTGGGCACCCCCTTCCCACCCTCCGCCAAGCATCCCCAAAAGGCCCTTTCTGGACCCTTAAGGGTTTCGACCCCGACCACTATAGGGTCTCACCTCCGACCACTATAGTGGTTGACCTCGGACCACTATAGGGTCTCAGAACGACCCTTTAGGAGGCCTGTCTGTTGCCACCAGAGTTCCAGCTTGGGCCTATATAGAATGGAGGCATTCATCGGGCGCAAAAGGCATGGAACAATCGAACGGGATGCCCAAATGGAGCGTTCTTCTGTAAGGGTACGCGATGGCGATTGATTGTTCATGGGTGCCTCGTGAGAAGGCCTACCTTAAAACAAGAAGAGACGCGCGAGAAGAGAGAGGGAGAAAGGCCAGGCGGTTCTTTTTAAGATGGCAAAGGCATTTTTGCTTGCGCGATGGGGGGATGCGTGGTAAGATTGGCGACCGTTTTCTTTTATTGACAATCCAACCACGGAGAGCACGCAGCATGGTGACACGGAATAAGAAAGAAGCCCCTGAAACGCGGACGGACACCCTCTTGACGGAGGAGCGACTGGCGCGTTATGAGGGGATGGCGCGTGCGTGCGCACAAATCGACCCGCAGCTTTACCGGCGCTACAACGTGAAGCGCGGCCTGCGCAACGAGGATGGCTCGGGCGTGTTGGTTGGGTTGACGCGCGTCGGCTCGATTCACGGCTACGTGATGGACGAAAACGAGCTGGTCCCGGTGCCAGGCAAGCAGTTCTATCGCGGGATGGACGTGCAGGAATTGGTGCACGGTTTCCAGAGCGAGGGACGGCCCGGCTTCGAGGAGACGGCGTATCTGTTGCTTTTCGGGAAGCTGCCGAACCAGTCGGAGCTAGAGGAGTGGAACGCGGTCTTGGACTCCAAGCGCGCGTTGCCCTATCTGTTGCTGGAGAAGATCATCCGCGAGCCGAGCCGGGACATCATGAACTCCTTGGCGCGGTCGGTCCTCGCGGCGTACAGCGATGACGAGACGCCCGACGCGGTGAGCATCCCGGCGGTGTTGCGCCAGAGCATCGACCTGGTGGCGCGTTTCTCCGCGATGGCGGCCTATGCCTATCAGGCGAAGATGCACTATTACCACGGGGAGTCGCTCTTCGTGCGCAACCCGGTGCCGGGCCGCTCGACGGCGGAGAACTTCCTGATGATGCTGCGCGAGGACGCGGCTTACACGCCGCTTGAGGCCGAACTGCTGGACCTCTGCCTGGTGCTCCACGCCGAGCACGGCGGCGGTAACAACTCCGCCTTCACCACGCACGTGGTGACCTCGGCCGCGACGGACACCTATTCCGCCATCGCGGCGGCGACGTTGTCGCTCAAGGGCCCGCGCCACGGCGGTGCGAACCTGCGCGTGATGCACCAGATGGACGAGATCAAGGACGCCCTGCCCGATTGGATGGACGAGGGCGCAATCGCCGATTACCTGCGCAAGATTCTGCGCAAGGAGGCCGGCGACGGTTCGGGTCTCATCTATGGTCTGGGGCACGCGGTCTACACCATTTCCGACCCGCGCGCATTGCTCCTCAAGGAGAAGGCCCGCGAGCTGGCCGAGAGCAAAGACCGCATGGAGGAATTCCACCTCTACGAGGCCATCGAGCGCCTGGGGCCTGCCATCTTCAACGAGGGCCGCGAGAAGACCAAGGAGCTCTGCGCGAACGTGGACTTCTATTCGGGCTTCGTCTACGACATGCTCAACATCCCGGTGGATCTCTATACGCCGCTCTTCGCCATCTCGCGTGTGGTCGGCTGGTGCGCGCACCGCTTGGAGGAGCTCGTAAACGGCGGCCCGATTGTGCGCCCGGCCTTCAAGGCCGTGGGCAAGGCCCCGCTCCCGTACGTGCCGATGCACGACCGCGGCTAAGCCATGGAGACGACCGTCCAAGAATGCCTCCCTGCGCCCGTGCTCGTCACGGGCGGCAGTGGTTTTTTGGGTATCAACCTTATCCGTTGGCTCTTGGCGCATGGTGCCGAGGACGTGCGGTCGTTGGACTTGGTGGCCTTTGACTATCCCGAGAAGAGCGACCCGCGCGTGCGGACGGTGGTCGGCGATGTGCGCGACCGCGAGGCCGTGCGCGAATTGATGGCTGGGTGCCGTTCGGTGGTGCACTGCGCGGCGGCGCTCCCGCTCTGCTCGGAGGAAGAGATTCGCTCGACGGATGTGGATGGGGCACGCATCGTGGTCGAGGAGGCCAAGGCCGCCGGTGTCGCGCGCTTCGTCTATATCTCCTCCACCGCCGTCTATGGCATCCCGGACCACCACCCCGTGCGGGAAGGTGACCGACTGATTGGCGTCGGCCCCTACGGCGAAAGCAAGATTGTGGCCGAAGGCATCGCGCGCGGCTTGGACGCGCCCGGTTTCGCGGTCTCAATCCTGCGGCCGAAGAGCTTCGTGGGGCCGGAGCGCCTGGGCGTCTTCGCGTTGCTGTATGACTGGGCCTACACGGGCCACGGTTTCCCGATGATTGGGTCCGGGCGTAACCGCTACCAGTTGCTCGACGTGGAGGACCTGTGCGACGCCATCGGCCTCTGCCTGACCCACCCCGATGAGTCCGCCGTGCGCGACACCTTTAATGTGGGGGCCGACCGCTTCGCCACCATGCGCGAGGATTGGCAGTCCGTGCTCGATGCCGCCGGCCACGGCAAGCGCGTGCGCGGCACGCCGGCCTGGTTGGTCATCCCCACCCTGCGCGTGCTCGAGGCACTCCACCTCTCCCCGCTCTACCGTTGGGTCTATGAGACGGCCCCCTGCGACAGCTTTGTGGACGTCTCCAAGATTCGGGACCGTCTGGGCTGGGCCCCGCGCTTTTCCAACCGCGACGCGCTCTTGCGCAACTACGCGTGGTACGTCGCCAACCTCCCGCGTTTCCAGGGCCAAAGCGGCAAGACCCACCGCGTGCCGTGGAAGCAGGGCATCCTCTCCCTTATCAAGCGGTGTTTCTGATGTCTGCGCTTGTCCTTGACCGTTCTTCCGCACGCACGCTCATCGCCTTCGGCGACGAGACGCTGGAACTTCCCGGCCGCGACCCGACCTGGTGCGACCGTCTGCGCGCGTTGCTTGCCGGGCGCCGTCCCGATTTGTTGGCCGTGGGGCTGGGGCCAGGCTCTTTCGCCGGCGTCCGCTCCTCCATCGCCTGTCTGCAAGGCATGGGGCTGGCGTTGGGGCTGCGGCCCAAAGGCTTCCCCTCCGCGGCGCTCTGCGCCCTAGCCTCCGGCCTGCCCGAGGTGACCGTGGTGGGCGACGCCCGCCGCAATACCCTCTGGGCCGCGCGCTTCACCGTCGGACCGGGCGCCATTGTCCAGCAGGGCGACTTCCACATCTTGGCGCGCGACCGCTTCACGCCCGCGGCGAACATGGTCAGCCCCGATGCCGAGCGCCTCGCCGAGTTTGGCCTTCGTCCCGTCACCCTCACCGCCGACCTCCTGCCCGAGGCGCTCCGCCGTCTGACCGGCGCGCTCTCCGAGGATCCCGCGCCCTTCTATCTCCACCCCGCCGTTGGGGCCGCCCCCGCCGAGTGACATGACCACCGACATGACCCGCGGCAAGCCCCTCCGGCTGCTGGTGGCCTTCTCATGGCCCCTGCTGGTGGGCAACGTCATCCAGATGGCCTATGCGCTGGCCGACATGGTCATCGTGGGGCAGCTGTTGGGCGAGCGTGCCTTGGCCGCGGTGGGCGTGGTGGGCTCAACCATCTTCGTGGTTTTGGGCTTCGTCTTCGGCATCACCGCGGGTGTGGCCGTGGTCACCGCACAACGGTTCGGCGCGGGCGACCCGCGCGGCGTGCGACAGTCGGTCGGCACGGGCGTGTGGGTGAGTGCGGCCATCGCGGGCCTCGTGACGTTGGCCTGTTGGCTGTGCGTAGACCCCATCCTGCGGTTACTCAACACGCCGGCGGACGTCTTTGCCCTGGCGCACGACTATCTCGCAATCAGCTTCCTGGGCACGCCGCTGATGGTCTTCTTCAACTTCCAGAGCGCCACCCTGCGGGCCCTGGGCGACAGTCGCACGCCGCTTTTCTTCCTGGCCGGCGCCTCGCTCATCAACGTGGTGCTCGATGTCCTCTTCATCACGGTCTTTGACATGGGCGTGGGGGGCGCGGCCTGGGCCACCAACACGGCCATCTTCACCTCGGCCCTCACCTGTCTGCTGGTGGTCACGCGCCGTCTGCCGGAGCTCCGCCTGCGTCTGGCCGATTGGCGCCCGCGCCCGCGGATGGCCCTGCGGCAGCTCTGGATCGCCGTGCCGATGGGGTTGCAGTTTTCCGTCACGGGCCTGGGCGCAATGGTGCTCCAGGCCGCAATCAACACCTTCGGCGTGGCGCAGATCGCCGGCATGACCGCCGCCCGCAACGTCGAGAACGTCGCCTGTCAGCTCCCCGTGGCGCTCGGCCAGGCCATGGCGACCTACTCCGCGCAGAACTACGGCGCCGGCCGCCTGGGCCGTATTCGCGCCGGGGTCCGGGCCTCGGTGCTCATCACCGTGGCGTGCGGCATCGTGATGACGGTGCTGGCGTTGCTCTTCGGTGACCTCTTCGTCGCGGCCTTCCTGCGCGAGCATGACACGGAGGTGCTGGCCGTGGGGCGCCATATGCTGTGGGTGACTGCCCCCTTCTTCGTGCCGCTCGGCCTCATCTTCATCTTCCGCAACACGTTGCAGGGCATCGGCCGCTCGCTCCTACCCATGCTCGCGGGCTTTGTCGAGATGGTCATGCGCATGGGCGTCGCGCTTGGACTGCTCCACGTGCTCGGCGTGAACGCCGTCTACTGGGGCGACCCGGCGGCGTGGGTCGGCGCGGCGGTCCTTTTGGTCTTGGCCTACTGGGCCTACTCCTTCCGTTGGCCGCATGAACGGGAGGCTGAGCCATGCCCATGACCGCCGCCGTGCTTCGTTTCCTGCGCGCCAACGCCGTCACCGTCGTCTCGCTCCTGACCGCGGCGCTCTCTTTCTTCTTTGTCGCCGACCCCGGGGCGTGGTGGCTGGCCATCGACCTGCGCACGCTCAACCTGCTCTTCTGCCTGATGTTCGTGGTCGCGGGCTTCCGCGGGTGTGCCCTCTTCCGCGTCTTGGCGCAGTCGTTGCTGGCCGACCGCAAAAGCTTCCGCGCCCTCGCGCACACCTTGGTGCAGCTCACCTTCTTCGTCTCGATGGTGGCCACCAACGACGTCGCCCTCATCGCCCTCGTCCCCTTCGCCGTCTACGCGCTCGACCGCCTCAAGCTCCGCCGCCGTCTTCCCGGCCTCATCGCCCTGCAAACCGTCGCGGCCAACCTCGGCTCCATCGCCACCCCCATCGGCAACCCGCAAAACCTCTTCCTCTACACCACCTACGCCATCCCCGCCAAGGACTTCTTCGCCGCCACGGTGCCGGTGGCCTTCGGCGGCGCGCTCCTCCTCTTCGCTCTCACCCACATCCTGCGCGATGAACCCATCGACTTCCGCTTCGAACACCACCGCACGCTGACCCATCCCCGCAAAGTCTTCCTCTGCGGCGGACTTCTCGTGCTCTGCCTGCTGACCGTCTTCCGCCTCTTCCCCCACGCCTGGCTCTTCGGATTGGTCGTGGTCTTCGCGTTGCTCTTCTACCGTGCCGCCCTGCGCGGTGTGGACTATGGCCTGCTCCTCACCTTCGTCGGCTTCTTCGTCTTCTCCAACAACCTGGGCCGCATCCCCGCCGTCAGCACCCTGCTCGAACACCTCCTCGAGAACCACACCCAGGCCACCGCGACCCTAGCCTCGCAATTCCTCTCCAATGTCCCCGCCGCCGTCCTCCTCGCCCCCTTCACCGACGACTGGAGCGGCCTCCTCTGGGGCGCAGACATCGGCGGCTTCGGCACGCCCATCGCCTCGCTCGCCAGCCTCATCTCCTTGGGGCTCTATCTCCGCGAGCCCGACGCCCGCCCCTGGCGCTACCTCGCCCTCTTCACCCTCCTCAACCTCATCTTCCTCGTCACCCTCTCCGCCCTCACCCTTCTCCTGTGAGCGTGCCCACCAAAGTGTATCATTTGGGCGTGCCGATTCCGACACGCCCAAATGCACGGATGGCTACTACGCGTCAGAGTTGGTGAATGGTAATCTCGGCCCGCTTCCCACACGCGGCGAGATAACGAGCGAAAGAAGCCAGGGTCAGACGCCCCTTGAGCATCCGAGCGACACTGGATTGGGTGGTGCCCATCCGCTCAGCCACCTGCGCCTGAGTCAATCCGGCCTCTTTGCGCGCACGCTCCATGGCGAACGCGGCGTCGATGCCAGCATTAACCTCCGCGACAATGGTCTCATAGTCTGGGTTCGACTTGACCTTCTCCTCCCACTCCTTGCGGAAGGCATCGCTTTCCCGGCACAGCTCCTCATAGCTCTTTTTCGTCTTCATAATCCCAACTCCTTTCTGATCCTTAACGCCTTTCGAATCTCGGCTGGCGGGGTCTTCTGCGTCTTCTTGATGAAACCTGACAACAACCAGACGTCATCGCCTTTGGCGTAGGCATAGAAGACACGGATTTGCTCGCCGTCCTTCACGCGGATTTCGAAGAGATTGTCTCGCCCTCGACTTTTTCGGCGTAAGGCGCGGGAAGTCGCCCCTCTTGACTCAATCGTTCGAGGGAGGAGGTCAACTTTCCTAGTGCCGTCGTTGGCAGACTGTAGATGAAGTCCTCCGCTTGACTGCTCAACCTAATCCGCTTCTTCATGTCCACATTATAGCAAAAATGCGATAATACAGACAAGAGGAAGATATCGAGTTCTAGGGTTACAGGAAGTCGCAGAAACGCAAGGAATGGGCACGGTAGTGAGGCGCTGTGCACCGAACGGTGAAGTGCCCAGGCCCTTGCGTTCCTTTGTGTCTTCGTAGAGAACTACCACGTCACTATTGGCTCAACCCTTAATTTGACGGAGGCCGAGGGTGGCGAGGTCGGCGTGGAGGGCGTCGAGGGAGTCGGCTTGGGGAGCGATGACGCAGATCTTGTCGGGATAGATTTGGTAGTCCGCTCGATAGGCCGCCGGCGTGAGGTTGGGCATGAAGACGTTCGCGCCGGAGGAGAGGCCACGGAGTCGCCCCTGCGCGGGGTCGAGGGTCGAGAGGGCGGTGGTGGAGGGGATGTTGGCCCGCGGCAGGAGCAGACGCGCCAAGGCGTAACACCGACAGGTGAAGTCCACGCTCACGGGCACCTCGCTCGGCGTGGGGTCGCGCCCCAAGGGCGTGTCCGGATGGGCCAGATAGGGCCCCAGACCCACCATGTCCACGGACAGTTCGCGAAGCATGAGCAGGTCGTCCGCCACAGACTCCAACGTCTGCCCGGGCAGCCCCAGCATCATCCCGCCGCCGATTTCGTAACCCTGCGCCTTCATGCGCCGCAACTGCGCCAGTCGCGGGTGCTCGCCGTCGCGCGGCGCACCGGGATGAATTCGCGCGAAGAGGTCGCGGTCGGTGGTCTCGAAGCGTAACAGATAACGGTCGGCCCCGGCCTCGCGCCAAGCCGCGGTGTCGGCCTCGGAGCGTTCGCCCAGCGAGAGCGTCACGTGTTGCCCCGTCTCGGCCTTGACGCGCCGCACCAACCCCGCCACGCGTTCGCGCGTCCAGAGCGCGGGACACTCGCCGGCCTGCAACACCACCGTGCCGAAGCCCAGCTCCCGCGCCAACGCCGCGCACGCCACAATCTCGTCGTCGCGCATGGCGTAACGGTGCGCCCCTGCGTTGGAGTGGCGCATGCCGCAGTAGAGGCAATCGCGGTCGCACACGCTGGAGAGTTCGACCAGCCCGCGGAAGAAGACGCCGTTGCCCTTCGTCTCCGCGCGGACGGCCCGCGCCTTGGCGAAGAGCGCCTCGCCGTCCGGCGCCGTCAGGGCCTCCAAGATGTCCCGCTTGTCCATGTCTGCGCCCTTCACGCGCGCTCCAAGAGTCGCCCACGACGCGGCGCAGAGGGGTTCAGCTGCCCGCCCATGAAGACCGGTGAGCCGTTGACCAACACGGTGTCCACGCCCGTCGCGAAACGGTGCGGGTGGGCATAGTCCGCCGTGTCGCGCCAGGCCGCGGGGTCAATCAGCGTCAAATCGGCAAAGTAACCCTCTTTCACCACCCCGCGCCGCGGGATGCCGAAGGCCTGCGCGGGCAGCCCCGTCATACGGTGGATGGCCGCCTCCGGCGACACACCCAGACGCTCCGTGAGCGTCCGGAAGAAGCGCGGGTGCGTACCGTAAGCCCGCGGGTGCGGCCAATCGCGTCCCAACGGCCCCCACGGCGCACGTAGCGACGCGTCCGAGCCGGGCATCACCCATGGCCGCGCCAAGATTTTGAGCATATTCTCTTCGCACATCCCGAAGAAGAAGGCCCCCGTGCGGCTCCGGTCGGTCTGTAGGATACGCACCACGGCCTCGCCGAAGGAACACTCCCACGTCTCCATCGCGTCGGCTACCGTCTTACCCGAGAACGCCCGCGTCTCGGGCGTCCAGGCCCCGCCGATCATCACCGTCGTGGGGTCGCGCCCCGAGTCGTCCAGTTCCCGCGCAATACGCCGCGCGTCCGCCGGGTCATCCAAATGCTTCAAGATGGCCGCATTACCGCCCGCAGACGCCCAGTCGGGCAACACGATGTCCAGGTCGGTCCCGGAGGAGAGATAGGGATAACGGTCGGAATGGAGCCAAAGCCCCGCCTCGCGCGCGGCCTCAATCTTGGCGAGCGCGGCCTCGGCCTTCGACCAGTTGGCCCGGCCGGTGGTCTTCAGGTGGGAAATCTGCGCATGGATGCCCGTGGCACGGACCAGCTCCAACACCTCATCGATGGCCTCCAGCAGACGGTCGCTCTCGCTGCGCATATGCGTGGCGTACATCCCACCGCGCCGGGCACACGCCGCGGCCAAGGCCAACACCTCCTCGGGCGTGCTATGAACGCCGGGGTGGTAAATCAGTCCCGTGGTCATGCCCCACGCACCTTCGTCGAGCGCCTGTTCCAGCACCCGGACCATCCGCGCCACCTCGTCCGGTGTGGCCGCGCGCGGCGCATCGCCCATCACGCCTTTGCGGATGGTGTTGTGCCCCGCGAAGAGAATCAGGTTCGTGGCCGGCCGCGCCGCTTCCAGGCACGTGCGGTAATCCGCCACCGTGTCCCAGTTCGGCCCCGGCCCTTCATGGCCCGGTCGCGGCGGATAGGTCTGCGCCTCCCAATCCGAAGGCAACCGCGCCCCGTTCAACCGCGGCGCCGCGCTGCCGCCGCACTGCCCGCCAATCTCCGTCGTCACGCCTTGCGCCAACTTGCTTGGGCACATCGGCTCCAACAACAAAAACGCGTCCGAGTGCGTATGCGCGTCAATCAAGCCCGGCATCAGCCATAGGCCCTGCGCGTCACGTGCCTCCCGCGCCTCCGCGGCCGACAGGTCACCGATTGCCGCGATGGTCTCCCCGCGCACGCCCACGTCCGCCTTGAATGCCTTTGCGCCGGTCCCATCAAAGACCGTCGCACCTCTGAAAAGAAAGTCAAAATCCATACCCCAAATTGTACCACCTTCCGCCCAACGATAAAGCGGTTTTGTGGACACGGGACGGCACAGAGAAAACAACGGAACACAGCGCACACAACGAGAGAAAACCGCAGATTTCACAGATTTTGAGCAGATTAAGGGCGTGCTAGCGCACGCAGGACTGCCAGTGGAGGAAAACGCCGATTTCGCAGATTTAAGCAGATTTTGGCGTGCTGGCGCACGCCGATTGATTGTACAGCGGCTTGCCTGTCGCCCCGCAGGGGCGCTCTCTGTTCTCCGTTTTCCGTTCTCTGTTCTCCGGGGCGGCGCAAGCCGTCCCTTGCGTCTTTGCGGTTCCCATTTTCCCCGGACCCTACTGATTGTACAGAGGCTTCATCCATCGCCCCGCAGGGGCGTTCTGTTCTCCGTTCTCTGTTCTCCGTTCTCCGGGGCGGCGTCAGCCGCCCCCCCAAAGTTGCGGAAAACAGGCCTTTTTGGTACTTTATATCGCGAGTGCCCTTGGTGGCGCGACGACGGAAGTGTCGGCGCGGCGCGGTGGGACTGTTGCTTTCAGTGGAAAGGATATGGATATGGATAAGGTCGCTTTCGGGTCGCAAATCCAGGAACTGTTGGACACCGAGAAGCCTAACATTGCCGCGGCGCTTGCGCTGATTGGCGAGCAATTGGCCGAAGACGCCAAGAGCGCGGTCAAGGCTTTCTCCGCGACGACCAAAACCGCCGTGGAGCACCGGGATTTGCTCGGGGCGATTGCCTGCATGGACTTCTTTGCCAAGCGCACCGTCGAGCTGAAGGGCATCGATCTGGCCCAGATGCGCGAGGTTATCCGCCGTAGCGCCTCCACCACCGAAGAAAAGCTGATGGTCGACTCCATCGGCCTGGCCTCCGCCTCGGCCTCCGCCATCGTCCGCCGCCTCTCCGTCCTCCTGGCCCTGAAGCCCGAGGTCTACGTGAGCAGCCAGTCCTGGGGCTTTGGCCAGGTCAAGAACATCGACACCTTCTACGGCAAGGTCATCATCGACTTCGAGGGCAAGAAGGGCCACGCCATGAGCCTCGCCGTCGCCGGCCAGAACCTCGAAATCGCCGACGACGACCATCTTATGACGCGCCTAATGAAGGACCGCGCGGAAATCGAGAAGATGGCCGCCGAGCACCCCGGCGACCTCGTCCGCCTCACCATCGAGAGCTACGGCCCCCTCACCATCCAGCGCCTGCAGGAGCGCCTCGCCGCCATCGGCCTGGTCAAGACCGATGATTGGAAGCGTTTCTGGGAGTCCGCCCGCCGCAGCCTCAAGGCCGACAAGGCCCACCCTGTGGAGATCCCCACCAAGCGCACCGAGCCCATCCGCATCCTCGATGCCGAGGAAGACTTCGGCGACGCCTGGCTCAAGCGCTTCTCCAAGCTCCGCGACCTCAAGGCCATCTACGACGGCACCCTCGCCATGCTCGCCGACAAGAAGGGCGAGCTTCCCGATAGCTACCGCGACGCGGTGACCAACCGTCTGAACTTCGCCCTCAAGGGCGCCGACAAGTCCGACTTCCCTCGCTACGCGCAGGTCGCCACCCTCATGGCCCGCCTGGGCCTCTCCTCCCAGACCGACCGCGCCAAGCAGGCCGAAACCCTCACCGAAGTGGACGAGCAGGACAACTTCCTAGCCGCGCTC
Source organism: uncultured Kiritimatiellota bacterium (assembly GCA_944389945.1). GTDB lineage: Bacteria > Verrucomicrobiota > Kiritimatiellia > RFP12 > DVOR01 > Spyradenecus. Next base: position 3,381 of record CALXOF010000024.1, on the reverse strand, counting down.
AAGGGCCTCTCCGCCCGCGACGTCGCCGCCACCATCCGCTTCATCCTCGCCGAAAAGCCCGAGAAGAAGGCCTTCATCCTCGACCATCTCACCCAGCTCAACAGCGTCGCCCTCGGTGCCACCCTCGGTGCCCTCGCCGGCGATGAAGAGACCGGTGCGGAGGTTCGCAAGCTCCTCGCCCGTCAGGCCAGCCCCGTCCCTACCCTCGTCGTCTGGGCCCTGCGCAACCGCGACGACGCGGCCGCCTGGAAGGCCCCCGCCCTCAACGAGCTCATCACCCAGGCCATCCACATCGTCGAGCAGCGCCTCACCGGCGAAAGCCTCAAGATGCGCAACGCCCTTCAGGCCTTCTTCGACAGCGCCAAGTGGCTGGAAGAGGTCTGCAAGGAGCTCTCCGCCTTCGATCGCCGCGTCATGTTCGAGCGCATCCAGGCCTCCACCGCCAACGAGTGGGACGCCGCCTCCAAGCGCAACGTCCTCGTCCGCATGGCCCGCTTCGATGGCGCCCTCGCCAAGCTCCGCCGCACCGAGCGTCAGCCCCAGGAGCGCCCCCACCTCACCTCCGTCCGCTCCCTCCAGGCCTACCGCCTCGCCTTCGACCACCTCATCAACGTCGAAATCCCCGCGAACAAGAAGGACATCGCCACCGCCCGCAGCTACGGCGACTTGCGCGAAAACGCCGAATATCAGTTCGCCCGCGAGCACGAGCGCGTCCTCATGGGCCGCCAGGACGAGATGGACCGCACCCTCAAGCTCCTCAAGCCCACCGACTTCGCCGGCGTCTCCTGCGAGACCGCCGAGCCCGGCACCCGCGTCACCATCGAGACCGCCAAGGGCCGCGCCACCTACACCATCCTCGGCGAACTCGACCGCGACGAGCAGCTCAACATCATCTCCAGCCGCTCCCGCCTCGCCGCCGCCCTCCTCGGCCACAAGCCCGGCGACAAGGTGGAGCTCCCCGCTGAGCGTGGCACCGAGGCCGGCACCCTCGTCGCCGTCGAACCCCTCGACGACGCCGTCAAGGCCTGGCTCGCGGCCATCCCCACCCAGTACGAGCCCAACGCTTAATGTCCCCCAACCTCACCAAGCACCGCCAGCGGGGGAGCGCCAAGACCGTCGTCGAGGCCCTCCGCCGCTTCCGGCGCGTCCTCATCACCGCCCACATCCGCCCGGACGGCGACGCCGTCGGCTCCAGCATCGCCATGGCCCGCATGCTCAAGGCCAACGGCTGGGAACCCACCGTCGCCCTCTCCCCCCTCGGCATGGGCCCGCCCAAGTTCCTCTTGGACTACGCCACCTGCGTCGCACCCACCAACGTCAAGGCGCGCGACTACGATTGCGCCCTCCTCCTCGACTGCGGCGGCCCTGATCGACTCCCCGACCCCCTCCGCGACGCCGTCGCCAAGCTCCCCACCTGCGTCATCGACCACCACGCCACCAGCAAGCCCTACGGCATCGCCCGCTGGGTCGTCCCCGATGCCAGCAGCACCGGCGAGCTCGTCTACCGCTTCGCCGCGCGTTGGAAATGGGAGATCGACCTCCCCACCGCCGAGGCCCTCTGGGTCGCACTCGTCACCGACACCGGCCGCTTCGCCTACTCCTGCACCCACCCCTCCACCCTCCGCGCCGCCGCCGACCTCCTCGCACGCGGCGTCGACTCCTCGGCCATCAACGACCGCCTCTACCTCTACGCCAGCGAAGGCGCCGTCCTCCTCAAGCGCAAGGCCTACGACTCCCTCACCACCTGGTTCCGCGGCCGCGTCGCCCTCATCAGCCTCACCGCCCGCGACTTCCGCCGCGCCGGCGTCGCCAAGAGCGAAATCGAGGATGCCATCGACATCCCCCGCTCCATCCCCACCGCCCAAATCTGCCTCTTCTTCTACGAGACCAAGGACAAGCCCGGCATCACCCGCCTCAGCATCCGCACCCGCAACGAGACCCCCGCCTTCACCGCCGCCTCCATCGCCGAACACTTCGGCGGCGGCGGTCACCTCCGCGCCGCCGGTTGCGACCTCCACTGCAAACCCAAAGCCGCCATCGAGACCGTCAAGGCCTACCTCGCCACCCTCTTCGCCGACGACCAACCCTAATGGGAAGGTTGGAAGTTTAGAGGTTTAGAGGCTTGGCCGGGACCTCGTTTCCCACACTATAAAAGACCAGAATAAGCTCGGGGCTGAACACTTCATCGTTCAGCCCCGAGCCTCTTTTTCATGCCCATTCCTTACTAAATCCCATCTCAGACCCTATAAGGGTCCGGGGTCAACCACTATAGTGGTCCGGGTCGAGACCCTATAGGGGTCCAATACGAGACCCTATAGGGGTCCAATACGAGACCCTATAGGGGTCCAATACGAGACCCTATAGGGGTCCAATACGAGACCCTATAGGGGTCCGAGTCCAACCACTATAGGGTCCGCACAAGACCCCTCTAGCCTCCCGCCATCACCCTACACCCCACAGAAGGACATATCGGACGATAACACCCCCCGCAAAGGGACCGCCAATCTTCCGTCGCTTCTCGAAAGACCTTTCCCTAACATGATTCCGTTTCGCGTGTTGCGCACCTCGCCCAGATTGGGTATACTCTTATCGTCTATTGGAGGTTCGCATGAAAAGAACGCGTTTGTTTGCTTGGTTCGCCGTTTGCCTCGGCGTCCTCGTCTGCACCACGACAGCTTTTGCCACAACGGATGTCGAAAGATACCGTAAAGCCGCCGAACAAGGAGATGCCGAAGCACAATTCAAACTCGGCGTGCGCTATATCAACGGCCAAGGTGTGGAACAATCTTACACAGAGGCCGCCAAGTGGTTCCGTAAAGCCGCCGAGCAAGGAGATGCCGATGCGCAATATAACCTCGGCCTGGGGTATGAGTATGGGCAAGGTGTAGAGCAATCTTACACGGAGTCCGCCAAGTGGTATCGCAAATCCGCAGAACAAGGGAATGCCAGGGCACAAAATAGCCTCGGCGTATACTATGCCAATGGCAGAGGTGTGGAGCAATCCTACACAAAAGCTATCAAGTGGTTCCGCAAGGCCGCCGAGCAAGGAGATGCCGATGCGCAATATAACCTCGGCCTGGGGTATGAGTATGGGCAAGGTGTAGAGCAATCTTACACGGAGTCCGCCAAGTGGTATCGCAAATCCGCAGAACAAGGGAATGCCAGGGCACAAAATAGCCTCGGCGTATACTATGCCAATGGCAGAGGTGTGGAGCAATCCTACACAAAAGCTATCAAGTGGTTCCGCAAGGCCGCCAACCAAGGACATGCCGGGGCGCAACTCAATCTTGGCGGGTGTTATACAAACGGCAAAGGCGTTGAACAATCCTACACAGAAGCCTCCAAATGGTTCCGAAAAGCCGCTGAGCAGGGAGACGCTCC
>CALXOF010000023.1 GCA_944389945.1 uncultured Kiritimatiellota bacterium | reverse complement strand
CCCATGTTAGGACTCCTTCCCAAATCCCGGAATTAAACACCACTGTTGCGGACAGGTAATCGCGCATCCCCCCTCCCTGGGGAGGGGGGACTCCTCTATCATCTCATATTTTCCACAATCCTTCCAGACTCCTAATCGCACCCCCCTCCTTAGGACACCTTATCGCAACATCCCCGAGACTACCCCCGTGCGATTACTTTTCGATTTGACGTTTCTCTGAAATCTGAACTGTGAGACATTTAATCGTTTGACAACGGGAACGCGAGTGGGATATACTTATTGATACATAGTTTGAGTTGGGGCAGAGTCTCCGCCTGTCGGAGTCATCCTGCCACGTCTCAGACGCATAACGATGCGTTATCGCATTACATTCGTTCGGTAGAAACGACCAATTTCACGAGAGAACGAACGTATTGCGGAGGCGCGTTGGGGTTATCCCTGGCGTGTTTTCTCCCGTACTGTTTTCTCTCAAGGCTTTGGTCGGCCTCTACCGAGAACATGAACGGACAGAGGCACGCCTTTTTTGTGTCTCTTCCAAACATTGAGGAGACACCTCATGGAGAAACACAATAAATCCACATCCGTGCCAGCGGACGATGTGGACGCGTTCTTTGAGGACATCAAACCGCGCGACAATATGTTCCATTCCTTTCTCAAGAGAGCCTGGAACGTCATCAAAACAATCGCCAAGGGCTTTTGGGTGGCCATCAAAGCGATTGGCAAATGTTGCTGGAAGATCATCAAAGAAGCGGCCAAAGTCTTATGGAGAATTACCTGCATTATACTTACTGCTACATGGATAATCATCAAATTCTCTCTCAAGATGCTCTGGAAGTTTGTCTCCAATATTAGAATCCGGACATTTTCAGGTGGTCCGATAAATTTCAGCAAATAAAACGAAGAAACACAGGAGATCAATCATGATGTACGCGACGTTTAGCGGGCACACAATCAAAATCTATGAGGATAACGGATATCTGTACCGCACGTTCAATGTCCCAGCCACTATCCTTCAGGCCTCGGTAAATGGCGACAAAGTTTCCATCGTTTGCGCCAACGGTTACACCTATCTCTATGAGACCTGTGGGATCCAGCTTCGCCAGTTCCGCAGTTGATTTTGGTACAGGGGGGCGTTCCCCCTGCCAACGCCCAACACGCTCCGAGAGGAGCACAAACAGGAGTTCAGTCATGAACTACAAGAAACCCACGATGGTCGCCAAGAGCGAACCTAAGCGCACCTTCGTCGCCGGCTGCCCTGAAAAGGGCACGGGGGCTTGCTGGTGCAAGAAGTGCGAGCGTACCATGTAAATGTGTGCCCGTTCCCTGCGCACCTTCGGGTGCGCAGGGAACGTTACTTGTTTAGTAACGTGACACAACAAGGAGAAAATCCCATGAGTCAGCATATTTCAACGGACGCTATCGTGGCAACGGTGGTCGATGTTTCGCCAGCCATTACTGAGTTTCAGGTATTTCTCAATATGGCCAACGAGTCTCTGTTGCATCCCTTGGACGAGGATCGCTTGAAGACGGCGATTCGGTCGTTGAAGGATTGTGGCGTGAGGTTTGACACGCAACGGTTGAATACACTTTTGCAGGCTGTCTTTCAGCAGAAAATTGCGACCCAGGTGATGGAACGTCTGCAGAAAGCGGAATTGGTTAAGTGAACGCATGCTTCCCCCGTGCCCCGTGTGGGTGCGAGGGAAGCGAAATCGTAGCATGATTGAGAATGGAGCGAGCGATGTATTTCAAGCAGTCGAGGAATGCGTTTATCCGGCAATACGGGCCTTACACTTACATCGTGAACCAGGTGTCGAAAGTGGATCAAGTGTTCACGGACGCGGAGACGTTCACGCGGCAGATTGCACGGGAGCCGCGGACGGTCGCGAAAGCGGTGGAGGCGCTTGTACAGGCGTTCCCGGGCGTAGCGCGCGAAACGTTGGAGACGGACTTCACGGCGTTCCTGCGTTCGTTGGCCGAGGCCGGTCATGTGGTGTTGGGGGAATCGGCGGAGGAATTGGAGGCCAAGGACCTCGACTTCTCGTATGACATGGAGGCGCCATGGACGTTGCCGGATTTGGGGAATACACCGACGGAAGAAGAGGACAAGGGCTCGCAGGCGTTGCACGATTACTTTTTAAAGCACCCGACGCCCTTCTCGGTGCATTTCGACCTGACGAGCAAATGTACGGAGAAGTGTGTCCATTGCTATGTGCCGCGCAACCGGGATTTCTTCATCGACAAGGCGAAATGCTTTGAGGTGATGGATCAAGTGAAAGCGTTAGGAGGGCTCTCAATCACGCTCTCGGGTGGGGAATGCATGTTGCATCCAGACTTTGACGAGATTTTGCGTTACGCACGAAAGTGCGACTTCGTCATCAACATCCTCACGAACCTAACGCTCTGCACGAAAGCTCGAACGAAGTTGCTGAAAGAGATGAACGTCTCCTTTGTGCAGGTGTCGCTCTACAGTATGGACCCGAAGTTACATGACGCCATCACGCAGTTGCCGGGGTCGTTTGAGCGGACAAAGGCGGCCATCGAGCGGTTACACGCGCTGAATGTACCCTTGCAGATTTCGTGCCCCACGATGCGGGGAAATTACAAGGGTTATCGGGCAGTGTTAGACTACGCTGCAAGCTTGCGCATCAAGGGTTACACGGACTTTATCATGATGGCTAGGAGTGACCACACCACAGACAATCTGGCGAACCGCCTGACGTTGGAGCAAACGGAAGAGGTCATCCGCACGATTGCCGAGCATGACCCCGAGTATAACCATATGTTGCGGGATTACGACAATGTGAAGGTGGCGACACCGGAGGAACGTGCGGAGGAACCGTTGTGCGGCGTGGGCGTGGATGCAATCTGCCTAAACGCGGACGGGAACTATTACCCATGCTCGGGCTTCCAGGATTATCCGCTCGGAAATTGCTACGAGCAGACTTTGGAAGAGGTGTGGACGAAATCGCCGCGAGTGCTCTATCTGCGTAGTTTGCGCGGAAAGGACATCCCGCAGTGTATCCATTGCCCGGACCGCAACTATTGCTCCACCTGCTTGGTGCGTAACTTCAATGAAACGGGCGACATGCTGAAGGTGAGCAAGCATTTCTGCGATGTTGCGTCCTTAAACCACCGGCTTGTGGATGAGTATCGCGCCAAGTATGGGCACGGATCGTGCAACCGTTGTCATTGATAAGGCCCCCATGCAGGTGCATGATGCGCACGTGCATTTCGGGTGGTGGAATCCTGCGCCGGGAGAGACCGCCAACCGCTACTATTCTGCGGAGCAGACGTTTCGCTTCTTGCGCGAACAAGGGGTGGAATCGTTCTACTTCTCAGTCAGCAGTGCGCAAGACCCTTCGTGGCCGCATGCTAAACTCCTGGATGAATATCAGGCGATGTTGTCGCTTGCCCCTACAAAAGCTTATCCTTTTTACTGGCTGACCGACGAGAGGTTCGCAACCATTTCCAAGCTTGATACGTTGTTGTCGGCCGACATCCCTTGGCGAGGGTTGAAGCTGCACAATGAGGAAAGCGATTGGCTTGGACATCCTGAGCGGTTGTGGCGGGTGATGGCATTTGCACGTGAGCGCGGCTTGGCCGTACAGTTTCATACGGGAGGCAATCGTTCGGATGCGGGGCGTTACCGCGAGGTGTGCAAGGCATTCCCCGAGGTCCATATCGATTTGGCGCATGGGCGCCCTGTCCAAGAGGCACTTGAGGTCGCACGAGAATGCCCCAATGTCTTCATTGACCTCTCTTTCATGGATGAGGAGGGGATGGCGGTTTGCGCTCGAGAGCCGTCTCTTTCGGGACGTCTGCTCTTTGGGAGTGATGTGCCCGCCTTTTATGATTATCTTGACACCTCGCCAGACGAGGCCTATCAGGCACGCATCCGCGAGGTGATGACAGTCTTTGGTACACAGGCTTCGGAGGTGCTTACGCGGAACGCTCGTTCGTTTCTCCAGATTGATACAAAGTGAGGCCGACCTCCTCTCCGCCTGGCTCCACACCAAAGGCCTGGACTGAGGAAAGCGACCAATAAAAAAGACGCACGGGGAACCGCGCGCCTTCTTTATGTCTGCCCGTGGGCTTAGGCCTGGGTGGCGGGCTTGGGCTGGCCGCCATGGGGGCGGATGGTGATGTGGAGCTCGCGGAGCTGCTTCTCGGTGACCTCGCTGGGGGCGTGCATCATGAGGTCTTCGGCCTTCTGGTTCATGGGGAAGGCGATGACTTCACGGATGTTCTCTTCGCCGGCCAGGAGCATGACCATGCGGTCGACGCCCGGGGCGACGCCGGCGTGCGGCGGCGCGCCGTACTTGAAGGCGTTGAGCAGGCAGGAGAACTTCTGTTCCACGACCTCGGGGCCGTAGCCGGCGATCTCGAAGGCGCGGTACATGATGTCGGGGCGGTGGTTGCGCACGGCGCCGGAGGAGAGCTCGATGCCGTTGCAGACGACGTCGTACTGATAGGCGAGAATGTCGAGCGGGTCCTTGGTGTTGAGCGCTTCGAGGCCGCCCTGGGGCATCGAGAAGGGGTTGTGCGAGAAGATGGTCGCGCCGGTCTCGGGGTCCTTCTCGAAGAAGGGGAAGTCGGTGATCCAGCAGAAGCGGTAGGCATCCTGCTCGATGAGGTCGAGGTCCTGGCCCATCTTCTTGCGCAGGGCGCCCATCATGGTGGGGGTCTTCTCGGCGGTGTCGCAGATGAAGAAGATGGCGTCGCCGTCCTTGAGGTTGCCGCGCTGGGCCAGGGCGTCGAGCTCCTCGGGCTTGAGGAACTTGGCGATGGGGCCCTTGATCTTGTCGGTGTCCCAGACGAGGTAGGCCAGGCCCTTGGCGCCGAGCTCCTGCTTGGCCCAAGGCTCGAGCTTGTCGAAGAAGCTGCGGGGCTTGGTCTTGATCTGGGGCACGGGCAGAGCGCGGACGATGGCGCCGCCGGCGATGGCCTTGGCGAAGGCGCCGAAGCCACTCGTCGCGAAGAGGTCGGTGACGTCGATAATCTTCAGCGGGTTGCGCAGGTCGGGCTTGTCGGAGCCGTAGGTCAGCATGGCCTCGCGATAAGGGATGCGGCGCCAAGGGGCCTGGTCAATCTTCCAGCCCTTGGGGGCGAACTCGGCGAAGGCCTTGGAGAGCACGTCCTCGACCACGGCGAAGACGTCTTCCTGCGTGGCGTAGGACATCTCGATGTCCAGCTGGTAGAACTCGCCCGGGGAGCGGTCCGCGCGGGAATCCTCGTCGCGGAAGCAGGGGGCGATCTGGAAGTAGCGGTCGAAGCCGGCCACCATCAGGAGCTGCTTGAAGAGCTGCGGGGCCTGCGGCAGAGCGTAGAACTTGCCGTGGTGCACGCGGGAGGGCACGAGGTAGTCGCGGGCACCCTCGGGGCTGGAGCAGGTGAGAATCGGCGTCTGGTACTCGCTGAAGCCGTGGGCCTCCATCTGCTTGCGCAGGAAGGAGATGAGCTTGGAGCGCAAGACGATGTTCTTGTGCACGCGCTCACGGCGGAGGTCGAGGTAACGGTAGGTTAGGCGCATATCCTCGGCCGGGTCGGTCTCGTCCGGGATATAGAGCGGGGTCGTCTCGGAGGCAGACTCGATGACGCACTCGTTCGCCACCAGCTCCACCTCGCCCGTGGGCAGCTCGGGATTCACGGTCGAGGGCTCGCGCAGGACGACCTCGCCGGTGAAGGTGACGACGCTCTCGAGCTTGATCTTCTCGATGTCGCCGAAGAAGCTGCGGCTGGGGTGGACGACGACCTGGGTCAGACCGTAATGGTCGCGCAGGTCGATGAAGAGGATGCCGCCGTGGTCGCGCTTACGGAAGACCCAGCCAGACAGGCGGGCCGTCTTGCCGGCGTCAGCGGCGCGGAGCTCATTGCAGGTGTGCGTACGATAAGGATGCATGGCAAAGCCTTTGGTTCAAACAAAAACGTGCGATAGTATAGCACATTGCGCTCCCCCTTGCCGCCCCTTAAAATACCGCCCAACAGTGTCCAGGGCAGTTTTTCCGCGAAGGCGCGAAACACTTCGGGTTCCTCCGGGGTCCGCAGGCCTCCTTTTCCCCAACCTTCGGTGCCCAATCAAATGAACAACGCAAATCCACCTTTCTTTTCGGTCGGTGTCGTTTCTATTTGACAAACCGCAGTCCTTCGCCGCCGCGTGGTCTAATTCCTCCCCCACCCCACAAGAAAGCCCCGCTTCCCGCGGGGCTTTCTTGTGGGGCAACATGGGCAATCTCAAGCGTGCGTCTTGGTCTGCCCCTTCTTGCGCTTAAAGGTCCCAACTACAGGTTTAGGCGCAGAATCCTTGATGGGATGGGTTTGAAGCCGAGGTAAGTCACGATAAGAGGCATCGATTCGAATCAACATGTTGAAGAGCACCTCGCGATGGAATCGATTAATTCCCTCGATAATCGCGGGGTCCTCCTTGGATTCCTTGGCGAGCTCGGCCAGATGGGAAAGCATCCGTCCAATTTCAAAGACGCAATGCTTGATTTTCGTTGCGGTGTCGTCCGCCGTATCAAAGAGAACAGAGATGGAAAGGCCAACGGCTTCGGCGTAGGCACGGATGTCACCCCAGGTGAGGTTGTCGTCGTAGGTGGCGGTCATCCGCGAGACCTTACTACGACTGACACCCATGCGGCGAGCGACCTCGGCCTCGGGGAGCCTAGCTTTGAGGCGGGCTTGCTCAAGGGCATTGACGAAACGCGTACCGACCACCTCCTTGATGAAAGCCGGTTTGGCCTCTGCCCCCAGCACGGAAACGAGATGGTTGACCCGTTCCTCTTCTTTTTGGGTAATGCAGTAGCGGGCGAAGTCCGCCCCCTTGGCGACAGCGGCTAGGTACTGATAGCGGTGCTTGGCTTCATCAGCCGCCTCACGCGTCTCGCGCCAGTTACGCATCGTCTTTGATTCAGCATTGTCCATTGAGTGATCATCCTCCTTTCTTTTTGGTGTTATCGTGCACTTATCATGCCAGAATGGTGCAGAATCTGCAACATCTATGAGCATATGGTGCATATTAAGCTCTGGCACGCTCGGGCAACACTCCGTTCCTAATGACAGGTCTGGGGGATGACGTATCATGCTGAAAGCGTGTGGATTGTCACCCTTTTAGGGTTTTCTAATGACAGGTCTTTGGCAAGGTTGCGGAGCACGAGTGCCAAGCAGACGCGTGTCCGTTTGATCTTTGACAACTGAATATAGGATTGTGTATCCGGCGATTGAGCCTGGGCCGCTACGCTGTATTGCCTCGTATATTATATATAAGGCTCGGGAGATGGCCGTGACGTTATTCGCGGCGGAGGAGGGAGAGGAGGGTGTCGGTGGGGAGTTTGGCGAGGAGAGCGGCGGGGGTGGGCGCGACGATTTGGTCGGCGAGGAGACGTTTATGACGGAGAAGGTGGTCGATGCGTTCCTCGAGGGTGCCTTTGCAGATGAGGTGGTGGGCGACGACGGTGCGGGTCTGGCCAATGCGGTGGGCGCGGTCGGTGGCTTGGTTCTCGACGGCGGGATTCCACCAGCGGTCGTAGTGGATGACGTGGGAGGCTTTGGTGAGGGTGAGGCCGAAGGCGCCGGCGCGGAGGGAGAGGATGAGGAGGCCGGGGCGGGAGTCGCCGGTGAAGGCCTCGACCTGGGCACGGCGCTGGGTGGGGGTGAGGGCACCGTGGAGGAAGGGGACGGGGCGGCCGAGGCGCTCGGAGAGGGTGGCTTGGAGGGCGGCGCCGACGCGGGCGTATTGGGTGAAGAGGAGTGCGGATTCGCCGCGGGCAAGGATGTCGTCGAGGAGCGGCAGGAGGGTGAGGAGTTTGCCGGAGGGCGCGTCTTCGAGGCCGTCGCCGGAGCCATCGCAGATGAGTTTGAGGCGAGTGAGGAGGGCGAGAACGGCGCCGTGGCGGTCGTCGGCGGCGCGGGCGTGCTGGGCCAGAGCGAGGTCGTAGGCGGCGGCCTGGGCATCGGTGAGGGGGGCGTAGTGCTCCTGGGTGATGCGGGGGGGCAGGTCGGGGAGGATGGCGGGGTCGGTCTTGAGGCGGCGGAGGAGGAAGTGGGAGACGGCGCGGCGGAGGCGGTCGGGGTCGGCGTAACGCTCGGCGAAGTCGCAGCGGGGACCGAAGAGGTCGGGGTTGAGGAAGTCGAGGATAGACCAGAGGTCGTCGAGACGATTCTCGATGGGGGTGCCGGTGAGGGCGAGGCGGTGCGCGGCGGGGAGGGAGCGGGCGGCCTGAGACTGGCGGGTGGAGGGGTTCTTGATGAGCTGGGCTTCGTCGAGGACAAGGGTCTGCCACTGGACGCGGCGGAGGCTGGGGTAGTCGCGCCAGAGGTAGCCATAGGCAGTGAGGACGACGTCGACCTCACCGGCGCGGCGAAGGAAGGTATCGCGCAGGGGACGATCGGGGCCAATGTGGCGGTGGACGCGGAGGCCGGGGGCCCAGTGGGCAAGCTCGCGTTCCCATACGGGCAAAACAGTGAGCGGGGCCACGATGAGCGCGGGGCTCGGGCGCGTGAGGAGAAAGGCGATGGTCTGCAAGGTCTTGCCGAGGCCCATGTCGTCTGCGAGGCAGACACCGAGGCCATGCGCGGCGGCCTGCATGAGCCAGCAGACACCTTGGGCCTGGTAGGGACGCAACACCTCGCGGATGGGAAGGTCGCCGGCGGGGGGCGAGGTCATCTCGCGCAGGAAGTCCTGCACGGCCTGGGCGCCGGGGGCGACGCGGAGGGCGCCGGCAAGGAGGAGCGGAAGCGCGCCGCGTTTGGGCAGGAGGGCCGGGCCGAGAGCTTCTAGAGCGCGACGGAGGGCATCGAGGTCGACATACCGCCATTCGCCCTGGATGAGGGCGAGGGGTTCGCCGGCGTCCAAGATGGCGCGGGCCTCGGCCTCGGGAATCTCGATACCGCCGAGCATGACGGTGCGCTCAACACGGACCTGCTCGCCGACCATCTCGACGGCGGTCTCATGAAGTTCGGGAACGGCGGGTTCAAGGGCGGGGGGCAGGTCAACGACGAAGGCGGCGGCGCGGAGAGCGGGAACGCCTTCGCGGAGGAATCGGGCCAGGGTGGCGGCGTCCCAGGGTTGTGGGAGGGCCAGCAGCGGAGAGACGGCGACGGCCTGGCCCAGCAGACGGAGCGTGGCGACGGGCGGCTCGGAGGCTTCGCCGCGTCGCCAGGCCTCCACGCCGGGGAGGTCGAGGTGCCAGCCCTCCTCGGCCTTGACGGGGCGGAGGACGAGCGCGGCGCGACCGCCCTCGAAGAGCGGAGCGGACCAGACGCGAAGGGCGTCGGCCAAGGCGGAGTCGGTGAGCGAAAGGGCGGCGTTGGGGGCGCGGAGTGCGGCAAGCCAAGCGTCATCAGCGGTGAGGAAGCGGGCCTTGGCGGCCTGGGCGCGGGTGAGGGTGGTGCTGGCGCACGTGCGCATCCAGAGGTCGGTCAGGGCGTGGACGAGCCCGGGGTCGCGCCCTTCGGGCAGGAGGGTGGCCTGCCAACGGGCCTCACCAGCGGCATCATAGATGGGTGCAACGCGCCCGGCGGCGACGAGGCGCACGACACACCGCCACACGGCGATGGCCTCTTGAATCTCGGGAGAGAGGATGACGAGGGGAGACTCCAGCCCGGCGTCGAGGCCTTGCAGAACCTGTAGGATGCCGCGCCCCCCGAGGACAGGTTCGCGCCAACCGCGAAAGAGAAAGCGGAGGTGCGCGGCGAGGGCGTCGTCGGGGAGCGGCCGCCCCTGGGCCTCGCCCCAGAGGGTAAGGGCGTAGCCTTGGCGGCGGAGTCGGAGAATCATGAATAGGATTCTGCAGGACCGGGGAAGTCGCCCGAGGCGACGGCGGCGGCGTAGTCGTTGAGGGCCGCCTGGGCGGCCTCGCCCAGATTGCCGAAGCGCCGGACGAACTTGGGCACGCGGCCGACGGTCAGGCCCAGGAGGTCTTGCCACACGAGGATTTGGCCGTCGGTGGCGTTGCCGGCGCCAATGCCGATGACGGGGATTTTGAGTTCGGCGGTAAGACGGGCGCCGAGCGCGGCAGGGACGCCTTCGGCCACGAGGGCGAAGCACCCGGCGGACTCCAGGGCGCGAGCGTCGCGCAGGAGGCGCTCGGCGGCCTCGGGGTCGCGGCCCTGCACCTTGAAGCCGCCCATCGCCAGACAGCTCTGGGGGGTGAGGCCTAGGTGAGCGCAGACGGGAACGCCGGCCTCGACCAGGCGGCGGACGAGCGGGACGACGCGTTCGCCGCCCTCAATCTTCACGCCATCGGCGCCGCCCTCCTTGACGAGGCGGAAGGCGTTGCGCAGGCCCTCGTCATCGTCGGCCTGATAGGCCCCGAAGGGGAGGTCGGCGAGGAGGAAGGCCGTGCGCAGGACGCGCCCGACGCAACGGGTGTGATAGACCATCTCGTCCATCGTCACGGGCAAGGTGGAGTCGTGGCCCTGCATGGTCATGCCCAGGGAGTCGCCGATAAGGACGAGCGGGATGGTCTCGGGGCCGAGGGACTCGACAATCGCCGCGGAGGTGGAGTCGTAGCACGTGACGGTGGCGAAGCGGCGGACGCCTTTGAGGGCGCGAATCTTCTGTGGGGTCCAAGTACGCATGGGTGTCCTTGCCTTAGAAGAGGCCGCGCACCTTGCCGGTCTCGACGTCCACGTCGATGCGGCGGTAGGCCGGGTTGGCCGAGGTGCCGGGCATGAGCTGAATCTTGCCGGAGACGGGGACGACAAAGCCCGCGCCCTGGTAGAGGAGCACGTCCTGCACCTTCAGGCGCCAGCCGGAGGGGCGGCCGATGCGCGTGGCGTCGTCGGAGAGCGAGTATTGCGTCTTGGCGACGCAGATGGGCAGGTGGGCGGTGTCGGGGTTGTTCTCGTAGGCGCGCATCTTCTCGAGGGCGGCGGGCTCGTAGTCCACGCCGTCGCCGCCGTAGACCTCGCGCACCTGCTTGTCGAGGCGCACGGAGAGGGGCTCTTCGTTGAGGTCGCAGAGGTAGGCGAAGTCGTTGGGCTCCTCGCAGGCGGCGATAACCTGGCGGGCGAGCTCCTCGGCGCCCTCGCCGCCTTTCTCCCAGTGCTTGGAGAGGGCGAAGCGGCAACCGGCCTCCTCGACGACCTTGCGGACGAGGGCGACCTCGGCGTCAGTGTCGGTGTAGAAGTGGTTGAGGCAGACGACGGGGCGGATGCCCGAGCGGCGGATGATGTCGATGTGGGCGAGCAGGTTGCTGCGGCACCCGGCCTCGAGGAGCTCGAGGTTCTCCTGGGTGTAGGCCGCGTCAAGGGGCGTGCCGGGCTTGACGTCGGGGCCGCCGCCGTGACGCTTGAGGGCGCGCACGGTGGCCACGAGCACCACCGCGTCGGGGCGGAGACCGGAGCAACGGCACTTGATGTTCCAGAACTTCTCGTAGCCCATGTCCGAGGCGAAGCCGCTCTCCGTGACGGCGTAGTCGGCGAGGGCGCAGGCCACGCGGTCGGCGATGACGGAGTTCTGCCCAATGGCGATGTTGGCGAAGGGGCCGGCATGCACGAGCACGGGCTGGCCCTCGACGGTCTGCATCAGGGTGGGATTGAGGGCGCGGACCATCCAGGCGGTCATGGCGCCGGCCACTTCCAGGTCGTCGGCGGTGATGGGCGTGCCGCTCTTGGAGTAGGCCACGACAATCTTGCCGATGCGGCGGCGCAGGTCGGCCAGGTCGCTCGCCACCGCGAGGATGGCCATGACCTCGGAGGCCACGGTGATGTAGAAGCCGCTGTCCATCTCGAAGCCGTTGAGCGGGCCGGCGCCCATGCCGATGCGGATCTGGCGGAGGCCCTGGGCGCAGAAGTCGAGCGCCCACTTCATCTGCACGCGGGCGGGGTCGATGTCCAAGCGGGTGAGGTGCTTGGTGGCCAGCCAGGCGTCGTCGTGGTTACGCTCGTGCTGCATGCGGGCGTTGATGGCCACCATGCAGAGGTTGTTGGCCTTCTCCACGGCGTCGAAGTCGCCGGTCAGGCCCAGCGAGAGGGGCGCGAGGGGAATGACCTGGGCCAGGCCGCCGCCGGCCGCACCGCCCTTGATGTTGAAGGTGGGGCCACCGGAAGGCTGACGGAGCGTACCGCAGCAACGCTTGCCCAAGCGCCCGAGGCCCTCGAGCAGGCCCACGGTGGTGGTGGTCTTGCCCTCGCCCAACGGCGTGGGGGTGATGGCGGTGACGTCGATGTACTTCGCGCGTTGCTTCCCGCCGGTGCGGGCCAGGATGGCGTGCGCGTCCAGCTTGGCGTAGGCGTTGCCGTGGGGGATGGTCTCGGCGGGCGTGGCGCCGAGCTCGGCGGCGACGTCGGCGATGGGCCGCATGGTTTCCTCGGCGGCCTCGGCAATCTGCCAATCCTTCATCTTGGTGGGGTCAAGCATCTTCTCTCTCCTTCTGCAAAAACGGGCTCACGGCGGCCCAGACGGCCTCCGCGGTCTGCTCGGGCGTGCCCGAGCTGTCGATACGCCGAATGCGCCCGCACTCGCGGGCCATGGCGCGGAACCCTTCGGCGAGGCGGCGGTGGAAGTCGTCGCGCTCGCGCTCGAAACGGTCGGCGGGGCCTTCGCGGTCGGCCACGCGGGCGCGGCTCTCGGCCTGCGGGATGTCCAGCAACAACGTCAAGTCCGGCTCCAGACGGTCGGTGGCGAAGGCGTTAAGCGCGTGCAACGCGGCCAAATCCATCCCCCGCCCATAGCCTTGATAGGCGAAGGTGGAGTCGCAGAACCGGTCGCAAAGCACCCATTCGCCGCGGCGCAACGCCGGCAGGATCAGCTCCTGCACCAACTGCGCACGGCTCGCCAAAAAGAGGAGCAACTCGGCGCGCGGCACGGGGGCCTCGCCAGCCGCGTCATACTGCAACAGACCGCGCACGGCCTCGCCCAGCTTGGTGCCGCCGGGCTCGCGCGTGGTGCGGACGGCGATGCCCTCCGAGCGGAGCCGCTCGGCCAGGAGCGCCAGGTGCGTGCTCTTGCCCGCGCCCTCGGGCCCCTCCAACGTGATGAACCGGCCCCGCGCCATTACTTCGCCAGGGGCTTCAGGGTTTGGCCTTCCTTGCCGTCGCGGACCTGCCAGCCCTTGGCGGCAAGTTCGTCGCGCAGACGGTCACTCTCGGCCCAGTTCTTCTCGGCGCGGGCCTTCGCGCGGGCATCGGCCAGGGCCTGAATGTCAGCGGGAATCTCTTCCTTGGCCGCACGGCCGAAGAAGACGAAGCCCAACACGCGGTCCATACGCTTCAACTCTTCGAGCACCGCGGCGGCACCGGCGGGAGACAACCCTGCGTTGAGGGCCGCATTGGCGGCGCGCACGAAGGCGAAGAGGGCCGCGAAGGCCTCGGGGGCGTTCAGGTCGTCGGCCAACGCCGCGCCGAAGGCGTCCAGATGGCTCTCCACGCGCACGCCGGTGTCCTCGGCGGACTGCGCCGCGCGGGCGGTGAGAGCGTCCACGCACTCATCGATGCGGGCGAGAGCCGTACGGGCCGCGGCAAGGGCCTCGAAGGTGAAGTTCAGCGGCTGACGATACTGCGCGTTGAGTAGCACGTAGCGGATTTCGCGGCCGGCCCAGCCCTTGGCCTGCAGGTCGCGCAACGTGAAGAAGTTGCCCAGGCTCTTGGACATCTTCTGCCCGTTCACGCGCAGGTGGGCGCAGTGCATCCACGTCCGCACAAAGGGCTTGCCGGTCACGGCCTCAGCCTGGGCGATTTCGTTCTCGTGGTGGGGGAAAAGGTTGTCGATGCCGCCGGTGTGCAGGTCGAAGCTCTCGCCCAGATACTTCATGCTCATGGCCGAGCACTCCAAGTGCCAACCCGGCCGGCCGCGGCCCCACGGGGCATCCCACACTACGTCGCCATCACGTTCATCCCAGGCTTTCCAGAGCGCGAAGTCGCCCACGCCCTCCTTGTCGTACTCATCGGCGTCGATGCGCACGCCGCTGCGGAGGGCCGAACGGTCTAGGTGCGCCAGCTTGCCGTAACCCGGGAACTTGTCCACGCTGAAGTAGACCGAGCCGTCCTCGCTCTTGTAGGCGATGCCCTTCTCGAAGAGCGCCTGAATCAACGCCTGCATCTCGGGGATGTGGTCCGTCGCCGCGGGATAGACCGCCGCCGGCTCCACGTTCAACGCCTTGAGGTCCTCGAAGAAGGCCGCGATGTAAGGCGCCGTGTAGTCCTTCAACGCCTTGCCCGCCTGCTGCGAACCGCGGATCGTCTTGTCGTCCACGTCCGTCAGGTTCATCACCTGCCGCACCTCGTAGCCCGCGAACTCCAGCGTCCGCCGCAGGAAGTCCTCGAAGAGATACGCACGGAAGTTGCCGATATGCGCGAAGTTATAGACCGTCGGCCCGCACGTGTACATCCCCACCTTGCCGGGCGCCAACGTCTCAAACGGCTCCAAATGCCGCGTCATCGAATTGTAAAACCGCAGGTCCATCTCAAATCCTTTCAATCGCCCCCCATTATACCACATCCCGCCCCCGCCTTCCCCACCCCACCAATTGGGCCGAGAAGAAGGGGACCGCAAAGACGCGAGGGGAGGCGCGAAACGGAGGGCGGCGGTCGCTCTGCGGCTTCGCCGCTGACCGCGACCGCCGCCCTCCGTTTCGCGCCTTGTTGGTTTCCCAAGGCCACCACTCATCGCCCGCTGGGGCGTTCCGTTCTCCTGCTTAGCGCCGTCCACATCCACACTCCTTCAGACGCGATTGACTCTACGCCGTCCGCGATATGTTACACTATTGCGTCATGAACAAGTCCCTTTTGATTGGATTCGCGGTCGTAGTGGCCGCTCTGCTTGCCGGCGGCGGCTATGCCACCGGCCGTCTCCTCGCCCCGCGCTCCTACACCGCCGAGACCGTCACCAAAACCGTCTACCAAAGCGACGGCGCCCCTGCCGACCTGGCCCCGCTCCAAGCCGAGAACGCCGCGCTCAAGACCCAGCTCGACAACCTCAAAGACGAGCTCGCAAAACTCCAAGCCGCCGCCGAGGCACCTGCGCCGGAGTCCGCGGCCGAAGAGCCGCCCCGCCGCATGACCCGCCAGGAGCGCATGGAACAACTCAAGCGCGAAAACCCCGAGCGTTACGCCGAAATGGAGCGCCGCCGCCAAGACCAGGCCAACATGGAGGCCTTCCAGACCCGCCGCGAGGACTTCTTCGCCAACCTTGACCTTGAGCTCCTGACCCCCGAACAGCAGGAGATGCACTTCCAGTACACCGAGGCCCTCGCCCAACAACAAGCCGCCATCGACCGTATGCGCGAGTTGGCCGAGTCCGGCGAAGAGCCCACCGATGAGGACCGAGCCGCCATCCGCGACTCCTTCCGCCTGGTTCGCGGGTTGCAGGGCGCCGAACGCGATGCCCTGCTCAGCGCCGTCGCCACCTCCATGGGCCTCCAGGCCGGCGAAGAGACCGATACCTTCATCAACGTCATCAAAGAGGTCTACGACTTCACCGGCAGCATGCCGCCCGCCCCGATGATGGCCCCCGCCGCACGCGCCAACAACCAGCCCCCGCCCCCTGCCGCGCCATGACCGCGCCCCTTTACTCCCGTGACGATCTCCTGACCTGGGCCGCCGGCCCCGAAGACGCCCTCTTCGCCGAGGCCGAACGCCTCACCCGCGACTGCGCCCCCCGCCTCTTTGACCGTTGCTCCATCGTCAACGGCAAGGGCGGCCGTTGCCCCGAGGACTGCAAGTGGTGCGCCCAGTCCGCCCACCACCGCGCCGCCTGCGACATCCACGGCCTCATCTCCCCCGAGGAGTGCCTCCGCCACGCGCGCGCCAACGAGGCCGCCGGCATCCGCCGCTTCTCCATCGTCAACTCCGGTCGCCGCCCCACCCCGGCCGAGCTCGACGGCGTCTGCGACCTCGTCCGCCTCCTCCGCCGCGAGACCTCCCTGGAGCTCTGCGCCTCGCTCGGCCTGCTCGATGAGCCCGCCCTGCGGCGCCTCTTCGAGGCCGGCGTCACGCGCTACCACTGCAACCTGGAATCCTCCCCCGCCTTCTTCCCCACCCTCTGCACCACCCACACCCAGGCCGAGAAGATTGAGGCCCTCCGCGCCGCCCGCCGTGTGGGCATGGACGTCTGCTCCGGCGGCATCATTGGCATGGGCGAGAGCGAAACCGACCGCATCGACCTCGCCCTCACCCTCCGCGACCTCGGCGTCCGCTCCATCCCCATCAACATCCTGGCCCCCATCCCCGGCACGCCCCTCGCCGACCTCCCGCTCCTCCCCGAGCGCGACATCCTCCGCGCCGTTGCCCTCTTCCGCCTGGCCCACCCCGCGGCCTACCTCCGCTTTGCCGGCGGCCGCAAACGCCTCTCCCCGCAGACCCTCGACGCGGCCCTCCGCCTCGGCGTCAACGCCGCCATCGAAGGTGACCTCCTCACCACCGTCGGCAACACCGTCGCCCAAGACCGCGCCCACCTCCTCGCCGCCGGCTACGCCCTTCCCTGCTAAAGGGAAGTTTGGAAGTTTAGAAGTTTAGAGGCTTGGCTTAATCGGGTGGGGCTCCGCCCCACACCCCGACCTTTCTTCTTTAGAAAAGACCACAAGGCGCGAAACGGAGGGCGGCGGTCGCGGTCAGCGGCGAAGCCGCAGAGCGACCGATGGCGCCCGAAGCGGTTCGCGCCCACCCTTGCGTCTTTGCGGTTCCCGTTTTCCCCGGACATTACTGCCCATCCGTCGCCCCGCAGGGGCGTTCCGTTCTCCGTTCTCTGTGGCCGTGGAAGGTTTGGCCCTCCGGGCCTGCACGCTCCGTTCTCCGGGGCGCGCCAGCGCCCTTCCGGTCTCATCGCCGCCGGAGGCGGCGGCCCGGGCTCCAACCTCCGGGGCTCCTCCAAGCCTCCAAGCTTCTAAACCTCCAAACCTCCAAACAAAAAAAGAACCGCGCGGCGTAGGGAGCCGCGCGGTCACAACAACACGAAAGGAGTGTGAACTCACACAAAAGATGGCGGGAAGGACGGGGCTCGAACCCGCGACCTCCGGATCGACAGTCCGGAGCTCTAACCAATTGAGCTACCTCCCCGAAAAAGAGGGCTTTCTATCCTGGAAAATGGCGGGAAGGACGGGGCTCGAACCCGCGACCTCCGGATCGACAGTCCGGAGCTCTAACCAATTGAGCTACCTCCCCGGATCAAGAAAGCACGCATAAGATACCATATCCGTACCTGCCGCGCAAGCCCTTTTTTGCATTTCACGTAAAAAACTCGCAAGAAGGCAAATAACCCCTTGCCACTGTCGTGATGGAAGTTTGCAACACTGACCAGGAAAATCTTACCGCAAAGACGGTCTTGCGTGGAAACCCGGTGGGCTCCATCGCTCCTTCCGTCGCCCGCCCTTGGGATTTCCACGCTATCGCGCCCCTAAAGGGGCGCTCAATGGGAAAGTGGAAGCTTAGCTGATTGGCTGATTAGCTGATTGGCATTCTTGGTGAGGTGTTGCCCTACCCCCATCTGGGAAGTTTGGAAGCTTATTGGTTTGAAAGTTTGGAAACGGCCTCACTTGTCGCGCGCTTGCCGCGCGTTCTGTTTTCCGTGGCCGTGGAAGGTTTGGCCCTTTGGGCCTGCACGCTCCGTTCTCTGTTCTCCGGGGCGGCGCAAGCCGCCCCCCGCGTCTTCGTGGGAAACGCACTTCACTGCGTGAGGGGGACGAAGGCGGCGGGGATGAGGGCCGCGAGGGGCTTGGGCGCGAGGGAGACGTTGAGGCCGATTTGCCCGCCGCTGACGTAGAGCTCGGGGAGGGCTTCGGCGGAAGCGTCGATAAAGGTGGGAAAGTGCTTCTTCATGCCCAAGGGCGAGCAGCCGCCGTGGCGGTAGCCGGTGAGCGGGAAAAGCTTGGCGAGGGGAAGCATGGCCAAGGCCTTGACGCCGGCGGCCTTGGCGGCCTTCTTGAGGTCCAGGCGGCCATCGGCGGGGATGACGAAGACAAAGGCCTCGTGGCGCTCGGTCTCGGTGACGAGGGTCTTGAAGACAATGGACGGGGGAATGCCGAGCTGGGCGGCGATCTCGGAGGCCTCGGCCTGTCCGCCGCGTCCGTCAAAGGTGTGCGGGACGTAGGGGAGGCCGGCGGCCTCGAGGATACGCTCGACGTTGGTCTTCTTGGCGGGCTTCACGGGGTCTGCCGCATGGCGCGCGCGGCGCAGAAGCGCACAAAGGCGGTGCAGGGGCGCTTGTCGTAATATGCCTGGGTGCGCGGCTCAGGACGGTCACCGGGCTGTTTCTCGATGCCGGCCTGGGCCAGAAGCGCCTGGCAACCGTGACAACCGAACGCGGCGTCGAAGTCGGCGATGGCGGCCTGGACCTCGCCGTAGAGCGCGGCCTTGCGGGTGTCGTCCATGGGCTCGGAAGGCCCGTGGCGGAGGCCGAGGACGGCGGCCATCGAGAGGACGGCCCCGCAAGTCTCGCGCAAACCGCCGACACCCGCGCCAAGCCCGGAAGCCAGGCGCAGGGCCGTCTCGGCATCAATGTCGGAACACTGAGGCGCGCAGGCCGCAAGCACGGACTGCGCGCAGGTGTACCCTTGGCGGAAGAGGCGCTCGGCCTCCCCGCCGCAGGTTTCGCCGAGGTCGTCGCTCACGCCTCGAACCCTTCGGGGCGACGCTTCTGGATGATCTTCGCCGCGTCCTCGGCGGGGGAGATGGCGCAGGGACCGCCGACGCAGCCGCCGGGGCAGACCATCACTTCGATGATGTCGGCGGGGGCCTTCTTGGTCTTGGCGAAGACGCGCAGGAGGGCGACGTTCTTCTTGTTGAGGCCGTTGATCTTGAAGACGGTCGGCTTGGGCGTGCCCTCGGGCAGGTAGTGCGCCACGGCGTTGGCGACGCCGCCGCTGACGGCGAACTCGGCGCCATACTGCGTGCCGGCGACCTCGGGTTCGATGGCCTCCAGGTCATCTAGCTGGATGTTGTCGGCCATGAGCCAGGCGCCGAGCTCCTCGGCGGTGATGACGTAGTCTGGGCCGCCGTGCTTGTGGGCCTCGGTGCGCTTGGCCATGCAGGGGCCGATGAAGACGGTGACGCAGTCGGGGTGGTCCTTCTTGGCGCGCATCTCGGCGAAGCCCATCGGCGTGGGCGTGTCGGAGACGTAGGGCTTCATCTCGGGGAGGTGACGCTCCACGCACTCGATCCAGGCCGGGCAGCAGCTGGTGGTCATGAAGGGCGCGCCGTGGGCCTTGCGCTCGGCCCACTCGGCGGCCTCGTGCTCGGCGGTGTCGTCGCCGCCGCGGGCCACTTCGTAGACGTGGGCGAAGCCCATCTGCTTAAGCGCGGCGTAGAGCTTGCCGGGCTCGGTGGGGAAGAAGCCGTTGATGGCCGGGGCGACGAGGGCGATGACCTTCTTGCCCTTGGAGATGGCGTGGACCACGTGGGCCACCTGGTTGCTCTGCATGATGGCCGCGAAGGGGCAGGCCTTGATGCACTTACCGCAACGGATGCACTTCTCGTGGTCGACGGTGACGCGGCCATCCTCGGTCTTGCCGATGGCGCCCACGGGGCACGCGTCGGCGCAGGCCAGCGGCACCTGGATGATGGCGTGGTAACGGCAGACCTCGGCGCACTTGCCGCAGTTCACGCAGAGGTCATGGGCGATCATCGCACGGCCGTTGCGCACCTGGATGGCGTGACGGGGGCAGATGTTCGTACAGGGGCGCGCCAAGCACCCGCGGCACATGTTCGTCACCATGATCTGCGACTCCATGCACGCGGAGCACGCGTCCGGGAAGATGGTGAGGAAGGGGTCAGACGCCGGCGGATTGGTCTCCGCGTCCTCGGCGTAGCTCTTCAGCGTCTTGAGCTCGTCGGTCTCGTCCTCCACGCGGAAGCCGAGGGCCGACATGCAGCGATAACGAAGCGCCGCGCGGTCCTTGTAGATGCAGCAACGCGAGAAGGGCTGGCCTTTGGGGCGGATCTTGATGGGGATACGGTCGATGTCCTCGTACTTCCCCTCCTTGACGGCCTTGATGACATACGCTAGCACCTCGCGGCGCAAACGGTCGGCTTCGCTGATCATCGGGATTGCCATAATGGTAACTCCTTGTTATTCGCCCAACGCCGCGCGAATGGCCGTGAGGACCTTGCCCTCGTCGGCCTCTGCGATCAATTCGCCATTCACCCGCACGAACGGTGCGCGGCCCAGACGGTCGCCCTGCTGACATGCGCCGCTACAACGCATGCCCTTCACGGCAACGCGGTCTTTCCATTCCTCGGGAAGGCGGTCTGCAATACCTGCAAGCTGGGCGCCGCCCATGACGTAACACGTGGTGCCCATGCAGATCTCCACGGTGATGCGATCGGACATTGTGCTCTCTCCGCAAATGTTCTCTGAAACAACGAAAGACTGTGACCATAGTATACCCGATTCCCTCCCGCACCGCAACTCGGGGCGACTGACGCCGCCCAGAAGTTTGGAAGTTTGGAGGCTTGGAAGTTTGGGTTCTCTCAGAGGTC
This sequence comes from uncultured Kiritimatiellota bacterium, assembly GCA_944389945.1. Taxonomy (GTDB): domain Bacteria; phylum Verrucomicrobiota; class Kiritimatiellia; order RFP12; family DVOR01; genus Spyradenecus. The sequence goes on along the minus strand of CALXOF010000023.1, from coordinate 11,806 downwards.
TCGCCCGTCGCGCGCTTGTCGCGCGTTCCGTTCTCTGTGGCCGTGGCCCTCCGGGCCTACACGCTCCGTTCTCTGGGGCGCGCCAGCGCCCCTCCCGTCAACGGAGGGATTCGGCGGCTTGGAGGAGGGCTTCGTCGAGGGTGCGGAGGTCGGCTTCGTAGGGGCAGTTGGGGCCCATGCCGCGGGCAACGGTGAAGGCGCCGAGGGCGGCATCGAGCGGCTTGAGGGCCTCGGAACGGCCCAGGCGCGCGGCCTTTTCACGAAGCAGACGAATCTTCTCGAAGGTCTCGACGCCGTTGCGGAGGGCCTCCCAGCGGAGACTCGACCGATTGCCGGGATAGACGAGCGACGTGTCCGCGGCAGGCCAGTTGGCGGGACGGTAGTCCTGGCTCATGAAGGGATTCTCCGGCCACGACTGGTAGGCCCAGCGCAGGAAACCGTCCAGCCCATAGTGCGCGGCGGCGGGCAGGAGCCATTCGGCCTCGGCGAGGGCGGAGTGCGCGAAGGTGTTGGGCCGAGGCTGGGCGCAGCAGACGTAGAAGGTGGTGAGCTTGCCCTGGGCGCGACGCTCCTTGGCCAAGGGCACGAGCCGTTCGCAGATGTTCAGACCATAGGAGCAGTCGTCGAAGTCCGCGGTGATGGCGCTGGGCGCATCGCAGGCCGCCACAATCTTCAGCGAGGGCGCATGGCGGCGCACCACCTCCAGCGTAGGCCGAAAGAGCGCGTCGGGCCGTTCGTCCATCGCCAGACGCACACGGTCCTCCCACCCCTTCTCGCGCACGTGCGCCACCAGGGCCTCGAGGTAAGGCCCCCAGAAAGCCTCGTAGTCCGGCGAACCGGGCGTCAGCCTGGGCGCAACCGTCCGCCCCTGCGCCTCATCGTGATAGGCAAAGGTCAGCGGCCACGGAAGCAACCCATAGCAACTCACCGTGGCATCGGCCAGGCCAATCTCCTCGCTCATGAAGGAGACCCATCGATCGAAGACAGAGAAATCGTAAGCCCACGAACCGTCCGCGCGCTTGGTCACGCGAACCATCGGGCCGAAGGCGCCGTAAGTCTGCCGGTCCCACGCCTCATCGATCAGCGTGGCGGTGATGGTCTTCTGCCCCGCATCGGCCAAACGCTCCATGTAAGGGCGCATCAAGGCGAAATGGGCGTCCGACCACAGCGGCACGTCGTGCCACTGCGCCACGGCGTCCGGATGCTGCCAGATGTCCAGATGACACTTCCACTCCTGCGGCGGCGGCAACGTCTCGGGATCAATCGTCAGACCGATGGGCATCGAAAGCGGCACGCCGTTCACGCGGAGCGCCAACGTCCCCGTGGCCTCACCCGGCGCAATGTCCGCCGGAATATCCACCGTCAGCACGAGGGGACGCACCACACCTTTGAGACGCGGCTGCGCGTCGCCGTCGAGAATGTCGGCGAAGAGCACCCCCGCGCCGACCGTGTAGCGCACCACGTCCAACCGCACGGGAATCTCCCGCCCCTCCGCCGTCCGCAACACGCACGGCTCCAGACGGAGCTCCTCGAACCCCGCCGGACTCTCAATCAACACCTGTGCAGAGACGCGTTCCCCGCGCCACCCCTGCATCGCCACCGAAGGCGTCTTCGGCACGGGCACCCCGCTCAACACGTCGCGACCAAAGCGTTGGCGCGCGGAGACAGGCGTCAGCCACGGCTTGGCCCCGGCTCGAAGTTCCGTAGCCGGACGCCCCTGCGGGTCCTTGCCATCAGGCTCATAGACAGGATGACGGGGCGGATCAGCCAACACCGCCCCCACGGCAAACAACGACAACAGCGAAAGCAACGTTTTCATGCCTACAGTCTACCAAATCCCCTCCTACCAAAAACAAACCCGACGCTCATCCGTCACAGGTGCGTTCAACTGAGGAGAGCGATTGCAGGGCTATGACAGGGAGAGCCCAAGGGGACCGTAAAGGGGTCTTCCCAGGACCCTATAGGGGTCGACCTCGGACCACTATAGGGTCTCGACCCCGACCACTATAGTGGTTGACCTCCGACCACTATAGGGTCTCGGAAAGAGGGGGGCACGAGACTTCGCGGGAAGCGGTGAAGAGGGAACAAAAGGCCTGCGAAAAAAGTCTTGACCTGGTGTAGGCTCCAAGGATTATCTTATGGATGTTATAAAGAAAGGAGTTTGGCATGAACAGGAGAGAGTTTCTGACGGTATCGGCGGGCGCGTTGGCGGCCGGGGCCTTGGGCACGACGGCTTTCGCCAAGGCGGAGAAGCCGAAGAACTGGGCGGGTGAGACCGGCCCGGCGGTCTATTTCACGCGCGATTTGTCGGCGGCGGGTCTGCAAAAGGCCTACGCGGCGCTGGGCGTGACGCTCCCGGACAAAGTGGGCGTAAAGGTCTCGACGGGCGAGCCGGGCGGACATCACTTCCTGAATCCGCAGTTGGTGAAGGGGCTGGTGCAGAGCCTGCGCGCGAACATCGTGGAGTGCAACACGGCCTATGGCGGGCGGCGAGGCAACCTGCATGACCATATCCGCGCGGCGCTGGAGCACGGTTGGTGCGACATCGCGACGGTGGACATCCAGGACGGCGTGGCGACGATGGAGTTGCCGGCACCGAAGGGCGCGATTCGCCTGAAGAAGGACATCGTGGGCGCGAACTTCCGCGACTACGCGTCTTACCTGGTGCTTTCGCACTTCAAGGGCCACGCAATGGGCGGCTTCGGCGGCGCGCTGAAGAACCTCTCCATCGGCTTCGCCTCGCGCAGCGGCAAGTGTTACATCCACACCGGCGGCAAGAGCGAAACCTCCTGGCAGGGCGGCGAGCAGCTCGCCTTCCTGGAGGCGATGGCCGAGGCCGCGACGGCGGTCTGCAACGCGCGCCCCGGGGCGATGGCCTTCGTGAACGTGATGAACAACCTCTCGGTGGATTGCGACTGCGACAGCTCGCCAAGCGCGCCGACAATGAAGGACATCGGCATCCTCTCCTCGCTCGACCCCGTGGCCCTCGACCAAGCCTGCGTGGACCTGGTCTATGCCGCGCCGGACGGCGCGGACCTGATTGAGCGGATGGAAAGCCGCCAAGGCATCCACACGGTGGAACACGCCGCGAAGCTCGGCCTCGGCTCCCGCGCCTATCGCCTCATCGCCCTAGATTGATCGCCCCGGCGCACAAAACGCTTGACCTGACGCGTTTACGCGCCTATACTATCCTTTATTCATTCCCTCAAAGTAGAGGGACGACAAAGGAACGACATCATGGCAAAGATCAAATTCGCCGACGAGATCGAGAACATCACCACCCGCAAGGAATTCCCCCTGACCAAGGCCCAGGAAGTCCTGAAAGACGAGGTCGTCGCCGTTCTCGGCTACGGCGTGCAAGGCCCCGCCCAATCCCTCAACATGCGCGACAACGGCATCAATGTGATCGTCGGCCAGCGCAAGAGCACCAAGAAGAACAGCTCCTGGCAGCGCGCCATCAAGGATGGCTGGGTGCCGGGCAAAACCCTCTTCGAGATCGAGGAAGCCGCCGAGAAGGGCACCATCGTCATGATGTTGACCTCCGACGCCTCCATCAAGCCCGTCTTCAAGCAGATCAAGAAGCACCTCACCCCCGGCAAGGCGCTCTACTTCTCGCACGGCTTCGGCTGGCAGTATCGCGACCTCACCGGCGTGGAGGCCCCCGACGGCGTGGACGTCATCATGGTCGCCCCCAAGGGCTCTGGCACGAGCGTCCGCCGCAACTTCCTCGAAGGCGTCGGCATCAACAGCTCCTACGCCGTGGCCGTGGACGCCACCGGCCGTGCGCTGGACCGCACGCTGGCCCTCGGCATCGCCGTCGGCTCGGGCTACCTCTTCCCCACCACCTTCGAGCGCGAAGTGACCTCCGACCTCGTGGGCGAGCGCGGCACGCTGATGGGCTGCCTCCAAGGCATCCTCAACGCCCAGTACACCGTCCTGCGCAAGCACGGCCACAGCCCCTCCGAGGCCTTCAACGAGACCGTCGAGGAGCTCACGCAGTCCCTCATCCGCCTGATCGACGAGAAGGGCATGGACTGGATGTACTCCAACTGCTCGGCCACCGCCCAGCACGGCGCCCTCAAGTGGGCCCCCGAGTTCGAAAAGGCCACCAAGCCCGTCTTCGAGAAGCTCTACAAATCCGTCGCCGACATGACCGAGGCCAAGGCCGTCGTCCGCGACTGCGGCCGCAAGGACTACAAGGAGCGCCTCGAGGCCAAGCTCGCCAAGATCCGCAACAGCGAGATGTGGCGCGCCGGCCAGGCCGTCCGCTCCCTCCGTCCGCACGAGGGCGCCAAGGCCAACGCGGCGACCGCCGCCGGTGTCGGTGGCCGCGCCGCCAACTAAGCACGCGCCGCGCGCTGTGCACACAAAAGGGCGAGCCCCACATGGGGCCCGCCCTTTTTTAACTGATTAGCTGATTGGCTGATTGGAAGAGGCGGCTAAATGCCGCCCCGGAGAACGGAGAACGGAAAATGGGACGCCCGCAAGCGGGCGACGGAGAGACAAAAAAAGGGCGGGGCAAAGCCCCACCCTATTAAAACCAAACTTCCAAGCTTCAGCTTTTCACTGGAGCGCCGTGCGCTCAGGTGAAAAGCGCGCCTTTGGTGGCGCCTTCGGAGGGAATCCACCAGGCTTCTTGCTTGGTGGAGATGCGCTCGATCTGCTTGGGGGTCATCTGGATGCCCTTGGAGGAGGCGGCGGTGAGGCGGGCCTCGGAGGGGTCGAAGACCTGCTGCGTGATGCGCTGGTTCTTCATGTATTTGTATTTGACGTAGATGGCCTCCGGGGTGCCCTTGCAGAAGAGGAGGATGGTGGCGCCTTCGGGGACGAGGGCGTAGTCTTTGTTCATGATCATGCCGCCCCAGGTGAAGCGCTTGAAGTAGGTGAAGCCGTAGACGGGCTCGTAGTAGACGCAGGTGAAGACGTCGTCGCGGGCGTAGATGCCGACATCGAAGAAGCGGATGGGGGCGCGGGGGCGGAGGGCGTCGAGCCAGGCGTGGCCGGGGGCGTAGGCGGCGTCGACCAGGAACTTGTCGGGCGGGGGGGCGAAGCGGTAGCGTCCGTCGCTCCAGAGGATGTAGAGCTTGTCGAGGCTAGAGCAGGGGAAGAGGACTTGGCCTTGCTTGACGTCGTAACCGAGGTAGCCGTCTTCGGAGAGGCGGAGGGTGAGCTCGGTGGAGGTGAGGGCGCGCTCGTCGATCTGCTGGAAGCCGTCGGTGACCTGGGTGAGGCGGGGATACTTGGAGGCGTATTCCTTGATGAGGCCTTTGAGGTACTTGACGGCGTAGCGGGAGAGGTGGGCGAGGTCGTCATTGATTTGGGCGTACTCGGCGCGGAGGGCGTTGAGTTCGTCGTTGTGCTTGTTGATGTCGTAAAGGGAGATGCGACGGATGGGGATCTTGAGAAGGTGGTCGATCTCGTCGTCGGTGAGGGGGTGTTCGAGGAGGTTGGCGTAGGGCTCGAAGCCGGCGCGGACCTCGGCGAAGACGGCCTCGGCGGTCTTGACGCCCTCGATGCGCTTGTAGATGCGCTTTTCGATGAAGAGGGCCTCGAGGGTCTTGCGGAGGATGAGCTCCTCGATCTCACGGAGGCGGACCTGGAACTCGCGGCGGAAGATGTCTTGGAGGAGCTCGGCGTGGCGGGAGAGGACCTCGGAGACGGTCATCTCGCAGGGGCGGTTCTGGGAGAGGACGACGATGCGGCTGGGGATGCGGCGCTCGCAGTCGGTGAAGGCGTAGAGCGACTTACGCACCTTGTCGGCATCGGAGCCAGGGTTGAGGGTGAGCTCGATCTCGACGGTCTCGGCGGTGAAGTTGTCGATGTGCTTGATGGGGAGGCGCTTGGACTTGATGGCCTTCTCGATGGACTCGGCGAGGCGGTCGGTGGTGACGCCGTAAGGGACGGAGGTGACGAAGAGCTTGTTCTTCTCGCCCTTGCGTTCCTCGATGCGGGCGCGGACCTTGACGGAGCCGCGGCCATCGTCGTAGTCCGAGGCGTCCATCTCGCCGCCGGTGATGAAGTCCGGCACCAGGACGGGGCAGGGATGGCCCTTGAGAATCTCAATCTCGGCCTGAAGGAGCTCGATGAAGTTGTGCGGGAGGACGGCGGTGGAGAGGCCGACTGCGATGCCGTCGACGCCGAGCATGAGGCAGAGGGGAATCTTGGCGGGGAGGAGGACGGGCTCCTTGTTGCGGCCGTCGTAGCTGGGGACGTATTCGGTGATTTTGGGGGAGAAGAGCTGCTCGCGGGCGAGCTTGGTGAGGCGGCACTCGATGTAACGGCCTGCGGCGGCCTCGTCGCCGGTGAGGATGTTGCCGAAGTTGCCCTGGCCCTCGATGAGATAGCGCTTGTTGGCGAGGGTGACGACGGCATCCTTGATGGCGGCGTCGCCATGCGGGTGGTAGTGCATGGTGTTGCCGACGACGCCGGCGACCTTGGAGAAGCGGCCATCATCCTTCTCCCACATGGCGTGGAGGATGCGGCGCTGAACGGGCTTGAGGCCGTCCTCGACGGTGGGGAGGGCACGGTCGCAGATGGAATAGGCGGCGAACTTGAGGAAGTTGTCGTCCATCAGGCGGCCGAAGGGGCCGCGGTCGCGGATGTCCGGGACGGCGCCGGCGGGAGATGCCTCCTCCGCGGGGGCGGAGGCGTCGGTCTCTTCTTGGGGCTGTTCGGGCGTGGGGTCTTGAGGGGTGGCGAAGAGTTCGTCTTGGGGGTCGTCGGTCTTGGGCATGGTCGGGAAGCGAATTAGGGGGCGGTGACGGTGTCGTAGTCGACTTCGGCGGCGCGGGCGGGGAGGGGTGTGCCGTCTTTCATGGCCGTTTCGAGCTCGCGGGCGGAGTCGGTGTCGTACCACCAATAGACAGGGATGGAGAGTTCGTCGCCGTATTTGCCGAGGACGGAGTCCGGGGTGCCGAACTTGTTCCAGTAGAGGAGGCGGACGGAATCGGTGCCCCAGGTGAGGACGTAAGGGACGGCCTCGGTGGCGATCTTGTCGATCTGGCGCATGATTTCGTTGCGGCGGGCAAGGGAGAACTCGGTCTTCTGGCGCTCGACGAGGGCATCGACGCGCTCATCCTTGAAGCCGGGGAGGTTGGGGCCGTTGGGGGTGTCGACGTAGGCGCTGGACCACATGGCCTCGGGGTCGCGGAAGAGGGAGCCGGAGTAGGCGGCGACGGTGACATCGAAGTTGTAGTCCTTCATCTCGCGCATCCAGGTGGCGAAGTCGCGCTGGGTGATGGCCAGCTCGATGCCCAGGCGGGCGAGGGACTCCTTGAAGAGGGCGAGATAGGTGGCGTCGCCGGCGGAGCGGGTGAGGATGCGCACAACGAAGGGCTGGCCGTCGCGCTCGAGCTTGCCGGTCTCGGGATTGAAGACGAAGCCGGCCTCTTTGAGCAGGGCGAAGGCGCGGTCGGGGTCGTAGTCGAAGGTCGGGTTGGTGTTGAAGTTCTTCTCGTCGTAAAGGTCGCGGCAGAAGGAGTTCTGCAGGAAGTAGGCATTGTACATGAGGGAGCGGACCATGCGCTCGCGGTCGAAGAGCAGGGCGATGGCCTGGCGGACGCGCGGGTCGTCGTAGGGTTTGCGGCGCATATTGAAGGCCAGGCCCTGGAAGCCGATGGGGGCGTGGTTGCGGACGTCTTGCTTCACAATCCAGTTCTTCTCGAAGCGCTCGCCCACGCTCTCGGTGTGCCAAATGCGGGCGGAATAGACGGCATAGACGTCCACCTCGCCCTTCTTGAAGGCTTCGTAGGCGTTGTTTTGGTCCATGAAGAAACGGATGCGGATCTTGTCGAAGTTGTAGACGCCCTGACCGCTGGGAAGCTGGAAGCCCCACCAATCCGGACGGCGCGAGAGGGTCATGTCGCGGCCCTCGCGGTGGTCGGAGACGATGTAAGGGCCGCCGACGATGTGGAGGTTGAAGTTGAGGCGGTTGAAGGCGGTCTTCTCGTCGAGACCTTCCGCACGACAAGTGGCGCGGGCCTCATCGATGAGGGCCTTGGGCATGATGTAGAGCGAGCCGCCCAGGTTGCCGAAGTTGCGCCAGTGGACGCGCTTGCAGATGAAACGGATCGTGCGGAACTGCCCATCCGCGTCGGGGATGTCCGCGACCTCTGCCCGCGCGACGTCGTTGAAAAGGACTTGGAATTGCCCGGTGAGGCTCTCCTTGGCGGTGACGGCGTCAAAGGTCGCCTTCACGTCGTGCGCGGTGACGGGGGTGCCGTCGCTCCACTTGGCCTTCTCATTGATGTGGAAGACGAAGATCTTCTTGTCCTGGCTGATTTGCCAACGGTCCGCCAGGCTGGGGCCGTAGTCGCCCGTGCGGGTGTCGAGGGCCAGCATCGAGGGATAGAGCAGCCCGAAGACCATCATGGTGAAGGTGTTGTAGTCCAGGTAGCCGTTGAAGCTCTTGGGCGGCGTGTGGCCGGCGTAGACGAGCGTGCCGCCGGGCACCGCGTAGGGCGAGGCACTGGGGTCGGGCAAATCCTGCCACTCGGGTCCGGGGAAGGTGTCGAAGTCCTGCGAGAGATCGACGACGACCTCCGCCTTCTCGGCGACGGCCGCGTCGGCCGCAGGCTTTTCGGCCTCGGTCTGCGTCTGCGCCGCCTCGGTCTGAGGCGCGGCTGCTTCGGGCTCTTCGCCGCCGCAACCCACAAATGCGCCAATCCCCACCGCGCATGCCGCTACAACCGTCAAAGCCAGCATCACTCTCTGTTTCATTCGTGGGGTTCCTTTCGTCGATTCCTAAAAAAGTCCGCAAACTGTGCCCGGCAACGCGCCTCCAGCGCGCCGGCGAGCAACGTGGCACGGTGGTTCACGCGTTCACTAGACAGTATACCAAAAGCGCTCTCTCCGCCGCGATCGGAATCTGAGAGCCCCCACACCACCAGCGTGGGGCGCGCCCAGACCAAAGCTCCCGCGCACATGGGGCAGGGCTCCTTCGTCACATAGACCGCGGTGCCGGTGAGCCGCCAATCGCCCAAGGCCGACGCGGCCGCCGTGATGGCGATGGTCTCGGCGTGGGCCGTCGGGTCGCGCAACAGCTCGGTCTGGTTGTGGGCCCGTGCCAGCAACCGCGCGGACCAAGGGTCATCGAGCGGCGCGGGATTCGCCAGGCCCTTTTCGTAGGTGCCCTCCGGCAGGCGCACGATGACGCACCCGCACGGCACCTCGCCCGCCTCGGCCGACTGCTCGGCTTCGCGCAGGGCCATGGCCATGAAATGCTCATGGAAGCGCCGCACGCTCTCGGGGAGCGCGGCGAACCGTTCCTGTGGGGTCGGCATCGCCATCTCACCGCCTCTTGCAGAGTTCCGCCGCGACGGCGAAGGAGGCCCGCGCGGTGGCGCCCCACAGACGCTCCGCGGCGCACGCCTCACCCCGCGCCACCAATCGCTCGCGCAACGGCGCGGAGAGGGTGAGGCTGACGAAGGCGCGCGCCCATTCCGCAGGGTCGGTGGGGTGGACGCGCAGGGCGGCGTTGCCGTAGAGCTCGCCGTTGGCCGCGTCGGCGGCACAGATGACGGGCGTGCCGCACGCCATGCTCCGCAGGATGGAGGGACGGTAATCCGCACCGTAGGCCGGCTCGAAGGTCGCCACCGCCCCGCTGTAGAGCGCCGAGAGGTCTTCCGGCGGGATGGCCGCCGCATTGATGAAGCGCACCATGCCCTCCAAGTGACAGTCGCGGATGGTCTCGCGCAGGGCCCCGGGCAACTTCGCATCGCCCACGGCCACGCACGTCACGGAGGAGACTTCCTCATTCTGCCCTAGGGCCCGCAGGGGTACCGCCAAGTCCTCCGCGAAGGCGGAATGGCCCGCCAGCATCACGTAGCGCCGCGGCACCAGCCAGGTTCGCCGCGCCTGCAGAATCTCTTCCTCGGTGTGCCGGCGGAAGAGCGGGTGCACGCCGTTGCGGATGACGCGCACCCGCCGCCGCGACCACAACCCCAACCGCACCACCAGGCGCACCGCCATCGCGTGGCAGGGACAAATCAGCGCGTCCGCGTTGAGCAGCCGCCGATAGACCGTCAGCCGCCGCCAGAGGTGCGCCGCCCAGCGTGCCACCCCGTGCTCCGAGGGTCGCGGCAACGTCTGAAAGGCGTAGACCACGCGAAGTCGACGGTAATTCCAGGCGACCGTGGGCGGCGGCAACGAGGCGTCCGCGCTCCAGTAGACATCCGGTCGCGCGGACCGCATCAGTGCCTGCATCTCCTTGGCGCCGGCCCGCGACTGCGCGGGTTGCTTCAGCGTGCGATAGGCGATGTTCGGGTGCTCGATGGGTTGCGGCGGGAAGGGCGTCCCCTCCGCCAAAGCCACCGTTGCGCGGTGCCCCTCCAGGAGCGCCGGCAACAATCCATCCACCAACGCCAACAAATAGGCCTGCGCAGGCGGCGGCAACGAGCCGAGCGTGCGCAGGTCGAAGAGAATGTGGACGGACTGCGTGGCGTTCACTTCAGCAGGGTGAAGGTCTCACGCGCGATCATGAGCTCCTCGTTCGTCGGCACGACGATGACGGGGATGGCGGAGTCCTTGCCGGAGATGACAGCCTCCACGCCGCGGACGTGGCGGTTGGTCTCCGCGTCCAGCGTGATGCCCAGGCCGCCGAGCACCTTCAGGAGGGCCTGGCGGGTCTCCCAGCTGTTCTCGCCGATGCCGCCCGTGAGGACGATGGCGTCGGTGTGGCCCAGGAGCGCCACGTAACCACCGATGTACATCGCATAGCTGTGGACCAAGCGAGCCAGGGCCACCTGCGCGTTATGGTCGCCGGCCTCGCAAGCCGCGCAGATGTCGCGCATATCGCTGGAGCCGCCGAGCGCGCGCACGCCGCCCTGCTTGTTGAAGAGGTTGTCCACGTCGTCGGCGGTGTAGCCGTTCTTCATCAGATAGAAGGCGATGGCCGGGTCCACGTCGCCGGAGCGCGTGCCCATCACCACGCCAGCGAGGGGCGTCATGCCCATCGAGGTGTCGTAGCACTTGCCGCCCTTCACCGCCGTGATGGAGGAGCCGTTGCCCAGGTGGCAGGTCACCAGGTTCACCTGGTCCAGAGGCTTGCCCAGAATCTCCGCCGTGCGCTCCGTCACGAAACGGTGGCTCGTGCCATGGAAGCCGTACTTGCGCACGCCCAGCTTGTCGTGCAGCTCGCGCGGCAGGGCGTAAAGGTAGCTCTCCTCAGGCATCGTCTGGTGGAAGGCCGTATCGAAGACCGCCACGTGGGGCACGCCGGGGAGCACCTGCTCGCACCCGCGGATGCCCTGCAACGCGCCGGGGTTGTGGAGCGGCGCCAAGGGCGAGAGCTTCTCAATCTCCGCCAACGCGTGCTCGTCCAACTTCACCGGCTGGGAATACTTCTCGCCGCCGTGCACGATGCGATGGCCCACCGCGTCGATATCCGAAATCTGCTTCAGGCAGCCGCCCTTCGCGGGGTCCGTCAGCGCGCCGCACGCCAAGCGCACCGCCGCCGTATGGTCAGGCGCCTCGCAGGGGCTCTGCTTCTCGGAGAAACCCTCCGTCGAGAAGGTGAAGAGCGCGTTGCCGATGCCGATGCGCTCCACTTGGCCCTTGGCCAACATCTTTTCGCTCTCCATATCAAAGAGCATGAACTTCAGCGACGAGCTTCCGGCATTGACGACCAGAACATTGCGAATGGCGGTGGACATACGTTGAATCTCCTATGGAAGAAAGAAAGTCTCCATAGTATAACCGACTTCCTTCCCAAAGTCAAAACGGTAAATCCGAACTGGGAATCGGACATTTTTTAGGCAGGAGGGTAATCGGGGAGCCCAAGTTCATTGAAAGAACTATTGTCGGACTT
>CALXOF010000022.1 GCA_944389945.1 uncultured Kiritimatiellota bacterium | reverse complement strand
TACACAGAAGCCTCCAAATGGTTCCGAAAAGCCGCTGAGCAGGGAGACGCTCCTGCACAACACAATCTCGGCGTGTGTTATTACAACGGCAAAGGCGTTGAACAATCCTACACAGAAGCCTCCAAATGGTTCCGAAAAGCCGCTGAGCAGGGAGACGCTCCTGCACAACACAATCTCGGCGTGTGCTATGAAAACGGCAAAGGCGTTGAACAATCCTACTCAGAGGCCGTCAAATGGTACCGCAAGGCCGCGGAACAAGGAGACGCCGAGGCGCAATTCAACCTCGGCGCGAGCTATTATAACGGCCAAGGCGTGAAGCAATCTGACGCAATGGCAAGATTTTGGTTACAAAAAGCTGCAATGCAAGGGCATATCCAAGCGGCTGAAGCATTGAAACTACTTGAGTGATTCCCCTCGATTGGAGGAGCGCCGGAAATGTTTTCCACGAAGACACGGGCGCTCTGACGGAGCGCCCGCTGATAGCCGTGGAAGGTTTGTCCCTCCGAGCCTGCACGCTTTGTTCTCTGGGGCGACAACGCCACCCCTCGTCCTTCGTGTTTCTTTGTGGTCCTTCGTACTCTTCGTGTTTTCCTAAAACATTCCACCTCCTCCCACAACTCCGCCCATCGCCCCGCGGGGGCGCTCCGTAGCCGTGGAAGGTTTAGCACTACGCGCCTGCGCGCTCTGTTCTCCGTTTTCCGTTCTCCGGGGCGGCGCCAGCCGCCCTTTGCCCCTTATGCTATACTATAAACAAGGAGCTGAGCCATGGAAGAAGAGAAGATTGCGCAAGGGACCTACGACTTCCGCGTTATGCGAGAGGATGGATACCGTTATGTAGATAAGACGGCGTTGCTCTATCCGCTCGTTACACGCGGACGCGATTCCTTTTTCTTCATTTCCCGTCCACGGCGTTTCGGCAAGTCGCTGATGCTCTCCACGCTGGAGTGCCTCTTCCGCGGCGAACGCGAACTCTTCAAAGGCCTGGCCATCGACAAGATGGATTACGACTGGAAATCCTATCCCATCCTCCACTTCAACTTCGCGGGCCTCAATGTGGAGACGCTCGAGACCTTCAAGATTGACTTTCGCAGCTATGTCAGGGAGACGTTGACCAAGGCCGGGTGTGAATGGAACAACGCGGATTTTCCCGGCGCCAACTTCAGCCGGGCCATCAAAACCTTGGCGGCTGCCTCGGAACAGAAGTCCGTGGTTATCCTCATCGATGAGTACGACGCACCCGTTGGTCATGCGCTGAATGACATCCAAAAAGCCTCGGCCATCCGCCAGGAATTGTCGAACTTCTACATCCAAATCAAGAACAATGTCGGCGCCATCCGCTTCATGCTGATGACCGGCGTCACGCGGTTCACTCAGCTCTCCGTCTTCTCGGCCCTCAACAACCTCACCGACCTGACAATGGACGAGCGCTATGCCACGCTTCTTGGCTACACCGATGAGGAGCTGGAGGCCAACTTCAGCAAGACGCTGCACCGCCACGCCGAAGTCATGGGCCTCTCCTACGAGGACTACCGCGAAAAACTTCGTTGGTGGTTCAACGGCTATCGTTTCTCTCCGGATTGCGAGGATAAAGTTTACAATCCCTATGCCATTGGGCAAACCCTTGGAGCATTGAAGCGTCGCTTCGTCGGCACCTGGATCCGTTCCGGCACGACCTCCACCGTCGTCAACTATTTCGCGAACAACCAACTCGCCGAGCAGGATTACGAAAACGTTGAGGATATCTCTGAGGAGGATTTGGACGTTTGCGGGCTGGAGAACATTCTTCCCATCGCCATGCTCTACCAAAGCGGCTACCTCACCATCAAAGATTTCCAAGACGGCGTCTTCACCCTTGGCATCCCGGACGAGGAGGTTCGCCGCGCCTTCAACTCGCAACTCGTTCAGAAATTCGCCGAGAAAGATGGGGATCAGTACCGTAACGCCACCTGCCGGGCCTTGAAACAGGCCGACTTTGACACCTTCTTCGGCAACCTCTCCGACCTCTACGCCCATCTCACTTACGGCCCCAAAGAAGAACGCGTGCAGGAATTCTCCTTCCAGCGTATCCTCTACGTCCTGCTGACTTCCAGCGGCTTCTTCCGCGTCACCGCCGAGGACCGACAGTCCCACGGCCGTGCAGACTTGGTCGCCGAAACCCCCGAACGCGTCTTCGTGTTTGAGTTGAAAGTCGACGGCACGCCCCAAGAGGCCCTCGACCAAATCAAAGAAAAAGGCTACGCCGAGCCCTATCGCCACAGCGGCAAGGAGGTCCACCTCATCGGTCTCTCCTTTGACGGCGCGACCCGCACCCTCTCCGGCACTGCCGCCGAGCGGCTGATTAACTGATTGGCGGTTGGTGGGACTCTACCCCACTCCTCAGCTTTCCTTATTCACTTTCAAGGCGCGAAACGGAAGGCGGCGGTCGCGGTCAGCGACGAAGCCGCCGTCCAATCAGCTAATCAGCCAATTCAGCCAATCAGCAGGCGCTCCGTCGGAGCGCCTACGTCTTTGCGGTTCCCATTTTCCCCGGACAACATTGGTGGAAAACCGCAAAATGACGAAGAAGAGGTGTTTTTGCTAAAATATTGGGTTCGTGGATTTGGAAGCTCAATTGTATGTGGTGGCGACGCCGCTTGGGAACCTGGGGGATGCCTCCCCGCGGGTACGGGAGACGTTGGCTGCGGCGCCGGTCATCGCCTGCGAGGACACGCGGCGGACGTGGCAATTGCTCTCCGCGCTCGGCATCCCGCGGCCGGAACTCTTCTCCTATCGCCAAGGGAACGAAGAGACGGTGACCAAGCGCATTGTGGGCTTGGTGCGGGCGGGGACACCCGTCGCGCTTTGCTCCGACGGCGGCTATCCGGGCATCAGCGACCCAGGTTATCGCGTCATCCGCACCTTCGCGACCGAGGGCCTGCCCTACACGGTTCTGCCCGGGCCTTGCTGCGTGGACTTGGCGCTGTTGCTCTCCGGGTTGCCGACCTCGAGCTACACCTTCAAGGGTTTTCCCCCGCGCAAAGCGGGCGCGTTGCGGCGTTTCTTCGAACAAGAGCGCGCGATGCCGCACACGCTCGTCTGCCTGGAATCGCCCTTCCGCATCGGCGCCAGTCTGCGGGCGGCGCTCGAGGTGTTGGGCGACCGCGAGGCCGCGGTCTGCCTGGAGATGACCAAGGCCCATGAGCGCGTGCGCCGCGGCACCCTGTCGCAGTTGGCGGAGGCCTTCTCCGGCAAGCCGCCCAAAGGCGAAATCACCTTTGTCATCGCGGGCGCCAATCCCAAGTTTGACCACTCTGAAGACAACACCGACGACCCCAAGGATTCCGACGACAATGCGTAAGACAGTTGCCGCCATTTGCCTCTGCCTCTGCGCCACGTGTGCCCACGCGGACACCATCGTGACCAAAACCGATGACGTCATCCACGGCACCATCCTGCGTCTGCGCAGCGAGAAGGTCGTCATCGAGACCGCCTTCGCCGGCACCCTGCGCATCCCCCGCGACCAAGTGAAGTCGATGGACTTCGACGACGCCAACCGCGAGAAGGCCTTCTTCGCCCGCACCGACGTGGAAAACAAGGCCAAGGAAGAGGTCCGCCTGGGCCATGACGCCGAAGGCAACCTGGTCTTCATCCCCGTGGCCGACAAGGCCAAGGCGCTCGCCGTCAGCGACGTGCAGACCCTCTGGGCCACCGACGCCGAAGACCCCGACTTCCCGCCCATCAAGCGCTGGGCCTTCAGCCTCGCCTTCGGCCTCAACGGCAATTCCGGCAACACCAAGGACCTCTCCGTCTCCGCCCGCTTCGAGGCCATCCGCACCACCGAGACCACCACCCTCAAGCTCTACGCCTCCTACGACAAGACCCGCTCCTTCGACACCCTCACCGCCGAGCAATACATCGGCGGCCTCGACCTGGAATACCGCCCCACCGACATCGCCTCCTGGTACCTCCGCGACGAAGCCCAGCACAACCGCTTCTCCGACTACCACCTGCGCAACGTCTTCGCCGCCGGTTACGGTCACTACCTCATCAACCGCACCGTGAAGGGCCGCACCACCACCCTCCGTTTCCGTCTCGGTCTCTCCCACTCCTACACCCGCCACTACTCCAAGTCCTATCCCGGCTCGACCAACCGCCTGGTGGAGAGCGACCTCGGCCTCGACCTCGGCCTCCTCTTCCATCACGACTTCGAATGCGGCCTGGGCTGGAACACCGAAATCACCTACATCCCCCTCATCGACGACTTCGCCGAGGGCACCCTAGTCCACGAGACCAACCTCACCTACACCCTCCGCGAACTCCGCCGCTTCCACAAACGTCTTTCCGACATCGCGCTCGAGGCCGGCATGCGCAACGAATACAAGACCGACCCCGACCCGCAGTATTGCAACACCGACACCACCTGGTACTTCCGCATGAAGAAGACCTGGTAAAGGAGCAAACCATGGAACCAATCAAACTGGGCGTCAACATCGACCACGCCGCCACCCTCCGCCAAGCCCGCGGCGTCGACTATCCCGACCTCGCGGCCATCGCCGCCCTCGCCGAGAAGGCCGGCGCCCACGGCATCACCATCCACCTGCGCGAGGATCGCCGCCACATCCAGGACGCCGACGTCTACCGTCTGCGCAAGACCCTCACCACCCGCATGAACCTGGAGATGGCCAACAATCCCGACGTCGTCCGCGTCGCCCTCGACGTCGTGCCCGATGAGGTCTGCCTCGTCCCCGAGCGCCGCCAGGAGCTCACCACCGAGGGCGGCCTTGACGCCGCCGGCCAGCTCGAGGCCCTCCGCCCCACCGTCGCCGCGCTCGCCGCCCAGGGCACCCAGGTCTCCCTCTTCATCGCCCCCGACCGCCGCCAGCTCGACGCCGCCGCCGCCCTCGGCGCCCCCTACGTCGAGCTCCACACCGGCGCCTACGCCAACGCCACCGGCGACGCCCTCAAACGCGAGCTCGATGCCCTCCACGAGGCCGCCGCCTACGGCGCGACCCTCGGCCTCAAGGTCAACGCCGGCCACGGCCTGACCATGGACAACGTCAAGCCCCTCCTCGACATCCCCAACCTCGACACCCTCAACATCGGCCACTCCATCGTCGCCCACGCCCTCTTCGTCGGCATGGAGCAGTCCGTCCGCGACATGCTCGCCGCCATCCGCCGTTGACGCGCCTCCGTCGCCCCGTCAGGGGTGCACCAATCAGCCAATCAGCTAATCAGCCAATCAGCCCTCTACCATGCCTCCCAAGACCGGAACCTACGAGATCCTCCACGAAGACGCCAAGAGCGGCGCCCGCCTGGGCCGCCTGTGGACCCGCCACGGGCCCGTCGACACCCCCGTCTTCATGCCCGTCGGCACCCAGGCCACCGTCAAGACCCTTGGCGCGGAGGACCTCGAGCGCCTCGGCGCCTCCATCATCCTGGGCAACACCTATCACCTCATGCTTCGCCCGGGAATGGACATCATGGAGCGGCTCGGCGGCCTCCACGCCTTCCAGGGCTGGCGCGGCCCCATCCTCACCGACAGCGGCGGTTTCCAGGTCTTCTCCCTCTCCTCCCTGCGCAAAATCACCGAAGAGGGTGTCTCCTTCCAGTCGCACATCGATGGCCGCCGCCTCTTCATGGGCCCCAAGGAGAGCATGGCCATCCAGCGCACCCTGGGCAGCGACATCGCGATGCTCTTCGATGAGTGCATCCCCTACCCCGCGACCCACGACTACGCCGCCAAGAGCGTCGAGCAGACCCTCCGCTGGGCCCGCGTCTGCCTGGAGCAGGAACGCGCCGAGGGCCAACTCTATTTCGGCATCGTCCAAGGCTCCGAATACGCCGACCTCCGCGCCCACTGCGCCCGCGAGCTCGCCGCCATGGAGCAGGACGGCCTGGACGGTTTCGCCGTGGGCGGCGTGAGCGTCGGCGAGCCCGAGCCCTTCATCCTCAAGGGCATCGCCGACAGCCTCCCCAATATGCCCCGCCACCGCCCCCGCTACGTCATGGGCCTGGGCGACCTCTGGCAGATGACCGAGGCCGTCGGCATGGGCTGCGACATGTTCGACTGCGTCATCCCCACCCGCAACGCCCGCAACGGCTCCGCCTTCACCCTCGACGGCCCCTACCCCGTCAAGGCCGGCGCCTGGAAGGACAGCCCCCTCCCCATCGAGCCCGGTTGCGATTGCCCCGCCTGCACCCGCCACACCCGCGGCTACGTCCGCCACCTCCTCAACGCCTCGGAGATGCTCGGCTACCGCCTCCTCACCCTCCACAACATCCACTGCTACCTCCGCTTCATGCGCCTCATGCGCCAGGCCATCGCCAACGACTGCTTCCTGGAGTTCCGCGCCGAGGCCTACGCCCGCCTCCGCGAGCACCCCAAGCGCGGCGTTTATTAAGCGGACTTGCACCTGGACAAACGATGAGCCCCACGGGATTCCCGCGGGGCTCATTGTTACGTACGCCTACGCATTCGGCATCCGCTCCAGAAAAGGCACCGAACCATAACGATTCGGCCGAGGCTCGCTGGGCAAGACGGAAAAGACGAATAGGACAATCCACCCAGCAATTGGGATCAGGGATATCCACCACCACCAGCCGGAATAGCCGATGTCGTGCAAGCGCCGTACGACCAAACAAATGACGGGGATGGTGATGACAAAGGAAATCACCCAAGAAAGAAGCATCCAAATGGGAGCCGCAGTCGTCACGACGGAGAGGAACACGAAGAGAAAGGTCAAACCGAGATTGACAAAGAAAAGCGCCAATTGGGCAAACCAATATTCCGACCGCGAGGCGCGCCCCGCAAAATCCCACCGCGTCCAAAGGTTGTTCCACGCCTCCCCAAGTGTAGCCATCCGTTGCCACCCATATGCAGACTGCTGAACACCTATCATCTGCGGCCGTGCCTGCGCTTCCGCTTCGCGCTGCTGCCGTTCCTGCTCGGCCAACGCTTCCAAATAGCGATCTGCTTGATGCATCGTCTCAGACTCCTTTGTGTAGGTGCCGCGCAAACAAACGACACCCCCCTAAACAAAACACTGTAAGCATAATGCAAGCCACCTCATTTGTCAACTCTCCCAAGTGCGACACCTCCAAAGACCGACCAGGCAAACAAATACGCCCCGCGGTATCCCACGGGGCGCTTCTTTATGCGGCTAAACGTCGCTCACTGCTGCACCTGGAACGGCACCGGGCCATAACGGTTCGGCCGGGGCTCACTGGGCAACAGGAAGAAGATAAAGAGAACAAGCCCACCGACCGGGACAAAATTAAGCCACCACAACCAGCCGGAATAGCCAAGATCATGCAACCGGCGGACCTGCAAGCAAAGGCTTGGAATGATGACAGCCAAGCAAAAGATTCCAGAAAGAGGGATGATTACAAGAGCAAGGTCTGACACGGTAACAAGGTCTGACACGGTAAGGATACCAGTGATAGTCCAAAACGCAATACCAATCAATAAACCCCACACCCACATCAACCAAAATTCCGAGCGCGAGGCGCGGCCTGCAAAGGTCCACCGCGACCAGAAGTTGCTCCACGCCTCACCCATGGAGGCCATCCGTTGCAACACATAGGCAGGTTGCTGATAAACAGGTTGCTGATAGGCGCCCATCGGTTGCTGGAACTGCTCGGCCGCTGCGCGCTGCTGACGCTCCTGCTCGGCCTGGTCGTCCAAATATCGGTCTGCCTGATTCATCGTCTCTACTCCTTGTGTTTAAGATGACGCATTAAACAAACATTATCTGTTGGTTAAACTGCTATAAAGTATAGTACACCACCCGACTAGTGTCAACTTAACATTGTTTGACAAAGTTTTCCGCAAAGACGTGGTGGGGCGCTCGTGTATTCTGAAGAACAGTGCACAACTGCCGCCTTCCGTTTGCGGGCACGTCTGCGATGTACCAAGAGGCACAACAGGGGCCTTCAAGCCCCCCTCCGCGGCCCCTTAAGGGTTTCGGGGTGGACCACTATAGGGTCTCGACCCCGACCACTATAGTGGTTGACCTCGGACCACTATAGGGTCTCGCGGAGGATCCTTTGGGGAACTTAGGCGAGAGAGGGCAGGGGCAGTGCCGATGAGGCGGCGGGATCGATTGGCAACGAAGCCGTAGAGCGCCCGCCGCCCTCCGTTTCGCGCCTTGTCGTTTTCTCTGGAGCATCACCCATCGCCCCGCAGGGGCGTTCTGTTTTTCGTTTTCCGTTCTCCGGGGCGCGCAGCGTTCGGCCTCATCGCCGCCAAGGGCGACGGCTCGGGCTTCAACCTCCGGGGCTCCTCCAAACGTCCAAGCCTCCAAACCTCCAAACTTCCCAAAAGAGGCGTGCCCGAAAAGGCTTGTTTTGGTACAATGGCGAAAACGGAACAATAAAGGATACGCATGACGCGCGAGAATTGGACATCTTCGATTGGGTTTATCTTGGCTTCCGCAGGCTCTGCCATCGGCCTGGGCAACATCTGGAAGTTCCCCTACATGGCCGGCGAGAACGGTGGCGGCACCTTTGTGTTGGTCTACGTGCTATGCGTCATCTTCATCGGTCTGCCGGTGATGTGCTCGGAGATGCTCATTGGGCGGCACACGCGCCGCAACATCATCAACGCGATGGGCAAAATTGAGCGCCTCTCGGCCAATCAGAATGTCCGCTTCGTGATGAGCGCGCTCTCGGCGGGCATGGCGGTGGCCTTTGCGACGATGCACGCGTGGTTGCCGGTGGTCTTGGCGTTGGCGGGTGTCTACCTCTTTGCGAAGAAGGGTTTCGCCATCCTGGGCTGGGTCTGCACCATCGTGGCGCTGGCCATCCTCTCTTACTACGCCGTCATCGGCGGCTGGATTGTGGAATACATCCGCCTCTCCCTCACCGGCACGTTGGTGCCCGAAGCAGTCGAAGGCGTGGCGGCCGAGGCGGTCGCCAAGACCTCGCAGACGGCCTTTGACGCCTACATCGCCGACCCCTGGCGCGTCTTGGTCGGCTTTGTCATCTTCATGGCGGTGACGGGGTGGATGCTCTTGGGCGGCATCCGCGCGGGCATCGAGCGTATGAGCAAGATTCTGATGCCGCTGCTCTTCATCCTCTTGTTGGTGGTCATCGTGCGCAGCGTGACGCTCCCGGGCGCCTACGAAGGCATTGAGTTCCTGCTGAAGCCGACGATGGACGCCTTCACGCCGCAGGTGGTGCTGATGGCCCTGGGGCAAGTCTTCTTCTCGCTCTCGCTGGGCATGGCCATCACCGTGACCTACGGCTCCTACCTGCACAAGGAGCACAACATCCTCAAGGCCGCCGGGTGGGTCGGCGTGCTCGACACCTGCGCCGCCCTCATGGCCGGCCTGGCCATCTTCCCCGCCGTCTTCGCCGTCGGTTTGGCGCCAAGCGCCGGCCCGGGCCTCATCTTCGGCGCCCTTCCCGCGGTCTTCGACTCCATGTGGCTGGGCCCCGTCTGGGCGACCTGCTTCTTCTTCATGCTCTTCATCGCCGCGGTCACCAGCTCCGTGGCCCTGCTGGAGTGCGGCGCGACGGTCTTCATCGAGCGTCTCCGCCGCGGCCACAAGCGCGGCAGCCGCCGCACGGCGGTGCTCATCGGCTTTGTGCTCTGCACGGTGATGGGCCTGCTCGCGGTCTTCTCCACCGCCGACTGGAGCCACATGCCGTGGCTGGGCAAGGCCATCGAGGCCTCCATGGGCGACTTGGCTAAGGGCAACTGGCTGGACACGCTCGACAACTTCGCGAGCAACTGGATGCTCCCCTTCACCGCCCTCTGCACGGCCCTGCTGGTGGGCTGGGGCTGGACGCCGCGCCGCGCCGGCCGCGAACTGCTCGCGCAGGGTGAGGATTGGCGCATCGCCCCGGCCATCTGGGGGTTCCTGCTCCGCTGGGTCTCGCCCATCGGCATCCTCCTCGTCTTCCTCTACGTGGCCGGCTTCCTGGACCCCATCTTGAAGAAGCTCTAAAATGCGCCTCCTCCTCTTGCTGCTGATTCTCGCGCCCCTCGCCGTCTTCGCCCAGTCGGAGACGCCCACGCGTGAGCATTACCAGCCCATCGTCGATGCCAAGCCCTTCGGCGATGTGGCCAAGCAGGTCTCCGCGGAAGAGGCCGCCAAGGCCGCCGAGGAACAGAAGCAGAAAGAGGAAATCGCCCAGAAGTTCCGCATGGTCGGCATCACCGACTATCCCGACGGCACGCGCAAAATCGCCTTCTTGGACGAAACCCAGGGCGTCGCCAGCTACCTCCTCGGCATCGGCGAGAGCGAGAACGGCTTCACCCTCATCGAGGCCGACTACGACGCCGAGTGGGCCACGCTCACCAAAGACGGCCTCACCTTCACCCTCGGCCTCGGCAAGGGCCTCATCGACAAGCCCGACCCCGAGGAGGAAGCGGAGCCCCTCACGCCCCTCTCCCCCGCCGCGCGCCGCGTCCTCCCGCAGGCCGCCGCCCAAAGCGCCGAGACCAAACCCGCGGCCAGACCCGCCGCCAGGGCCGGCTCCTTCTCCGCCCGCCTCCGCCGCCGCGAGGCCGCCAAGGTCAAGGCCGAGGCCGAACGCCGCGAGGCCATCGCCAAGGATATCGCCGCCGAGAACGCCAAGATCATCCAGGCCCAAAGTCAGGCCCAGACCGAGCGCCGCCTCCAAATCGAGCGCATCAAGCGCGGTCTGCCCCCCACCAAGCCCATCACCTTGACCCCCGCCGAGGATGCCGAACTCGAGGCCGCCGGCGTCTTCAACGTCCCCGAGGCCACCCCCGCCGCCGCGCCGCAGGAAGAGACCCCCGCAGATGCAGTATCGCCAGCCAACCCCTGAGGCCGTCGCCGCCGAGGCCGACCGCCTCCGCCCCCGCTACGAAGCCTTCATGCGCGCCAACGGCGAGGAACCCGACCCCGCGCAACTCCGCGACTGGGCCGCCGAAAACCTCCGTGAGCAAATCATCCTTGAGACCGACGCCAAGGCCGCCGGCAAGACCGTTGACGCCCTCATGAAGGACATCGTCGCCGCCGTTCCCCCGCCCACCGTCGAGGAGGCCCGCGCCGTCTTCAAGGCCCACCCCGAGCGTTTCGTTGCCCCCGAGCGCGTCCACGCCCGCCACATCGTCATCCACCGCGAAGAGGTCCAAAACGCCGCCGAGGCCGTCACCGCCCTCCTCAACCTGCGCTCCCAAATCCTCTCCGGCAAGACCACCTGGGAAGAGGCCGCGGCCGCCCACTCCTCCTGCCCCGGCCATGACGACCTCGGCTTCTTCCCCCGCGGCGCCATGGTTCAGGAGTTCGAGGACGCCGCCTTCGCCGCCGAAGAAGGTTCCGTCACCGATGTCGTCGAGACCCCCTTCGGCTGGCACCTCATCCAGGTCCTCGCCCACCTCCCCGAGGAACCCATGCTCTTTGAAGAGGCCAAGGATTCCCTCCTCGCCTCTCTCCGCGAAGAACGCGAACGCGCCGCCCTCGAAGACTACGTCGATTCCCGCAAGTCCCGCTTCGCTCCTTAAGTCGGCCAAGGGACCGCAGATTTCGCAGATTTTGGCAGATTAAGGGCGTGCTACCGCACGCAGGACTGCCAGATTGTTTTGGGAACTTGAAGGTTGGGCAACGGCTCACTTGTCGCGCGCTTGCCGCGCATTCTGTTCTCCGTGGCCGTGGAAGGTTTGGTGCTCCGCGCCTGCACGCTCCGTTTTCCGTTCTCCTCTTAAATGCGTGCGCTCCCACACCACGCACCGCTCCTCGTAGTTGGCAATCTTGGCATCCAGTTTGTCCAAGACGGCCTGTTGGGCCGCCAGACGCTTGGCAAGGAGGTCCCGCTGGCGGACCAGAATCTCCTTGCGCTCCGCGAGCGAGGCATCGCCCTTGCGGAAGAGCGCGACATAGCGAACCAACGCGTTAACTTGTAGCCCCGCACTGCGCATATGGCGGATGAAGGTAATCCAATTGACGTCCCGCTCGCCGTAGTCGCGGATGCCGCCGCCGGTGCGCCGCACGGGGGGAATCAGCCCAATGCGCTCATAATAACGGAGCGTGTCCGGGGTGACATTGCATTGCTTGCAGACTTCGGCGATGGTCATAAGGTTCCCTTTCAAATGCCATTACTATAGCACCTAGCATACACTCAAGGTCAAGTCTTTTTCGCCATCAAAAAAAGGCCGGCGGGGAACCGCCGGCCTTTTGCTGTACCATCAGGCACCTAGATTAATAGGCGTTCTCGGGCTCCAGGGCGAAGTAGGCACGCGGATGCTTGCAGACGGGGCACATCTCGGGAGCCTTCTCGCTGATGATGATGGCGCCGCAGTTGAGGCACTCCCAACGACGCTTGCCGGTGCGAACGAAGACCTCTCCGGTCTCGACGTTCTTGGCGAGGGCGTTGT
Source organism: uncultured Kiritimatiellota bacterium (assembly GCA_944389945.1). Taxonomy (GTDB): domain Bacteria; phylum Verrucomicrobiota; class Kiritimatiellia; order RFP12; family DVOR01; genus Spyradenecus. The sequence goes on along the minus strand of CALXOF010000022.1, from coordinate 21,178 downwards.
AGCGGGCCTCGTGGCGGGCCTCGACCTCGGCGACACCGCGCATCTGGCGGGCGATGTCGTGGAAGCCCTCGGCGTCGGCCTCATCGGCCATGCGCTTGTACATGTCGGTCCACTCGTAGTTCTCGCCGGCGGCCGCGGCCTTGAGGTTCTCGAGCGTGTTGCCGATGCCCTGCAGGTGCTTGAACCAGAGCTTGGCGTGCTCCTTCTCGTTGTTGGCGGTCTCCTCGAAGATCTTGGCGATCTGGACGTAGCCTTCCTTCTTGGCGACGGACGCGAAGTAGGTGTACTTGTTGCGGGCCTGGGATTCGCCGGCGAAGGCTTCCATCAGGTTCTTCTCGGTCTTGCTACCTTTGAGTTCCATGGTGTCTCTCCTGGTTGTCGTGTGGTCGGGGGAAAAGGTGCCCCGAAAACGCCTCTCATTATACAGCACCGCCCTGCCCAAAGGCAAGCACTTTTTGTAATGATTATAAAATACTGAAGGAAGTTCAGAGGTTTGGAGGCTTGGAAGTTTGGCTACGCCTTCGCTCATCGCGCACCAATACTGTCCGAGAAAGCTAAGGAACCGCAAAGACGCAACTCTTGCAGGAAAGGTGGGGCGCTAACGCCGGGCGCACGGACGTGCGCCCTCCCGCGCCCCACTTTCCTGCGCCAAAGATAATTTGAAAGACGGCCCAAGCGCGAAGACGATGGGCGGAAGGGAGCGATCAGCGGGCGTTTAGCCCGCAAAGCGACCGGCGTTAGCCCATCAGGCTTCGCGCGCACTCGCGTCTTCGCGGAAAACTTCCCCGAACAGTATTGGTCTGACTCCGCCTGTCGCGCTTGCCGCGAAAACACAGAAACGCAAGGGATGGGGATAGGGAGTGAGGCGCAACGCGCCGAACGGTGAAGTACCAAGGTGGAAGTTTGGACGCTTGGAGGCTTGGGAGTTTGGAAACGGCCACGTTCGTCGCGCGCTTGCCGCGCGTTCTGTTCTCCGTTCTCTGTTCTCCGTTCTCCGGGGCGGCGCAAGCCGCCCCACCTCAAGCGTCGACGAAGAGTTCCGCGGTGGCGAAGAGGGGATCGTTGGTGGCGCGGATGCCCAGACGGCGGAGGCCGGCCTCGTCGCCGGGCGTAAGCATATGCGAGAGGTGCATCTCGCAGTCGCGGAGGTCGGCCAAGCGCTCCAGCGCGGCCTTGGCAGCGGGGTCGGTGGCCGCGCAGATAGCCAGGGAGACCAACGTCTCGTCCAGGTTGAGCGAGCCGTACTTGCCCTTGAGGATGCCCTGCTTCATGTGCGTGACGGAGGCGATGGTCTCGGGCGCGAGCAGGTGACGCTCCTGCGGGATGCCGGCCAGACGCTTGACGGCGTTGAGCACGGTGGCCGCGGCGGCATGGAGGCTCGGCGAGTTCTTGCCCTGGACAATCTGCCCATCGGGCAACTGCAAGGCCGCACCGCAAGCGACGCCCTCGAGCGTGTGCGTGAGCGAAGCGTCATGCGCGGCCTGACGCGCGGGCTGGACGACGGGACGATCCTCGGGCTTGAGGTGGAGCTGGTGCATCAGACGCTCCACAATCTCGACGGGATGTTTGTCGTTGGAACCCTTGGCAACGGCGTCGGAGAGGTGGCGGAAGTAGCGGCGGATGACCTCCTGGCAGGCGGCGGCCTGGCAGACCTCGTCATCGACGATGCCGGCGGAGATGCGGTTGACGCCCATGTCCGTGGGGCTCTTGTAGGGGCACTGCCCCGAGGCGTCCAGGCGCGTCCAGATTTCGCGAAGGATGGGGAAGGCGTCCACGTCGCGGTTGTAGTTGACGGCCACCTTGCCGTAGGCCTCGAGGTGGAAGGGGTCAATCATGTTGATGTCGCCCAAGTCGGCGGTGGCGGCTTCGTAGGCCAGGTTCACCGGGTGCTTGAGCGGCAGGTCCCACACCGGGAAGGTCTCGAACTTCGCGTAACCCGCGGGGCGGCCGGCCATGCGGTCGTGGTAAAGCATCGTCAGGCAGGTGGCCAACTTGCCCGAGCCGGGCCCGGGGCCGGTCACCACCACGATGGGCCGCGTGGTCTCGACGTACGCGTTGGCGCCGTAGCCCTCCGAAGAGACGACGCGGTCGAGGTCGGACGGATAGCCCGGCACCGCGCGGTGGAGCTTCACCGTGATGCCGCGCGCCTCCAGCTTGTTGCGGAACTGCAACGCCGCAGGCTGACCGTCAAAACGCGTGATGACCACCGCGCAGACGTGGATGCTCCAGTCGCGCAGGGAGTCGATGAGCTTGAGCGCGTCGTCGTCATACGAAATGCCGAAGTCCGCGCGCATCTTCTTGCGCTCGATGTCCTCCGCGTAGACGCAGAGGATGATCTCGGCCTTGTCGCCCAGCGAACGGAGCAGACGCAACTTGGCGTTCGGGTCATAGCCGGGCAACACGCGGGCGGCGTGATAATCGAACATCAGCTTGCCGCCGAACTCCAGATACAGCTTGTTGCCGAAAGCCTCGGCCCGCTTCATAAGACCCTCGGCCTGTTGCTTGAGATAGGCCTCGTTGTCAAACCCGATTTTGCTCATCGTCCGCTCCGTTTCATGCGGGCTTCCGTGCCCGAACACGGGGCGCTATGATAACAAAATCTCCCCTCGCCTGTCACCTCGCGGAAGTTTGGAGGTTTGGAAGCTTGGAAGTTTGGCCCACTCCACGCCGCGCGGAACCTATACAGGAACCGCAGATTGCGCAGATTTTGGGCAAATTAAGGGCGTGCTACCGCACGCAGGACTGCCAGAGGTGCTCACGACGGATACTTAAAAAAGGCAGGTGGGGCGCACGAGCGCCTCACTTGCCTAACCCGATTGCCCCTCCTCAACCAGGCTGACAGGCATCACCGCGAGCGACGGCGTGGTCTAGACTTTAACCACGCTATCGCCTCTTCGACGTACTGTCTCGCGGCTTTTTCCATCCAAACCTTTGCCGTCTTATTAGACCGCTCCACGCCTTTGCCTTCAGCATAGCACAGGCCAAGATTGTATTGCGCCTCGGCAAATCCTTGCTTCGCAGCCGTGCGGTACCACTTCGCCGCCTCCTCATCGGACTGCTCCACGCCTTTGCCTTCGGCATAACACCGGGCAAGCTTGTATTGCACCTCGGGAAACCCTTGCTCCGCCGCCGCGCGATACCACTTCACCGCCTCTTCATAAGACTGCTTCACGCCTTTGCCGTTGAAATACAGCTCTCCAAGGCAATATTGCGCCAAGGCGCTTCCTTGCTCCGCAACCTTGCGGTACCATTTCTCCGCCTCCTCATCAGACTGTTCCACACCTTTGCCTTCGGCATAACACATGGCAATGAGGAATTGTGCCTCGACATCTCCTTGCTCAGCCGCCGCGCGGTACCATCTCACCGACTCCTCGTAGGACTGCTCCACGCCTTTGCCTTCGGCATAACACATGCCAAGGTGGCATTGTGCCTCAACCTCTCCTTGCTCCGCGGCCTTACGAATCCACTTCACCGCCTCCTCGGCGGACCGCTCCACGCCTTGACCGGAGAGATAACGCTCGCCCAGCTTGTATTGCGCCTCTGCAAATCCTTGTTCCGCCGCCGCACGGAACCATTTTGCCGCCTCTGTATAGGAGTGTTTCACTCCGCGACCATAGAGATAGCACTCGCCAAGGCTGTTTTGTGCCCAGGCATTCCCTTGCTCTGCGGACTTACGGTACCACTTCACCGCCTCCTTAGAGGACCGATTCACCCCTTCCCCATTGGCATAGCACCAAGCAAGGTTGTTTTGCGCCTCGGCGAATCCTTGCTCTGCCGCCGCACGAAACCACTTCACCGCCTCCTCGTCGGATTGCTCCACCCCTTCACCGTTGGCATAGCACCAGCCAAGGTTATTTTGCGCCCTGGCCACGCCTTGTTCCGCGGCCTTACGGATCCACTTCAAAGCCTCCTCATAAGACTGCTTCACGCCTTTGCCATTGGTATAGCACACACCCAGGTTACTTTGCGCCTCGGCGTACCCTTGCTCTGCCGCCGCGCGAAACCACTTCACCATCTCCTTGTCGGACTGCCTCACCCCTTTACCATGGGCATAACACACGCCCAGGCCGGTTTGCGCCTTGGCGTATCCCTGCTCCGCGGCCACACGAAACCACTTCGCCGCCTCCTCATAAGACTGCTCCACCCCTTGACCGGCGACATAGCACATGCCAAGGTTATATTGAGCCTCAACATCTCCCTGCTCCGCGGCTTCCTGATAACGCTTGGCCTTCTCGACCGTGTCCTGCTCCACGTCTTGGCTGTTGGCATCGCTCTTCCCCGCTTTGGCACGGCCCTTTTTAGGTCTCTTTTCCGACACCACCCCAAGTGCCATCAAACAGAGCCCCATAGACCACCACAGAGAACCATCGGCCCCTTGCTCTCCCAACACGCCTGCCGTCTCACGGTCACCTTGCTCCACGCCCTGCCTCTCATAAGGTACCGCAACAGCGACAGCCCCCAAAAGGCAAACCAAAAGCGACGCGACAAGACCAATTCTCTTCATGCGAACCTCCGATAAACAGCGCAAGTATACACGATGAGGTGCAGAAACACAATTTTCCAATACGCAGTAATGTCCGGGGAAGTTTTCCACGAAGACACGAAGGGAACGCAGGGGGCTAGGCACAAGGGGCGCTATGATAACAAAAACTCACCCCGCCTGTCACCTCTCGGAAGTTTGGAGGTTTGGAAGCTTGGAAGTTTGGCCCACTCCACGCCGCGCGGCATCCGCATAGAAGCCGCAGATTTCGCAGATTTTGGGCAGATGTGGGACGTGCTGGCGCACGCAGGAGTGCCAGAGAGAAAAGGATAGTGGAGTGCAAACGACACCAGTCGCACGGCTTTAATAGCCCTCGTTATCCGAGTCGCCCTGCCGTCTCATCCAAGCCCCAAAAGGGTCCTTTCTGGACCACTATAGGGGTCCGCCCCCGACCACTATAGTGGTTGACCTCCGACCACTATAGGGTCTCACCCCGAAACCCTTAAGGGTCCAGAAAGGCCCCTTTAGAGCCCCCCAAGCGAGGGCCCTTCTGCTCCACAAAAACGATTGTAGACTACGCCTTTTCCCCGAGTCCTACGTGCGGGAGTACACCCCGCATCTAGATAATTGGCGGTTCCCCCACGCTGGCTGTCTTTCAATCAGAGCATGGAGGCGAGTTCGGTGAAGGTGGGGACAAGGTCGGGGAGGCGGAGGATGGCGAGGCGGTCGAGGGGCGTGGGGGAGTCGTTGACGATGACGAGGCGGCCGCCGCATTCGTAGGCTTCGCGGGGAAGGGCGGCGGCGGGGTAGACGGTGAGGGAGGAGCCGAGGACGAGGCAGAGGTCGGCGCGGCGACAGGCGTCGAGGGCCTTTTGGAGGGTGTCCTCGGGGAGGTTCTCGCCGTAAAAGACGATGTCGGGCTTGAGGACGCCGCCGCAGGCGCAGTGGGGGACGCGGCCTTCGCGGACGGTGGGGGCGACGTCGTCGTAGGGATAGGCGCGGCCGCAGGTGAGGCAGTGGTGCCATTGCGGGGAACCGTGGATTTCGTAGACGGTCTTGCTGCCGGCGAGGGTGTGGAGGCGGTCGATGTTTTGGGTGACGACGGCGGAGAGGAGTCCGTGGGCCTCGAGGTCGGCCAGGACGCGATGGACGATGTTGGGGCGGTGGGCGTCGATGGCGTAGACGAAGTCTTTGCTCCATTCGTAGAAGATGGAGGGGTCTTGCTCAAAGAGGGGCAGACCGAAGAGTTCCTCGACGGCGTAGCCCTTGAAGGTGTCGCGATAGACGCCGTTCTTGCCGCGGAAGTCGCGGATGCCGCTGGCGGTGGAGACGCCGGCGCCGGTGAAGGCAACGGTGGAGGTGGATTCGTGGAGCAAATCAAGCAGTTGGCCGACGACATTCATGGCAGTTAGAAGTTTGGAAGTTTAGAGGCTTGGAAGTTTGGACAGGGCTTCATCCGTCGCCCCGCAGGGGCGTTCTGTTCTCCGTTCTCTGTTCTCTGGGGCGGCATAAGCCGCCCCAGAGCGTTCTCCTAGGGGATAAGGCCGCGGGCGAGGTCGACGACGGAGACGTAGGCATCGACGGTCTGGACGCGCAGGTCATCGGTCTGCCCGCGCAGGCTGACGTGGCCGATGGCAACCAGGGCCAACAGGGCAAAGAGGAGGTTGATAACTAGAATAAACCAATAGGAGAAGAAGCGGCCATAGGTGCGGACGTCCGGCTGGGCCGCGGTGAGGAGGGCGTCCAACGTGTAAAGGATATGGAAGGCCGTGGTCACGCCAAAGGCCGCATACCAGGGCCACACCGGTTGCGGGGCGATGCACGTGGCCAGGGCGTGCACCCCGATGACGATGAAGAGATAGAAAGGGACGCAGTAGGGCGCGAGGGTGATGAAGAGGTTGCTCTTGGAGAGCTCGACGAAGCCGCCGGTCTCCCGGACGTTGACGCTATGGATGCGGGCGAAGAAGCAGAGCCCGACAAGCGCGTGCGTCATCTCGTGCCCAAAGACGTAGAGAATGGAGAGCGAGCGCCCCTTCCAGAAGTAGAGCGCGACCATCGCGGCGGCGCCGACCAGGAAGGCGACGCACCCCGGCGTGAGGAAGGAGTCCTCGGTGAGACCGGAGGCAAGGCTGTTGAGCAGCGCCCGCGCACAAGCCCACGCGAAGGGTACCCCCGCGAGCGCAAGCAGAAAGAGGGCCACCTTGCGCATGGTTGGGCGCCCCAGACTCACTCGGCGGCCTCACCCTCCCCTTCCGCCGCGGCGGCAGAGGGGTCGACCCGCTCAAGCGTCTTGGCCGCAGAGGAAACGGCGCGGACGGCGGTGAGCAAGGAGTCCGACGTATTGCGCAGGAAGGCCGAACGCGAGAGCAATTCGCCGCAATAGCGGTTGAGGAAGAGATAGGCGCCAAGAGCGACCTGAGCGCGCTCGGAGGGGCGGTCGAGTCCGGCGGAGCGGGCACCGGCCTCGTCGGCGATGGAGCCATGGATGAGGCGCCCGGCGGCCATCTGCCCGGCGTTCTTGGTGGCGAAGTCTTCCCAAGTGAGCGTGGTGCCGTGGATGGTGACGCCCTTGGTGTCCGCGGCGGTGATGCCATAGGCCGAGAGCTTGCCGCCCTTTGCTTGATTGATGATCCAATCTTGGAACCCCTTGAGCGCGTCGATACGGTCAATCACGGTCTGAGCCGCGGCCTTGGCCTCTTGGGACTTCAGCTTGGTGGGGTCACAGACGCGCTTGAAAGCCTCCAGCGCGTCCTCGGGGCGGAAGCGGTCGAGCGGGCGGGTGACGGTGATACGGTTCTCGGCGACCGTGACAGACTCGACCTCGCGGGCGATTTCCTCACGGCGGCGCGCCTCCTCGGCCTGGCGTGCCTCCTCTTGGCGAGTGGCCTCTTCGGCCTTCGCCTGGGCCTCGAGGGCGGCCAGGTGTGCCGAAGCGGCTTGGGCGATGAGCGGCACCCAGGCCTTCTCAATGGATTGGAAGGCCTTGATGTCGGCAAGCGCGGACTTGACGGCGGCGGCGCAATCCTTGTCGGCCTTCTGTGCGGCCTGAAGGGCGGCGGCAACGGCTTCGGGCGTGGCGTCCGGGGCTTCGGCCTTGACACGTTCGCCGTCAATGGCCTTGCGGGCGGCCTCGGCTTGGTCGGCCGCGGCGGCGATAGCCTTCTGCCGGACATAGAGCGTTTGGAGCGCCGCGTACACTTCGTTAGGCGCCTCGCCCTCGGCGGGCTTGAGCCAAGATTCGTTCTCCGGCAGGGTGACCTTGCGGAGTTCGCCGGCAAGACGTTTGATGGCGGCCTCGGCGTCCTTCGCGCCCTTGGAGAGGTCGCCCACGCGCTTGACGGCGCCCTCGCTGAGGGCGACGAGCGCCTCCAGGTCGGCGGTGCGCTGCACTTCGGCAGGGTCGACGACCGCCGGGGCCGCGGCTTCAGATTTCTTCGGCGCGGCCTCGTCTTCGCCGCCAAGCGCAACGAAGAGAACGGCACCAACGATAATCGCGAGGAACGCAACGGCACCCACCCCAATCCCCACGAGCATCCCCACGCTCATGCCGGGCTTCTCTTCGGCCTCGGGCACGAGCGGCGCGTTCGGGTTCGTCACCACGGGCATGGGACGCGAGGGCGACGTGGCCCCCTTGAGGACGATGCGTTTGCCGCCGCCAATCTGAGACTTGACCGCGCGGAGCTCCTTCTCCATGTCGCTGATAAGCGCGCCATAGTTCGGGTAACGGCGGGCAGGATCGGCCTCGAGCATACGCATGATAATCTTCTCGATGCCTTCGGGGCACCCCGGCGCGAGCTGGCGCAAGGGGCGGGCGGGCCCCATCAGGCGGCCCTTCATCACCTCCACCGCGTCGGCTCCCTCGAAGGGCGGCACCCCGGCGATGGCGTGGTAGAGCGTGCCGCCGAGCGAATAGATGTCCGCGCGGAAGTCGACCTTCTGCTTGCGGAGCGTCTCGGGGGCGATGTAATAGGGCGTGCCCCAGACCTCGTTGTTGGCGGCGGCATGGGCGCCCATGAGCGCGGCGATGCCAAAGTCGGCCAACTTCGCCTCGCGTTTGTCGTTGATGAGGATGTTCTCGGGCTTGACGTCGCCATGGACCATTCCGGCATCGGCGGCGGCCTTGAGCCCCTGGGCGATCTGGCTGCCCACGTTCAGCACGGTGCCCGGCATCACGGGGCCCGACTTCATCATCCGGTCCAGCGAGTCCGGCTCCACCAGTTCCATCACCAGATAGGGCTGCCCCGCCTCCTCGCCGGAGTCGTAGATGGAGACGATGTGCGCGTCTTGGAATCGGCTGGCCGCGACGGCCTCTTTCTTGAAGTTCGTCAGGAAGTCGGGGTCTTCCGCGGCCTTTTCCTTGAGGATAACCTTCACGGCCACCTTGCGCTCAAGGCCCTCGTCGAGCGCCTCGTAAACCGCGCCCATGCCGCCCGCACCGATACGCCGCGTAAGGCGGTACTTACCGGCCAGCATGCCCGGCGCCATCACCGTCTCGCCGCAGGCTGGGCACACGACATCCGTCAACGGCTCGGCCTCCGGCAACGCGGCCCCACACTTGGGGCAGAGGGGGTTCTGGACCGGTTTGGCGATGATTCCGTCTGCGCTCATGACGACTCTCTCCTTATGCGTAACGTTCGCGCAAAAGCGCGACCGTGCGCTCGATGCGCGCCTCATCCATCTCGTGCACCTCGGTCTTCGCCCCGAGTCCCTGCGGCAGAGTCACGCAAAGCTCCCCGCCCAAATGTTCACGGAACTGCCGCAGGCCTTCCAGCACCGCCAGCTTGCCGTCCGTCCCGCGCAACGCCAGCTCGTCGCACCACACGCGCAGACCGCAGTCGCGCAACAGCGCCACCACCCGCGCGCACTCCGAAGGCGTCACCAAGTCCATGAGCGAGGCATAGACCATGTCCAGCGCGATGCCAATGGCCACTGCCTCACCGTGCGAGAGCTGATAGCACGTCATCGCTTCCAAGCGGTGCGCGCTCCAGTGACCGAAGTCCAACGGCCGCGCCGACCCCTGCTCAAAGGGGTCCCCCGCGTTGGCGATGTGCGCGAGGTGCAACGCCGCCGTCCGCTCCACCATCTCGGCCATCGAGTCCAGGTCGCGCATCCGCAAGGCGTCGGCGCGTCCCCAGAGCCAATTCAAGAAACCTTCGTCCTTGATGGTTGCCACCTTCACGGCCTCGGCGATACCGTTGCGCCAATCCTTGTCCGAAAGCGTGGGCAGGAAGGTCGCGTCGTTCACCACCGCGAAGGGCGGCGCGAAGGTCCCCAGGAAGTTCTTGCACGAGCCGAAGTCGACCCCGTTCTTCACCCCCACCCCGGCGTCCGCCTGCGAAAGCGTCGTGGTGTTCACGCGGATGATGCGGCACCCGCGATGGATGATGCCGGCGGCATAGCCCACCACATCCTGCACCGCGCCGCCGCCAATGGCGATAAAGGTGTCCTTCCGCCCGAAATGGGTCTGATAAGCCAACTTCACCAACTTCGCCACCAGACCGTCATGGCGTTTCGCGAACTCATTGCCGGGTAAATACTCAATGGGCGCGGCCAGCTCAATGGTCCCCTGGTGCGCCGTCAGCCACGTCGTTATCCGCATCGGCAAATCCGGATGCGCGTCGCGCACGCCCTGGTCCATCGCCACCAACACCCGGTGCGGCAAGGGCGAGGTCTCATCCCGCGCCAACAACTCCGCAATCGTCTCATCCCCCGAGCCAAACAGCCCGCGGCAAAAGACAACCGGATACGCATACGAAACGGAAAACCGTTGTTCAATCACTCTCATCTCATTATTAGTATAGCACAACCCACGCAAGCGCAACCACCCCGCCCTACGCAAAATCCGAGAAAAGGCACCCCCACCCCACACGCCGCAAAGGGAACCGCAGATTTCGCAGATTTTGAGCAGATTAAGGGCATGCTACCGCACGCAGGACGAGCAATGGAAGTTTAGAAGTTTGGAGGCTTGGAAGTTTGGACAGGCCTCACGCTGCGCGGCTATCACAAAGGCCACGAAGAACCACAAAGGACACCGTGCAGGCGCGAAGCGCCAAACCTTCCACGGCTAAGAGCACGACGCAGGGGCGGGCCGTGCGTGCGCGCAAGGCGCACGTCCGGCCCGAAGGGCCTGTAGGGGCATGGCGGGCTTCGCACGCCACGCTTTGGTTGTTGGGAGTCCACCGGCGTCAGCCGCCGTCCTATATGTCCTATACGTCCTATATGTCCTACCGCGACGCTTAAACGTGTTTCCTAGGAACAATAGAAACGCAAGGGATGGGCACGATAGTGAGGCCCGAAGGGCCGAACGGTGAAGTGCCGGATTAGAAGTTTAGAAACTTGGAGGCTTGGAAGTTTGGAAACGACCACGCCCGTCGCGTGCTTGCCGCGCGCTCTGTGGCCGTGGAAGGTTTGGCGCTTCGCGCCTGCACGCTCCGTTTTCCGTTCTCCGGGGCGGCGCAAGTCGCCCCCTCCGTTCTCCGGGGCGGCGCAAGCCGCCCCTTAGGCCTGCCAGCGGGCGTAGGCGCCGGAGGGGAGGGGGAAAACGTCCGGGGCGCCGGCGAGGACCATTTCACCGGAGGTGACGGCGCCGCCCAGGCCGCGGAGGGCTTGGGTAAGGACGTTACCGAGGACGATGGGGGTGTGGCCCGGGGTGTGGGCGGAGAGGAGGAGGAAGAGGGGGGAATCGGAGAGAAGGGCGCGGCAGAGACGGAGGGTCTCGGTGAGGTCGCGCTCAATCTTGTAGGTCTCGCCGTTGCCGCCGCGGCCATAGGTGGGCGGGTCAAGGATGATGCCATCGTAGCGGCGGCCGCGACGAATCTCGCGGTTCAGGAACTTGTGCGCGTCGTCCACAATCCAGCGAATGGGATGGCTCTCGAGTCCGTTGAGGGCGGCGTTGGCGCGGGCCCATTGGACCATGCCTTTGGAGGCGTCGAGGTGGCACACTTCGGCACCACCGCGGGCGGCCGCGAGGGTGGAGCCGCCGGAATAGGCAAAGAGGTTGAGCACGCGCACGGGACGCCCGGCGGCGGCGACGGTCTCACGAATCCAAGTCCATTGGGCGCGCTGTTCGGGGAAGATGCCCAGATGGCCGAAGTCGGTGCCGGAGAGACGGAAACGCGTGCCATCCACATCGATGACCCACTCCTGCGGCAAGCGGTTACGGCCATGCCAACGGTTACCATCCTCGCGGTCGAAGGTGGCATCGGCGGACTTCCAGCGCGCGGGGCGCTGGGGCTGCCAGACGGCCTGGGCGCAGGGACGAGCCAAGACGATCTCGCCAAAGCGTTCCAGTTTTGCGCCGTTGCCGCTGTCCAGAAGTTCGTAACCGTTCATGAGCGTTTTACTTTCTTGGATTCGTGTTGCGCCAACCAAGCGGCGGCCGCGGCGCTTTCGGCCTTCTTGAGGGAGGCGCCTTCGCCCTGTGCCTCATGCCCATCCAGCCGCACCGAGACGGTGAAGACCGGCGCATGGCTAGGGCCGGTCACACCCAGGCGCGTATAGAGCGGCGGCTCCACGTGATGGAGCTGGGCATACTGGACGAGCCGGCCCTTGGGGTTCTCGTCGATGGAGTGGCGAATCTTCTGCCCGGCTTGGAGGTCGGACGGGGGGGTGGTGAAGTCGCTCTTGACGTAGAGACGCGAGAGAATGGCCTCAACGGCGTTGCGGCCGCCATCGAGCCACGCCGCGCCGATCAGGGCCTCACAGGCATCGACCTTGGCCTTCTCCGGCCGATTGTAGACGGTCTGCCCCCAGTCGAGGCCCTGCACAAACCAGTCCCCCAAGCGGGGGAGCCGCGCCGCGAGCCCCCTCGTGGAAACCAACGCGTCGCGCCAGATGGAGAGCCCACCCTCATCCAGCTCCGGATGCGCACGAAAGAGGCGCTCCGCGACCAAGAACCCAAGCACGGAGTCTCCCAGAAACTCCAGTCGCTGGTTGTCGGGCTCCCGGCGCATCGCGGCCGGCACGGTGAGCGCCAAGCGCAGGAGCGCGGGGTCGCGGAAGGCATAGGGCGGCGCGTCCGAAGGCACGGCGGCGTCAGTCCTTCTTCACCACGGAGGTCGCCACCTTGAGGACGGACGCGATGTCCGCGAGGTTGGAGGGCAGGATCATGGTGGTGCCCTCCTTGGCGAGCTTGCCGAACTCGGTGAGATACTGCTCGGCCAGACGGAGGTTCACGGCATCGGCGCCGCCCGCGTTGGCGCTGATGGACTGGGCGATTTCGGTGAGGCCGGCGGCGGTGGCTTGGGCGACCAGGCGAATTTCCTCCGCGCGGCCCTGGGCCTCGTTGATGCGGCGCTGCATCTCGCCCTCGGACCGGGCGATGGCTTCCTGCTTCTCGCCCTCGGCGCGGTTGATCTTCGACTGGCGCTCACCCTCGGATTCCGCAATCATGGCGCGCTTCTCGCGCTCGGCGCGCATCTGCTTCTCCATGGCGTCGCGGATGGACTGCGGGGGCGTGATGGACTTGATCTCATAGCGCATGATCTTGATGCCCCAGGGATTCGCGGCCTTGTCGAGGGCATCGCAGATGGCGGCATTGATGGTCTCGCGCACGTTGAAGATTTCATCGAGGTCCAGCTTACCAATCTCCGAGCGCATGGTGGTCTGCGCCAGCTGAGTGGAGGCGAAGCGATAGTGGTCAATGCCGTAAGAGGCCTTCACGGGGTCCATCACCTTTAGGTAGAGCACGCCGTCCACCTCCACGGTAATGTTGTCCCGGGTGATGCACTGCTGCGGCTCGACGTCCAGCGGGATTTCCTTCAGCGTGTGTTTATAGGCCACGGCATCAACGAAGGGGAAGAGGAAGTGCAACCCCGCGTCCAGCGTGGAGTGGTATTTCCCCAGACGCTCCACCACGTAGGCCGAGCGCTGCGGCACCACGATGGCCGTCTTGAAAAGCACGATGGCCACCAACAGAATCAGAATCAGGGCAAGAATCAACGGCAACATAACAACGCCTCTCTTTCTACAAACGACAAACCATTAACGAACAACAAGCACGATTCCCTTGCAGGCAACAACGGTCACCGTCTCGCCCTTCTCCACCGGGCGCTCGGCCTTGGCCTCCCACTCCACCCCGTTCAACACGATTTTCCCGAGCAACGGCGGCTTGATGGCGGCCACCACCGCGACCTGCGCGCCAACGATGCCATCGTCGTCCGCGTCCTGCGTGCCGCGCTCCGACTTCCCCCGCAGCGCGCAGAAGAAGCCGCGCCCCACCACCAGCGAGGTCACCGAGAGCACCAAGAAGACAATCGACTGCGTCAGGAAGGCCTCGCCCACCCCGGGGAAGACCCCAATCACGGCCCCCGTCAGGATCGCACCGATGCCGAAGAAGATCACCACGAACCCCGTGGTGAAGACCTCCGCCACCATCAGCACCACCCCCACAATCATCCAGGTCAGCACCAGTTCCATCGCGCCTCCTCAGTGTCCCAGGCGAATATCACCCGACGCCAGCGCCGCGCGATACTCCGCCACCGTCCGCGAGATGCCCGCTTCCAGGTCAATCTTCGGCGCCCAGCCAAACGACCGCAGGAGCGAGGAATCGCACAGCTTGCGCGGCGTCCCGTCCGGCTTCGAGGCATCCCAGCGAATCTCCGCCTCGCACCCCGTGGCCGCACGAATCATCTCCGCCAGCTCGCGGATGGTCACCTCGCGACCGGAGCCCACGTTCATCAGGTCCGGCGGGTCCTCCATCTCCAACGCGTAGAGGCAGGCCTCGGCCAAATCGTCCACGTGCAGGAACTCCCGCAACGGCGTCCCCGTCCCCCACAGGTCCACAAAGGGCGCCCCCGTGGTGCGGGCCAGCTCGAACTTCCGAATCATCGTCGGCAACACGTGCCCACCCACCACGTCATAGTTGTCGCCCGTGCCGTAGAGGTTCGTGGGCATCAGCGCGTGGTAGCACACGCCAAACTGCCGCCGATAGAATTCGCACAGCTTGAGGCCGGAAATCTTCGCCAGGGCATAACCCTCGTTCGTCTTCTCCAGCGGCCCCGTCAGTAACGCGTCCTCCGGGATCGGCTGCGGCGCCATCCGCGGATAGATGCACGACGACCCCAGGAAGAGGAAGCGCTTCACGCCCGCGCGGTACGCCGCCTCCACCGTGTTCGCCGCAATCATGATATTCTCGTAGAGGAAGGTCGCGTTCGCGGCACTGTTCGCGCCGATGCCGCCCACGTGGGCCGCCGCAATCACCGCCACATCGGGACGGTTCGCCTGGAACCACGCCCGCGTCGCCGCCTGGTCGGTCAGGTCCAGCTCACGGTGCGTGGCCGTCAGAATCTTCTCGCAACCGCGCCGTTGCAAGGCCCGCACCACGGCCGAGCCCACCATCCCGCGGTGCCCGGCCACGTAATAGGTCTTCGCCGTGTCCATGGCTCACTCCGCGCGTTCGATGACGCGGCCTTCCTTCGCCGCGGCCGCGTCCTGCCGCGCCACCGCGAGATCGGCCTCGACCATCATCTTCACCAGGGCCTTGAAGGTCACTTTGGGCGTCCAGCCCAGCTGCTCGCGCGCCTTGGTCGGATCGCCCAACAGCTGCTCCACCTCCGAGGGCCGGTCATAACGCGTGTCGTGCTCCACGTACTTTTCCCAGTCGAGCCCCAACAGGCCGAAGGCTTCCTCGCAGAACTCCTTCACCGAGTGCATCTCGCCGGTCGCCAGCACGAAATCGTCCGGACGGTCATGTTGCAGAATGCGCCACATCCCTTCGACGTAGTCCCCCGCGTAGCCCCAGTCGCGCAACGCGTTCACGTTGCCCAGATAGAGCTTGTCCTGCAGGCCCAGCTTGATGCGCGCCGCCGCCATCGTGATCTTGCGCGTCACGAAGGTCGGGCCGCGCCGCGGACTCTCGTGGTTGAAGAGGATGCCGTTCGAGGCGAACATATCATAGGCCTCACGGTAGTTCTTCACCGCCCAGAAACCATACAGCTTCGCCACCGCATAAGGCGAACGCGGATAAAAGGGCGTCGTCTCCCGCTGCGGCACCTCCTGCACCTTGCCGTACAGCTCGGAGGTCGAGGCCTGATAGAAACGCGTCTTCTTCCCCAGTCCCGTCAACCGGATCGCCTCCAGCATCCGCATCGTCCCCAGCGCCACCACGTCGCCCGTGTAGTCCGGCGCATCAAAGGAGACGCGCACATGGCTCTGCGCCGCCAGATGATACACCTCGTCCGGTTGCGTCTCGTACATCAAGCGCGCCAGGCCGCCCCCATCCGTCACGTCACCATAGTGCAGGAAGAGCTTCACCCCCGCCGTGTGCGGGTCCTGATAGAGATGATCAATGCGCTGCGTGTTGAAGCTCGAAGAGCGGCGAATCAGCCCATGCACCTCATAGCCCTTCCCCAACAGCAACTCGGCCAGATACGACCCATCCTGCCCCGTGATACCCGTGATAAATGCGACCTTGCCCATGACAATCCTTTCAATTGTAGCCAATCAAGCCATACGGGCCCTATTATACACAATGGAGCCACGAAATGGAAGTTTGGAAGCTTATTAGAAGTTTGGAAGCTTGGAGGTTTGGAGGCTTGGAGGAGCCCCAGAGGTTAAGGCCCGGGCTGTCGCCTCCGGCGACGGTGTGGCCGAACGCTACGCGGCTATCACAAAGATCACGAAGAACCACAAAGATACACAAAGGACTGCCAGAATGGGAAACCGCCGATTACGCGAATTGGAGCCGATTAGGGGCCGGCTACCGCCGGCAGGACTGCCAGAATGGTAAACGCAGATTCCGCAGATTGAAGCAGATTTTGGGCGTGCTGGCGCACGCTGGTTATTGGAAGTTTGGAGGTTTGATTTTCGGGGAGGGACTTCACCCCACACCCCTGCACCCGCAGGCACGTCTGCGACGTGCCAGGTACGACGGATGATGCTTCCCGAAAAACACTAGAAACGCAAGGGATGGGCACGTTAGTGAGGCGCACCGCGCCGAACGGTGAAGTGCCCAGGCCCTTGCGTTCCTTCGTGTCTTCGTGGAAACTTCCCCGGACACGATTGGGGAGAAATACCCAATGAATCCGTTGCTAATAAATCACGTGCGTTCCACTTTCCATCTTTAGGATTGTAATGACGGTAATTGTAATAAACAAGCCCAAGGGAGATGTCGTAAAACTCCGATGAAAAACCAACTGGATTCTCAGAAAGGGTAGAGACTATGGCGACTCCGAAGGCCGTGTAGTCGTAGTGGACAACACTTCCGTGAATGTCCACGAGGTCGGAAACGTTTTTGTTGCCGTCGTGGAAGTAGTAGGCGATTTCGCCTGATGCTGGGAGAAAGACAAGAGGACGTGTGGCGATGGGTTCGTGGGATCCCAAACGTAGGAATGGAAGAGGGTGTTGTCGGTACCACGAAGTTGCTGAACGCAGAGGTAGTTGTCGTAGACGAAGCGTTGAAGCGTTTCTACGCCATTCTTCACTGTGCGCATTTCGACTCGGCGCCCCATGCGGTCGAAGGCCATGGTGATCACGGTGTCACCGGATTGCCAACGGATGGGGCGGTTTTCGGCATTGTAAACGACCGACCAAATGCCGGTCTCGGTCTTGATGAGGGTCTGGTTTCCATCGTCGTCGTATTGGGGCGTGAAGTCGTCGATGGCGGTGTATTGGTTGAGGTTGTTGGCTGCGTAGGTCTTGCCCTCGGCGGTCGTACGGTTTCCGATGTCATCGTAGGCATAGGAAACTTCGTCTGCCGCGATTAATTCTTTGCCACAATGTCAAGTGATGAATTCAAAGAAGCCTCATTATTCCACAAAAAAAAGACGAAAGTGCCGCATAGGCATCTTCCGTCCTCATGTCGTACTCCCAGCTCCACCTAAGTGTGGCGTAAGGAGTGGTAATTATTTTCACTTTTTTCTAAAGGATTGGTTCAATCACAGACCGAAAATAGCGGTCTAATTCCTCCGGTGTCTGCTTCATCCTTCCTTTAATCCACCAAAGCACCATCTCCACAAAACTTCCCGAAATGTGATTTACCAAAAAGTCATCCGGCAAATCTCTATTGGTGTGACGGTTTTGTATTATAAACTGAGATTGAATCAAGTCGCTTAAGCTATCCTTAAAATAGCGAAGAAAAATCTCGCTGCTCTCGCAGGAGAGCAAGCCGAGGACATTATTGTCATTTTCCTGCAAGTGCTGAAGCAGATGGCAGAAAATCGATTCCGGCGCACTGCCAGCTGAGTATAGCCCGTGGGTATGGGTACAATCTTTTGCGCTGGAAATAATGTGCCCGAATAGATTTTCACATAACGCCTTCAATAGTTCGTCTTTGGTCTCAAAATGGGCGTAGAAGGTGGTACGCCCTACATTTGCCCGGTCTATGATTTCCTGCACGGTAATGTGGCTGTAGCATTGTTCCGCCAGGAGCGAACCAAATGCCTGAAATATAGCCGCCCGTGTTTTTTGCTGTCGCCTATCCATGTGCCTTCTCCTTTCCGTACAAATTCCCAAAAGTGTTCGGTAACGAATACTTAGCGTAAATTATCTATTGACATCCGGCCACTTTCTCCATACAATAAAAGAGAACAATATGTTCACTATTAAATTCATTGTACGGAAGGAATTGGCCTTTGTCAAGTGCCTTTCGTAAGAGGAGGATATTTTATGGCAACGACACTGAAGAAAATCAATGATTTTCTTGCTGGATTGCCCATGACCATTGTGGCCGGAGTTTTTCTGCTACTGGACTTAGTCCCACATTTGATGGAGGAATTTGGCGGAACGCCGGTACACTTGAGCTTTTTGCCTTTTGACCCCTCATGGGTAACCATCATTATCAGCGGCATCCCGCTGTTGTACCTGGCTATTTGGCGAATCATTTATAACCGAGGTATCAGCAAGATTTCTTCTGCCCTGCTGATCTGCATCGCCATGTTTGCGGCGCTCGCTATCGGAGAATTGTTTGCGGCGGGCGAGGTGGCCTTTATCATGGCACTGGGCGCATTGCTGGAAGATGCAACCACAAACCGGGCGAAAAAAGGCTTAAAAAAATTGATCAGCCTGGCTCCCACCCAGGGACGCCGTATCCGGGACGGGAAGGAAGAAATGATCCCTGCGGAGGACATTCGTAAAGGAGATGTGCTACGGATTCTTGCCGGGGAAACCATTCCGGTAGACGGAAAAATCCTGACCGGAGAAACATCGGTAGACCAGTCCATTATGACTGGTGAATCCCTGCCCGTGGATAAAACAGTTGGGGACGAGGTGTTCTGCGGCACCATCAACCGCTTTGGAGCCATTGACATTACGGCAACTAAAGTGGGTGAGGACAGTTCCCTGCAAAAGTTGATCCGCATGGTGGAGGACGCAGAAAATAAGCAGGCTCCCATGCAACGCATTGCTGACCGGGTGGCAAGCTGGCTGGTGCCGGTGGCTCTACTGATTGCTATTCTGGCCTATATATTCACCGGGAACATCGTGACTGGAGTTACGGTACTGGTCGTGTTTTGCCCCTGCGCTTTGGTGCTGGCAACCCCCACTGCTATTATGGCGGCCATCGGGCAGGCCACAAAACATGGCGTTATCATTAAGTCGGGCGAATCGTTGGAAAAAATGGGAAAGGTAGACACGATTGCCTTCGATAAGACCGGCACCCTTACTTATGGCCGGTTGGAAGTCAGCGATGTCATTTCCTTTGATTCCTCGCTCACGGAAAAGGAACTGCTCACAGTAACAGCGTCTGCCGAAGCAAAAAGCGAACATCCTCTTGGTAAAGCAATCGTGGCCAGAGCAAAAGAACAGAGTCTGCCCTTAACCGAATCCGTGGATTTCAAGATGGCTGCCGGTAAGGGCATTTCCGCAAAAGTCTCTGGCAGGAGCCTGCTCTGCGGCAATGAAAAGTACCTTCTGGAGCACAGCGTTACCATTGACGGACAGGTTCACGGTACATTGGGAAAACTCCGCACCGAAGGGAAAGCGTCCATCCTTGTAGCGGAAAACAACGTCTGCATCGGTGTGATCGCCTTATCTGATGTGCTGCGCCCCGAGGCAAAGGATATGGTGTCCCGGCTCAGTGCCATGCGCACCAGTGCCGTCCTGCTCACCGGCGACAACCGGAAAACCGCTGACTATTTTGCAAAACAGGTGGGGATCTCTGAAGTACGGGCGGAATTACTGCCGGAGGAAAAGGTACAGAACGTGGAAGCCCTGCGGGAAGAAGGCCGGAAAGTCTGTATGATCGGAGACGGTGTGAATGACGCCCCTGCTCTGAAAACCGCTGATGTTGGCGTGGCAATGGGCAGCATGGGCAGCGATATTGCGGTGGAAGCTGCCGACATCGCGCTGATGAGTGATGACATCTCTAAGATTCCTTATCTGAAACGGCTGTCCAACGCTACGGTAAAGACTATCAAGTTCAGCATTACTCTGTCTATGTGCATTAACTTTGTGGCAATTGTGCTTTCCCTGTTGGAGCTGCTCACTCCGGTTACCGGCGCACTGGTACACAATGCAGGTTCCTGTTTTGTGGTGTTGATTGCGGCGCTGCTGTATGATCGGAAATTTGAATAAAGGATTTTGATCCGAATTCTTATGACTGTAGCAGAAAAAATTGTTTCTTGAAAGTAAATAAGCACTCCCCGCTTTTTGCACAATATAGTGGGTCAAGGAAAAGGGCCCGAAGGAAGGCCCTCGGTGCGCCCCCCGGGGGCGCACCGAGGGGATGAAAAATGTCGGCGTTGCCTCTACAATTGAGAACAATCACACAACTCAATCAAAGAGGAACGCCGACATGAAAGAGTGTAGCGCATTTCCGCGCGTAAGGAAACAGTGGACATGGGAAGGACGGATAGCCTTGCAGAAACTCTGGAATGAGAATGTAAACCGCGGGCGCAGGGCGTTGACCATGCGCGCTTTCGCGGAGGCTTACCGTCTTTCGCACGGTCGGGTACAGCGCGAACTGAAGGCCGGATTCACCGGCGTCCTGCTGCGCGATAAAGTCCATGGCGGCTGGATTTACCCGGAGTATTCCGCCCTCAAGGCCCAGCAACGCGTCGAGAAGGCCAACGCCGACAAGGGACGACGGTCTGTGGTGACCACCACTTTCGCCAACCGCCTCATTGAGGACTTCCTCAAGAAAGGCCACACCATCGCCACCTGCCTGTACACGCTCAGGGGCAAGGGTTGGACGCACCTTCCCTCGCAACGGGCCGTCTACTACCATCTCAAAGACGGCGTCATCGTCTTGCCCAAAGGCCATCTGTGTTATCGTCCCCGCAAGATGCGCCGTCGGAGCCCCCCCGTCGCGGTAAGATCCTCCCAGAGCGCCGGAGCATCGAGGAACGCCCGCCGGAAGTCCTCTCCCGTCAACGCTTTGGCGATTGGGAAATAGATTGCGTCGTCTCCGGGCGTACCAGCCACGGCGGGCTCCTCGTCTTGATCGAACGCCGCACCCGCTACGTTCTCCTGCGCCAGTTGCGCACCATCAGCCAAAGCGCCGTCCATCGCGCCCTCCGTCGCCTCGTCGCCGAAGGCGCCCTCCGCACGATCCACTCCATGACCACCGACCGCAACGCTCCTAAGCCGAAGGCGAAAGGACATGGGTGCGAGTTTCTTGACCAGCGTACCCTCGAACGCATCCTCCACGCCCCGGTCTACTACACCCACGCCTATACCTCCTGGGAGAAAGGCTCCGTCGAAAACTTCAACCGCCAACTCCGACGTCACCTCGGCAAAGGCACCGACTTCTCGACCGTCAGC
>CALXOF010000021.1 GCA_944389945.1 uncultured Kiritimatiellota bacterium | reverse complement strand
CAAGTTCCCTTTCTAGATTAACTTGGCCTCCATTCTCTGTCTCCCAATCACACGTTAAAAAACGTGTGAAAGTCCTTGTTTTAAAGGTCTTTTGGCTTAGGAAGTTGAGCATGAGAGGGCACACGCATGTACGCCCAGTGGTAACCTCTAACTTTCCTGCAAGAGTCGTCTCTTTGCGGAAAACTTTTCCCAGACACTATTGAAATCTGGCATTTTTGCGGGGAATGTGGTAGAGTATGCTTATAACGACGTAAGGAGGCAGACGAATGGCCGATTGCAGGATTGTGAAGGTGAATGAGCGCGTGGCGTTCGGAGATGGCGGGTTGACGCTGATGGCGGGGCCCTGCGTCATTGAGAGCCATGAAGCGTGCCTGGAGTTGGCCGAGGCCTTGGTGGGGCTGACGGGGAAGCTGAATATCCCTTACATTTTCAAGGCATCTTTCGACAAGGCCAACCGCACGAGCCTGTCGGCCTATCGTGGGCCAGGGCTGGAGAAGGGTCTGGAGACCCTGGCGGAGGTGAAGGCCCGCTTCAATGTGCCAATTGTGACGGACGTGCATGAGCCGTGGCAGTGCGCCCCGGTGGCCGAAGTGTGCGACGTGCTCCAGATTCCGGCGTTCCTCTGTCGCCAGACCGACCTGGTGGTGGCGGCGGCGAAGACGGGCCGCGTGGTGAACATCAAGAAGGGGCAGTTCCTAGCCCCCGAGGACATGGTCAACGTGGTGCGCAAGGTGGAGAGCGAAGGGAACAACCGCATCGTGCTCACGGAGCGCGGGGCGAGCTTCGGTTACCACAACCTGGTGGCGGACATGCGTTCGCTGCTAGTGATGCGCGAGCTGGGCTATCCTGTGGTCTTCGACGCCACACACAGCGTGCAGCGGCCCGGCGGACTGGGTAGCGGAAGCGGCGGCGATGGCCGTTGGGCACCGGCCTTGGCGCGCGCGGCCGTGGCGACGGGGGTGGACGGCGTCTTCATGGAGACCCACTTCAATCCGCCCGAGGCGCTTTCCGATGCGGCCAACGCCATCGCCTTCAGCGCGCTGGAAGAGTTGCTGACGAAGCTAATCAACATCCACAAGGTGGTTCATTCTTGATGAATCGGTGGCTTACCATCCTCTTGGCGCTGACCGCGGCGCCGCTCTTCGCCGAGCCTTCCGCCCCAACGTGGGAGGAGACGGTGGGCGTGTCGCCGGAGGCGGTGGCACGTTACACCGCGCCGGGCAACCCCGAGCGTTACAAGGCGCTGATTCTGGGACTGAAGACGCCGCGAGAGGAGTTGGGCGAGCCCTCTGTGGGGTTGCGCATCCCGGTGCGGAGTTTCCCGAACGGTCGCGAAGAGGTGGTGCTCCATGCGGAAGAAGGATGGCTCTCTGAGGACATGATGAAGTTGCGCGGCGTGCGTGTGCGCGTGGAAACCTTTAACGAGGCCGGCACTTTGACCTCGACGCTCTGGGCCGATGAGGCCTCGGTGGATCGCGAGGCAGAGCTGGCCGTGGCGAAGGGACATGTGAAGATTGTCCGCGATGGGGACACCCTAACGGGCAACGGCGCACTGGCGGACTTTGGTTCGGAGTACGTCAAGGTAATCCAAAGCGCGCAGATTGAAACCGAACGGCTCAAAGGCGCCGATTTGACCAAGCGTGGGATGTTCTAAACGAGGATTGAGATGAAACGATTGCTTGCAATGACAATGATGGCTTGGTGCGCAGCGGCTTTCGCCGCGGAGGCCGAGGATGACGGCATGGCCGCCGCGCGTGAGGCGTTGACGGCCCCCGAGCAGCCCGCCGCCAAAGAAGAGATGGAACTGCGGGACACCAAAATCACGGCCAAGCACATGGAGTACAACTCCAAGGAGGGCGTGGCCATCCTCACCGATGACGTGGTGGTGGACGACGCGCGCTTCCTGATGACCGCCAAGAAGATGTTCGTCTTCACGACGGCGGAGAACGAGCTGGATCGCCTGGTAGTGCTGGGCGACGTGAAGGTGACCAACGCCGACCGGCAGGCCTTCTGCGACAAGGCCGTCTACACCGAGGCGGATGGACGCCTGGTGATGGTGGGCAACGCGAAGCTCGTCAGCCTGGCGGACGGCCAGACGCGCACGGTGACCGGCGATAAAATCACCATTTGGACCAATGAAGAACGTATCGAAGTCTTCCCCAACCCCACGCTCACCTTCCCGGCGAACGCCACGAAGGATCTTGGAGGGCTTGGCAAATGACGGATGCCCCGGAACAGATGCCCAACCTCGCGCCCCAAGACGCGATGTCCGGCACATCGGCAGGCGAGCCCGACGTCTCCGCCGTGGGTCTGGTAAAGATCTACGGTACGCGCACAGTGGTCAACGGTATCTCCATCAACGCCCGGTGTGGCGAGTGCGTGGGGTTGCTGGGACCGAACGGCGCCGGCAAGACGACGACCTTCTATATGGTGGTGGGACTGGTGCGGCCCAATGCCGGCACGGTGCGCTTCCGCGGACAGGACATCACGCACATGCCGGTCTACAAGCGTGCGCGCATCGGCCTGGGCTACCTGGCGCAGGAGCCAAGCATCTTCCGGCGGCTGAGCGTGGAGGACAACGTTCTGGCCATCTTGGAGACCGTGAAGCTCTCCAAGGCCGAGAAACGGGAACGATTGGACGAGCTCCTGACCTCGCTGGGACTGACGAAAGTGGCGAAGCAGCCGGCCTACACGCTGAGCGGCGGCGAACGGCGCAAGTTGGAAATCGCCCGAGCGTTGGTGCGCAAGCCCGCCATCCTGATGCTCGACGAGCCCTTCGCGGGCGTCGACCCGTTGGCGGTGGACGACATTCAGAACATCGTGCGCGGACTGAAGGCGCAGGGCCTGGGCGTCATCATCACCGACCACAACGTGCGCGAGACGCTGGATATCGTTGACCGCGCGTACATCGTTTTTGAGGGGCGCGTGCTCTGCGAGGGCACGAGCCGGGAGTTGATTGAGAACCCCGAAGCCAGACACTCTTACCTCGGCGAAAACTTCCGTATGTGAAGCCGAGCAACACCAACCCAAGCAGAAAGGCAGGTGCAACATGACAGTAGAAGTCAATGCCCGTCATAAAAACATTTCCGAGGCCTTCCGGGAATATGCCCGGCAGCGCGGAGAGCAGATCGGGGAAGCCTTCCCCATGGTCGAGTCGGTCCGCGTGGTGATGGATTTCCAGAACAAACTCTGCGCTGCGGAAATCATCGCCCAGCGTAAAGACGAGAAGTTCGTGGGCACCGCCAATACCGACACCTCCATGCGTGCCGCCGTCGACATGGCCGCCGCCAAGGTCGAGACCCAGATCCGCAAGAAACGCGCCAAGGCCTACGTTGAGCCCGCGCGTAAAGCCGCCCAGGCCGCGGAGGCCGCCAAGTAAGGCCGGAGGCCATCATGGCCGGAGAAATCCGTCCCTTGACCATCAGCACCGTCCCCGCCGATTCCCTCACGGTGGGGCGCTTCCTGCATGCCGCGTTCGATCCCTTGGGCTTGGAACTGCTGGCTGGGGAGAAAGGTCTGGGACGGGTAATCCTAGAACCCGTGTTGCACCGGCCCGGACTGGCGCTCACGGGTTTCTACGACTATTTTGCCTGGCGCCAGATGCAACTGTTCGGCCGCTCCGAGCTGACCTACCTGCGCACGCTGGAGGCGAATTGCCGCCGCGAGCGTTGGCAGGAACTCCTGCGGCGCGACGTGCCTTGCATCATTCTGTGCGCCGCCGACAAGGAGTCGCTGGACGGGGAGCTGTTGGCCTTGGCCGACCAAATGTCTGTCCCCGTGCTTGCCACGCGTCAGAAGTCCTTCGCCGTCTTCCGCGTGGGGTCGCTCCTCCTGCACGAACTCACCAGTCCCCGCGCCACCGTGCATGGGTCTCTGGTGGATGTGCGTGGTGTGGGCGTTCTCCTCGAGGGGCCTCCCGGCATCGGGAAGAGCGAGACCGCGCTCGGCTTGGTTCGCCAAGGGTGCGCCCTCATCGCCGACGACGTCACCCGCCTATGGGTGGACGCCCACGGTGCGCTGTGGGGCGCGGCACCGGACCATATGCGTGGCTTCATGGAGATCCGCGGGTTGGGGCTCTTGCACATCCCCACCCTCTTTGGCATCTCCGCGGTCCGTCCCGAGAGCAGGCTTGACCTCATCGTCTCCCTGCGCCGGTGTGGGCCGGATGACGACATCGACCGCGTGGGGTCTGACGTCAAGACCAGCGAAGTGCTGGGCCATCCCATCCAACGTCTTGTCATCCCCGTTGCCGCGGGGCGCGACTTCGTCAACGTGGTGGAGACCGCCGCCGCCACCTACAAGATGAGGAGCTCCGGCATTGATGCCGCCGCCATCCTTGACGAGCAACTCATCTCCCATTACCAAACCGTGGAGCAGAAACATGAATGAAGCATCTGTGACCGTCGTTCTCAAAAACAAGTACGGCATGCATGTGCGCCCGGCCGGGCTCTTTGCCAAGACCGCCGCCCGCTACCGCGCCGATGTCACCGTCGAGAAGGACGGTATCGTCGTTCCCGGGAAGAGCATCATGGCCCTGATGACCCTTGAGGCCGTCAACGGCACCTCCCTCACCATCCACGCGACCGGCGAGGAAGCCCAGAAGGCCGTCGCCGAACTCGAGGCCTTGGTGGAGCGCAAGTTCGACCTCCCTGACGAGTAAGCCAAGGGGGAAGCCGCATGGAGGAACGCGCCCCGACGCTTTATCGCGGACTCGCCGCCTCCGGGGGGCTCGTCTTCGCCACTGTCGTCCGCTTCGAGGCCCCCAAGGTTCGCGAAGCCCCGCACTACGAAATCGTCCCCGACCAGGCGAACGCCGAGATTGCCCGCTTCTACACCGCCCTGGACAAGGCGCGGCGGGAACTTGTTGAGCTCGCGAAAGCCACCGAGAGCCACGCCTCCTCCACCGAAGCCGGCATCTTTGACGGTCACCTCATGCTTCTTTCCGACACGTTTCTCATCGACCGTGTCGTCAAAGACATCCGCAACGACCACGTTAATGCCGAATGGGCCACCCACTTGGCATTCGAGGCGCTTGTCGGCATGATGCGCAATATGGGCGATGAATATCTCCGCGAGCGTGAGGCCGACCTCCTGGACGTGCGTAACCGCATCATCGGCAATCTGATGGGAGACGGCGGCCAGCGAGCCGTCCCCACCATCGAGCGCCCCTCCGTCATCATCGCCGACAACATCTCACCCTCCGATGCCGTGGCCCTACCCCGCCGTTACATCCGCGGCATGGCCACCGAACAGGGTTCCCTTACCGCGCACGTCACCATCCTCGCGCGTGCCCTCGGCGTCCCGGCCGTGGTGGGTATCGGCCAAAGCCTCAAGGATATCCACGCCGGCGACGAAGTCGCCCTTGATGGGTTCCATGGACTTCTCTGGCATCTGCCTTCCGACGCCATCAAGACCGAACTCCTCGCCAGCACTGCCCAACAGCGTGCCACGCAGGAGCACCGCCGTACCCTGGCGGACCGGCCGGCCCGCACGTCTGACGGCATCGAAGTCGCACTGCTGGCCAATGCCGACCATAGCGTTGGCTTTGAAGGTATCAGCGAGCATGGCGCCCAAGGCATCGGGCTCTACCGCACGGAGTATCTCTGGATTGGATTGGGCCGCGAGCCCTCCGAGGAAGAACAGTTTCGCGCCTATTGCGAGGTTGTTTGCGCTTGCGGCAACAAGCCCGTCACGCTCCGCGTCCTTGACATCGGCGGCGACAAGATGGTTGGCCGTAGCCATGTCCACGAGGCAAACCCCTTCCTCGGCAATCGCTCCGTGCGCTATCTCCTCAACAACCGAGCCACCTTCCGCACGCAGATTCGTGCCATCCTCCGTGCCGCCGTCATGGGCGACTGTTCCTTGATGTATCCCATGATTACGACGCTTGAGGAGCTCCGTGCCTGTCGGGCCTTTGTCGAGGAATGCAAACGCGAGCTTGAGGAGGAGGGCGTTCCCTTCCGCAAGAACGTCAAAGAGGGTGTCATGATTGAGATTCCCTCCGCAGCCCTCCAAGCCGACAAGCTGGCCTCCGAATGTGACTTCTTCTCGCTCGGCACCAACGATCTCGTCCAATATACCTTCGCTGTCGACCGTGGTAATGAGTCTGTCGCCCATCTCTACCAACCCCTCCACCCGGTGATTCTCAAACTGATCGACCACGTTGTCCAAGCCGCCCGCCGGCATGACATCCCCGTGTGCGTCTGCGGAGAGATGGCGTCCGACCCGCTGGCGGCCCTTATCCTCGTTGGGATGGGCATTCGCCGCCTCAGTATGTCGGCGAACCTCATTCCTCGTGTCAAGGAACTAATTTGCCGCGTTGCGTACTTTGACATGCAACGCCTCGTCGACACGCTCCGCCGTGAAGACCCCATTTCTGCCGCCGAGGTCGCGGAGCGTTCCCGCGCCGTCATCCGGCGCTACGCCCCGGATGTCCTCAACGCCTAATATCGTCTGCCCTGCCATGTTCGAACAGCTCACTCGCTTCTGTACCGAGACTCTGTGGCGCCACTCCTCCACCGGATGCAAGTGGCTTGATTTCCTCCTGTGTCCACTCCGCTTCATCATCCTCACCGTCCGCAACTGTATCCGTGACGGCGCGATGCTCCACGCCTCCGCTCTCACCTATATCACCATGCTTGCCATCGTCCCCGTCTTGGCCCTGGGTCTGACCTCCCTCAAGGCCTTCGGCGCGGGTGACTTCGCCGAGCAAAAGTTGCTCGGTTCCATCGAGTCTATCGTTGATGCCATCGATACTGACCCCGCACAACAAGACCAGCCCACAGAAGCGGCACCGGCCTCCACCGACAACGCTCACCCCTCCGAGACCACACAAACCGCCAACGCCCTCCACGCCGTCTGCGTCGCCATCTTCGACCGTATCAACTCCATCAACTTTACCCAGATTGGCGCCATCGGCGCCGCGGCCCTCATCTTCATGGTAATCAGCGTCCTTGGGCGTATTGAGAACTCCTTCAACGCCATCTGGGGGGTCCGCAAGGCGCGTACCTTCTGGCGCAAGTTTACCGACTATCTCAGCGTCATCGTCGTAGCGCCACTCTTGGTGGTCGCCGCCACCTCGCTCCCCATCCTTAATTCCCTTACCAATATCATCCCCAACCTCTTTGGACTGCGAACCTTCCTTGAGTCCATCGGTATCTTCAGCGTTCTTGTGCCCCTGCTCATCGGCGCCCTGCTCTTTGCCTTTCTCTTCAACTTCCTCCCCAACACCCGGATTAAGTTCACCAGTTGCCTTCTCGGGGGCCTCTTCACCGTTGTCGCGCTCTCCCTCTTCTTCAAGGTTTGCTTTGCCCTCCAGGTGGGCATCGCCAACTACAGCGCCATCTACGGCTCTCTCGCTGCCCTGCCCGTACTCCTCTTCTGGATTTACTCCAGCTGGCTCATCATCCTCATCGGAGCCGAAGTCTGCTACGTCCACCAGCACCGCGATGAGCTCACTCTTCAATCGGCTTTCTCCCACCCCTCCCAACGCGACACCCTCACATTGGCCCTCGCGCTTACCCTTGCCGCCGCCCACGCCACCGAGGACGGCACCGCCCCGCTTCGGCTTCACGTCTTCGCCGCGCGCCTGGCGCTCTCCGAACATGATGTCGTCCGTGTCTCCGCCATTCTGGAACGCAACAACATTCTCCTTCCCGCAACCGACCCTAAGACCTCGGCCCCCGGCTACGTCCTCGCTCGTTGTGCCACCACCCTGACGCTCTCCGACGTGCTCAACGCCTGTCTCGATGACACCCCCGGCGAAGGCCTCCTCCAACGTACCGATGCCCTGTCGCCCATCCACCCCATCCTTCAGCGTATCGACCTGGGTCTCTCTCAGGCCTTCAATGCGCACTTCGGCGACACCATCGCGCAAGTTCTCCAAAAGACCCGCCAAGAGACGGCGGCATCCACCCCGGCCCCATGACCCCTCCCCGCAAAAAAGCCGGATTCACCCTCGTCGAGCTCGTCCTTGCCATCATCATCCTCGGCGGCGCGCTCACCGTCCTCTATCGCTCTGTCACCCTCAGCGCCACCATGGTTCAGGCCTCCCGCGAACGTGAGGAGGTCGCCTATGTCTTCACCCTGGGCGAATTGGAATACCCCATCCGTTCCATCGAAGACCTTGAAAACGATGCAGAGGTCTCCCCGGACTCCTCCCTTCTCAAGGGCTACACCTACGAACGAACGCTCGATGAGAAAGAAGACCCGCCCGAAGGCGTTGAGGACGATGGGTTGCGTGTCCTCCGCACCACCGTCACCTGGGCCGGTGGCAAGCAACGCCAGGAAATCGTCCGCTATATCCGCGAGACCAAATGAGACCGCTACCCCCACTTGCTAACCGTCGCGGCTTCACCCTCGTGGAAGTCTTGATTACGTTGACCCTCTTCGGTCTGCTCACAATCATGCTCTTCACTTCCTTCCACGCCATTACGCGCTCGTGGGAGGTTGGACGTGAGACCATCGACAACACGAACCACGCCGACTATATCCTCGACCAGCTTGTCGCGGCCCTTCGTTCCGCTTATCACCCGGGCGACCAATCCCAGGAATATGGCTTCACCTTGATTGACCAAGGTGACGATGAGGATATCATCGAGTGGACCAAGACCGGACCCACTCTTGTGGGCGAAGATGCCGAATTCGCCGCCGTCCCGCACCGCGTGCGCGTCTCTGCCACCCCAGATGATGGCTTCACGGTCCGCGCCTGGCGCCAAGACCTCAATGCCGACGATGACTTCGACCCGCTCAACGACGACACGGTCGGCGAAATCCACCTCTCCCCACGCATCATCGGCCTCAACTGCCGTGTCCTCGACCCGGATCAAGAGAAGACCCTAGCAGATGAGTTGAACTGGATTGATGAGTGGACCGCCACCAACGAAATCCCCTCCACCATCGAGCTCACGCTCTTCCTCAAGCCCACCGAAGACGGCGACTCTCCCACCGAGGCCAAACGTATCGTTGAGATTCCCCTCGCCGCGCTCTCCCAAAATCCGACTCTCGGCTCAAGCACCACCCAATCCTCCCGTAGCGCCGGGCAAACCCCGAGCGGCGGAACCTCCACCGCCACGCCCTCCGCCCCTCCAGCCGGTATGGCACCGGTGGGGCCATAGGGGCGGCGTGCCGCCCCGGAGAACGGAGAATGGGAAACGCCCCTGCGGGCGACAGACGAAACCACTATAGAATCTATAAGCGTGCGCTAGCACGCCCTAAATCTGCTCAAAATCTGTGTTACCAAAGGTCTTCCTAGCGAAGCGACGGAACAATCTGCGGTTCCTTACTCTGGCAGTCCCTGTCTCCAAACCGTCTCTCCAAGGCCTCTTCATGGCCCCTTAAGGGTTTCGACCCCGACCACTATAGGGTCTCATCTCCGACCACTATAGTGGTTGACCTCGGACCACTATAGGGTCTCAGAACGCAACCTTCAAGGTTCCTCTCACCTCCCTCAAGAGAAGCAAAATTTCAGGAACGACCGTTCGTGCAACGGACAAGGCCGTAGCCCAATCAATCGGCGTGCAGTAACACGCCCCTAACCTGCACTAATCTGTGGTTCCCCACGCTGGCAGCCCTACTAGAAATTTGGGAGCTTAGAGGCTTGGATGCTTGACCGTTTTCCCCCCTCACCTCACCCGTCGCGCGCTTGCCGCGCGTTCTGTTCTCCGTTCTCTGTTCTCCGGGGGCAATTCAGCGCCCCTGTATAGAAATGCGTGCGCGGAAGCGCGGTTTTTGGTATGCTAATGGCGCTTTCGGAGTCGTACGGACGTGAAAGAACTGCAAGCAGACGATTTTGTTAAGGCCCTGCGTGAAAGTCACCACGCAGAGAAGGTGCCTTGTTATCTCTTTTATTCTAGCCAATGGGACGCTTATGTGCGCGACCCTGCGCTGATGGTGTTGCCCTTCACAGACCACCTGGTGCATCGTGGCGACGGCGTCTTTGAGACGATGAAGTGCGTAGCGGGCGCGGTCTACAACCTGGACGCGCACCTGCAACGCCTCCAGCGCAGCGCCTATCAGATCGGCTTGGCCTTCCATCGGGGGCCGGATGCGTTGCGCGTAAAGGTGCTGGAGGCGCTCCACGCGGCAGGTCAGCCCGATTGCGCGGTGCGCGTGGTGCTGAGTCGCGGTCCGGGCGGCATGGGCGTCTCGCCCACGGAGAGCGACGCCTCGGCGCTTTACATTTTGGTCTACGGTGCGGGACGTCCCTTCATGGAGGCCCACCCGCAGGGGGCGCGTCTGCGCCTGAGCGCGGTGCCGCCGAAGCACCCGGATTTCGCCACCGTGAAGACCTGCAACTATATCCCCAACGTCCTCATGCGGATGGAGGCCGAGGCGTGGGGCGTCGATTTCACTGTTGGGGCGGATGGCCGCGGCCACATCACCGAGGGGGCGACCGAGAATGTCGGCATCGTCTCCAAAGGCGGCACGCTGGCCTTCCCGCCGCTCGATTCCGTCCTCGCCGGCACCACGATGCTGCGCGTGATGGAACTGGCCCAAGGCTTGGAAACCGAGGGCAAACTGCACGGCGTGGTCTTCCGCCCCATCCGCGTGGAGGAGCTGAACGATGCCCGCGAGATTTTGGTGGTGGGCACCACGCTGAACGTGGCCTCCGTCACGGAATGGGAGGGACGCCCCGTCGGCGATGGGACGCCTGGCCCCATCGGGCGCGCCCTGGACGCGATGATTTTGCAAGACACACGGGAAAACGCGGCCCTCCGCGTCCCCTATCTTTAATTTGACAAGGAACAAACCATGAGCACTTACGACACGATGTTGGACAAGGCCGTTGTCATCAATTCCCTGAAGGGCGAGGATATTTTCGCGGTCATCGCGGAATTGGTCGATGCACTGGTCGCCGCCGGCGCCGTCCCCGAAGACAAGCGCGACGAGGCCAAACAGGCCGTTGTCCGCCGCGAAATGTCCGCCTCCACCGTGATGCCGGGCTCAATCGCGCTTCCCCACGGCCGCACCGACGTGGTGCCCGAGCTGGCCTGCGCCATCGGCATCCATAAGGACGGTTTCGCCGCGGACGCCCCGGACGATGAGCCCACGCGCGTGGTCATCCTGATGCTCGTGCCGCCCGCCGCCGGTTCCGGCTATGTCGCCTTCCTCGGCAGCGTCAGCCGCACGCTGATGGACCCCGAGAAGTGCGCCGCAATGGTGGCCGCCACCGACCGCGATGGCGTTCTGGCCATCCTGCGTGACTGAGCTCTCTGAAAGGAAACCATGTTCAAGCCCGTCTCCAACCGTCCCGATTTCGCCAAGAATGAAGAGGCTGTCCTCGCCCAATGGGCCGAGGAAGGCACCTTCGCCAAGAGCCTGGAACAACGCCGCGGCGCATCCGTCTTCCGCTTCTATGACGGGCCTCCCTTCGCCACCGGCCTCCCGCACTACGGCCACCTCCTCGCAGGCGTCATCAAAGACATCGTCCCGCGCTATCAGACCATGCGTGGACGCTATGTGGAGCGGCGCTTCGGGTGGGACTGCCACGGTCTGCCCATCGAGGCCTTGGCGCAAGACGCCCTGGGCGTGAGCGGCGCGCACGAAATCCGCAAGCACGGCGTGGATGCCTTCAATGAGCAGTGCCGTTCCATGGTGTTGCGCTATGTGGCGCAGTGGCGCCAGACCGTCACGCGCATCGGCCGCTGGGTGGACTTCGACAACGACTACAAGACCATGCAGCCCTCCTTTATGGAGAGTGTCTGGTGGGCCTTCAAGCAACTGTGGGATCAGGGCCGTATTTACAAGAGCCACCGCATCATGCCCTATTCGTGGAAACTTTCCACACCCCTTTCCAACTTCGAGGCCGGCAGCAACTACAAGGACGTGCAGGATCCCGCCGTCACCGTGCGTTGCCGCGTCACCGAAGGTGCCCGCCCGGCCTGGGGCGGCGCGCCGGCCTACCTCCTCGTCTGGACCACCACGCCCTGGACCCTGCTCACCAACCTCGCCATCTGCGCCGGCCCGGATATCGACTATGTCGCGGCCCGTGACCAGGATGGCTCGGTCTACATCCTCGCCGAGGCCCGCCTCAAAGCCGTCTTCGGCAAGCAGCAGCCCGAAATCCTCGAGCATCTCAAGGGCACCGACCTCAAGGGCATCCGCTACGAGCCCATCTTCCCCCAATACAAGGACAAGCCCAACGCCTTCGTTGTTCTCACCGACAACTACGTCTCCACCGAGGACGGCACCGGCCTAGTCCACAACGCCCCCGCCTACGGCGAGGACGACTTCCGCGTCTGCTCCGCCGCCGGCATCACCCTCGAAGACCCGATGGACGAGGCCTGCGCCTTCATCGCCCCCGCCCCCGAGGCCTGGCGCGGCCACTTCTGTAAGGACTGCGACAAGGACATCATCCGGACCCTCAAGGAAAACGGCAAGCTCGTCCACCAGGGCACCATCGTCCACAGTTATCCCTTCTGCGACCGCACCGACACGCCCCTCATCTACCGCGCCATCGATGCTTGGTACGTCCGCGTCGAGGACCTCCACGATCGCCTTGTCGCCAACAACGCCACCGTCCACTGGACGCCCGAGGCCGTCGGTGCCAACCGCTTCGGTAACTGGCTCCGCGATGCCAAGGATTGGAACATCTCCCGCAACCGTTTCTGGGGCTCCTGCCTCCCCGTCTGGGTCAACGAGGCCGACCCCAACGACATGATTTGCGTCGGCTCCGTCGCCGAGCTCGAACAGCTCTCCGGCCAGAAGGTCACCGACCTCCACAAGCACTTCATCG
Source organism: uncultured Kiritimatiellota bacterium (assembly GCA_944389945.1). Lineage (GTDB taxonomy): Bacteria > Verrucomicrobiota > Kiritimatiellia > RFP12 > DVOR01 > Spyradenecus. Next base: position 21,741 of record CALXOF010000021.1, on the reverse strand, counting down.
ACAAGATCCTCATCCAGCGCGACGGCAAGACCTACCGCCGCACGCCCGAAGTGCTCGACTGCTGGTTCGAATCCGGCTCCATGCCCTACGCCCAGCAGCATTATCCCTTCTCCGACAAGAAGCTGGAAGACTTCTTCCCCGCCGACTTCATCGCAGAGGGCCTCGACCAGACCCGCGGGTGGTTCTACACCCTCCTCGTCCTCAGCACGCTCCTCTTCGGCAAGGCGCCCTACCGCAACGTCATCGTCAACGGCCTCATCCTCGCCGAAGATGGCAAGAAGATGTCCAAGCGCCTCCGCAACTACCCTGACCCCTCCGAGGTCATCGAGAAGTTCGGCGCGGACGCCCTCCGCCTCTACCTCGTGAACTCGCCCGTCGTTCGCGCCGAGAACCTGCGTTTCTCCGAGAACGGCGTCAAGCAGGTCCTCCGCGACCTCCTCATCCCGTGGTGGAACGCCTACAGCTTCTTCGTCACTTACGCCAACGCGGACGGCTTCGACGAGCCCGATGTGGCCACCCCGGACTCCCCCAACGTCCTCGACCGGTGGATTGTCTCCTCCATGGAGACCCTCATCGCCGATGTCACCGCCGCCCTGGACAACTATGACCTCCAGCGCGCCGTCCGGCCCTTCGTCGCCTTCATCGACGACCTCACCAACTGGTACATCCGCCGTTCCCGCCGCCGCTTCTGGAAGAGCGAGGACGATGCCGACAAGCGTCACGCCTACCGCACGCTCCGCTACGTCCTCGTCCAGCTCTCCAAGGTCGCCGCGCCCTTCACGCCCTTCGTCGCCGAGCAGATTTACCGCAACCTCAAAGGGCCCAACGACCCCGCGAGCGTCCACCTTTGCGACTTCCCCACCCCGCACGCCAAGGCCCGCGACCTCCCGCTCGAACACGACATGGCCCTCGTCCAGCGTGTCGTCAGCCTGGGCCGCCAGCTCCGCACCGATGAGGACCTCAAGGTGCGCCAGCCCCTCGCCGCCCTGCGTGTCGCCTCCGCCGACAAGGCCGTCCGTGACGCCTTGCCCAAGTACGCCGACATCATCAAGGAAGAGCTCAACGTCAAGGACCTCCTCCTCTCCGCCGATGAGACCGACCTTGCCACCCTCACCCTCAAGGCCGACTTCAAGCGCCTTGGGCCCCGCTTCGGCGCCCGCATGAAGGCCGCCGCCGCCGCCATCGCCGCGCTCCCCGCCGACCTGGCTGCCGCGCTCGCCCGTGGCGAGGCCGTCGACCTCGACCTCCAGGGCGAAACTTTCCAGATCGCCCCTGCCGATGTCGTCATCCGCCGCGAGCCCCGCGAAGGTCTCGTCGTCGCCGCCGAGGACAACGTCGTCGTCGCCCTCGAGACCGACCTCACCCCCGCCCTCATCGCCGAAGGCCTCGCCCGTGAATGTGTCTCCCGCGTCCAAGCCCTCCGCAAAGAGGCCGACCTCGAGGTCACCCAGCGCATCGACCTCATCGTCCATTGTGACGACGAGCTCGCCGCCGCCCTCACCGAGTGGCAGGACTTCATCCTCGAAGAGACCCAGGGCGACGCCCTCCTCTTCGGCGACCCCGCGGGCGACCCCGTCGACCTCAACGGCCACGAGGCCATCCTCGCCATCGACCCCAAGTGAGGTCACGCAAACACAAAGCGGCGGCGCCCATCCGGGTGCCGCCGCTTTTTAACGCACGTCTTGGTAAGACTGTCTCCTCTGTGTAGCGGCGCTCCGAAAAACGTTCCCGCGTACGTCTGTGGTACTCCGATGTGCTATACTCAAGACAGAAGAGGAGGTTCGTATGAGAAAGACAATTGTGTGCGTGATTGCGTTGCTCTTGGCGTTTGGGACAGTGGAGGCTCGGCCAAGACAACATCCTGTGAGGCGGCCGCACCGCCCGCCGCCCCCGCCACCGGTCCGTGTGATCCATCATCGGCCGCGTCCGCCAAGCTGGGGATGGGGCATGAATGTGACGCCATGGGGCGGAAGCCTCAGCGTGGGGCGCCGTATCGGGCGGCATGGATTCATTTCGACAAGCGTCCCGATTTTCCCGCCGCCTCCGCTCCCGGTGGTGGAGCGCGAGAGAACTATTATCGTGCAACAACCTGCGCAACAGGTCATCGTGGCGGAGCCGGACCGTGAAGCGACAAAAAAAGCGGTCAAGGACTCAACCGTGCGGGAACCGGCCATCCTGCCGGCCTACGCGCCAAAGTCGGACGGCTCGGCAAAGACCTGGGTGGAGGGACACTGGAAGGTGACGCGTGGTTTGGACGGCGAGGAACTCACACGCACGTGGGTCCCGGGTCACTGGGAGTGAGTGGGGCGCTAACGCACCCCGGAGAACAGAGAACGGAGAACGGAAAACAGAGAACGCCCCTGCGGGGCGACTGGCGAAGCCGGTGCCAAACTTCCAATCAGCGTGCGCCAGTACGCCAAAATCTGCATCAATCTGCAAACTCTGCGTTTTCCTATTCTGGCAGTCCTGCGTGCGGTAGCACGCCCATAATCTGCTCAAAATCTGCGGAATCTGCTGTTCCTATTTTGACTGTCCGCTCTTGAAGCCGATCAGAGGAGGATATCAGCCAGCTCGGGGTCTTTGACGCGGAGCTCGTCCGGCGTGAGCCCCACGAGTTCGTGCGGGAAGACAATCCAATCCGCGGTCTCGCGGACGTAATAGTCCGGCTGGAAGGGGACGAGGCTGGCTGTGGGCTTCCAGTAAACGGTGGCGATGCGGGCATCGGCATGGCGTAGGCGTGCGAGCGTGGCCTCGGCTGTCTTGCCGGTGTCAAAGACATCGTCCACGACCAGGACGCGCTTGCCGGCAAGGGAGTCCAAGATTGCATCGGCACCTTGAAAGACGACGGAATCGGAGCGGTTGCCAATGCCGGGGGCGTAGGAAGCGCACTTGACGATGGCGTGCGGAGTCGGGCGTCCGAGGAAGGCGAAAATCTCGCTGATGATGACGCCGGGTTGAGCACCGCCACGCCACAGCGCGAGGATAAAGTCGGGTTGCCAAGAGGTGTCATCGAAGACGAACTTGGCCAAACGCGCGCAGTCGCGCTGGAAGGCATCGGCGGAAAGGAAGCGTTTGTTCATTACGAGGCCTTTTGAATGGCGGCTACGAGGAAGATGTGACGGTCCTGGAGCCAACGCAGTTGTGCGTGGATGGCAACGGGAAGGGTGATGAGAATACCCACGCCGAAAAGGAGGATGCCGCACCAGCCCAGCAACCCAAAGGCCATCGCGGGAAGGGCGACACTCGGCGCATTCAGGCAGAGGAAAGTAACCGACTTCAGTGCAACAGACAAGCGCAGATTGTAGTGGTCGACCAGAACCAGGGCGAGCCAGAGCGGCTGCACCAAAAGAACACAAAGCGGAATGATACCGAGGAGCGCGTGGTGGAGTCCCGGCAGAAGGCCGAAGACCCAGATGAGAAGCCCCAGCCAAAAGGCGGCGGGGATGCGGTTGGTGCCGTGAAGCCGACTCACCAAGGTCATGCTGCCGACAATATCACCGAGAGGGCCGATTGGGCGTTCCGGGCTCACGTGCCACATCCAGAGCAGAGCCGCAGGGCCCGTCAGGATGGCGGTGAGAGAGACCAAGAGAAAGAGGAAGGTGCCCAAGGCGAATTGCAACGGGGTGAGACAAAAGCGTACCCACCCCATGCGCAAGGCCTCAAGAAAGGAGATACTCACAGTTGCCACTCCAGGTCGTCATTGCCAACGGGAAGGGTCACGCGGTTGAGGGGGAGCCCATCCGGGCCGACCTTGCCCTTGGCGGCGGGAGTCTCCTGGGGCGCTTTCCGCTTGGCATGCGTCGGCGCGGGGGCTTCCTTGGGCGCGGGCTTCACGGTTTTGGCCTGATCCTGTTGCGCGGGGCGGGGCGAAACCGCGGGGGCTGGCTTGGGGGCGGGTTTCGGCGCGGGGCGCTCGACCTTTGCCGCAGGCTGGGACGCTGTGGGCGTGGTTTGAGTTGGCTTGGGCTGGACCACGGGAGTCGCAGGCACGGGCGCCGCCGGTTCGGCTGGTTTCGCCACGGGGACGGCAGGCATAGGCGCGGGGAGAGTCCCCGCCTGTTGCTCATCCGCGGCGGTCTCGGCGAGGCGGGCCTCGAGCATCTTTTCTTGGAAGTCGAAGGTGCGTTGGGCCATCCAAACGACAACGCCGCAGACCATCGCGACAATCAGGAGAATGGCGCCGACAATGATAAGCAGGGTGGTGGTGTTAGGGTTCTTCTGCTGTTCCATGGGTGGGGCCTTTCTGGGTGCGGAGACGGAGTTGCCCGCAGGCGGCATCGGCTTGACGCCCTCGGCTGCGGCGCATGGTGGTGTGGATGCCGGCCTTGAGCAACGCGTCAAGGAAGGCGAGGCAATCGGCGTGGGAAGGCGTCTGGCCGTCGAACTCCGCAACGGGGCTGAGCGGGATGAGGTTGACGCGGGCCTTGCGGCCGCGCAAAAGGCGAATCAGCTCGGCGGCATGCGCGGGGCGGTCATTGAGGCCACGGACGAGGGTGTATTCGTAGGTGATGATGCGGCCGGTGGCGGCGGTATAGGCGTCGCAAGCGGGAAGCAATTCGGCAAGGGGCCAACGGCGGTTCACGGGCATGAGACGGTCGCGGATGGCATCGTTGGGCGCGTGGAGGGAGACGGAGAGCTCAAACTGGACGCCTTCCTGCGCGAGACGCTCGATGCCGGGGACAACGCCGCAAGTGGACAACGTGATATGGCGGGCGCCGATGTTGGGCCCCTGCTGACAGTTGAGGACGCGAAGGGCACGAAGGACGGCGTCGTAGTTCATGAAGGGCTCGCCCATGCCCATGACGACGATGTTGTTCGGATAACGCCCTTGGGCGCGTGAGAGGGCCATCACCTCGCCCACGATCTCGGCCGCGGTGAGGGAACGCACGCACCCGAGCTGACCGCTGGCGCAGAACGCGCAGTGCATGGCGCAACCGACCTGCGAGGAGATGCACTGGGTGACACGGCCATCGGCGGGAATCCAAACGGTCTCGACACGTTCGCCGTCTGCCATCTCCAGCAGATATTTGACGACGCCATCGGGACCTGAAGGGGTACGCGTGACTTCGCGGGGAAGCGTGAGGGGCGCAAGATCGTCAAGCCGCGCCCGCAGCTCTGCGGAAAGGGTGGTAAGCTCGGCCCAGGCTCCGATACGGTCCCGATAGAGGCCCTGCAAAATCTGCTTGGCGCGGAATGCGGGGAGCCCGGCTTCCTTGCAGAGGCAGGCCCAATCCGCGGGGAGAAGTCCATAGGCTTCAGTCATGCGCGGGTTCCTCTACGATTTGGCGCCCCTGGACGGCGCGGCGAAGGGTGAGCGGATCGGCGTAGGCGACCCCGGATCCGCAAGGGAGTCCGAAAGCCAGGCGCGTCAGGCGGACATCTGCGGAACGAAGGCGCTCGGCGATGTAACCCGCGGTGGCATCGCCTTCAAGGTCGGTGGAGAGCGCCAAAAGAACCTCGCGAATGGGTTCGGCCTGGACACGCTGAACCAAGGCCGCGATGCGAAGCTCGCTGACGCCGGTCTGACGCCCGGGGGAAAGCTTCCCCATCAAGGCATGATAGCGGCCCCGGAAGGCCCCGGCGGTCTCGATGGTGTGGATATCGGCGGGATCTTCGACCACGCAAAGGAGGGAATCATCGCGATCGGCACGTGTGCAAAGCGGGCACGGATCGGCATCGTGCGTGGTGAAGGCTCCACACTTGGAACAGAGGCAGACCCCCTCACGCGCCTCTTGAAGGGCCTGCACCAAGGTGTCAAGCAAGGTCTCGGGCCGCCGAACAAGAGCAAGGGCGGCGCGCTCTGAACTCCGCCGGCCGAAACCGGGAAGCCGCGAAAGCGCGTGAATCAAGTTGTCAAGCGGCTCGAGCATGACGGCTTAATGGGCGCCGGGAAGACCGGGGAAACCACCTTCCTTGATCATGCGCTGCATGACCTGCTGCGTCTGGGTGCGGACATTGCTGACGGCGACATTGATGACGGTCTTGAGCAAGGTCTCGAAACGCTCGGTCTTGCCGGCGCGAAGTTCGGTGAGCGCCTCGTCGGTGAACTTGATTTGGCCGATGGAGAAATCGCCCTTGACGGTGACGGTGATCCCGCCGTTTTGATGGGTGTAGGAGATTTTGTCAATCTCGGCTTGGATGCGCTTGGCCTCTTTGCGTGCCTGCATGGTCTGCTTCATTTGGTCCAAAAAGCCCATGGTTTCCTCTCTTTCGTTGCTTAAATGCGCACATGCCCACCGAAGAGGCGGAGCGTGATGTTGACAATTTCGTCAACGTATTGCCCGTCTGAATTCTGAAGCGGCTCGGCGGAGACGGGCGGCGGCACGCCGGCGGGTTCAGGGGGTTCATGGAGAAGGCAGGGCTCAAGCTCCTCATCGTCCTCGGGGACGAGATCCTCCTCCGGCCTGGGTTGCGGAGGTGCCACCGGGCGGGGAGGCTCGGCGGCGGGGGGTGCGGCGCGCTGCGGCGCCGCAGGGGCGGCCGCCGGACCTTGCGGAGCGGCGGCCGCCAAACGTCGGATAGTTTGGTCCCGAAGCGCCGTCAAGCGGCGGAGCACCTCATCGAGCGAGACGGTCTTGGCGGCACGGGCGCAACGGATCAGCGTCATCTCCACCAACGTGCGCACCGAAAGGGCCGCGCGGAGTTTGCCTTCCATCTCGGAAAGCAGGGAGGAGATTTCAACGATTCGCTGGGGCGGGGCGAGTTTGGCCTGCGCCTCAAGGACGGCGAGCTGCTCAGCGGTGACGTCCTGCTTGGCGAGCTCCGCGCCGGCCTGCTGGCAAACCAACAGATTGCGGAAGTGCCAGAGCAACTCCGCCGTCATGCGGCGCATATCCTTGCCGGATTCATCGAGGGCCGAGACGGTACGCAGAATGCCGGGGATGTCGCCCTTGAGAATGCTTTCGGCGAGCCCTTCGAGCGCCTCGCGCGAGACGAGTCCGAAGACGGCCAGCACATCGGCCTCGGTGAGGTCTGTCCCCTTGAAGGCGATGAGCTGGTCAAGCGCGGAGAGTGCATCGCGCAGACCGCCGTTGGAACCACGGGCGATGGCCAGAAGCGCATCGTCGGTGATTTCGATCTTCTCGGCGTTGCAGATGAAGCGCAACCGTTGGACGATGTCGCCCACGGAGATACGGCGCAGGTCAAAGCGTTGGCACCGACTCACGATGGTGGGCAGAACCTTGTCGCCTTCGGTGGTCGCGAAGATGAACTTCACGTAAGGCGGAGGCTCCTCAAGGGTCTTCAACAACGCGTTGAAGGCCGCGTTGGAGAGCATGTGCACCTCGTCGAGGATGAAGACCTTGAAGCGGCTGTGCGTGGGGGCGAACTGCACCTGGTCGAGCACGGCGTGGATGTCCTCGACCTTGTTGTTCGAGGCAGCGTCGAGCTCGATCACGTCCATATCGCTGCCGGCGGCGATGCCTTTGCAGTTGTCGCATTCGCCGCAGGGATGGGTGGTGGGGCCCTTCTCACAGTTGAGCGCCATCGCAAGGATACGCGACAGCGTGGTCTTGCCGATGCCGCGCGGCCCGATGAAGAGGTACGCGTGGGCAATCCTATCCTGCTCGATGGCGTTGGCGAGGGTGCGCGTGACGTGGCCCTGCCCCACGACGTCGTCAAACGTCTTGGGGCGCCACTTTCGCGCGAGCACTTCGTAGGCCATGTCAGCGGCTCATCAGTTGGGCCACCAAGGCGTTGAAGCGCGCGGGTTCGGGCGGGAGCGTGCCCTCGGCCAGGCAGGCCTGCCCATAGAGCAGGTCGATGGCGTCGGCGCGGCGCGTCTCGTCGGTCTCCGCGGAAACAGCCTTGATGAGCGGGTGGTCGGGGTTGAGTTCCAGGATGTGCTTCTCCTCGGGCACGGTCTGGCCCATCGCCTCCATCATGCGGCGCATGGAGGGGGGCAGAGCCTCCGGGTCCTGCACCAGGCAGCAGGGCGAATCGGTCAGGCGCGAGGTCAGGCGCACTTCCTTGACGGTCTTTTCAAGCTGTTTGGAGAAGGCGTCGAGCGTCGGCTGGAGGGCCTCCTTCGCAGCCTCGAGTTCCTTCTTCTTCTCATCCTCGTCGAGCCCCAGGTCGCCCTTGTCGGCGAAGACGATCGGCGTCTTGTCATACTCATAGAGCTCGCCGGCGATGAACTGGTCCACCGGCGTCGTCAGGAAGAGCACATCGTAGCCCTTGGCCTTCAACTGTTCCAGGCAGGGGCTCTGGCGCGCGGCCTGCTCGGTGTCGGCCGTGAGCATGTAGATGGCCTTCTGCCCTTCGGGCATCGCCTCTTTGTAAGCCTTCAGGCCGGTGAACTTGCCGTCCTTGAGGTTCTTGAAGCGCATCAACTCGGTGATCTTCTCCTTGTTCTCCCAATCGGAGTGGAAGCCTTCCTTGAGGAAATCGCCCAGCGCCACGGTGAAGGTCTCGAAGTCCTCGGGTTTCTCCTTCGCCATCTCGGCGAGGGCCTTAAGGACACGGTTGGTGAGGTCGGCGCGGATCTTGCGGATGATGGCGTCGTCCTGCAACATCTCGCGCGAGACGTTCAGCGGCAGGTCGCTGCTGTCCACCACGCCCTTGAGGAAACGCAGCCACGAGGGGGTCAGTTCCTCGATTTCATCACCGATGAAGACGTTGCGCACATAGAGCGAGAGCCCGTGCTTGTTCCCGGGCATCAACATCTCCATGCCCACCGTCTTCGGGATGAAGAGGAGCGCGCGGTATTCCAACGTCCCCTCCGCCGCGATGTGGAGCACCTTCAACGGCTCCCCCACCCCGCGCAGGGTCTGACGGTAAAACGCCTCGTACTCCTCCGGCTTCACGTCGCTCTTTGGACGCTTCCAGAGGGCGACCATCGTGTTCAGCGGCTTGCGTTCTTCGTCCTTCTTCTCCTTCCCCTCCACCTCTAGGTAGACGGGATAGGCGATGAAGTCGGAATAGCGGCGCACCAAATCACGCAACGTCCACTCCTCGGCGAACTGCGTCTGATCCTCGCGCAGGTGGAGCGTGATGGCCGTGCCGGGCACGGTGCGCGTCCCCTCGTCCATCGTGTACTCCCCGTCGCCGGCGCTCATCCAGCGCGCGGGCTTCTGGTTCTCGCCGCGGCGAAGCGATTCCACTGTCACCGTGTCGGCCACCATGAAAGCCGCATAGAAGCCGACGCCGAACTTGCCGATCAGCTCCGGGATGTTCGTCTCTTCGCCCGCCTTCAACGCCTCGGCGAAGGCCTTGGAACCGCTCTTGGCGATGGTGCCCAGAGCCTCTTCCATTTCCTCCGCGCTCATGCCCAAACCGTTGTCCTCAACGGTCAGCGTGTGGGCCGTGGCGTCCGCGCGGAGCGTGATCTGCCACTCGGGGGCCTCCGGCGCGATGGTCTTGTCCGTCAGCGCCAGATACTTCACGCGATCGATTGCATCGCTGCCGTTCGAGATCAACTCCCGCAGGAAGATTTCCTTCTTGGAGTACAGCGAATGAATCACCAGATCCAGCATCTGCCGGATTTCCGCCTTGAAAGCACAAGTCTTTGCCATAGTCTTCAGACCTTTCTTCCCCTTTTATCTAAGGGAAAGCTTATTATACCACACCGTGACAACCGCCGCTTGCCCTCGTCAAAGCCAAGCAATAATGTCCGGGGAAATTGGGACCGCAAAGACGCAAGGGGGCGCGAACCATTTCGGGCTCCATCGGTCGCTCTGCGGCTTCGCCGCTGACCGCGACCGCCGCCCTCCGGTTCGCGCCTAACCGTTTTTCCAAGGCCCCCATCCGTCGCCCCGCAGAGGCGTTCCGTTCTCCATTCTCTGTGGCCGAGGAAGGTTTGGCCCTTTGGGCCTGCACGCTCCGTTCTCCGGGATGGCGCAAGCCATCCCTCAGCGGGCGGCGGCGAGGAGTTGGGGCAACGTGACGGCACCCTCGTAGAGAGCCTTGCCGACGATTGCGCCCCAAAGGTTAGGCCGACCAAGCGCACGGATGGCGGCCACGTGCTCCGCGGCGGAGACGCCGCCGGAGGCGATGACGTTGACCAACGGCACGGCGTCGGCCAGTTCGGCCAAGGCGTTGAGATTGGGGCCGCCGAGCATACCATCCGTGGCGGTGTCCGTATAGATAATGGTACGCACGCCGAGCGCGGCCATGCGGCGGGCGAGGTCGGTGGCGCGCACGGCGGAGGTCTCGACCCAACCTTTGGTTTGCACAAAACCGTCCCGGGCGTCGATACCCACGGCGATGCGTTCGCCATGCTTGGCGACCCAACGGCCAAGGGCGGCCTCGTCCTCCAGCGCGCGGGTGCCGATGATGGCACGGGCGACGCCGGCGGCAAGGACGGCCTCGACGGCCTCGTCGGTGCGCAAGCCGCCGCCGACCTCCACGCTCAACCCACACTCGCGGATGATGCGGGCGATGAGGTCGGCGTGGGCGGGCTTTCCGGAGAAGGCGCCGTCCAGATCAACCACGTGGAGATGCTCGGCGCCGGCCTCCTTGAAGGCGCGCGCCTGGGCCACGGGGTCATCGTTGTAGACGGTGCGTTGGTCGGCGCGGCCTTGGCGCAGGCGTACGCACTGACCGCCCATCAAGTCAATCGCGGGCAGGATGACCATCACAGCACCCCCTTGCTGGAGGGGACGCCCGCGTCGCGCGGGTCCAGCTCCACGGCCATGCGCAGGGCATGGGCAAGGCCTTTGAAGACGGCCTCGTAGACGTGATGGACCTCTTCGCCGTAGGGCTGCTTGACGTGCAGGTTCATGCGGGCGTTGGTGACGAAGGCGCGCATGAACTCCTCCAGGAGGCGCACATTGAAGTCGCGGATATGCTGCTCGGGGTGCGAGATGTCCCAGACCAGATAGGGGCGGCCGCCGAGGTCGACAAGCACGTCCGCGCGGGCCTCGTCCATGGGGAGCATGAAGAAGCCATAGCGGCGGATGCCGCGGCGGTCGCCGAGCGCTTGGTCAAGCGCCGAGCCGAGCGCCAGCCCAACATCCTCGACGGTGTGGTGATAATCCACGTCCAAATCGCCCTTGCAGGTCAACTCCAGGTCGATGAGCGAGTGGCGGGAGAAGAGCTCCAGCATGTGGTTGAAGAAACCGATTCCCGTGTCGACGGAGAAGACGCCTGTGCCATCGAGGTTCAGCTTCAGGGAAATGTCGGTTTCGCGGGTCTTGCGGACAATGGTGGCGGTACGCATGGGGGCTCCTTAGGCAAGGGTGTCAAGCGCGGCAAGCAGGGTGTCGACCTCGGCGTCCGAGCCAACGGTGATGCGGATCCACTCCCCCGTCCGCGGCCCGGGGAAATAGCGCAGGAAGATATGGCGGTCGCGCAGGGCCGCAAAGAGGTCCGCGGCCTTGGTCGGCTCGGGCGGACGGGCGAAGAGGAAGTTCGTGGACGAGGGCAGGACGCGCCAGCCGCGCGCCTCAAGCGCCGCCGTCAGCCGTGCCCGCGTGGCCTGCACCTTCGCGACGTTCGCGCGCATGTGGGGCAGGTCCTCGAGGGCCGCCGCGCCGATGACCTGCGCCAACGCGTCCATGTTGTAGGAATCCTTGATCTTGTAGAGCGCCTCGATGAGCGGCTCCGGCCCAACGCAGTAGCCGAAACGCAACCCCGCGAGCGAAAAGCTCTTGGAGAGCGTCCGCATCACCAGCAGGTTCTCGTTGTCAGGCGCCGTGGCCAAGGCCATGCAGTTGGCCGGGCCGAAGTCCGCGTACGCCTCATCCACCAGCACCACGCCCGCATAACCCTTCGCGAAGTCCGCGATTTGCTCGGGCGCGGCCAAGAGCGAGGTCGGCGCGTTCGGGTTCGTCCACACAAAGACGTCCGAGAAGTCCTTGGGCGGCGTGGGACAGGTGAAGTCGTCGTTCAGGGGCAACGCTTTGCCGCGCGCGTCACGGATGGCCGCAAGCACCGAGTAGAGCGAATAGGTCGGGTCGAAATAACCCACCGTCCCGCCGACCTCCACGAAGGCCCGCGTGAAGAGCGCCAGAATCTCGTCCGAACCGTTGCCCACGAAGACCTGGCTCGGCCGGCAACCCACGTTGCGCGCAATGATCTCCCGGACCCGCATGAAAACCGGGTCGGGATAAAGACGCAGGGATTTCCAGTCGAAGGCCGCAAGGGCCTCGCCCACCTTCGGCGACGGCGGATAGGGATTCTCGTTCGTGTTGAGCTTCACCATCCCCGGGAAATGGGGCTGCTCCCCCGGCACATAGCCGGCCAATGCCTCGACATGCTTGCAAATACGGCTCATTGTTATCCTCAAAACGGGCGACAGTATACCACACCCGCCGCGCGTCTTCACAGGGCCGGGGCGCGAAGCCGACCGCGACGGTAAGTGGCAATCGCCCTGCCGCGAATCGTCTTGCCCTGCCAGGGGCTGTTGACGGACTTGCTGGCCGAGGGAATCTCGCCGACCGTCCACTCGTCGTCCGGAGCCAAGATGGCGAGCTCCGCGGGAGCGCCGATGGCCAAAGTAGGAGCCGGCAGACCGATGAGCGCATTCGGCGCCGTGATCCACGCCGCAGCCCACGCCAGAGGAGCCATCCCGCACTGACGCACCATCACGTCCCACGTCACGCCGACCGCCGTCTCCAACCCGATGACGCCAAAGGGTGCGGCCTTGAAGCCCTTGGACTTCGTGGCCGGGGCATGGGGCGCATGGTCCGTGGCGAAGACGGTGAGCGTGCCATCGAGCACACCCTGGCGCAAAGCCTCCACATCGGCACGCGTACCAAGCGGCGGGTTCATGCGCCAATTGCCGTCGTTGCCGGGGATGTTCTCAGCCGCAAGGGCCAGATGGTGCGGCGTGGCCTCGGCGGTCACCGGCAGGCCTTCTGCCCGTGCGGCCCGCACCAATGCCACGCTCTCCGCGCAGGAAAGGTGTTGCAGGTGCAGGGCGCACCCCGTGGCCCGGCAAACGACAATGTCTGCACGGACGGCCTCGACCTCCGCCTCCGGCGGGAAAATCGGCAAATCAAACTCCCGCGCCACGGGACAGTCGCGCACAATGCCGCCATTCTGGAGGCGCGGCACCACGGCATGGTCCATGACCGGCCGTCCCAACTTCTTGGCGCGTAGCATCACCACGCGCATCACCTCGGGGTCGGAGACCATCGCGCCATCGTCCGTAAAGGCGACCGCACCGGCCTCTTCCAACGCCTCCACGGGAGCGCACGCCTTGCCGGCGCGTCCCACCGTCGCGCACGCGCTGGGAAAAATAGAGACCGCCGTCTGGGCCGTCCGCGCGCGCCGCACCAAGTCCGGCGTGTCGGTGGGCGGATTGGTGTTCGGCATCGTCACCACGCGCGTGAAACCGCCATTGGCCGCCGCCGCACTGCCGGAAACCAAATCCTCCGCCTCCGTCGCACCCGGATCGCGGAAGTGGACATGCACGTCGCAAAGACCGGGCGTGACCACCAGCCCCGGGCGGTCGATGACCGTCAACCGCGCGGCCGAGGGCAACTTCTCCGGAACGGGGGCGATGCGCCCCTCTGCGTCCACAAAGAGCGCGCCCATCTCGTCGCGCCCATTCGCCGGGTCCAACAACCGCGCCTGCGGAATATAAAGAGCCTTTTGTGTTTCGCTTTTCATGACACGGACAGTATACCAAATCCCACCGAACCACCTGAACGCAATAGACAGAAAAGAGCGGCGGGGTGGTTGGGCCCCCGCCGCCGGATTATCTTTTTTTCCGACAGACTTCCCCTCCCCGCGTCACCGATTAGGTTTACGCTTTTCGTAGTCCGCTACAACCACCTCCTTCCACTTCTTAGAGAGCTTGCGGCCGCAACGGACCTTCGAGACAGAGGCTGAGAGCGTACGGTAGCAGACCTTCAGCCCCATGCCGTCGGCGTGGTAATTGGTGGCGTGGTCACGGTCGATACCGATACGCTCAGCGTCCGCGAAGGCATCGACGTTCGCCCCCAGGAAGAGGAACTCCCAGCCGTACTTCTCGCGTTGGCGCTCAATCATCTGCTTGATCTCCCGCCCGGAGTAACGGCGACTGGCGTTCTCCATCCCATCGGTCGCGATGACGATGAGGGTGTGCGCAGGCCGGTCCTCGGGCCGGGCGTACTTGTGGATACGCCCGATGTGGTCGATGGCGCCGCCGATGGCGTCGAGCAGGGCCGTGCTGCCGCCCACGCGGTAGTCACGCTCGGTCAGCGGGGCCACGTTGCGGATGTCCACACGGTCGTGCAGCACCTCGGTGGTGTGGTTGAAGAGCACGGTGGAGAGGCGCGCCTCGCCAGGCTCGGTCCGCTGCTTCGCCAAGAGCGCGTTGTAACCGCCGATGGTGTCGGCCTCAAGCCCGCTCATCGACCCGCTGCGGTCGAGGATGAAAACAATCTCGGTCAGCTGCTTGTTCATGTCTTTCTCCTTTGGTTGTCAAACAAGATGGCCATAGGATACGACATCGCAAGACGAAAAAGGTCGCCCGCCAGGCGACATTTTTCGTTTCTCCAAGAAATCTAGCACCAAAACTCAGGCGCCGCCGAGCAACGGCTGGCCGAAGGAAAAGAGCGCCTCGTTCACCGCCAGCACGTCGGTCTCGCCGCGCTCCATGAAGTACTGCACGATCAGGTCGAACTTGCTGGCGTTGCTCAGTGCCAAGCCCGCCGAAAGCAGGAGCGCCCGGGCCTCCTCTGCAGAAAGCCCAAGCGCGATGACAAAGGCGCAGGCCGTCGTCCGGCTGGGATGATAGTTCTTGTTGCTGCGGATTTTGGAGAAGACCTTTCGGCTCACGTTCGCCCGCCGATAGGCCTCCACGTCCGTCAGCCCGCGTTCGCGAATTAGCCGTAGCAACCGTTCCGAGAAGCTTTCCGCAAGCTTGCCCAGCACCGTCTCCAATGGCATCGACTTCGGCTCCAAACTCGCGCTCACCTTCCCTGCGGCAGACGGGGGTTCCTGCTTCTTAGTCAGCCGGCGTGAGGCTGGGCGCGACGTATGATAACGAACCTCCAAATCCTGTTCATAAAGGGCTGAATGAAGGGCATGGGCTTCGTATTCGCGCTTGGCCCGAAGGTTCAGATGATCCTCATGTTCCCCTACGTAACGGTCGTCGATGTAACTTGCAATGTCCGCGAAGCGCGCCCCGCCGGCCTGGAAGGAAGCCGCATCGAAGAGCACCAGCGTCACCTCCAACTCATGCTTTCGCAGGAAGTCGCCGATGGTCTCCACCGCCACCTTCAGCGCCTCTTCCTTGGGATAACCGTAGACACCCGAGGAGATGAGCGGGAAGGCGACGGACTTGCACTTGTGTTTCACTGCCAGCGTCAACGCCGCGCGATAACACGACTCCAGAAGTTCCCGCTCCCCTTGGTTCCCGCCCTCCCAAACCGGGCCGACCGCATGAATGACGAACTTGCACGGCAGACGTCCCGCGCCCGTGATTTTCGCGCTGCCCGTCGGGCATCCGCCCAACTTCGCGCACTCGGCCAGAAGCTCCGGCCCGGCCGCACGGTGGATGGCGCCATCCACGCCCCCACCGCCGGCAAGCCACTGATTTGCCGCTGTCACCAAGGCATCCGCCTTGACGCGCGTGATGTCGTCCCGGATGATGTTCAACGGCATGGTCGCGTCCTCCTCGTTCCTTACTCTTCCGCAACCTTGCGGAGCGCCGCCTCGGCCTTGTCCAGATAGGGCGCGAGCACGCGCGACGACAGAACGATGCCCTCAGAGAAGGGCTTGGCCGCATGACGCTCGGAGAGCACGCGCTGTTGGTCGCGCCAGGCGCGGATGGCCGCGAGCGCGGCCGCCGGAGGAAGTTGCCCGCCGAGCGCCTGAGTGGCCGCGGCCCCGGCGTTGCCGAAAGCCATCATGCCATCGGCCCAATCGTAGACCTCCTCCACAAAGAGTCGGTTTTTGCAGTTGGCGATGATATCGATGCCGGCAAGGGAAATGCGGCGGAACTCATCCGTCAGCGCCGCCACGTCGGCCTCTTCGGGCGTCTCTCCCGCCTCAACCGCCGCCAAAACACGTGCAACGATGGGCGCAATGGAGACGGACTCCTCGCGGTTGAAGCCTTCGGCCTTGGGGCCCTGGCTGGAATTATGGTCGGCCAGCGTCTGCACGGACGCCGCCACCTCGGGGAAGAGCCGCTTGATGCTGTCGCGCCACGCCTGCTCCGAGTCGAAGTCGTCCGGATTCCACGTGTAGGCGGCCACACCGAAGAGCGGCACCTTCGAGGCCTCGGGCTTATCCATCGGATTGGAGACGAACCCGCCGTAACGCGGCCCGTTGGTGGGATCGTTTCCGTAGCACCGGCCCATCAGCAGATGAGGCTTGCAGTAGTCGCAGACCGGCCAGTTCCACCAGATGAAAGGTTTGCGTTGGATACGCGGGGAGACGTGCTCCACCGTCCCCTGCGTGATGTCGGCGCACACCGCGTCGCCCGTCCACATCACTTGAATGTCCGGGTCCAACCCCGCGCCGAGCTTCTCCAGATAATTGCTCTTGGCCCAGGCCGCCGCGTAATCCGTGGGGCACATAATCAGCGGCGCCACATCGCCTTTCTTGCGGACAAACTCGCGGTTGAGCGTATTCAGCAACGCAATCTGCTTCTCTGCACGCGTCCCCTCGCCGCTGATGTCATCGAAGAAGACGGCGAAGGCCCGCACACCCAGCGCATACATCAGCTCGAACTTCGCCAGGCAGGCCTTGATGTCACTGTCATCCTTCCAATGGATGTCCCGGCCGGGATGGACCGCCCACACAAAGTTGACCTTGTTCGCGTGCGCCACGCGCGCCAGTTCGGCAATCTCCTTCCCCTTCGCCTCTGGGTAGGGGTCGCGCCACTTCGGCCCGAACCCATGATAAGGGTCATCCTTGGGGCCATAGATATAGGTGTTCATCTTCTGCTCGCCCATGAAGGCAAACATCCGCTTACGCGCCTCGAAGCTCCACGGCTGCCCATAGAACCCCTCCACCACACCGCGAAAAGGCACATCAGGCCAGTCCTTGATGGTCACGCCATGACATTCCTCAGCCGCAAGCAGTTGCCGCAACGTCTGCACACCGTAGAAGAAGCCCCGCCCGTCCGCGGCAGCCAAGTCCGCGCCGCCCGCGTCCACCGTCAACGTGTAACCTTCCTTGGGCAGACTCGCGTCCTCCTTCCAGGTCACCGTGAAGGTCGCCGTGGACTCAACCTTGAAGGTCGCCGCGAGCGCCGCCTGGGCCTCCGCGTCAAACCCGTCCGCCGGCACAAGCGCGATGGCCTTCGGACGTGCGAACGTGTCGCCCTCCACCTCAACTTCCTGCGGCGTCGGCCACACACGCACCGTCTCCGGCAGGGCCTCTGCCCAAACCGTCATTCCCGCGCAGACCGCGGCCACCGTAATGCACAATCCTCTCATCATTGTTCCTTTCCTTGGGATGTTTGTTTTAGCATACCATATTCCACCATCAAAACCGGCGACACCGCGCACTTTTCCGCACACTGCCGCCGTCAGTCCACACTGGACGGTTTTCCACTAAGGACGAAGGGACGCAAGGGACTGGGCACTTCACCGTTCGGCGCGTTGCGCCTCACTACCGTGCCCATCCCTTATGTCTCTACAGTTTTAGCGAAAAGCCATTCCAAGTTGCTTTCGCAGGAAGTCCGCGAGGGCCCAGTGCAGGAGCGGCACCACCGCCGCCTCCGCCACCGCGAAGGCCCACCAGATGGACCACGGCCCGAAAAGCACGTTCAGCACCATCCCGACCGGCAACAGGAGTACCCCGCTCCGTAAACACGCGAAAAGCGTTCCGCGCGCGGGACGACCCACCGCCGGCAACTGTAACGTCGCAATCTGCGCCATGCCCATCAGCGGCAGACAGAAAAGCGCTGTTGCCAACGCCCCCGCCGCCTGAGACGGCAGGGCCGCCACTTCCGCCGCCGGCAAAAAGGCCCGCAAGCAGAGCGTCGGCGCCGTCACCGCGATGAGCAACGCCACCACGCCGAACCCCGCCGCCGTCCCCAGCGCCAACCGCAGAATCTTGCGCACACGCGTCCGTGCCCCCGCCGCCGCGTTCGCCGCCGTCAGCGGGTGCGCCGCCTGGGCCACACCGTTGAAGACCGCCGTCATCGTCAGCAGGTAGTTCGCCACCACGCCGTAGATAGCCAGGCCCGGCTCCCCAAGCGCCCCCAACGCCAAACGATTGAAGAGCATCACCGTTACGCTCCCCGTCAGCTCCTGTAAGAAGTCCCCGCCGCCAAACCACACCACCTGCGGCAACAGACGCCACTCGGGCCGTTCCCAGCGCAAGGCCCGCGCCGGCGACCGGAGGTGCGTTAGCAGAATGACCGTTGTCACGCCCGCGCCGCACGTTGTCGCCAAGCCCGCGCCGAAGAGCCCCATGTTCAGCGGATACATGAAGACCCAGTCCAGCACGATGTTCGTGATGCCGCCCGCGAGCACCGCCGCCATCGCCCGACGCGGCGCGTGGTCATGCCGCAGGAACGGCGCCAGCAACAGCGTCGCCACGAAGAGCGGGCAACCCGCCGCAATCGGCAGACCGTAACTCACCGCGGCCTCCAGGAACGGTCCCTCCCCCGCGCCCAATACGTGCGCCACGAGCGGCCGCAGGAAGACCAGGCAAAGCGTCGTGGCCACGGCCGCGAAAATCGCCGCCGCGCACACCGCCACCGCGAAGCACCGCCGCGCCCCGAGCACGTCCCCCACGCTCAACCGCCGCGTGAAGCAGATCCCACCGCCGTTCCCCAGCAGCGACCCGACCGCGAAAAAGGCGAACTCCAGCGGCACAATCAAGTTCAACGCCGCCACCCCCTCCGCGCCCAGGCGATAGCCCACCATCACCGTGTCCGCAAAGAGATAAATGGCAGTGACCAACGTCGCACAAACTGTCGGTAACAAGTAACGCGCGAACAGACGCCCCACGGGCGCCTCCAAAAGCAAACGATTCATGGCAAAATCCTCCGAAAGATGGCTGAACGCAATCCAACCGCCGCCGAATCACCCCTGTCAAAAAAGGGCAAACCGCGGCGCTGTCCTCGGGCAAAAGCCCGGCGCTCAGTTCAAATCAGAGGGGGCGGGATGGCAGTCCCCCATCCCGATTGCCGTCGTCATCCCCGCCAGCGCGGGGCAGGAGCGTCGGCAAAAACGGAACTTCGCGTTCATGTCTAACTCCTTTCTCGCACGGTCTTTCAGAGACCGACCTCAGGTCGCGGCCCGCACACAGCGAACCCACGACCCACATCTGGCTTCCCGGACACGCCTCTTACCAAGGTACAGCGTTTACATCGCGCTATCTGTCCGGCATGGGCCACCGTCCATGTTTCGCTATAATTATAGCAAAACCATTCCTCGTTGCAAAGTACTTTCTTAGACAACTATAACACTCTTCGCAAAAGAACTCCCAGTAGTGTCTGGAGAAAATAAAAGATTCGCGAAGAACTGCCCGTGTTGAAGTCGCAGATGTAGGCAGATTTAGGGCGTGCTACCCCACACCCCGATAGGAAAACGCCCCCTGTACCCGCGGACACGTTTGCGCCCTGCCAAGAGGAGACACGAGCGGGTGCAACAGGAGCCTTCAGTCCCCCTCCGCGGCCCCTTAAGGGTTTCGAGGTGGACCACTATAGGGTCTCGACCCCGACCACTATAGTGGTTGACCGCGGACCACTATAGGGTCTTGCGGAGGGCCCTTTTGGGGGCTTAGGCGAGGGGGGCTGGGGCGGTGCCAATGAGGCGGCGGGAACGGTTGGCGACGAAGCCGCAGAGCGAACAATAGAGTCCGAGGTATTTCGTGACCACAGTTACGTCTTTGTGGCCCCCCATTTTCCCGGACAGAATCGAAGAACTCCCATTGCTAGGATTGGCAAGGGTTGAATTTGGTAGAATACGGCGCGACATGGACACGGAACGGTTACAGAATCTTTTGGCGCGGCGCGGCGTGGCCTCACGGCGTGGTGCGGCGGATATGATCCGCGCGGGCCGGGTGCGCGTGGACGGCATAACGATGACCGAGCCAGGTGCACGCGTCGCGGAGACAGCCCACATCGAGGTGGATGGGCGCCTGCTCAAGTCCGCGGAGGAACCGCACCGCACCTTTCTTTATCACAAGCCCGTGGGCGAGGTCTGCTCCACGAATGGCCAGGGCGCGCGAAGCGTGCTTGAAGCCTTCCGCGGCATCAATCTGCGCTTGGTGCCGGTGGGGCGGTTGGACAAGGAGAGCGAGGGGTTGCTCTTGGTCTCCAACGATGGTGCCCTCATCCAACGCCTGACCCACCCTCGCTTCGGCCACACCAAGATTTACGAGGTGGAGGTCAACGCCGTCCCGACCGAGGCTCAACTGCGTATCCTGCGCGGACCCATGACGTTGGAAGGTTACAAAATCCGTCCCGTGCGGGTGGAGACGCTCGGCGGGCAACGTCTGCGTTTCACCCTCACCGAGGGGCGCCACCGTCAAATCCGCCAGATGTGCGAGCAGGCGCGCTTGCGTGTGACGCGGTTGCGTCGCGTGGCGCTCGGCAACCTTCGCTTGGGGTCGCTTCCGCCGGGCCGTTGGCGCGAACTCTCCACGGCCGAACTCAACGCACTCTGCGGAACGCTCAAGAAGAACGATTGACGGCGTACCGTTTCCCTACCCTCCTGCTCACGAGCCCCGCAAAGAAAAACTGTTTAGGATTGGCTCTCTTTAGAAAAGAGGAGACAAAAACAAAGAGCGGACGACGATTCCGTCGCCCGCTCTTTTGTACCTTGTGTGGTCTCAGACTTACTTGGCGGTAGGTGTCAGGGAGACACGCATGGTGGCCGTCTCGCCGGCGACAGAAACCGTGGGAGTAGGCGCACCGCCACGCTTGGCCGCCTCGGCGGCGCGGTATTTGGCACGACACTCGGAGCAGTAGAAGAAATCCTTGTCCCAAGTGGTCTCCTCTTCCTTGCCGCAATTGTCGCAGACGCGGACGCGGCGAGCACGCTTGGCGCGGCAGTCGGCGCAGTAGAACTCCTCGCCGCCCCAAGTGGTCTCCTCTTCCTTGCCGCAGCTCATGCAGACGCGGCGCTGGGCCTCGCGACGCAGCCGGAATTCAGCGGCATGCTCGTCCATGAACATGTGGGGGAAATCGAAGCATCCCTTGGCGGTGAGCAAGGTCTTGTGGGAGATGGCATGGCCACGGACAGCGTTCATGGCGACGAGCTGGACGCGCTTGCCGAGCTGACGCACACGACGCAAGACGGGCACATAATCCGCATCCCCGCCGACAAGCACGGCGACATCGTAAGCACCGGGGACGGTGGCGAAGTAGGTCATCTCGGAGGCAAGGTTAGCATTGACCCACTTGGCATCGGGCATCGCGTTGGGCTCCTTGCGGAAGTCAATCTCCGTAATGTCCATCTCGTAGCCGCACTGCTCGCCGAGGAAATCGTAGAACACCTTCTGCTTGGCGGGGTTGTAGCCGATCTTGTTGACCGGAATGGTGCCGTAGTAGCACGTCCGGACAATATCGACCTCCTGTCCGCTAATCTCCGCCAGGGATTGGGCGATGATGTCCGGGATCCGCTTGTAATCAATCTCAAATCCCTTCTCACCGAGCTTGTCGAAGAGCGCCTGGCGGCCTTTGTAGAGCCAACAACCATCGATGAATATCATTGCGCGAATGGCCATACGCATGTCCTTTCTTGTCAATATGTGCTTGCCTTCCCACTTTGGAAAAGCACTTCAAGTATGCCACAATTCAAACAAAAAGGCAAACCGCCAAACTTCGGACTGGGAATCGGACATTTTTTAGGCAGGAGGGTAATCGGGGAGCCCAAGTTCATTGAAAGAACTATTGTCGGACTT
>CALXOF010000020.1 GCA_944389945.1 uncultured Kiritimatiellota bacterium | reverse complement strand
TCTGAAAGGAAAGACCGCAAATGAAGCTTTTTCAGCTGCTGCCTAAAAAATTGTACGATTTCGCTTGCAATCTACCTTATAAAAAGGCTTGCTGGTGGAGTTCGCTCCAGTGTTATAGTGTATCCGTTCTTTGCCATCAGGTTTTAATTTTCTCAGAGGAAGCCCTATGAATCGTCCTTACATTGTTTGTCATATGATGACCTCCATCGATGGGCGCATCGACTGCGCCATGACCGCCAAACTGCATGGTGTCGATGACTATTATGGTACACTTGAGGTTCTTGACACGCCCAACACCCTCAGCGGGCGCGTCACCGCAGAACTCGAGCTTGCCCTTCCCGGCCGCTATGAGCCCAAGGATTCCACGCCCATCGGGCACGAGGCCTTCGCCAAGAATCGCGGTGCCGCGGCCTATGAGATTGTCGTCGACACCAAGGGTACGTTGCTCTGGCCGGACGACGCGGACGCGGAGAAGCCTCACCTCATCCTTACGTCCGCGCAGGCGCCGAAGGAATACCTTGCCTATCTGACCGCGTGCTCCGTCTCGTGGATCGTCTGTGGCGAAAAGCAGATTGACTTGTCTCGCGCGATGAAGGTACTCGCGACGGAATTTGGTATCAAGCGTTTGGCCGTGGTGGGAGGTCCCACCATCAACACCGCCTTTCTGGCCGCCGGGTTACTTGATGAAATCAGTTTGCTCATCGGTTTGGGTGTCGATGGCCGTGCGGGATTCCCGCCTGTCTTTGATGGCCTTCCCCAAGACGCCGAGCCCATCGCGCTTACGCTCAAGTCCGCGCAGGCGCTTCCTTCCGGCGCGGTTTGGCTCCGCTACCAGCCCGCAAAATAAGCAATCGCATTTGTGAGAGACGGGGAGCAGGAAATGTGGTACACTATGCGGCGATTTCTCACGGAGTGTAGCGCAGCCTGGTAGCGCATCTGCTTTGGGAGCAGATGGTCGCGGGTTCAAATCCCGCCGCTCCGACCACTAAACAAAAGGGCCCACCTGCGAAGGCGAGCCCTTTTTGTTTACCTTGTGAACGGTCAGAGGTTCTCGCCGAGACCGTAGCGCTCAACGACGTAATCGATGTCCTTGTCGCCGCGACCGGAGAGGTTGACGAGGATGGAGGAGTGGGGGTGCTCCTTGGCGTAACGGATGGCGTAGGCGACGGCGTGGGAGGATTCGAGGGCGGGGATGATGCCTTCGGACCGGGAGAGCGCGAAGAAGGCCTTGAGGGCTTCGGTGTCATCGGCGGTGACGTATTCCACGCGGCCTTGGTCCTTGAGCCAAGCGTGCTCGGGGCCGACGGACTGGTAGTCGAGACCAGAGGCGACGGAGTAGACGGGCATGGCGGAGCCATCGGGATTCTCGAGGGTGTAGCTCTTGAAGCCGTGGAGGATGCCGGGCTTGCCGAGGGTGAGGGAGGCGGCGTTGTCACCGGGTTTGGGACCGTGTCCGAGAGGCTCGACGCCGTAGAGCTTGACGGGGTCGTCAAGGAAGCCACAGAAGATGCCGATGGCGTTGGAGCCACCGCCGACGCAGGCACAGACGGCGTCGGGGAGTTCGCCCATCATGTCGAGGTACTGCTCGCGAGCCTCCTCGCCGACGACCTTTTGGAAGTCACGCACCATCATGGGGAAGGGGTGGGGGCCAACGACGGTGCCGATGCAGTAGAGGGTGTTCTCGGGGTCTTTGAGGTAGGCCTCGAAGGCGGCATCGACGGCTTCTTTGAGGGTCTGCTGGCCGTCGGTGACGGGGATGACGTTGGCACCGAGGATCTTCATGCGCACAACGTTGGGGTGCTGTTTGGCGATATCGACCGCGCCCATGTAGATGTCGCAGGGGAGGCCGAAGTAAGCCGCGGCGGTGGCCATGGCGACGCCATGCTGGCCGGCACCGGTCTCGGCGATGACACGCTTCTTACCCATGTATTTGGCGAGCATGACCTCGCCCATGCAGTGGTTGATTTTGTGGGCACCGGAGTGGTTGAGGTCTTCACGCTTGAGGAAGATGTTCCCGCCGAGCTGCTTGCTGAGGTTGCGGCAGTAGTAGACGGGGGTGGGGCGGCCCTGGAAGTGGCGGCGGATACGGCGGAGCTCGGAGACGAAGTCGAAGGAACGGCCAATGGTGTAGTAGGCCTCGGCGATTTTCTTCATCTCGTCCTTGAGGCGGTCGGGGACGTACATGCCGCCGTAGGGGCCGAAGAAACCGTTTTCATCGGGATAGTCTTTGAGATAGGTGCTCATCTTCAATCCTGTGGTGTCAATCTTGGGTTTGTTGATTGCGGGAGGCGCGGGCGGCGAACTCCTTGGCCAGGGCGATGTAGGCCTGGGCGCCCTTGGAGGAGGGGTCGTACTCCACGACCGGCTGGCCGAAAGAGGGGGCCTCGGAGATGCGGATGTTGCGCGGGATGACGGTCTTGTAGACGAGTTTGCCGAAGTGCTTGCGCACCTCTTGGACGACATCCTCGGAGAGGTTGGTGCGGGCATCGTACATCGTCATGAGGATGCCCTCGACGTGGATGGCGGGGTTGGCGCCGTTCTCGCGCAGGCGGCGGATGACGTCGGTGATGACCTGGAGGCCCTCCATCGCGTAATATTCGCACTGCATGGCGACAACGACGCCATTGGCCGCGGCGAGCGAAGCGGTCATCAGGATGCCGAGCGAAGGGGGGCAGTCGATAAGAATGAAATCATAGACCCCCGCGGTGAGGACGGGCTCAAGCAAATCACGCACCACGCGCAGGTGAGCGTCCTGCCGGGCGATTTCGAGCTCTGCGCCAGAGAGGTCGAGCTCGGAGGGAATGATATTGACGTTTTCGAGGGGCGTGCCCTGAATGACGTCGCCGATGAAGGTTTGGCCGGTGAGGGCCGCGTAAAGGCTAGTGCCGGGGGTGGGGCGCAGGCCCAAGCCGCTGGTGGCGTTTGCCTGGGGGTCGAGGTCGATGACCAGGACGGTTTTGCGCATTCTTGCCAAGGCCGCCGCCAGGTTCACGACGGTGGTCGTTTTGCCGACGCCGCCTTTCTGGTTGGCCACTGCGATGACTTTCGTCTGTTTCATGCGCGAAAGTATAGCACATCGCGGCAGGTTTCGCGGCGGATTGCTTCAGCGATAATACTGTCCGGGGAAGTTTTACCGTGAAGACGGTCTTGCGTGGAAATCCTGCGAGCTCCATCGCTCCTTTCAGTCGCGCCGCCCTTGGGATTTCCACGCTATTGCGCCCCTGAAGGGACGCTCAAAGGGGCTAACACCGGGTCAAACCTGGTGATTGGCACCATGCTCTCTTGCCAGAAATCTACCCAAATGGCAGCTGAGCGGCTTAGAGGCCGGTGAATGTATCATACACCCTTGCCAAAGACCTGTCATTTGACTCCTCTAAATCAACACTAATACTGTCACTCGAAGCGAGATATGCCATCTTACAGACCTGTCATTTGGACCCAACTATTTGCAAGGCGCGAAACGGAGGGCGGCGGGTGCGGTCAGCGGCGGAGCCACAGAGCGCCCGATGGAGCCCGAAGCGTTTTGCGTTTCCCCTTGCGTCTTTGCGGTTCCCCATTTTCCCCGGACAGTATTGCTTCAGCGATGGTCGAAGGGGCGGGGGGTGTTGGGGAGGGCGGGGGCGAGATAGCCCTGGATGAATCGGGCGCCGTAGACCAAGTGTGTGGCGAGAATGCCGAACCAAAGGGGCAGGATGGCGCGCAGGGTGGGGGCTTCGACAAGGGCGTCCAAGCCCGTGAGCCCAAGCCAAAGGAGGACGATGGCGCAATAGGGAACGGTGAGGATGGGCAGGATCCAACAGGCGAGGGGGCCGAGCAGGAGGCCAAGAAGGAAAAGCGAAGGAAGGTGATAGGAGAGGCGGCGTGAGTTGAGGCCGAAGCGGCGGGCGAAGTGTCCGCGATGGAGGGCGTAACGGCCGACCTGGCGGAGGTGTGGGCCAAAGAGCGGACGACGGTGGTGATAGACGACCAAGCGTGGGTCGTACCACAACGTGTGGCCGGAGGTTTGGAGGTCGGCGCAGAGGAGGGTGTCCTCGCCGGGCCAGTAGTTTTCGCGGAACCCGCCGATGGCCTCAAAGGCAGATTTGCGAACGAAGAGGTTGCAACTTGGGAAGTCCTCAACGCGACGGAGTGGGCCTTGGATGAAGTAACGGCAACGGAAGTTCCCGGAGACGAGGGGTGAGGCCAAAACGAGGCCGGAGAGCTGGGCGCATGGCGGGTCATCAGGCGGGGTGAGACCGGGGCCGCCGAGGGCGTCGATGGCATCTGGACCGGCGAGGCGTGCGGCGGCGTTGGCGAGCCAATCCGCGCGTGGATAGGCGTCGTCATCGATGAAGGCCAGGACTTCTCCTTGGGCGGCGCGGGCACCGAGATTCCGCTTTTGCGCGGGGCGCATGGGGCCGGTGGGGCGGACGCTGAGCCAGGGGCGTTCGGGGAAATCGGGGATGGGCGCGTCCGGCAGGAGAACGAGGTCGAAGCGCTGGTAGGTCTGGGTGTCGAGCGCGTCAAGGAGGCGCCGCAGGACGGCGCTGTCGCCCGGGCACGGGACGATGAGGGTGAAGTGCGGGCCGTCCGATGGCGGGGGCGGCAGGGGCGTGAGGCCGGCGTAGTAGTGGAGGAAGCGGGCACGATAGGCGATGGCCAGCGTGTCGACCAGGGTGCGCCAGACAGTGGCGGGGGTGAGGCAACCCCAGCGATGTTGGAAGTCGAGGCGGACAGGGGCGTTTGCGTGGCGGAAGCCGCCATCGTGGGCGACGGCGAGAAACTCGAGGTCAAAGGCGAAGCGTTTGACGAGGAGGCGCGGGGCGGCGTAACGGAGGACCTCGGCGCGGACCAGCTTCATGCCGCACTGGGTGTCGGAGACGGGCAACCGGAGGAGCGCGCGGACAAGTCCTGCGTAAAGCACGGAGGCGACACGGCGGCGGAGGGGATAATGGACTTGGGACTGCGGGTGGCGTTTGTCGCCAAGGACAAGGTCGGCGCCGGAGGCGTGGGCGACGTCCGCGAAGGCCGGGAGAGCGGCGGGGTCGAGGTCAAGGTCGCCGTCAAGGAGGAGCACCCAGGGGTGGCTGACCCGCTCGAGACCGGCGAGCAACGCGGCCCCCTTGCCGGCGTTGGCGGGGAGGAGGACCGGCAGGACGGCGGGGAGCCTCTCCGCGGCCCGGCGCAGGGCTTCCGCCGTACCATCGGCGCTGCCGTCATCGACGGCGATGCTGCGATAGGGGAAGCCGTGGGGGCGGAGGAGCGCGTCGAGGCGGGCGAGGTTGGCTTCGGCGCGGTCGGCGAGGTTGTGGAAGGGCAAAACAACAGAAAGGCCCTCGGCGAAGAGGGCCTCGGCGTTTGTCCAATCCGTGAGGTTCACTGCGCCTTAGGGATCCAGGTTGGTGAGGGTGACGCCGTCGTCCATGTTGATGGAGCGGTAATAGCAGTTGCGGGGCTTGCCGTCCTTGTTTTTGGTGTGGCAGATGGCGCCGCGACGGGGACGGACGAAGTAGACGAGGGAGTTCTGCTCGCAATTGACGCGGGCCTCGAGAACTTCGAAGGACTCACCGGAGGTCTTGCCCTTCTCCCAGAGCACGTTGCGGGAGGTGGACCAGAGGGTCAGGGTGCGGGTCTTGAAGGTGAGCTCCATGGCCTGACGGTTGGTGTAGGCGAGGAGGATGACCTCCTTGGTGTCAATGTCCTGCACGGCCACGGGGATGACGTTGTCCTTGTCCTCGTGGATATTGGCGGCGACCTTGGCGATCTTGGTGAAGTCGAGGTTGAGGGTGAGGCCCTCTTCGAGTTCGTGGCTCATGGTGGTCCTTTCGGTTACTTAGCGGCAGGGAGGCCGGTCTTGGCGGGCGGGGTGAGTGCTTCGCCGTCCTTGGCGGTGTCTTGCTTCGGGGGGATGCCGCCGCAGAGGACGATGATGCGGTCAGTGATGTCGCAGTCAGGCTTCACGTAAGGGACGGCATCCTTGTAGAGGACGACATCGTACCCCTTCTTCTCAGCCTCGGCCTTGATATGGGCCTGGATTTCATCGGTCGTGCGCTTGATGAAACGGCGCTCCATCTCGGAGAGGGTGCGGGAACGCTCGGCCATCTGGGCCTCGGCGCGCTGGGCAGCTTCTTGGAGAGCGCGGTCCTGCTGGGCGGCCTTTTGGCGGAGTTCCTCGGCCTTGGCGGCGGCAAGCATCGGGTTCTGCGCGTCCTTAAGGGTCTGGTCGCGCTCGCCGGCCATACGCTCGAGTTCCCCGCGGAGGGCGTCGCGCTCCTTGGTGTAATCGGCGAGGGTGGCCTCAAGGGTCTTTTGGTCGTTGGGCGTGTTGGGGTGGTTGGCGAGCACGCGCTCCATGTCCACCACGGCGATGGATTGAGCGAGGAGGGCGCAGGGGAGGGCGAAGGCGAGAGCCAGGAGGGTGGTTTTCATGGTGTCCTTTCGATTAGTCAATACCGATCCAGAAGGTGAAGGTCTCTTCTTCGGTGTCGTCATCGTTGACGATGGGCTTGGCGAAGTCGAGACGGATGGGGAAGCCCGGGAGGTTGAGGCGCAGACCGCAACCGGCGGACCACAGGAGGTCGCCACCGACGTCGAAGAAATCCTCGCCCACGGAACCGATATCGGTGAAGACGGCGAAGGAGACTGCGGAGGCGAGCGGGATGGAGTATTCCAACGTGCCGCACCAGAGGGTCTGGCCGCCCACAGGAACGACGCCGGCGCCTCTGGCCTTGGGGCCGCCCTCGCGGAACTCGAAGCCGCGGATGGTACGGCCGCCGCCGATGAAGAAGCGGTCGAACATCGGCACGTCGCCGCTGTAGGCCTCGATGGTGTCGAAGCGGAAGCGAGCCATCAACACGTGGTCCTTCCAAGGATTGAAGTACTTGGTGACGTTGAAGCCCAGGCCATAGTCCTTGGCGTCGCCGCCGAGACCGACCTCAACATAGGCGAGGCTGTTCCAACCGGCGGTGGGGAAGAGCGGGCGGTCGCGATGGTCTTCCTGCCAGAAGAAGCGGAGCTTGCTGTTGATGCCGTCGTCCTGGTCGGTGAAGCGGAAGGGCGAGCCGTCCTTCATGTACCACGTGCCCTCGTCGGGGTCATCGTACTCCACCTTCTCGAAGGTGTAACGGATGCCGAGGCGGTCGAGCTGCAGGTCGCCCCACGGGGTCTCGATGGGGACGGGCTTCCACGCGAGGGTGAAGGCCGCACCCGTGCGGATTTCGTCGTAGTAGTCGCGCCAACGCATGCGGCGATAGCCATCCACGGTGAAGGAGAGCGGCATGTCGAAGAGCCAAGGCTGCGTCCAGCTGAGCAGGACGGACTGGCGGCGACCACCGATTTCAGCCTCGGCCGTGGCGCGCTGACCGCCGCCGCGGAAGCCGTTGCCGGGGTTGAAGAGGTCGAAGTTGCGCTGGGTGGCCTTGCCGTAGACGAAGAAGCTGTCGACGGTGCTCACGCCAATACCCAAGCTGGTGTCGAGGGTGCGGGTCTCGCGCACCTCGAAGACCAGATCGCGCTCGCCCTTGTTGGGCGTCTTGATGGTGTAGGAGGTGACGCCGCTCTCGGGCTGGAAGTAGTTGAGGTTGCGGATACGGGCCTCGGAACGCTTGACCAAGCGGCTATCGTAGTCCTCGCCGGGCTGGATGGCGAGCTCGCGGCGGATGACCTTGTCCTGCGTGATGGAGTTGCCGCGAATCTGGATATCGCGGATGCGGACGCGCTCACCCTCGGAGAGATGATAGGTGATGTCGACCACGGGCTCGTCCGCGCGCGCAACCATCACAGGATTGGCGAAGGTGTCCACGTAACCGCGCGAGCCGTAGTAATCCTCGACGGCGGCGCGCACGGCGGCGAGGGTGGCGGCGGTGGCCACCTTGCCGTCCGGCGCGGTCTCGAGGGCGTTCTTGGCGGCGGCCTCGAGGGCAGCCTTGGGATAGAGCGTCGCGCCTTCCACAACGATGTTGCCGACGGTGTAACGCGGGCCCTCGTTGACCTTGAAGACGGCATCGCATTCGCCGGGGTCGTCGTCGGGACGCTGGCGGAGCTCGGGGAAGGAGATCTCGGCGTCCAGATAACCGGCGTCGGTGTAGACGGCGTTGGCGGCGGCGCGGGCGTCGTCGAGCTTGGCGTCGGAGAGCGGGAAATCGGTGAACCAGCTGAGCGGGTTCCAAATCGGCATCCAGCCGAAGGCCTTGGCCAGCGTGTCGTTGTCAAAGGCCGTGTTCCCCTCGAAGATATAGTCGTGGATGTCGCGTTCGTTGCCGGGCTCCACGGAGAAAGAGAGGAAGGCGTAACCGGGGACATCGGCGTGGCGAATCTCATAGGTCACCTTGGCGTCGACATAGCCATCCTCGGCGAGTTTGTCGCGCAGACGGCCCGCGGCGGCGGCGGCGATGGCGTCATCCACGCGGTCGTCGCGCCCCAGTTCCACAGCCTCCTCTGCGGTGCTCTCGCGGATGGCGCCGTCCAGGCCCGAGATGGCCGGGGCCTCCGCCAGCTGTGGACGGCGGCTGACGGTGTAGACGATGACCCAGTTGCCGTCCTTGTCCTGGCCGATGGCCGCCTCCGCCTTGGCGTAGTTGGGCGTGGCGAGGAGGGCCTTGACGTCGGCGCTGATGGCGGCCTGCACGTCGGCCTGTTCGGCGGTCATGCCCTTGGTCACCGAGCACATGTCCAGGACCGCTTCGGTGGGGTCGATGCCGAAGGAGTCGTCGGCGCGCACGCGCACGTCGCTCACGGTCACGCGCGCCGCCTGCGCCGTGGAGGCCAGGCCGAGCATCAGGCAGAGGGCTAGGGGAAGGATTCGGTTCACAGGGTCTCGCTTTCCTTAGTTGATAGGCTCCATGTCGCCGGACATCATGTCGGGGTTGGTTTCGATGCGGTCCTTGAAACGCGTCGTGGCGCCGTCGAAGTTCAAACGCACCTCGCCGGTGGCGCCGTTGCGGTTCTTCGACACGTCCACAATGGCCAGGAGACGGTCATCGTGCTCCGGCACGCGGCTACTCATGAAGCTGGGCCGCCGCAACAACAAAATCACGTCCGCGTCCTGCTCGATGGCGCCGGAGTCACGCAGGTCGGAGTTCTTGGGCTTCTCGTCGCCGCCGCGCTGTTCCGGGTTACGCGACAGCTGGGAGAGGACAATGACGGGCACGTTCAGTTCCTTGGCCATCGCCTTGATCTCGCCCGAAATCTTCGCCACCATCACCTGCTGCCCCTGCTGGGCGAACTCGCGGTAGGAGAGCAATTGCAGGTAGTCGATAACGATGAGTTCCACGGGGTTGCGTTTATGGGCGTGACGCGCACGGGCGCGCAGTTCCATCACGTCCAGACCGCCCTGGTCATCGCAGAGGATCGGCGTCTCCTGGAGTTCCTTCGCGGCGGATTTCAGGAGCGGCAAGACCACGTCCTTCTTGACGAACTGCCCCTTCTCCACCTCGCGCGCGGAAACGCCCGCGATACCGCAGAGCATACGCGTGGTCAGCTGCATTTGCGGCATTTCCAACGAGAAGACCAGGACCGTGCGTTTCTTCACGCGGCCGTCCTCCGAGGGGAAGGGCCGTCCCATGATGTCGCGGCCGCGTGCCACGCATTCGGCGATGTTCATCGCCAGCGACGTTTTGCCCATGGAAGGACGCGCCGCCAAGACGATCATCTCGCCCTTGTGCAACCCACGCAGTTGGTTGTCCAACGCCTTGAAGCCCGTCGGGATACCGGAGAGTTCGCCGGGGTGCTCCAACTGACGCGTCAGCATGGAGAGCGTCTCGTCCACCGAGGTCCGCCAATCCACACTGGAGCCACTCTTGGTGCGCCCCTCGCCGATGCCCAGGATGGTCTGCTCGGCCATGCCCAGCACGTAGTCCGCGGACTGCGAGGCATCGTAGACATTTGCCTCTACTTCGCGCACCGCGCCAAGGATGCAACGGCGCAGATACTGCTCCATCACCAGCTCGGCATAGTAACTCGCGTGCGCGCTGGTCGGGGTCCGCTCCATCAGCTCCGTGAGCGCCCGCAGACCGCCCACCGCGTCCAAGTCGCCCGTCCCCTTGAGGAAGTTCGACACCGTGATGCCGTCGACCGGCTGCCCCTTCGAGGTCAACCGCGTGATGGCGGCATAGATGCTGCGATGGGTCGGATCGACAAAAGCCTCCGCCACCAAACCCTTTGTGGAGCAGATGTCCAAGACCCGCACCGGATCCAAGAGAATCGAACCCAACAACCCCTGCTCGGCCTCAATATCCTGCGGCAATTCACGGCGCAACGGCGCCTCCCCCGCCATTTCAGACAGGGGCATCTGCGTCTCCACTCGCTTTTTTCTAGGCATTGTCTACTTCTTGGGCACGTCTCAGAAAATCAGCCCTATAGTTTACCAAAACGTCCCCCTTCCTGTCCGTTAGTTTTCCGCAAACCAATAGTGTCCGGGGAAAATGGCGACTTAGGGGACAGAGCGACGCAAGAGAATCCGCAGATTGCGCAGATTTTGAGCAGATTAAGGGCGTGCTACCGCACGCAGGACTGCCAGTGTGTTTTCACCACAAAGGACACGGAGAACCACAAAGGACACCGTGCAGGCGCGAAGCGCCAAACCTTCCACGGCTAAGAGCACGATGCAGGGGTGGGCCGTGCGTGCGCGCAAGGCGCACGTCCGGCCCGAAGGGCCTGTAGGGGCATGGCGGGCTTCGCACGCCACGCTTTGGTTGTTGGAAGTCCACCGGCATCAGCCGCCGTCCTATATGTCCTATACGTCCTATATGTCCTACCGCGTCGTCTAAAACGCTAGAAGCGCAAGGGCCTTGGCACTTCACCGTTCGGCCTTACGGCCTCTCTACCGTGCCCATCCCTTGCGTTTCTTCCGTTTTCTTGGAAAGCCACTAGGCCGTTCAGGAAACCGCAGATTGAGCAGATTTGGCAGATTAAGGGCGTACTCGCGCACGCGGAAGACACCGTGGAAGTTAGGATGCTCGGTGATGCATCATGCACCCTTGTTCAAAACCAACTGGAAGTTTGGAGGCTTAGAAGCTTGGATGCTTGGTGATTCTGTCACGCACCCTTGCCAAAGACCTGTCATTCGTCCTCTCTAAATCAATGACAATCCTCTTGCCCAACGCAAGATACGCCATCTTCCAGACCTGTCATTTGGTAACGATGAGTAGGCTCGAAGTGGACTCAGGTCTTAGTCTTATTAAGGCGGGATTGGTGCAGGGCAAGGATTTCGCGTGCAATGGCGTCTGGGGCGTTCGTGACGTCGTTGTGCCAGTGACGGCTGATCATCCACCCTTTGGAACGGATTTCATTTTCACGATAAAAGTCGTCCTGTTTCCGTTCGCCGCGCCCATTGAGATGATACCTTCTGCCGTCCACCTCGATGTCGATTTTGCTATCAACCAAGGCCAAGTCCAACCATCTGGATCCCAGTGGGTATTGCGGCTCAGGATTGAGGCCGAGGCGGCGCAAGGCTTGTTCCAAGACCTTCTCACCAGGACCGATGCTATCCGCTTTTGGTTTGCGCCGCTTGCGTTCGGCCGCCAATTTGGATAGCGCCGTGGAACCGGACAGAAGCGCGCGTTTGCGGTCCCCGATGATAATGCAACACACCTTGGCACGGGAGACGGCCACGTTGTAGATATAGGCGTGCGAACGGTCGGTGGCGTACCATGTCTTCCCATGTGTGGTCTCGTCCGTCAGGCCAAGCACAATGAAGATAAGGTCACATTCCCCGCCTTGGAAGGCGTTGACGGTGTTGATGTGGTCGAGGTTAAGGTGTCCTTGAAGTCGCTTAGCATATGGATGAAGTTGCGTCCGAAGGTCTTCCGCGAGCTTGCGGAAGGGGGTGATGATGCCGATGGAGAACTCCTTCGGCAATTCACTGAGATTGTTGACGAGGGCATCCAGTTGTGATTTCAACGCTTGGACTTCATCGTCAATGGTTCCCACCACATCCACCCAATCCAGGTCGGCCTTATGCCCCAGAGCGCGGGAGATGGGGTGGGGTTGCTCGCTCTGCGGCGTACGGACAATGAGGCGTCCACCGTAGTAGGTTTCGCTGCAATAGCCGATGATGTCTGGCACGCTCCGAAACTGTTCCGTGAGCAAGATGGCAGGGACATGGACGGCGGTGTAAGCGTTCTCCTTTGCGTAATCGTAAGCTGCGAAACGTTGGTCAAGCAGACCGTGGCGCCGTTGGATGAGGAGATGGCGTGCCACAGGGAGGTCGATTACGGGCGGGAACTGTTGCGGGTCCCCGATGACGGTGACACCCTTGGCGCGGAAGAGCGCGGGAATCATGGGCGGGATGTCGCATTGCGCGGCTTCATCGATGATGACACGGTCGAAGAGCGCGGCGTTGCAAGGTGAGGCCTTGGTGAGGGAAAGTAAGGTGCAGACCCAAATGGGATAGAGCTGCGTTAATTTGGCAAAGGCTTGGGCCACCTCATCGTGAAGAGTCGGTGTGACGATGGTCGCCAAGAAGGGCAGATTCGAACGACGAAACCGTGCACAGGTTGCGGCAATGGATTGAATCAAATTCGGGTCGATAGACTGAGCTCGATTACAAATCCGGGCCAGAAGCGCAGTGAGTTGATTCTCTGCACACTGTTTGCTCGCCTCAATCGTACGGTCGAGTAGGGGGCCATAGGGCGGGAGTTCGTTGGCCGCGTTGCGTTGCTCGGCAAGTGTCACGCGAGCTTTGCGCAGATGCGCCACACGACAGGATTGACGAAGGAGACGCCGATGAAAGAGTTGTCTGTTCCGTGGCGCAATGAGCTTCGGGAAACGGTTGCGCAACGCAATTTCCAATGCGTCTTGTCGCCGTTCGCGTCGCAATATCCACCACAACAGGCGTCCCAGCCATGTCCGAGGATGGCGGGCCAAGCGGCGCAGGTCTGCGCGTAGGGCGCGAAGGTCGGTCTCTTCCGGGATGCGAAGCCCCGATTCCAACACTTCGACAAGGGTCTCTGCCGCCTCAAGGTGGCGTAACACAATTTGACGGTGTTCCAAATCCACCCAACCGTCCGCCCAGTCCTCAAGCCCATTGTTGAATGCCTCGAGCGCCAGTTTCCGCGCCAGAGGAGGTGTCTCATCGTCAAAGATTTTGACTTGGCTTTGGAGCGCCTCAAGGTCTGTCTCAGACCAAGTTCTCCGCTTACTTCCGTCTTCGTTGGAACAGAATTGTACCCAGTCCGTGAGGTCAACGCTTTGGGAGGCCTTGGAAAGCGCGGCGTGCACCTTCTCATCGATGGCATGGATGGCCCGATGGTTGCGGCTGGTGAAGAGGACGGATTGGCCTCGATAGGCCAGGTTGAGCAAGAGATTCACCGCGGCTTGCGATTTGCCTGTCCCGGGCGGACCTTGAATGCGCGTGCAGGGCTTGGAGAGCGCCTCGATGAGTGCCCGTTGCTGCTCCAGGTTTGCCGGCAGGAAGTTCGCGGGAAAGGCCCGTTCGTTCCCGGGTTTTGCCTCGTTCGGCAAAGGCGGGTTCCGAAAGACATATGCCAAGGCCGTCCGGTCAAGCACCTCGTCCGACTCCTGCCGGATGTGCAAAAGTTCCCGGCGCAAAGTCTTGGAGTACTTCAGCTTCATCCCGACGCCAAGCACGGCAACGTTCGCAAGTCCCTTTTTATGCTCGATGTAGGATTCCGGAAGATTTGGGTCAATGGTCTTTTGATGACACTTTGAGAGATAGGCACACGCGGCCTCAAAATCCACCTGGCCATCGTCCCGACCGTAGAACAATGTTAACACGTGTGAGCGTGCCTCTTGCGGCACATTGAAGTCCAGCCAGCCATGGTTCAAATGGGTGGCACCGAGGTCCATCGTAATCTCCCAGAGCCCCCTCTCCACTTCTCGGGCTTCCGCCGGAATCAAGAAGACCGGCACTGCGAGGAGGTCCCGTTCGCCCTTGACGACCTCACATGGATATCCCACATAAAAGGTCTCGTCGAACTGCTCTCGCCTCAAGATGCGGTTGATGAAGAGCAATTCTCGCCGATGGTCCAACGTGACCTCAAATGAGTCCCCGCTTAGCCACCCGACCGGCGGATGCGCTACGCAGAACAGATCATGCTCCTCTTTCAGCGGCAAATATTCCGTTGGCCGCTCCGCCACTTGCACGCACTCCGCGTAATACCCGCACAGCACCCGAAAATCTTCCCATGGTGAGGTGGTGGTTATTGGCGAGTCTCTCTCTTTAGTTCTGTTGTGGGATTTCATCAATCCGTCCATTTCCATTCAAATAATGCCGAAGCACCTCTCGATAGATCTTGGTTAGGGCACCATCCCCAGGCCAACGCTTCCCCTCTTGGCAAATCGCAGCAATACGGCCATAATTGAGGTTGTCTATTTCTGGCATGGCGAAACGTTTCCCGTCGAAAAGTCGAATCCGAAGAAGGTAAAGTAGGCTCCGTAGACAGCTATTCCGCTGTATGTCACCTATCGCTAGGTCTGTACTAGTGTCACAAAGCACACGCACTAGGGTTTCTATGTCTTTCTTTTTCTGGGGAAGATGGAGATACAACGACGAGATGAAATCCTCGTTGAACATGAGTAGATTGTAGAGGAGGCGCTGACGTTCCGCACAACCACTCCACCCATTTTCAAAGAACTCCATGCAAGACGAGAAGAGAGCGCTCCATTCGCTCGGTTTGTTACACAGATTGGCACAAAAGGTTATCAGTTCTCTGTCAGACCTTCTTCCTCGCGTCACCAAGCGCACGCAGACGGAACGCAAATCGGTGAAAAGCGGGTTGTCGGATTGATATGTCCAAGCAATTAGGCGCAAAGCCTGGCTATAGATGCCTTGCTGAATCTCGCACTTGGCACAATCGTTGAGCCTTCTGAAAAGCGCGTTGAAATCTATCTTGAGGCGACTGAATAAAGTATATAGGTCTAGGTCTGGATATTGATGATCTTCTTCTGCGCCGAATACGTTTTCCCGACGCAGATATTCCAGCTTACTCATGTTTGGTGGGAGCGTTCCGAGTGGATAGAGATAGTGAGCACGGGAAAACAGTCCGCCGTTTAACGAATCAATTTGACCGTCTGCGAAGGCATGAATATCCTCTTTCTCACTCCAAGACAATAGATTGCCATTTGCGATGACCTTGGGTGAGATAGGCGGGAAGGAACGCTCCATCTCGTCCTCAAGTTTCGCCGCCGTTTCATTTGTCTTTTTTAGACCGGCCAAGGCGATGGTTTCCGGGTGTGGTAAAGAGGGATGGTTAAGTTCCAACTTGACTACGCCTTGGCCAGGCGTGGCTTTGGCCAACATCCAAATCTGCTCATTCCCGGCGATTTCTTTCAACTTACAGGCGAACAGTGAGAGGTTCTTGTCCCGATCGGGATGATGCCACTCTAGAAGATAAAGCCGCATTCCAGAGGCACCCTTTAGGTGGAACTCTTGTTTCGCTGTGCCAATATAAGTGGCACCTCCAGCGAAGTGTTCGTTATATTCCATTAACGTTCGGAGCTCGATGCGCTCGTCTGGGGTCTGATAGACCATGTAGAGCCCCATGAGTTCATCCCAATAAGCAGGAGATGTTTTGTTGAGGTCTTTTGGTATGGACTTAAACTTATCGACTCCATGTTGCAGTTGAATTGCAACGGCATTGTCTTGCTTTCCAGGTTCCCACAACCACTCGAAAAGAGTGCGTTCTGGTCGTTTCGGAAGAAAAGGAACATCAAATTCTTCTTTATGAAAACGATAAGCATGGTGGCAAGGACGCCCATCTTTGTCGTAACTGAGCCAGACTTTGTCGCATGGGCCATTGAGACGAGGTACGGAGACATCTGGAGAGTGGTTTTCTGTACCCAACGCGTAAGCGATGGTGCGCCAGAGAAGGAAGACATTGGAGGAACCGATGGCAGCAGAGGCGGCCTGTTTGATGGACTCCAACCATTCGGGTTCCCAATCGTCTGCGACCAAAACAGTCCAGTCCGAACCGCCAATCGCTCCGTAAAGTTGTTCGAAGTAGTCAGTCAGACCTTTCTGGTCACGTTCTCGGAGGATATCCAACAGATATTTGCCGCGTTGACGATGTTGAGGCTCATCTTCCGGACGAAAGTCTACATAAGGTGCATTGAAGTCGACGAGGCGTGGTTTGGCGTTTGGGCGGTGGTCATCTGGCATGAGCAAAACATCGGAGAGGTGTAACCCCAAGAGGTCGACGGTAACGTGTTCGTTCTCTTTGTGTTCCCAATAAGGTTGGCACGCTTTATCGTGAACGTAGAATTGTGGATAATCTTCTGCCCATGGTTTGTCATTCTTGATAGGGCAAATCCAGAGCTCCGACTGATAGAAACTTTTGCTATATACTTTAGCGGAGCTTTGCCATTGTCTAAGGGTGAACGTTAGCTCTTTTCTTCTGTCCCACAATCCCTCAATCAAGCGATAGTGCTCCACCACCAGCAGATAGGCATCCCAAATTCGCCGATAGAGCGTATCTTGCGTAAGCACATAGTTTGGTTTCGGCACGTCATGGAGCGGTGAAACGCCTTGCAACACCTCTAGTTCCATCCCCTTTCGACAGAGGTTGCTCAAGCGTTTGACGGCCTTGACGGTTTCGTGGTTTGGAAAAGTTTTTTCGTTTTCCTCTAGCCAACGCTCTGTCAAGCGCGTTGTACGTAGCAACAAATCTTTTAGGACACGGTTCTCCAGAATGTCGTAATTCTCCCGTCGCACCACGGCCAAGACCTGTTGTCGTGGCCCGGCTTTTTGTGCCACCGTGTAACCCGGCTGACGCGTCAGCCATCGCAGGCACGCTGCGTCTAATTGTTCCACGCGTCCCACGGGTTGTGGTTCGCGCTCTCGTCGCAATACTTTTCGTAATCGGTCAAAGATCTGCGTCAGCACTGTCGGCAATTCCCGCGCCAGAGTAGTCTCCAATCCCGCTCGCGGAGTTTTACGCGTGAAGGTCTCCTCCACTTCTTGCCACGTTAGCGGCAATGCTCCTTTTTCCTGCTTGGCTAGCCATCGTGCCTGTCGAAAGCGCACCACTGCGGCCTCACGCAACGCAAAGAGCGGATCGACCTCCTGCGTCAGAAAGGCCTCAAAGACCTCTCTGTTGGGGTCGACCTGCCGCAGGTTCGCGGTGGAAAGAAGATACCGGCGGAGCGCAGCCTTCATCGCTTATTTTTTGGAGGTTACCTTCCGCATGACGCCACGCCAACGGAAAAAGGTGTTGTCCGTGTTGCTTGCCTGATCGAACTCCTTTTTCAAATCCTCATCCCCAAGCCCGTCGATGATTTTCTGGATTACGCCTGCCGTCTCGGTGAACTTGGGCGAGGAGGCGATTTCCAAGCCGTTCAGCTTCGGCAACACCTTCATCTCGATTTGATCGGCGAAGGCCTTCCGCCAATCGTTCGGATCCGGGTAGGCCGCCATGTAGGCATCCACGGACTGCTGCACGCGATAGGCGAACGGACGACCCACGTTGTCAAGCGCATCGTTCAGGACCTTCAGCAGCTTCTGGTACTCCTGTTGGGGCACGGCTTTCGGCTGGGACCATGCTTTCCACAGTGGGAGCGTGACTTTGGCGCGGCCGGCGCACGCCTCAAGGAAAGCTCCCTTGTCCGGGCGCGCCTCCTGCATGTCATCCGGCCGCCCGAAACGCAGCAGGTTGCTCCGGTCGATGACCTTGTCCGATAGCATCTGCGTGGTCTCATCCTCGTTCATTGTTCCGATGAAGAAGGTATTGGTACCTACGCATAGATTTTGGCCGCCAAGACCTGCGCCACACTCTAGGAAGAGTTCGACAGCTTTGCGTTGCTCTGGGTCGTTTAGGTCTTTCCCTCGACGTTGTTCTAGCTTGCTCAAGAAGTCTGCAAAGTAATATTCCACGCGAGCGAGGTTCATCTCGTCCAACAGCACGATGTTTAACGAGTCGGGCGAGAACGCCGTCGCCTTGTCTTTGTTGTTCCACCGGTCTGCCTGCCAAAGGAAACGTGCCAATTCCGTTGCCTTATACCGTCCCTCCATGTAGTTGTAGAAACCCAATACGTCCTGCGGACCGTCCCAACGCGGTTGTACAGGAACCGAGAGGAAGTTCATTCCGGCTGCCGCTGCGTAAAGCTCCGGTAACAGACTCTTGCCCGTCCCGGAAATACCGGCCAACACTACAATTGGGGTCATTTCTCCACATTTTAACCCTGTATGGAATGCCCGCAACGTTCGCTCTGGGAAGTGGAAGCCGTGAGTCCTCAGCAAGTTGTTAAATTCTGTGAGCCAATTGAGTTCATTTATTGCCTTTGCCGGAATCTGGCGTTTGGCTTCCGTAATGACTGGTGTGTGCAAATCTTCCCACACGTTCTCTGGCTTAAGGCTCTCGATGTCGGCTTTAAGTTTGCCCACCTCTACGGTCAATTTTACTTTAACCTTTTCCAATTCTTCAATGATAGTTTTAAGCGTGGCGACTTTCGTCTCTAACTCAAGGACCTCCTTGCGTAATTCTTTAACACGCTCCGCCTTTACTTCCAAGTCTGCGACTTCCTCAAGGAGCGCTTTACGTTTGGTCTCAAGTTCTGGGATTTCACGGCGTAGATTTTCAATCTCTCCACTCAAGCGTGTTTTATCCGTTTCCAACACTGAGCAGTCTTTTTGCAGAGCGATGCGTTGGGCATCCAATTTGCCAATTTCGTCATGCAGTGCGTTTAATTTGTTTTCAAGCTCTCCGCATTTTACGGATGCTTCTTTAAAACGAGTCTCGGTCGCCTTGAGATTCGTCTCAATTGTCGCCAATTGGGCTTGTTTAGAAGCAAATTCAGAGGCATACTTCTTGAGGAACTCTCTCGCTTCATTGGCTTCTGCAACAGCCTTATCCGCATTGGTCAACTCACTGATTCGTGCAGACAATTCTTCCTTTTTTGCCTGAATTTCTGCTTCCAGTTGCTCTAGCGTCTTCTCCATCGGGGAGAGTTTCTTGGCCAGGCGTAGGTCTATTAACCCCTTGATGAAGAAGAAACACGCCAATGCTAAGACAATAATCAAGGCGAAGGTGCCGACGAGAGCCCATCCGGTCAATGGTAGGAAGCTAATCTGTGCAATCATTTTTATGCTCCTTTTACCTTACTGTTGTTGCTCGTTTTGGGCTTCACTTTGTGAAGCCCCCGAAGTCTTTATACGACGTAATTCATTTTGAGCTTCATTGATTTGGCGGAGCAAGTCAGTTAATTCTTTCTGTGCGTTATGGGCGGCAGAGACTTGACCTTTGACCTGATTAAGACTGTCTCGAGCACCTTTCTCCTGCTGTTGAGCATACTTCAGCTTCTCTTCCGCCTCAATACGCAAAGTCTCTAGTTCAGCAATTTCTCCTTGCACTGTTCCTTGCTTTGCTTTGGCCTCGTTGTAATCTTGAATTACCTGAGCATAATCTGTTCTCACCTTGGTTAACTGGTCTTCTACTTGTTTGAGTTCATCTTTCGTAGCTGAAAGTCTCTTTTCATCTGCTTTTAGTCTTGCGATTTCATTTTCAAGAGCATCCCGTTGTTCAGTCAAATTCCCAATAGCCTGTTTTTCACTTCTTAAGTTTGTGACTTCACTCAGAATCGTGTCACGTTCTTTAATAAGAGACGTGCGGTTATCGGCAATCTTTGCCAATTCATTTTTTCTGGCTTCAAGCTCTGCCTGTTTTTCTCCACATTCTCGCTCTGCCGTATCACGAGCCAAGATTGCCTCATCTTTCTGACCGGAAATTTTTACCAATTGCTTGTTTAATGTGTCGATGGACTGCGTCAAAGACTTTTCCACGTTTTTCGCCGTGGTAATTTTCGTGGACAACTCGGACAACTCGCGCTTGGCCGCCTCCACTTGTTGGAGTTCTTGTTCGAGGTTTTGCTTTTGCTCTTTCAGAGTATTGATTTGATTCGTCAATGTGATGAACTCTGCTTGAAGGTCTGGGAGATTTTTCTCCAGATCTGAGCGACGTTGCGTTTGCTCTTGCAGATGGGTAGCTATTTTGTCCAAGTGCGCTTGGTATTGCTTTTGGTCGTCAAGGTAGCGCTGGGCCTGGGCCTTGTTTTGGCTTTGTTTCTGCTCAACGGCTTGTTGGATGTCATTCAGGCGTTGTTCGTTGTTGCGGATGTCAGCCTCATAGGCGAAACTGCGGGACATGGCCATACCGCAACAGACCAAGCTGACAACGGTCAAAACGGCCATAAAAACGAACACGACAACGGCAAGCCACGTACGCGACGACATTTTCTGCTCCGATCCTTACTTAGGAAACCATTGTGGAGCATTGTAACACATTATCATGAACTTGTCATCTTTCGGTAAGTTTTCTCGGTTCTAAAAGAGGCTTCACAGAGGGTCTACGAAAGGGGTTTTGGAGAAACCTTTAAGGGGACGTTCTGAGACCCTATAGTGGTCGGAGGTCAACCACTATAGTGGTCGGGGGCGAGACCCTATAGTGGTCCGGGTCGAAACCCTTAGGGGTCCAGAAAGGGCACTCCGGCGGAGCGCCCTGCTGATTAGCTGATAGCCGTGGAAGGTTTGGCGCTTTGCGCCTGCATGGGCTGATTAGCTGGGTGGAAGGCGGCGCGTTCAGGAGGTGCAGGAGATGCAGGAACGCCCCTGCGGGGCGACGGAGGAGCGAAGGGCATAGCGTGCCCTGCTGATTGCTCGATTGGAGACAACCAAACTTCCAAGCCTCCAAGCTTCTAAACTTCCATTTGAGTGTCCTGCGTGCGATAGCACGCCCTTAATCTGCACCAAATCTGCTCAATCTGCGGTTTCTTCATCGGGGTGCAAAAAAAAGGCCCCCCGGGTGGGGGGCCTTTTTTGGAGGGGTGGGGGTGCCTTACTTGACCTGGAAGGAGGGGAGGTGCCAGATGTCTTCGGCGTATTCGCGGATGGTGCGGTCGCTGGAGAATTTGCCGGCGGAGGCGACGTTCATCAGGGAGGCTTTGTTCCAGGCGGTCTGGTCGCGGTAGAGGGCTTCGACGCGGTCTTGGGCCTTGATGTAGTCTGGCAGGTCTTTGAGGAGCATGTAGTAGTCGTTGTAGTCCAGGAGGTTCTGGAGGAGGGGCTCGAAGATTCCGGGGGCCATGAGGGAGAAGACGTTGCGGCGGATCATGTCGAGTGCGCGCTTGATCTCGGGGTTGCTCTCGTAGATGGCCTTGGAGTTGTAGGTGGGGCGGAGCTTGGCGACTTCTTCGGTTTTGAGGCCGAAGATGACGATGTTGTCGTCGCCGACTTCCTGGGCGATTTCGACGTTTGCGCCGTCGAGGGTGCCGAGGGTGATGGCGCCGTTGAGCATGAGTTTCATGTTGCCGGTGCCGGAGGCCTCGGTGCCGGCGAGGGAGATTTGCTCGGAGACGTCGGCGGCGGGGATGATTTTCTCGGCGAGGGAGACGCGGTAGTCGGGGAGGAAGGCGACGGCGATGCGGCCCTTGACGAGGGGGTGGGAGTTGACGACGCTGGCGACGCCGTGGATGAGGCGGATGATGAGCTTGGCGACCCAGTATCCGGGGGCGGCTTTGGCACCGAAGACGAAGACGCGGGGGTAGACGTCGAGGTCGGGCTTTTCAATCAGGCGATTGAAGAGGATGATGATGTAGAGGACGAGGAGGAGCTGGCGCTTGTATTCGTGGAGGCGCTTGACCTGGACGTCGAAGATGGCGTCGGGGGAAACCTGGAAGCCAAGGGTGTTGAAGATGGTGTTGGCGAGGATTTCCTTGTTGGCGCGTTTGATTTCGGCGAAGCGCTTGAGGAAGGCTTTGTCGTTGACCTTGGCTTTGAGCTTGGAGAGCTGGCTGAGGTCGGTGACCCAGCCGTCGCCGATGGTCTCGGTGATGAGGGCGGCGAGGCGGGGGTTGGCCTTGAGGAGCCAGCGGCGCTGGGTGATGCCGTTGGTCTTGTTGGAGAAGTGGGTGGGCATGATCTCATAGAAGTCCTTGAAGATGGTCTTCTTGAGGATCTCGGTGTGGAGGGCGGCGACGCCGTTGACGGCGGAGGTGCCGACGAGGCAGAGGTTGGCCATGCGGACGAACTTGTCGCCGCTCTCGTCGATGAGGCTCATGCGGGCGAGGCGGGCGACGTCTCCGGGGAAGAGGGTGGCGACCTGCTGGAGGAAGCGTGCGTTGATCTCGTAGATGATCTGCATGTGGCGGGGGAGGACGCGCTCCATGAGGGGCACGGGCCACTTTTCGAGGGCTTCGGGGAGGACAGTG
This sequence comes from uncultured Kiritimatiellota bacterium, assembly GCA_944389945.1. Taxonomy (GTDB): domain Bacteria; phylum Verrucomicrobiota; class Kiritimatiellia; order RFP12; family DVOR01; genus Spyradenecus. The sequence continues at coordinate 14,259 of CALXOF010000020.1, read as the reverse complement.
TGGTTGGTGTAGCCGGTGCAGGCGCGGACGTAGGTCCAGGCGTCGTCCCAGGTGAGGCCTTCGACGTCCACGAGGATGCGCATGAGCTCGGGGATGACGAGGGTGGGGTGGGTGTCGTTGAGCTGGATGAAGACGTATTTGGGGAGGTGGCGCCATTCGTGGCCTTCCTCGCGGAAGCGGCGGAGGATGTCGTGGACGGAGGCGGCGACGAAGAGGTATTGCTGGCGGAGGCGGAGCTCTTTGCCGGCGGTGGTGGAGTCGTTGGGGTAGAGGACCTTGGTGAGGTTCTCGGCGAGGACCTTGCTCTCGACGGCCTCGACGTAGTCGCCGCGGTTGAATTCATCGAGGGAGAATTCGTTGGTGGCCTTGGCGCTCCAGAGGCGGAGGGTGGAGACGGTCTTGCCCTGGTAGCCGACGATGGGGAGGTCGTAGGGGACGGCCTGAACCTGCTGGGCGGGGACCCAGACCCATTCGTCGCGGCCGGTGCGGCCGGTGTAGTGCTCGACGTGTCCGCCGAAGCCGATGAGGCAGGCGTATTCGGGGCGCTGGATTTCCCAGGGGTAGCCGTATTTCAGCCAGTTGTCGGGCTCTTCGCGCTGCTCGCCATTGACGATGCGCTGGCGGAAGATGCCGTAGTCATAGCGCAGGCCGTAGCCGGTGGCGGGAAGGTCGAGGGTGGCGAGGGAGTCCATGAAGCAGGCGGCGAGGCGGCCGAGGCCACCGTTGCCGAGGCCGGCGTCCATCTCGTAGTCGCGGAGGCGGTTCCAGTCCAGGCCGAGGGAGTCCATGGCTTCGCGGCATTGCTGCTCGAGGCCGAGGTTGATGACGTTGTTGCCGAGGAGGCGGCCGATGAGGAATTCGAGGGAGAGGTAGTAGACGCGGCGGACCTTGGCGGCGCGGTAGGCGTCTTGGGTGGCCATCCAGCGGTCGACGATGCGGTCGCGCACGGCATAGGCGAGGGCTTTGTAGCAGTCGCGTTCGGTGGCTCGGTCGCCGCTCTTGGCGAGGGAGAAGCGCATGTTCCAGAGGAAGTCCTGGGCGAGGCCCTCGGCGGTGAACTCAGCGGAGGGGTGGTTGCCGGGCAGGACGACCTTTTCGGTGGTTTTGTCCTTGGTCTTGGTGGACGTGCTCATGGTGAGTCTCCTTGGGGGATGAAGGTGGGGTTAGCGGCGGGGCTTGCCGTTGCGGGCCTCGTTGACGCGGAGTTTGCGACCCATGACGGTCTTGTCGTGGAGGGCCTTGATGGCCTTTTCGGCCTCGACACGGTAAACCATCTCGACGAAGCCGAAGCCTTTGCTCTTGTGGTTGAAACGGTTGGTGATGACGCGGGCACGGCGGACGGTGCCGTATTTGGCGAAGGCCTTTTCGAGCTGCTCGTCGGTCATGTCATAGCTGAGGTTGCCGACGTAAATCTCGATGCGCTCCTGGGGCCCGGTGGGGGTCTTCTTGCGGATGCCGAAGAGGGCGAGCAAGGGGGAGAGGATGCTCATGGTGTCTGGGGGTCTTTCTGTCTTGGTCTGGGGTGGGCGCTCAGCGTTCGCCGAGGAAGCCGGTGAGTTTCTTGATGCGCGAGGGGTGGCGGAGCTTGCGCAGGGCTTTGGCCTCGATTTGGCGGATGCGTTCACGCGTGACGTTGAATGCCTTGCCGACCTCTTCGAGGGTGCGCGCGACGCCATCTTTGAGGCCAAAGCGCATGTCGAGGACATCGCGCTCGCGGTCGTTGAGGGAGTAGAGCACTTCGCGCAGGCGCTCTTTGAGGAGGGTGAAGGCTGCGGCGTCTTCGGGGCGCTCGGTGCCTTTGTCCTCGATGAAGTCGCCGAAGTGGGCGTCCTCGCCGTCGCCCACGGGGCTTTGCAGGGAGATGGGCTGCTGGGCCATGCGGCAGACGCTACGGACGCGATCGACGGGCACGCCCATTTCCTCGGCGGTCTCTTCCGGGGTGGGCTCGCGGCCGAGCTCCTGGAGGAGCTTCTTCTGCACACGAAGGAGCTTGTTGATGGTCTCAATCATGTGCACGGGGATGCGGATGGTGCGGGCCTGGTCGGCGATGGCGCGGGTGGCGGCCTGGCGAATCCACCAGGTGGCGTAGGTGGAGAACTTGTAGCCGCGCTTGTACTCGAACTTCTCGACGGCCTTCATGAGGCCGGTGTTACCCTCTTGGATGAGGTCGAGGAAGCTGAGACCGCGGTTCATGAACTTCTTGACGATGGAGATGACCAGGCGGAGGTTGGCCTCGACCATTTCCTTACGGGCCTGGGCGCCCAAGTGGAGCGCCTGGCGAAGCTCTTTGAACTTCTCCATGAAGATGTCCGCCGGCATGCCGAGGGCCTGTTCGGCCTCGTCGCGGGCGGCTTCGGCCTTGGCGACGCGTTGGGCCTTGGACTTGCTCTTGCCGGCCTTTTTGGCCTTCTTGAGGGCCTCGATGGCGCGGGCGTAGGGCTTGTAGTAACGGTCTTCGGCGTAGATGCAGATGGTCTCCAGCATCTTTTGCTTGAAGTTGAGGGTGTCGTACTTGTCGCGCAACTCTTTGCAAAGGGCTTCCACCTGCTTGTCGGCCTTGGCCAGTGCGGCGGTGTCCTTGGGGTTGATGCGAGCGCGGGCCATGTAGGCCTCGGCCATGCGGTCGCCCAAGCGGTTGAGGACCTCCTGTTCCGGGTGCATCGTCTCGACGTACTCATCGCGGCTCTTGTTGTACTTGTCGGAGACCACGCGGTCGAAACGCTCGCGGCCGACTTCCAGGCCTTCCAACACCCAGGCGTAGAGGCGCGGGGCCACGGGCAACTGGTTGAAGACCTCCACGATGACCTTTTCGCTGGCCTCGATGCGCTGGCAAATCTTCACCTCGTCATCGCGCGTCAGCAGGGGCACTTGGCCCATCTGGTGCAGGTACATGCGGATGGGGTCGTCGATGTAATCCACGCGCCCGGCGGAGGATTCCTCGCCGCGCTCCTCAACCGCGTCTTCGAAGTCTTCCTCCGGCACCACCTTCACGTTCATCGCGCTCAAGAGGTTGAAGTAGAGCTCGATTTCCGTGTCTTTGATGACTTCCTTGGGGAGGAACTCGTTCACTTGCTTGATGGTGAGCACGCCGCTCTGCTTCTCGGAGAGGGCGACCAACTGGCGCAGACGTTCGCGGCAGTCCTCGCGCTCCTCGAGCGCGTCCAAGTCTTCCAGCGCGCGGGCCTTCTTGGCCTCTTCCTCGGACTCGTTGAAGACCGCGCGCAGACCGGAACCTTCGCGCAGACCGCCGAGGGCGGCATCGCCGTCGTCCAGCGTCTCTTCCTCGTCCTCAATGACGGTTTCCTGGGTGTGGCTGTTCTTCAGCACACCCGCGTGCTGGGCGCGGTCGTAGAGCACGCCGCCCACGTTTTCCGTGTTGGCGTACTCATTGTTCAGCAATTCCTTCTCGAGATCCTCCATCGAGTCGGCGACGGGCTCTTCTTCCTCCTCGTCGACCTTGTCGGTTTCGGCTTTGCTCTTGCGGCCACGCTTTTTCTTGGGCTTTTCGGCCTTTCCCTGACCGTCCAGCTCAGCCATGGCCTCGGCTTCCGCCAAGGTCGCGGGGCCATCATCTTCTTCTTCGATGGCCTGGAGGTCAGAGGCGTCCGGGCCGATTTCCTCGTAGGCAATTGGCACAGGGGAAACCAACATCATGTCCGGCTCTTGGGCCGGGGAGGGGGTCTTGGCGGCCTTGGCGCGGACCGAGGACTTGGCGGAGGCCTTTTCCTGGGGGGGCTCTTCGGGCTTTGCCTTGGATGCCTTGGTGGTCGTGGGCGTCATGGCCTTCTTTTTGGGCGCACCTTTCTTGTCGGACGCAGCCTTGGTTTTGGACTCATCGGCGGGGGTGGCTGCAGGCTGCTTTGCGGACTTGGCTTTTGGGGCCTTGGAGGCTCGCGTGGCAGGCTTTTGGGTCTCAGCTTTCGCTCCGACTTGCTTCGTGGTCTTCGTCGCCATGGGTTGAAAGACGCTCCCTTGGGGTTTTCGGTTGGTGTTATCACAAGACGTGATAAATTGCCTATAATTTTAGCAAAACTTCACGTCATTCAGCAAACTTTTTGAGATTATATAAAACTAACCTAGGGCGGTTTGTGCCACCTCGGAGCGTGCAGGCGCGAAGCGCCAAACCTTCCACGGCTACAGAGCGCCCCTACGGGGCGACGGATGGGTTCCCTGGAAAGCGACAGGGTGCGAAGCGGAAGGCGAGAGCGAAGTACCCAATGACAGGTCTTCGTGATGGACTATCTTACTATAAAAAGTGTGGTTGCTATTGATTTAGAAAAGACGAATGACAGGTCTTTGGCAAAGGTGCGTGGAACAGTCATGAAGCAACCACGCCTGATCTTTGACAACAGAATAGATGAGTTTGTATCGAATGACTGACCATGGGGAATCGGTCTCACAGTGGCCTTATTTATATAGGTACAGTTTGGCGCACTGTTGGTCGACGAGAGAACTTTCCCAGACACGACCGCTTGTCCGTTCCTCGTTAGCTGATTGGATGGTGGCGTCAGACGTTGTCCTCGTGGCTCACGTTGGGAGACTCAAGGACGAATCGGGTTCGCTACATCAAAGTTGGCGGGCGTACCACTTTTGCGTGGAGGGGATGTAGATGGCGTCGTAGTTGGCGCGAAGGCGTGTGCCGTTTGGGGTAATCAGGAAACGGATGCCGTTTTTTTCCACGGTCGTTCCGGTGAGTTCAGGGAGATAGGTTGTATCGCGGTCGGCGAGTGCAACGGGGAAGTCGCAGTTGCGGAAGGGGCGGACGGTCGGGGTGTTGCCGGCGAGGAAGACATCGACAGCGGTGTGGTCGCCGGTGGAGTAGCAGACGTCGAGCGCCTCGGGTTTGTAGGCACCAATCTGCGTGGCGGAGCGGATGCGCTTGGCACGGAGGCCTTGGCGTTCTTTGGGGACGCGGGGCAGGGTGAGCCCGCCGGTCTCGTGGTCTGGGGCGATGAGGACGACGGTATCGGGGTGGGCCTTGGCCCAGTCGAGGACGAGCGCAACGGCGTCATCGAAGGCCAATAATTCATGGACGGACCAAGCGAGGTCGTGCACGTGTGCGCCTTTGTCGATTTGAGCGCCCTCAATCATCAGGAAGAAGCCGTCAGGGTCTTGGCTGAGGAGCTCGAGGGCCTTGGCGGACATGTCCCGGAGGGTTGGCTCTGCGCAGGGGGCGTTGCGTCGGGCGACCATGGGGGTGAGGAGGTTTTTCCCAAAGAGTCCGAAGACGGGGCCTTGTTTGACGGCCTCCAGCGCTTGGGCGTTGTCTGGCAGGGCATAGCCACGGGCCTTGAGGGCCTCGCGGCGCTCCGGGGTGAGCAACTCTTTGCCGCCGCCGAGGAAGAGGTCGATACCGGAACCGATTTGGCCCTCGATGAGGGCGTCCGTCTGGTTACGGTTTTCGGCGTGCGCGGAGAAGGCCGCAGGGGTGGCGCCCGTGATGATGTCCGTGGTGACGATTCCTACGGCCTTGTTTTGGGCCTTGGCCCATTCCCCGAAGGTGAGCATCGGCCGACGGTCGACATCGACGGAGATGGCGCCGTTGTAGGTGAGTGCGCCGCAGGACATGGCGGTGGCCGCGGCGGCGGAGTCGGTGACCTCGCTGTTCGCCGAGCGGGTCTGGACAAGGCCATAGACGACACCCTCGAGGGCAAGGGGAGCGCCCTTGACCTCGCGGGCGACGGTGAGCGTGGCGGTGGCGCATCCATCCGGAATCATGACGATGATGTTCCGTGGCGCGCCGACTGCCAGAAGCGGCAGGGCGCAGAGGAAGAGCAGGAACGCCTTGCGCAGATTCATGGCCTATCTCGGATGGTTAGAGGAGTGCTTCGCGGAGGGCCTCGGCGCGGTCTTCGCGCTCCCAGGGGACGCTGGTGCGGCCGAAGTGGCCGTAGACGCAGTTGTCGGCGTAGTTCCAGCCGGTGGGGGTGAGGAGGCCGAGGTCGCGGATGATGGCGGCGGGGCGGAAGTCGAAGAGCTCGCCGCTGAGGAGGAAGTCCGCGATGCAGTCCTCGGCGACCTTGCCGGTGCCGTAGGTGGAGACGTTGATGCTCATGGGGCGGGCCACGCCGATGGCGTAGGCCACCTGGATTTCGCACTTCTCGGCGAGGCCGGCGGCGATGATGTTGCGGGCGACGTAGCGGGCGTAGTAGGCCGCGGAACGGTCGACCTTGGAGGGGTCTTTGCCGCTGAAGGCGCCACCACCGTGCGAACCGACGCCACCATAGGTGTCGACGATGATTTTACGGCCGGTGATGCCGGAGTCGCCCGCGGGGCCGCCGATGACGAAGCGGCCGGTGGGATTGATGTGCAGGGCGGTGTTGGCAGAGAGGAGACCGGTGGGGGTGAGGACCTCACGGATGACCTCGCCGATGGTCTGGTGGATGACCTTCTCGGAGACGTCGGCAGTGGTCTGGTGGGAGCAGACAACGTCGGTGATGGCCTGGGGCTTGCCGCCATTGTAGAGGACGGAGACCTGAGCCTTGGCATCGGGGCGGAGCCAAGGAAGCTCTCCACTGTGGCGGAGCGCGGCCAAACGACGGAGAATACGGTTAGAACAGACGAGCGGAAGCGGCAGGCGCTCGGGGGTCTCGTCGGTGGCGTAGCCGAACATCATGCCCTGGTCACCGGCGCCCTGTTCCTCGGGGTCTTCGCGGACGACGCCCTGGTTGATGTCGGGGGACTGTGCGTGCAGGTTGTTGACGTAGGTGAAATCTTGCCAGCAGAAGCCCTCCTCGGGGCGGTCGTAACCAATCTTCTGGATGACGCGCTGGGCAATGGCCTTGGTGTTGACGGTTTCGAAGCCACGACAGGTCACCTCGCCCAGGTTCACGACCAGGTTCATGCCGCAAGCCGTCTCACAGGCGACGTGCGCATGCGGGTCGAGCGCAAGGCAGGCATCAAGGATGGCATCGGAAATAGCGTCGGCGACCTTGTCGGGGTGCCCCTCGGAGACGGATTCGGAGGTGTAGACGTGTCTGACGGAAAGCTTGCTCATGTCGGTTCCTGTTTTAATGAAAGTGGGCTAATTATATCACATTTGTGCGCGTCCTCTATTTTCTTCACAAAATGGTAATCTTGTGGGGCACTGTGGGGCGCTGATGCGCCCCGGAGAACGGAGCGTGCAGGCCCGAAGGGTCAAACCTTCCACGGCCACAGAACGCGCGGCAAGCGCGACTGGCGAAGCCGCCGTGAAAGACCTAGCCTCTAGCGGTGGGAATCAGGGTGTGAGGAGGGTGGCGGAGGCGGTGCGGGCGGCGGCGAGGATGTCGGCTTCGCCGGGGACTTGGTGGCCGCGCATGAGGAGGCGACCGGCACAGGCAACGGTATCGACGCAGGAGGAATCGGCGGCGTAGATAAAGTTGGCATCGGGGTCACCGCCGCCGGCGAAGACGGGGGTTTCGAGGTCGACCAGGATGAAGTCGGCGTCGGCGCCGGGGACGATACGGCCGGCGTTGGGGAAGCCGAGGGCGGCGGCGGCCTCTTCGGTGACGGCGCGGTCGAGGTCGGCAAAGCGGAGGGCATCTGGTGCGCCGGCCCCGAGTTTGGCGGAGAGGGCGGCGGCCTTGGCCTCGGCAATCATGGAGAGGCCGTTGTTGGAGGCGGCGCCATCGGTACCGATAGTGATGCGGACACCCGCGGCGGCGGCCTTGGCCCAGGGGAAGACGCCGCTGGCGAGCTTTTGGTTGGACTGTGGGCAGTGGGCGACGAAGCAGCCACGTTCGGCGATAAGGGCGAGGTCGGCTTCGGTGGCGTGGCAACAGTGGGCGAGGATGGTGCCGGGACGGAGAATGCCGCAGAAATCGAGGTAGGCGAGGGGGGAGTCGAAGCCGAAGCGTTCCTTGGCGATGGCGGTTTCGGCAGTGGTCTCGGCGGCATGGATGTGGAGGGGCAGGCCGAGGGATTCGGCTTGAGCGGCGACGCGGCGGAGGAGTTCGGGGGAGGTGGTGTAGAGGGCGTGGGGGGCGATGGAGAGTCCAATAGTGGGGGGCAGGGCGTCGCGGAGTGCGAGGGTGGCGTCGTTCTCGATGTGGTCGCTGACCTGATCCATGTACATCAGACCAATGCGGGCGCGGACACCCATTTCCGTGGCGGCGCGGATGACGGCGGGTTGATGGAAGTACATGTCGTTGAAGGCGACGCACCCGCTCTTGAGGCCTTCGAGGATGGCGAGACGCGTGCCGGCATAGACGGTATTGGGGGTGAGGCGAGCCTCGCGGGGCCAAATCTCGCGGGTGAGCCAGTCCATGAGGGCGCAGTCGTCATCGATGCCGCGCAGGAGGGTCATGGCCTGGTGGGTGTGGGTGTTGTAGAAGGGGGGACGGAGGAGGAAGTGGGAACAGTCGAGGCGTTCGCGGGTTCCGGCCTGGGCGAGCGTGCCGGCAGGTTCAACGGCGGCAAAGCGGGAACCTTGGACGGCGACATCGACGCGGCGGCCTTTGAGGAGGGCATTGGAGAGGATGAGGTCAAACATGGGAGGCTCCTTGCTGTGCGGTCTCGAAGGCGGTCAGCTCGTCCACGAGGGATTTGGGGAGGGAGGCGAGGATGGCGGATTCGTCTGCCGGGTCGGGGAGGAAGAGGCCGGGGGCGAAGTCGGTTTGGGCCAGGCGGAGGGCGACGAGGTTGTGAAGGGCCATTGTCGGGTCGATGTAGCGCATGCGGGTGGGGTCCGTGAGCACGAAGTTGAGAGGGGCCTTTGCGTTGAGGACGCGGTCGGCGGGGATGGTCGGGCCGAACTCATCCTCTACGCCCATGTTGGCGAGGATGGCGTGGGAGGCGAGGATGGCAGGGGCGTGGGACGCGGCGGCGTCTTTGATGCCGGTGGCGGTGACGATGAGGTCGGCGCGGCGGAGTAACGCATCCGGGTCATTTGCGAGCGTCACGTCTTGCGGAGGCAGGGGGCGAGCGGGGTCAACGACGAAACAGTGCGCACCCTCGTGTGCGAGGCGGAAGAGGATACCGCGGCCGACCTTGCCACATCCGAAGACAACCGCGGTCTTACCGTGCAGGTCGTTGATGCCGAAGTGTCGAAGGCCACGGATGAGTCCGTCGCCGGTGCCGAGCGCGGTTTCAAAGGTCTTAATTCTGCTCCCATCCACGTTGAAGACGGGTTTGGACTTGGCAATCGTACGGTAGCCGGCGATGCCGGAGCGGGTGAGCTCCGCATAGCCGAGGCGTGCGGGGATATCCGAGAAGGCAGCGGCACAATCGAGAACGACATCGAAGCCCTGCGCCAGGCGCGCGGCATCCGGAATCTTTAGCCTCAATACGGGGGTCATTTCGGCGGCGATGGGATCGAAAGGCATGGCGCGACCATAACCGACCCAGACCTCTGCGCCCGCGGCTTGGAGCGCGAGATGCTTGACCAGCGTGTTACGGAAGAGCGGCGTGGCGTCCAGGACGGTCAGCCCGGCAAGCGGCCGGGCCTGGCCCCATGCGTTATGTTGGGCAGTGAGCGCGGGGCAGTCGTTAGGCGGATAGTCCCGCGCGAGCGTTGCCTCTGCCTCCTGCCGCGTCATGGTCACTCCTCGTCGTCCCCAGAGAAGAGGTTAAGCGCGCCGCCGATGATACTTTCGGTCGTATCCGAGACAGCCTTGGCACCATCGCCGATGGCTACCCCGGCGGAGCCGAGAACCTCCGTGGTGGTTTTGATGGCGGCACCGACCGCTTTGCCGGCTGCGTTAATGGCAGCGTTTGCGGTATCGATGGCGTCGCGGATGGGCGTTATGATGGTTTCGATCTGATCCTGCACCTCTTGGGTGCTCATATCCTCCATGACAAAGTCCGGAATCGGGCAGGGGATGGAGGCCGGCACGGCGCCGGCGATGACCCAGCGGACGGTGACGTTGTTGTCCTTGAAGTCTGCCAAGAGGACTCGGACGTTTGTCTGCGGCGCTTGGGGTACCCCGTCAACGGGTTGCTCGGCGGAGACAACTTGGGATTCTGGCGCGGAGGAGGGCGTGGATTCAGGTGCCGGCGTGGGCGCGGGTTCGGCAGTCGGTGTGGGTGTTGATTCCGTCTTTGGCGGCATCAGTTGGGCGGTGAGGGCCGTGACGTTGTCGGTGTCATAGTCAAGCGCATAGAGGACGTTCAGACCATGGACACGAATCAATTCGATGACAATTTCGTCCGAGGACGAAGAGAGGGTTTCGAGATCGACCTTGATCTCGGCCAACGAGAGCGTCAAGAAGGGATTCTCGGCGTAATACTCGTCGCCATCCTCGGCGTAATGGAAGGAGTCCGGATTCCCGATGCGGAGGTTGTCGGCTCGAATGTAGCCCTCCATGGGCTTGCATTGGAGGGAATCCAAGGAGATGAGGGGTGCATCGGTGCCGATGCGAGGGGAGCCGACGGTGTCGAGGCGGAACCCGGCGATACGGATGTTATCAGAAAGCGGCCTGACGACACATTCCTGGATGGAGATTTCGTAACCGTAAACACGGGCAATGGGCGGCGCAAGCCAACGGATGATCGGGCCGAAGGCCCCGCTGAGGAAGAGAAACAGAATCCAGAAGAGCACACAAGCCAGGACAAAGATGAACATGCGCACCACGCGTATTGGGGCCGAGGCATAGACGCGTGCCGTACCGTCACGGAAACCTTGAGGCAGTTTCTTCCAGAGGAGTCCCACCCAGCGGAAACACCAGAGCACCCCCAGACCAATCCAGCGCGGCGGGAGCGAGAGCCAATAGCATACCTTGCAGAGGCCACGCCAGATGGGGGACAACACTTTGCCCAAAGACCGGAAGAAGGGTTGGAGGACAGGAGAGAACTTGAGCGTGGAGCGAGGCATGGGTTAGAGCGAGGTGATGAGGAGTTTGGTGGGGGCGAAGGGGTGGAGGATGAAGGTTTGGCGCGCCGGAACAAGCACGGAGTCACCCGGCAGAAGGGTGAGGGGGTGGGGGCCGTCATGTTCGAGCGTTGTCTTACCCTCGGCGCAGAAGAGAATCATGAAGCTCTGCTCCGTGGTGTGGAGGGTCCGGCTACGAGAGAGGGAGAGGGTGGCGAAATCGAAGACCGGTGTGGTGAGACGCGGCCGGAGGTCCCGCTTGGTGGAAGGCGGCAGAAGGGGGGAGGTTTGGAGTTCCTTGCGGATGGCGACGCGTGCGGCCTCTGGTTGGGTGGGGCGGCCACGCCCCCAGTCGTGAACGCGCAGGGTGGTGTCGCTAGATTGCTGCACTTCGTAAAGCAAGTTGCCGGGGCCAATGCAGTGGACGAGGCCGGAGGGAATGTCGTAGACCTCGCCGGGATGCGTGACATGGGCGACCAAGGAGGTCTCTGCGAGGTTGGCGAGATCGGCATTCGGGCGAAGACCGGCCCAGAGCATGGCGTTCGGCGCGGCATCGAGGACGTACCACATCTCGTGTTTGGGGTCACCACCCAGAATTTTGGCAGCTTCGGCATCCGGGTGGACTTGAACAGAGAGACGGCTGTGGACGTCCAGAATTTTGATGAGGAGAGGGAAACGTTCCGGATCCGTGGCCTTGGCACCAACCAAGTCGCGCCCGAAGGTTTGGGTGAGCTTCCCGAGGTCCACGCCCTCGAAGGGGCCGTTCGTGACGATGCTTTCGTATCCCGGAAGGCCGCAAATCTCCCAACTTTCCGCGCATGGACGCGGGGTGTTGGCACGGTTGTAGCGTGTGGCAATGGCATCGCCGCCCCAGATATAATCGCGATACTGGGGACGGAACATAAAGGGATAGAGCGGATGGGTCTTCATGATGCGGCGAAACGAGCCACGGAAGCTTCGGCCCGGCGGAGAATGTCATCGAAGGAGGCCGGTCCGACGGCCAAGGATTCCTCGATGACGGTTACGATACGGTCTGCGGTGATGCGTCCAGCGAGGAAGGCGCGCACGGCGACCTCGTTGGCCAGGGTCAAAATGGGGTGCGTCCAAGCGCCGTGCGGCAAGGCTTCGAAGACCAGACGCAGGCAGGGGAAACGCGACAAATCGGGTTCGATAAACTCCAGCCCCTGCATTTGCGCAAGGGTGAGGGGTTCAACAGGTGCATCGTCGGCACGGTCTGGCCACGTGAGCGCGTATTGGATGGGCAGGGCCATGTCCGTCACACCGAGCTGGGCCAACAGGGCCCCATCGCGGAAGCGCACCAAAGAGTGGACAATGCTCTGCGGATGAATCCACACGCGGAGTTGGTCCGGACGGAGGTTGAAGAGGTGGATGGCCTCAATGAGCTCCAGGCCCTTGTTCATCATGGTGGCGGAGTCAATCGTCACCTTTGGTCCCATACGCCACCGCGGATGGTTGAGCGCCTCGGCAACGGTGACGCGCTTCCAATCCAGGTGTTCGCGTCGTAGGAAGGGGCCGCCACTAGCCGTGAGGATGGCTTCGGCCACGCGCGTCTCCGCGGCCGGTTCATCGGCTGTGCGGACGCAGGCGGGGCGGTAAATCTCGCTTTGGAGCGCCTGGAAGAGCGCAGAGTGTTCGGAATCCAAGGGGAGGATACGCACCCCCTTAGCGACGCGGCGGCGCATGACCTCCTCGCCAGCCATGACGAGGACTTCCTTGGTAGCGAGGGCCACATCGTGCCCGGCCTCGATGGCTGCGAGGGTTGGTTCATAGCCCGCCATGCCGGCGATGGCCATTACCGTCAAGTCGGCATCCGGGTGCGCGGCCAGTTCGCAGAGGGCTTGCTTGCCGTGGGGAATGGTGGGGTCATCGGAATCCGCGAGTGCCAGGTTACGTACGCCGAAACGTGCGGCTAACTCCCGCAACTTCGCGGCATCGCGTCCTGCGGCCAGGCCGACGACCTCGAACAGGTCCGGGTGCGCGGCGACCACGCGGAGCGTACTCGCTCCGATGGAGCCTGTGGCGCCAAGTATGACCAATCGTTTCTTACACATATTGTCTTAGCTTAGGATGAGCCCGCCCAGTGCGACCATAAAGATGAAGGCCGCCGGCACGAAGATGATGCTGTCGAAGGTGTCGAAGAAACCACCCATCGCGGGGAAGAGCGCGGAGGAATCCTTCACACCGCACTGGCGCTTGAAGAGCGATTCCAGCAGGTCGCCACAGATACCGACCGTCACCAACACGATGACCGTCAGCAAGGCCCACATGACCTTCGCAGGCGTATCCGTCAATGCTCGTACAAAGTCCAGACAGGTGGCATCCTTAAAGATATAGGCCGCAGCGATGATGATAAGCGCACCAATCATGGAGACGAGGTAACCGCCACAAGTTCCTTCCCAGGTCTTGCCTGGAGAGAGCCGCGGGCACATCTTGTGGCTTCCCAGCATCGTCCCCACGAAATAGGCGCCCGTATCAGAGAGCTTGGTGACCAATACCAACGAGAAAGCCATAAAGATGCCCGCAGAGACGTCAAACTTCGGGTAGAGCGCAATTGGGACAAGGAAGGAAAGCAGATAGGGCACATAGATGAAGGCACCAACAGCCAGAGCCGCCGTTTCCATTGGTTTCTGCGCGCGTCGGGAGAGGAGGACGCGGAAGAAGAGTACCATCACAAAGACAGGCAACAGCACAAACGGCACGAGCATCGTCAGCCCAAGCTCGGTTGCGTCCCCCTTGGCATAGTGCATGGAGAGATACATTGCGGTGTACCACAGCGCCGTCATGACGGCCATCCAGAAGAAGGGCAAGACATACCCCACCCGCTTGAGCATAGAGCGCAACTCAAAGAGGCAAATCAGTGCAGAAAGCGCCACCAGAATCACCAACGACCACGGCGGCAGGAAGAAAATCGCCAACAACCACAAGGTCGCCACAAAGAGTCCGCAGATGACACGCTCCGGCTTGGGCTTCCGAATGGAGACCTTCGGTTGCTCTTCCTGCGGTTGCGGGCCCTCCAGACGCGGCGGTTGCGCACCGGTGGGGTTCACACCGTTCGCGGTCGTATCGGGTATAAAATCGTTGAACATCGTTGCGCTCCTTTCTCGGACTTCATAAATGATACCAGAATGGCGCAGCAAAAGAAAGTGACAGACTGGTAATGTGTGAGAATGTCCGGGGAAATCGGCAGGTATCTTTTTTGCGAGGACGCCAGTGCGCACGAAGTCTGATGGGTTAACGCCGGTCGCTTTGCGGGTTAAACGTCCGCTACTCCTTTCCTTCCGCGCCTCACTTTCTTGCAAGAGTAACGTCTTCGCGGGTCTTTGTTTCCGTGGACGCTATTGGGAGAAAAGGGGGCGCTAAACACCCATTTCTGGACCCTTAAGTCAACTATATTTTTTGTGGAAGACGAAAATTTTTGAGATGAGGTAACATTGGAAGATGTGAGAGGT
>CALXOF010000019.1 GCA_944389945.1 uncultured Kiritimatiellota bacterium | reverse complement strand
AGGGTGAAGTCGTGGTATTCGGAGGAGAAGCGGAAGGGGTTTTCGGAGAGGAGGTCGCGGTTGGTGACGCGGGTGGCACGGGAAGTGCGGGTGACGGCGCCGAAGGGGGCGTAGTCGTAGTGCGCGGCGATGCCGTTCTGGAGGGCGTGGTAGAAGACCTCGGAGACATTCTTGTTGCCGTCGTGCAGGAGGAAGGCCGAGCGCTGGCCGTACTGTCGGAAGCAGAGGGGGCGCGTGGCGAGGGGCTCCGTGGGATCCCAAATGAACTCCTTGTAGACGTTCCACGGGCTGTTGGAGAAGAGTTGCTGGATGCAGAGGTAGCCATCGTAGAGGAAGACGGTGTGGGTGATTTGGCGGTTGCCCTCCATCTCCTTGTAGAAGACCCGCCGGCCCATGCGGTCAAAGCCCATGGTGATGACCTTGTTCCCCTGTGTCCAGCGGATGGGGCGATTCTCGGCGTTGTATTCCACCGTCCACTCGCCCGTTTCCGCGAGCACCTTGGTTTGTGCTCCCACCTCGCTTACGCTCGTGGGCTTTGCTTGGCGATACATGAGATGAAAAGTCATAGACCTCCTTTTACGCAATATTCCAAGTGAACAGCCACTTTAGTCACTTACTGTGTAGTATACTTCTCGTACTCCAGTATTTACATTAAATCGCAAAACATATTCTCTCGTTTCGCCCTTAGAAAGGCTTAACCCAGATTCTAGATTAAAAGGAAAAGAAAAGGTCGAATAGATGTGGTGGAAACGATCGTCTACAATATAAAGCCAATCACCATTTTTACGTATCAATTCGGGTGTCTTTTCAAATACGTTATATAAGCGAGGCATTGGAGGCACTTCTTCTTTGCGAATGGGGGGAGAAGGAAAAAGAGCCGAGGATATAGCGTGCTGTTTTTTTAATGTTGTTTTGTCAAATGTTGTAAATGTTGCGTTCTTTGTTCGTTGAGACCATGATGCTACCCCAACTGTTCTATTTGACACCCAAAAATAAAAAGGCTCCTTTTCGCTGTCTATTTCAAGAATAGCACTTTGATTTGGAATTGTGTTATTCGCTTCCCAAAGTTCGAAATGCCATTGCTGCTCCTCTCTGTAAAGGACACAAAGTGCCTGTGATGTCGGCTCAAAGCAAAAAAGCGCATTTGCACGATAACGCGAACGCAACACGGTGTCACAACTGCAATCCCCCCCAGGCCCCATTATATAAGGAAGCCAATAGGGGCCTATACGTGTATCGTCGGGCTGTATAACCCAAAGCATACAATTCCCTTTTATGGGCTTTGTCGTTACGATGTCTGTATTATCAGTGCAACTTGATTGCTTACGAAGTGCTTTTACATAAGTTTGATTCAAATGCTTTTGTCTCTGAACGAGCAGTATATAATCCTTTGTATCATTACATAGCAGACGAAAGCGTTGATTGATATTCAAGATGTTTGACTGTAGAATCGGCTTCCCGAACATCCATCGTTGTAATAGTTCTTCATTAGTAAACGAAGGTTTCGCCCCCGCTCTGCACCAAAAGGCCCAATCAACACATGTCTTTGCATTTTCATCTTCTGGGCACACTTCCGACCATATGGACATATTGACAGCACAAGACGGCACTAAGAATGTGAACCACCACCACGTCCATGCCGTATTCTCTAATACATAATATTTACCGTCTTGAATACGCCCTCCTCCAACTATACTACGACGCCAATAAAGGCATCCCGTTTGTGAGATACACAATAATAATAAAATTATTATTATATTATTTAACTTCACGGTTGAACCTCTCTCGCCTTTTCATAACACGACTCAAGAGACGGCAATAAATCCTCTATTTTTCTATCTAACTCTGCATCCTCTCTCATTTCTATCTGATGATTTGGACTTTTTCCTGCAAATGCCTTAAACACATCCAAGTCCGAATGATAATACTCTCCATTATCCTTCTTTAAGTATAGATATTTATATAGAAGTTCAGAAAATTGCATATCTTTTGGAGCAAAATCCATATGGATTGTAACCCCATACATTATAAAACGGGATGGACCATGATAATCTTGACTCCTTACGTCGTCAGGTTCCGTCCCTGCAAGACCATGCCCAAGATAAACGCCATATCCATCCCCATTTGGATCTCTATGCGCATACGTATCCCCTAACACATGTAAAAGGACTCCTATACGCTGCAAATCCTTTGGATTACATTTGGCCAAACAACGGACACACTCTCTATAACAATCAATTTGTTGAGAAGATAAATTCCCAAGATTATGTAGCAAACGTCGAGTTCGGCGTAATTCGGAACTTGGTATCAGATTGTTCGAATAGAGCCACTCTTCAGGAAGAGGATTCCAACGCCCTGTATCTACATAGTTTGAAGCAAATGCAATCATTTCAGCTTCTTCCTCCAAGTATCCCATTTGAAAGAAAACGCTAAAAATAAAATAATAATGAACTTTTTCATCATATAATCCAAGAATATCTCGCGAGGTATTCCCATTATTCCCCAAAAAACGATATTTGTTATTAGTTTTACACAAATCTCTTCCCTGCCACCTTCCATCTTTGGGGTTGTAGTGGCGGTAGTTGTAGTAGACGAGGCCGAGGGTGTCGTCGTAGACCTCGGAGGAGAAGCGGAAGGGGTTTTCGGAGAGGAGGTCGCGATTGGTGACGCGGGTGGCGGAGGAGGTGCGGGTGACGGCGCCGAAGGGGGCGTAGTCGTAGTGGGCGGCGATGCCGTTCTGGAGGGCGTGGTAGAAGACCTCGGAGACGTTCTTGTTGCCGTCGTGGGTGTAAAAGAGATTGAGGCCCCAGTTCTTGGCGCGCATGGCCAGGGGCCGCGTGGCGACGGGCTCTGTGGGGTCCCACACAAACTCCGTCCGCACGGCGTTCCCCTGCGTGGCATCCAGCCTCTGGACGCAGAGGAAGTTGTCGTAAACAAAGCGGAAGTGCGTGGCGACCTGACCGTCTCGTGTCTCTTGATAGTCCACGCGGCGGCCCATGCGGTCGAAAGCCATGGTGATTACGGTGTCTCCCTGCGTCCAACGGACGGGGCGATTCTCGGCGTTGTAGACGACTGACCACACGCCGGTCTCGGTCTTGATGAGGGTTTGGTTTCCGTCCGCGTCGTATTGGGGCACGAAGTCGTCGATGGCGGTGTATTGGTTGAGGTTATTGGCGGTGTAGGTCTTGCCTTCGGCGATTGTGCGGTTTCCGATGTCATCGTAATTGTAGGAGACCTCGTCGGCGGAGATGAGTTCGTCGCGGACGTTGTAGCCGTACTGCTCATCGTTCTTTGAGGTACGGCGGCCAAGGAGATCGTTGGTGTAGACATAAGCGCTGAGGGTCGTCCCGTTGGGCAGACTGTTGGTGACGGCGGTGAGGAGGTCGCGATGGGGTTCGTATGTCCATGTGACCACGGCGTCATTGGGATAGGTGAGTTTAGACTTTAGGTTGGAACCCGCGAGGTAGTCCCACGCAAAGCCATCGGATTCGGCAATACGGCCCGTGGCGGGGTCGGCGGAGTAGATGCCATCGACCTTGGTGGCCTTGAGGAGGGCGTCGGCGCCAATCTCGGCCGCACGGAGGGCCGCGCCGGAGTCGGTGGAGAAGAAGGGGTTGCCGGTGTCGCCGGCGAAGAGGGCCACGGTGCCTTGGCCCATGAGGCGGATGGCCTCGCGTGCGTCGAAGGGTTGGGCCACCTCGGCCAAAATCGTCTCGTCATGGCAAGAGTCGGAGGAGCCCTTCAGCACCTCGCCGCTGAGCTTCAGAAGGATTCGTTTATACTTCAAGGCCATCGCGCAACCACGTTCTCACATTGACGTGCCCATGATAGCCAATTTTCCCGTCAACCGCAAGCGTAAAGTTCTTTGGGCGGCATCGGCCGCCCAAAGAACGGAGAACAGAAAACAGAAAACAGAGAACAGAAAACAGAACGCGCGGCAAGCGCGCGACAGGCGAAGCCGTTGTGCAGGGCGGCGCCAGCCGCCGTCCTATATGTCCTATAGGTCCTATATGTCCTCAACACTGTCCGGGGAAAATGGGAACCGCAAAGACGCAACAATGGGCGCGAACCGCTTCGGGCTCCATCGGTCGCTCTGCGGCTTCGCCGCTGACCGCGACCGCCGCCCTCCGTTTCGCGCCTTACCGTTTTCCCGGGAAGTCTATCCGTCGCCCCGTAGGGGCGTTCCGTAGCCGTGGAAGGTTTGCCCTTCGGGCTACACGCTCCGTTTTCCGTGGCCGTGGAAGGTTTGCGGCTTCGCCGCTGCACGCTCCGGGGCGCCTCTGCGCCCCTACCTTATTATATAGTACCTTCTGGAGGCCAAAAAAGGGCCCTTGGAGAGACGCTTAAGGGGGCTTTCTAAGACCCTATAAGGGTCCGAGGTCAACCACTATAGTGGTCGAGGGTGAGACCCTATAAGGGTCGGGGTCGAAACCCTTAAGGATCCGAGGCCGCCCCCTATAGGGTCTCAAAAAGAGGGCTAAAAGCAGCCCTTTGGATGCCTGAAAGTCTGATTCGCCACGCGGCGATTTCACCCATCGCCCCAGGAGTGTCCGGAAAGAGAGAGGGACCGCAAAGATGTAGGCAATCTGCTCTGTCGGAGCGACTGCTGATTGACTGAATTGAATGATTGGCGTTTGGGTGGGGCGTTGCCCCACACCCCTGCTTAGACGCGAAGACAATGGGCGGGAGTGATCAGCGGGCGTTTAGCCCATCTGCTTCGCGCGCCTTGGCGTCTTCGCGGGAAAACCTTCCAAGGGAAGGGGCACAAAAAAGCCCGCGGCAATGCCTACGGGCCAAAAACAAAGAAAGGAAACACTATGAAAAAGGGGACTTCCGTATGAGACCCAAACCGTATTTTACGGATGGTGGAGCGAAGGGGATTCGAACCCCTGACCCCCACGTTGCGAACGTGATGCTCTACCAACTGAGCTACCGCCCCAAACGAAAGTGGTTCTAAGATACCATATCCCCTGCCCAAAAAGCAAGCACTTTTTAACGAAAGATGCAGAAAACGGGAAGACGCCGGGAACGCTTCCCATAAAACCTCATAAAGGGCGATCCTGGACCACTATAGGGGTCGGGCTCGGACCACTATAGGGTCTCGCCCCGGACCACTATAGGGGTCGACCATGGACCCCTATAGGGTCTCACCTCCGACCACTATAGGGTCTCAAGCCGGACCACTATAGGGTCTCGGAGGGGGACTTGAGGCGATGACAAAAAAAAGGGGGGCGGCGATTGCCGCCCCAGAGAACAGAAAACTGAACGCCCCTGCGGGGCGACGTGTGGGATTCCCAGGAAAACAACAGAGACGCAAGGGATGGGGATAGGGAGTGAGGCCCACAGGGCCGAACGGTGAAGTACCAAGTGGAAGTTTGGAAGCTTGGAGGCTTAGAAGTTTGGAAGCGGGCCACGTTCGTCGCGCGCTTGCCGCGCGTTCCGTGGCCGTGGAAGGTTTGGCGCTTCGCGCCTGCACGCTCTGTAGCCGTGGAAGGTTTGGCCCTCCGGGCCTGCACGCTCTGTTTTCCGTTCTCCGGGAGCGGCGGATACGCCGCTCCCTAGCGCAACGTGGCGAGGACGGCGCGCTCGGCAGCGAAGGCGGCTTCAACCGCTTCTTCGGAGGTGGCGGCGGCGCGGATGGCTCCCAAGAAGTCCGTCTCGCGAATCATCATGCAGAGTCGCGCAAGGACGTGCAGGTGGCGGATGTTTTCGCCGCAACAGATCAGACAGAAGAGGTCTGTCGGCGCATCATCGGGCGCGCCAAACCAGATGGGCTTGCGCGTCCGGGTCAAGAGCATGAAGGGCTCGGTGATGAGATAGGGGTCTTGGTGATGGGGGTGCGGCAGGGCGATGCCGCCGGGAAGCGCGGTGGAGGCCAACGACTCACGATCCTCCAGTTGCGCAAGCAGGTCGCCCGGGTCGTAGAGCAGTTCCAGCTCTGCGGCGCGGTCCACCAAGTCGCGAATGACGCCGGCGCGGGTCTTGGCACGGAAGTCGAGATCGACGTACTCAGCCTTGAGCAAGTGCGGCAGGACGATGTCCTCAGCCGGCACCTTCACATCCTGGCGCGTGGCGGCGAGGTGTTCCGGCAGGAGGTCGCGCTGGCGCAGGGAGAGGATGCGGCGGGAACCCCAAGCATCGAGGCTGTCCGCGTCGAAGACGACGTCGTCGCCCTGCTTGCGGCAGGGGACCTCGCCATACTTCACCGCGTCGCGCAGGCGTTGCTCGGGAATGCGCAGGCGGGCGCAGGCTTCACGGAATGTGAGCTGCCGGTGCATGGCCTCAGGGTGCCTCCGGGACGGGGATGACGAGGCTGGCGCCTTCGTCCTCCGGATTGCTTTCCACCAGAAGCGCGGTCACGCCGGGGTGTTTGGAGGAGTTGCGCAGAATGGGCAGGAGCGCCACATTCACCTTCGCCTCCGGCACGGGCTTGCCCTTCTGTTCGTTGATTTTGCGCATCATGGGGTCGCCGCCGATGGCAAGCTTCCAATCCGTGCGCTCAACGATGGGGTTGGCGATGCCCTGCCACACGTTGAGTCCGCGGATGTTGACCAGATTGTAGTGCGCGGGGTCGTAGACGAAGAGGACGGCGAAATTCTCGAAGTCGACCGCCGGCGGCAACGCCGTGACCTCGGAGGCGTACATCTTCCAGAGCTTCTGAAAGGTCTCTTGGTCGTTGATGATGCCCATGCCGTGGTGTTGCCAGCGGCCGGGGAGCTCTTCATCGAAGAAACGCACGGGAATATCGAGCGAGGTGGCCTTGGCCACGGGACTCTTCATGGTGAGGGCCGCGGGATCGGCATAACCCTCCATTGTCGCCGTGCACCCTGCGCCAAGCAGGGCCACGCACAGAGCCGCGATTGTCCACGCGCGCATGGGGCACCTCAGTGACGGAAACTGCGCTGGCCGGTGAAGACCATCGCCACGCCGTTCTCGTTGCAGCAGTCGATGACGTCCCAGTCGCGGAGCGAGCCACCGGGCTGGACGATGGCGGCCACGCCCTCGCGGATGCCCACCTCCACGCCATCGCGGAAGGGGAAGAAGGCGTCAGAGACCATCGCGGCGCCCTTTAAGCCACCGTTCGTCTCCTTGGCGAAGGCGTCGCACTCGGCCTGCTTCGCCGCGTCGTTCAGTTCGTTGTAAGGCGTCTTGAAGGTCTCGCGGGCATAACGGTCCGCCAGCTTGCGATAGGCCTTGTCGCGCGCGATTTCCGCCACGCCCACGCGGTCCTGCTCGCCCGTGCCGATGCCCACCGTCACGCCATCCTTTACGTAAAGCACGGAGTTCGAGGTCACGCCGCTCTCCACCAGCCACCCGAAGAGCAGGTCGTCCAGCTCCTTCGCGGTGGGCATACGGGCGATGCGGTGCACCTTGCCCTCCTTGTCCGTGACCTCAGGCGTGATGAAGGCGTCTGTCGTGCGCGCCTCGGGCAGATAGCTCAGCTGCGCGATGATGCCGCCGTCCATCATGCTCTTGAAATCCACGAAACGCTCCGCGGCGTAGGTCTCCAGACGGGCCATCTCGCCGATCTGCATCACGCGCAGATTCTTCTTCGCGCGGAAAAGCTCCAGGGCGGCGGGTTCATAGTCAGGCGCCACCACCACCTCGGCGTAGTTGCGCGTGATCAACTCCGCCGTCTCGCGGTCGCACGTCCGGTTCAAGGCAATGCACCCGCCGAAAGCCGCCAGGATATCCGCCTGGTTCGCGCGGTCATAGGCCTCCGCCAAGGTCGCGCCCTTCGC
The DNA here is from genome assembly GCA_944389945.1 of uncultured Kiritimatiellota bacterium. Taxonomy (GTDB): domain Bacteria; phylum Verrucomicrobiota; class Kiritimatiellia; order RFP12; family DVOR01; genus Spyradenecus. Next base: position 30,260 of record CALXOF010000019.1, on the reverse strand, counting down.
CACCCCACACGGATTGTTGTGCTTCACGATGACGGCGCACGGCGTCGCCGAGAGGAAACGCAGGATGTTCAACGCGTTGTCCGCGTCCGTCAGATTGATCTTTCCGGGGTGCTTGCCGAACTGCAGGAGCTCCGCGTCCGTCACCAACCCACGCCCGGGCAGGATGGTCTGCACGTCGCCCAGCGCCAGATTGCCGTTCACCAGGCGGTACATCGCCGCCTCCTGGCCCGGATTCTCGCCGTAGCGCAACCCCTTGCGCACGCCGTCAATCGTCCAAGCGACCTTCTCGTAGACCAACGTCTGACGCTTGCCGCCATCCACGAAGGAAATCTCCATCGTAGGCGCGAAATGGTCGTCCATCACCGTCTTATACGCGGACTTCAAGTCTACTGCCATGGCTACGCTCCCGGGAAATGGTGCGAATGGCGGGGGTCGAACCCGCAACCTTTGGCTTCGGAGGCCAACGCTCTATCCAATTGAGCTACAATCGCGCAAAAGAATGGCCGCAGTATACCACATTTCCCCACCCCCCGCAACTCAAGGGGATGGGGCGCCTCTGGCGCCCCGGAGAACGGAGAACGGAGAACGGAGAACAGAACGCCCCTGCGGGGCGACGTGTGGTATTCCTGAGAAAACGGCAAGGCGCGAAACGGAGGGCGGCGGGCGCGGTCAGCGGCGAAGCCGCAGAGCGACCGATGGAGCCCGAAGCGGTTCGCGCCTCACCTTGCGTCTTTGCGGTTTTCCACACTGGCAGTCCTGCCGGCGCTAGCCGGCCCTTAATCTGCTCCAAATCTGTGAAATCTGCGGTTTCTCCCCACGCTAGCTGAGCTTTACCTTCAGCGACTTTCGGCCTCACCGTCGCCGGAGGCGACAGCCCGGGCCTCAACCTCTGGGGCTCCTCCAAGCATCCAAGCCTCCAAACCTCTAAGCTTCCAAGCCTCCAACCAAAAACCCCGCGGGACAATGTCCTCGCGGGGCCCATGTGTGGAAGAAAGGAATAAACTTACTCGACGGGTGTCTCCGCCGCGAGGGCGACGGAGATGGTGAGCTCCAGGTTGCCAGCGGGAAGATTGGCCGCCGGGACGGTGAGCGTCGTGACGCCATCAGCGACCGTGGCCGACGTGGTCTCCAGGGCATCCTCCCCATTGCGCAGGGCGAAGGTGACACCCTCTGCGAAGGCAAGGGGCTTGGCCTGGGCATCCTGCGCGGCCACGGTGACCACGAGGTCGCCCTCCGCCGTGACACGCAGACCAGTGATACCGAAATCGTAGGCCACGACAAGCGTCTTCACGCCCTCAGACTCCGAAGCCGTGATGAGGCCCTCGCCCTCGAAACACGCCAAAACCTCGTTCACCTGCGCCGTCGTCAGCGCCTTGTCGCCGGCCGTGGTGCCCGTGACGGCAATGGTGCCATAGAGCGTGTTGCCGGCCGCGGCAAGCAAGGCCTCCTGCGCGGCGGCGTTGAAGGTCTCGCCCTCGCTCTCGCCGGCCACACGGTTGGCCAGATAGAGCAGGTTGCAGTAGAGCGTGCCATCGTCCACGGCCAGCACGGTACCGGCGGGTGCGAACGCGCCTTCCGCCGGGGCGACTGTCACCGTCAGCCCTTCAGGCACGACCTCGGCGGCGGTGAAGAGCGCCACGCGGCCGGCCTCGGCATCCGCCTCGGTGAGCGCCAAGTCCAAGACGGGTTGCGTGCCGGCCACCACGCCGCCCAGGATTGCGCCCTGGCCAGCCGTGCCGGCACCCGTGGCCGAGACAGTGCCCGTGTTGCCGCCATTACCGGCCGCGATGGAGCCCGTGCCCATGCGGCCAACGATACCGCCCGCGTAGGTCGGCGTCTGCTTCGTGAGACCCTCGTCGTCCGGGGTGGCCGTCACGGTGCCCGTGTTCGTGCAACCGGCAATCGTCACGGAAGTGCCGCCCGCGTTGCCGACGATGCCGCCCGCGCACAGCACACCTGCCGTGTCCGAGTGGTTGATGGAAGCCGTCACTGCGGCGGCGTTGGTGCAGTTGGTGATGGAGACCGTGCCGCCGCGGCGGATGTCGCCGACAATGCCGCCGGCCTTCGAGCCGCGAACCGTATCGCCCTTATTGTGCACGTTCTCGATGACAGTGCGCGCGTTGCCATCGTAGTTCGACTCCACGACACCGATGATGCCCGCCGCGCCATTCACATTCGCGAGAAAGGAGCCGGACACGCGCAGGTTACGGATGGTCGCGCCGCGCACCCAGCCGAAGAGGCCCGCGCCCTCGCCAGGCTTCGTCTCAGAGACGTGAAGGTTGGCGATGAGGTGGTTGCCGCCCTCGAAGGTGCCGGCGAAGAAGCCGCCGTTCTTGCTCGCGCCGCCCGCGTTGCCTTCGCCGATGGGAATCCAAGTGCCCATGTCGGAGAGATCCAAGTCCGCCGTAAGCGTCACGGTGCACCCCGCGAAGGTGACGGTGCTGTTCACCTTGTCACGGAAGGCCGCCAGGTCACCCTCGTTACGGATGGTCCAGGCGTCCGCCACGCCGTCGTCATTCGTATCCACGCCCGTCTCATACCATCCCACAACGGAATAGGTGCCATCGGCATTCTGCTTCGGCGCATATCCCGGCGCGCAGAATGCCTCAGGCACGGCCTGGCTGAACGTGCCGCCGGAGACAACCTGCTTGTTCTCCGCGGTCGTGATGGCGATGTCGGCGGTAACGGACTCATTCGTCTTACTGCCAGTGAAGGTGCCGTTGGTGATAGAGATGACAGCTGTGGAGGCCTCGGCGGCGGGAGTGCCATCGGCCTTCTTCGCGATACCTTCATAGAAGGCGTAACCGTTCTCGGAGATAAAGGTGCCGCCCGTGATGGTCACATTGGTCTTCGGGGCATAGGCCGAATTCGTAGTGATGGACACTGCCGCGCCGGTCTCCTCCGTGCCATTTCCATTGGCATCAGCGGGATCATTGAACTCTCCCTTAGCCATATAAGTGCCGCCGGTAATGGTGATGTCGCCACACTTGATGGAGAGCGCATCGTCGCCTGCAGTGACATTGCCAGCGAAGATCCACTTGCCATAGCCCGCAGCGTAGACTGCAACGGTATCGGCCTGAATCTTAGAGGTTCCCGTGAAGGAGAAGGTGGGCACATTACCTGTGGTAGTCTTATTCGAGCCGTTGATGTAAGCGGCAAAGCTCGAGTGGGAGATGATGGTGCCCTCGACGGTGACGTTCACGCCGAGACATTTCGTTTCGTCCGGATAGCCCTTGTAGACGGCGATACCGACTTCACCCTCAAGAGTCACATCCTTGCCGACGTTCAGCACGCACTCATTGGCCACATCATTCTGGGACCCGAAGATACGTACCACATCCCCATCTGCGGTCTTAGAAAGCACCTTACCACTACCAGTAAGCGTCAGAGAACCCTTTTCCGTAATTTGGAAGGCCCCCTTATCCTCAAAGGTAACGGTCTTACCGTTCAAATCGACGATAACGTTGGAATCCGTAGCATTGGCAATCAGCGTCTCGCCGACCTGGATGACTTGGGGTTCCGTGACATTGCGCAGAAGCGTGATGGTCTGCCCATACTTGTCAGACCGCTGATTCTGAATGATGGCATCCCGCAACGTCTGATAGACCGTGGTGCCACATTGGGCCGCGAACTGCCGCAACGCAACAGGTGCGTTTTCGGGAGCAGTGGCATCCTTAATGGAGACAACACCGTCGGCCAAGAACTCAGTAGGAGGCATCGCGCTAAAGTAACCGCCGGTGATAACCTGCTTATCCTTGGCGGTGGCAATCATGATTGGCCCCTTTTCTGCATTGCCGACAAAGGTGCCACCCGTGATGGCAATCACGGCGGTGGAGGCCTCAGCAATGGGCTGACCATCCTTCACGGCAATACCTTCATAGAAGGCATAACCGTTCGTAGAGGTGAAGGTGCCGCCAGTGATGGTCACGTTGGTCTTCTGGGCATAGTCCGGGTTGGTGGTGATGGAGATCGCCGCGCCGGTATCCTCCGTGCCGTTGCTGTTCGCCTCGGCAGGGTCTACGAAGTTGCCCGTGGAGGTATAGGAACCGCCGGTGATGGTGAAATCACCGCTCTTGATGGTAATGGCGTAGTCGGCATTAATCGTGCCGGCCAAATCCCACTTGGCATAACCGGCTGCGTAAATACCGACGGAGACAGCCTCAACCGTGGCGCCCTCGGCCAGGGTAATCTGCGGCACAGGGCCCTCCAGGTCGTTGACCGTGCCATTCACGTAAAGCGCAGAACCGCCTTCCGAGGTCTTGACGGTTCCCTTGACCGTGACGGTGACATTACGGCAAGCCGGCGCACCATTGCCAAAGAGCACGATGCCATAATGGCCGTCAACCGTGACGCCCGAGTCGACAAGCAAGTCGATTTGACTGGTCTCGTTGCCGTAAATCGAGATGGCGCCTGTGCCTCTGGACTGGCAAACCAACGCGCCTTCACCCGTGAGCGTGAGGGAGGCTGAGGTCAAGAGCTGAAGTTTGCCGGACGTGAAGGTGACGGTCTTACCATTCACATTAAGGATGGCCTTCTGCCCATTCGTAAGGGTAAGGCTGCCCGCGCTCGTCACATCGTCCAAGAGCATGATGGTGGTGGCCTCTGCCCCATTCTCGGGAACGGCAGCGATGGCCTCCTTGAGGGTGAGATACTTCTCGCCAGCGATTTCAGCGGCGAAGGAGCCCTGAGCGACTCCAAAGGTGCCATCCTCGTTCTTAACCGGGATGTAGCCATCGGCGAACCAGGCATTATCCGGCTTCTCGCTGAACGTGCCGCCGGAGATGGCGATGTCCTGCGCGTTGGCGGAATCGGGGACGGAGATGGCGGGGGTGCCATCGGGGGCGGTGACAGTCGCTTCGCCGGAGATGTCAAGCGCGACGTCGCCGTAGGCCGCGCCAACGGTGATGGCGGCATTGCCCTGGCCGGAGGTGCCGTCGGGCCAGTCGCCCGTGTCGCCGGTGCCCTTGGAGGTGACGGTGCCACCGGTGATGGTGGCGGTGCCACGGTGGATGGAGAGGCCGCCGGCCGCGCCGGCCACAGTGCCACCCGCGATGGAGAGCGTACCCGCCTGCGGGTGATAAATGGCGTAGTCCGCCGTGCTCTCCAAGATGCCGCCATTCACGGCGATGGTGGTGCCGGGCTCGGTCTTGTCCTTGCCGTTGCCGGCGATGGCGTACCACCCGGCGCGGATGTGGCCGCCGTTGATGGTGGCCGTGCCGGTCTTCGAGACCATGACGCCGAACTGGCCATTGTTCACAGGGGTCTCGCGCACGGTGTCGATGAGGCCGCTCTCCATGACGAAGGCCGCACCATCGCTGACGTTGATGATACCATAGGTGTAACCGGAGGCATAGTCATGCGTCGCGACAATCTTGCCGGAGCCGGTCCCCTTCTTCTCGGTGTCGGTGGAGTCCACGAGGGTCAGCGTCGCGCCGGCAGCGATATTGAGGTTGCCCGTGCCGATGTTGGCAAGGGAGAGCGTGCGCCCATTCAGGTCGAAGGTCACGCTCTTGGCGACCTTCACCCCCTGCTCGGAGCAATCAACATCCGCAATCAGCGTGACCGTCTGCCCCTCCGTGGCCGCATCAAAGGCCGCCTGAAGCGCCTCATAGCCCGCGACACCTTCGGCGGTCTCAATGGCCGCGACATACGTCCCGCCGGTCACGCCGTAAGTACCCGTCTCCGCATTGACTTTAGGGATATACCCATCGGCGCAGTAGCTGAGATCCACCGGCTTGGCGAACGTGCCGCCGGAGACTTGAAGGGCATTGTGACGAGAGACAGATTGACGATGGAGAGGTTTCAAGAAGGTACCGCCCTTGATGGCAATGGTGCTATTGACAGGGTTATTGTAGTCACTGCCGACCCAAACGGAATAGGTCTTGCCGTCAAAGGTGCCGTCATTGACGGTGACGGCCGCCTGCATGGGATCCTCGCCCAAACCATCGTTGGAGACGTAGAGGCCATAGTAGTCGGAGGAGGAGTAAGTTCCGCCGTTGACGACTGCTGTGCCGCCATCGACTCCCAGACCGCCATGAGCGCCGAAGACCGTCACCTCGGAGCCTTCGGCAGGAGTAATCTCAATGGAACCCGTGTTGGAAATAATGGCATAGGTACGACGGTTGACGTTGTGGAAGGTACCACCCGTGACAAGCGCCGTTCCACTGTTGTTCAAACAACCCGGGGCGAACTCGTCAGAAGGCGTTCCGACGAACTCGGTCGTGAAGGTGCCGCCCTTGACGGTCACGTCCGCCTCGTTCCAGATACAAGCACCGCCGTTCGCATCGACGGACACGATGGTGCCGCTCTCGATGGTCAGCTTGCCGTTGTCGAGGTTCTCCACGCCGCGGGCACGGATGGTGCCGGTCTGCTCGGTGGAGGAGTCCTTGATGGTGAGCGTGCCGTAGTTGTCGATGGCGTAATGATGGCGCCCCTCCTCTTTGAGGGTTGTCTCCATCGTGTGACCATTGAGGTCAAAGACAATGTTCTGCCCCGCCAAGACCGGGACGACGCCGGGGACGGCACGGTCGCCGGTGAGGTCAGCCAAAAGCGTGACGGTAGTGGGCGTCTCGGAGGCCGCAATCGCCTGGAAAGCGGTGAAGAAAGATTTGAAGTCGGCATACTTCATATCGCCGATGGAGGCGACATAAGCACTCACAACGTCGAAAGTACCATCTTGATTCTCAACGAGGACAAAGTCCGGGGCGAGCAATGCGTCATCCGGCTTCCGGTTAAAGGTGCCGCCGGAGATAGCGACGTGTTCGGAGGCTTCGGCCCAGTCGGATTGGGTGTTGTCGTTCCAGGTATAGGCGGCAACGGCAGTGGCGCCTTCGCCCTGTGCAATGAGGGTGGGCGTGCCTTCGATGGTGACGGTGCCGATGCTCGAACCGGTGGTCGCGTCATCGCCGTAACCGGCGCGATCGACGATGGAGATGGCCGCGCCATCGGGGATGGGACCGTCGCCGGTCTTGGTGGAGGCGACGTTGGCGGCGGTGGTGGTGATCTGCGTGTTACCCTTCACGAAGAGGTCACCCGCGCACACCTGCACACCATAAGGCGACTTGATGATGGCGTTGTCCAACGTCACGATGCTGTCACCACCTGCAGGAGCGAAGATGGCAACCGTGTTCGCGCCTGTCGCAGTGAGCGTACTATCACGCACGGTGATATTGATATTGTCGGTGGAACCATTGGAGACGATGAGGTAGTCATCGCTCGAAGAGGTGGCGGTCACGTCTTCAAGTGTCAGCGCAGCGTTGCCATTGTTATCATCAGGCAGAGCCATGTGGGCGAGGTCGCCGATAGCCGCGAGCGTGCCGCCCTTGATGGTGACATTCGCACCGGAATCAACAACGATAAGTTCGGCACCGTTCCTGTCCAAGGTCGAAGTGAAGGCGTGTCCGGCGAGATCGAGGGTCGCGGTCTTGACAATACCCGCCGCGCGGGACTGGCGCAAGGCCGGGTCAATGGAGAACTCGAGGCGGGACGGGCCGGAGAAATCCTGGCAAAGGGTGAAGGTGCCGCCCTCGGGCGTATTGAGGAAGGCTCCGGCGCAATTGCCATAGAGCCATTCGGCATCGCCATCTTTGACCTTAAAGCCGCCCTGGCCGAGGCGCGTCACGTTGGCATCTGTGGCGGCAACGCGAGCAGAACCGGAGAGTTCAATTTGGGGATTGCCCTCGACCGTAGACTTGAGAATGACGGATTCGTCGACAATGACCGTGTAGGGGCGTGCGTAATTGTCGCTGCCACTAGCATAAAGCGGCGTGGCAGCGACAACGCTACCGGGGCCGACCAACTTGAAGTCCGCGGGCGTCCCCTCTGCATTGGAGAGCGTGAGGCGAATACCACTGCCGCCTGTGGCAGTGTTGATAAGCGTGTGGCCACCCAAGTCAACGGTCAAGCCGTAAACCGTGATTGGCGTAGACTCGGGAATAGAGACGTCGCGCAGAAGCTTCACAGTAGCGCCGGGAGTGGCAGCAACAATGGCCTCCTTGAACGTCAAATAGGTGGCATCACCGATTTGAGCCACAGCAGCAGCAGTGGGCGCGTAGAAGCCATCGGCGTTCTTTTCAAAGGTCAAACCATCAGCCACAAGCGCGGCATCGGGCGATTCAACAAAAGAACCGCCGAGGATGAAGCCACCGACAGGAGCAGAACCTTCAGAGACAATGGGAGCCTTGAACACGCCGTCCACAACGGAAAGCGTGATATCGGCATCCTCGGTGTCATGGGTTACGCGAATGGAAGCTTTACCTTCGGCCGGAGCGAAGGTACCATTGTTGACCTTGATTTCGCAGGTCCGTGCCGCGCCATCGACCGCAAGGGCGTCACCCTCCGCAGCAGTGAGCGTGACGGAAGAGGAAGAGGAAGAGGAAGAGAAGACGGCCTCGATGGGAGCCGCAGCGGCACAGAGGCGGACGGCGGGGGCAGCCGAGGTGGAGGCATAGGAGCCCTTTGTGAACTTGGCGACGCCGCCGTTCACCACGATGGCGCCCTCAGAGCCGGTGACGCCCTTCGAGGTGCTCAGCGTCAGCGTGCCGCCCTGGTTGACGACCGCGACGCCGGCCTCGGCCGTGGTGGTGCCGCCGGAGAGGGTCAGCGCGCCGTCATTGAGGAAGGCCGTCCCGGAAGCGACGGTCACCGTGGCGCCGCACTTCATGGAATTATCTTCGGCCCCGCCATGGTTGATGATGGCGACACCGGACTCACCGGCATCAAGCGTGAAGGTGCCGCTGGCAATGGAGACATCACCATAATTTTCAAGGAAGGTGCCTTGGACGCCTTCGCCATAGACATATTTGCCGCTTTTGGTGAATGTCAAGCGTGCACCAGACTCCACCGTGAAGACAGGGGCGGTAAGCGAGGCTGGAATGTCATAGGTAATGCCACTCTTCTCACTACAGAGGGAGATGTTTTGTCCAGCCGTGACGGTGATAGGTGTCGTAATCTCGGCCGGGCCCTCGCCAACCACATAGACGTAATGAATCTTGCCATCGGTGGGAACGGCGGCAACGGCCTCGGCAACCGAGGAATACGACGTGCCGGCTTGGTTAAACTTCGTACGCACTTCACAAGAGAACGGCGTCTCTTCGGCGGACTGCGCGAAGGAGGGGACGGCCAAGGCGAGGGCCGCCGCGAGGGATATACACACATGCTTCATGACAGACTTCCTTTACAGAGGTCGGGTTTGGGCACCATACCCAGTTCAACTTCTTATAGGATAGCACCCCCCCCCCCCCGCTCTCTGTCAAGGATTATAAGTGGAAGTTTAGAGGGTTAGCAGTTTGGAGGCTTGTTTTGGCGCCTTTTCCCACGCAAACACAAGGGGCGGCTTGCGCCGCCCCCGGAGAACGGAGAACGGAAAACGGAAAACGGAACGCCCCTGCGGGGCGACGGATAGAGTGTTGTGCAGAGCGGCGTCAGCCGCCGTCCTAGTGGTCCTAGAGGTCCTATATGTCCTAGCGAGCAGGTGGGCAGGAGATTCAGGAGATTTAGGAGATTCAGGAGCGCGCGTCAAGCGCGCGACGGACCAATGTTCGAGAACTGTCGAGAAAGAGGGTGTCATAATTGGCGACCGGTTTATCCGTCGCGCGCTTACGCGCGTTCCGTAGCCGTGGAAGGTTTGGCGCTTCGCGCCTGCACGGTGTCCTTTGTGGTTCTTCGTGGCCTTTGTGGTGAAAACACACTGGCTGTCCTGCGTGCGGTAGCACGCCCTTAATCTGCTCAAAATCTGTGAGATACCGCAAGGTCTTCCTAGCGAAGCGACGGAACATCTGCGGTTTCTCCCTGTGTCTTTGCGGGGGCCGCGTGGCGTTCGGTCGGCGCAATGGGACAAAAAAGCCCCGGGGGACCGGGGCTTCTTTTGGGAGTTGGGCTGGGATTAGGCGCCGAAGTGGATGGGGGAGAAGTATTTCGGCACGTGGAAGTTGAGCTCGGGGCTCTGGGGCAGGAGGGTGCCCCAGTGGGGACGGCTGGAACAGTCGGCGCACTTGCAGAAGTTGCCCTGCCAGGTTTGGCCGGAGAGGTCGCCGAGGGGGCCGAAGATGCTCTCGAGGTAGGCGCGGGGGATGCGGAGAATCATCCACCAGTCGCAGGGCTCGATGTCCTCGGGGTCGATGACCTGGGGGAGGTTGCCCTTGGCGGTGAGCTTGCGGATGATATCCTTGGCGATGTACTCGAAGTCGGCGAAGCCGCCGGGGGCACGGGTCCAGTTGCGGATGTGGGAGGAGTGGATGCAGCCGCCGGCGTTGACCTCGATGTTGATGTAGCCCTTCTCAATCTTGAGGGGCTGGAGGAAGGCTTCGACGCAGGCGTCCTCGCAGACCATGGAGTTGGTGGCGGTGTGGGCGATGCGGACGTAGCGGTCGTTGACCTGCCAGCAGAGCATGATGTCGTCGCCGTTGTGGAGGGCGCGGAGGACGGTCTTGGGGTGGTGCTCGGAGGACTTTTCGTGCCAGTAGGCGTACTCGTCGGCTTCGGCTTTCTGCCAGATGGGGTCGTCGGGGTCGAAGTCGGGGAGACGGTCGACTTTGTTGATGGTGTACTCAGTGAGCATGGTGTTTCTCCTTTCTCAGATCAGAAGATGTCGGCCTTGATGGGCCGTGCGGGGGCGTACTCGCCGGAGTGGTAGAACTGGTCGGCGTCGCCGACTTCGGCTTTGAGGCGGTAAAGCTCGACCTTGAGGGCGGCGACGACGTTGGCGTAAGCGGGGTCGTTGTAGCAGTTGGTGAGCTCTTCGGGGTCTTTCTTGAGGTCGAAGAGTTCCCACTCGTCTTGCTTGTAGTAGCAGATGAGTTTGTAGCGGTGGGTGCGGACGCCGTATTGCGCGGGGGTGTTGTGCTCGCCGCCCTCGATGTAGTAGCGGTAGTAGAAGGACTGGCGCCAGTCCTTGGGCGTGCCGGTGGTGATGTTGGGGAGGAAGGAGCGGCCCTGGTAGTTGTCGGGGCGGGGGGCACCGGCGGCATCACAGAAGAAGGAGGCGAAGTCGACGTTGGTGATGATGTCGGTGTTGACCTGGCCGGGCTTGACGGCGGCGGGCCAACGGAGGAGGAAGGGCATCTTGAGGGATTCCTCGAGCATGAGGCGCTTGTCGTAGAGGCCGTGGTCACCGAGGAAGAAGCCCTGGTCGGCGGTGTAGATGACGATGGTGTCTTGGTCGATGCCCTTTTCCTTGAGGTAGTCGAGCATCTGAGCGACGGAGTCATCGACGGACTGGACGCAGCCGAGGTAGTCCTGCATATAGCGGAGGTAGGAGAGCTTGATGCGCTCACGGCGGCGGCGTTCGCGCTCGTCGGCGGGGAGGGACTTGTCGTCGCGGATTTCCTTGGGCCAACGGTTCTTGGATTCGCCGGTCTTGTACTGCTGGGGGTCGACGCCGGGGAACTGGCCGCCCTGGGTGAAGTATTCGGTGAGCTTGAGGTCGGCCTCGATGCGCATATGGTGCTCGAGGGTCATGGCGGTACGGCCGATGGGCGTGGCGCGGCCCTTGTGGTCGTCGAAGAGGGTGTCGGGCGGCGGGATGTCGTCGAGGGTGAGCTTGCGGAAGGCGTCGCGGTACTTGGGCTCAGGGAGCCAGTTGCGGTGGGGCGCCTTGTGGAGCATGGCCACGAAGAAGGGCTTGCCTTGGGCGAGGGCCTCGTCGATGACACCTTGGGTGACGCGGGTGAGGTTGTCGGTGGCGTATTCGCCGGGGAAGGTGATGCGGCCGTTGGCGAAGTGGTCCTTGGCGGTGGGCGGGCACTTCTCCGCGTTGGTGAAGAAGTAGGGGTCGAAGTACTGCCCCTGGTTCTGATAGATGGCCCAGCGGTCCCAGTCGGTGTCGCGGACGGTGTTGGGGCCGCCCATGTGCCACTTGCCGAGGAGGGCGGTGTAGTAGCCGCTGTCGCGGAGGGTACCGCCGACGGTCTTGATTTTGGGGGAGATGTCGTTGAAGACGGGGACGCCGTTCTTGCAGCTGTACATGCCCGTCATGATGCAGGCGCGGGAGGGGGTGCAGATGGAGTTGGTGACGAAGACGTCCTGAAAGAGGGTGCCTTCCTTGGCGAGACGATCGATGCCGGGGGTCTTGTTGATCCGCGAGCCATAGGCCGAGATGGCGTGGGCCGCGTGGTCATCGGTCATGATGAAGAGGATGTTGGGGCGCTTTTTGCCGGTGGCCGCGGCGGCCTGCTGGGCAAGTGCGAGGGGGGCGGCCCCGGCCGCGGCGGTGAGGGCCAAGCCGCATCCGGCGGCCTTCAGAAAGTCTCTACGATTGGTCATGCGTTTGCCTTATGGTTGGTTCCGGCCCATCCGGCCGACAACAATAGATTAGCACAATGCGCCTGTCGGCGCAAAGGCTGATTGGCAGATTGGGAGGATTGGCTGATTAGAACGCACCCCGCATCCCCGCGCCAACCAATCAGCCAATCAGCGAATCAGCCAATCAGCCCAACAAGAACCGTTCGGCCTCGAGGGCGGCCTTGGCGCCGGCACCGGCAGCGATGACGGCCTGCTTGTAGTCGGGGTCCATGACATCGCCGGCGGCGAAGACGCCCTCGGCAGAGGTACGCACGCCGTCGCGCACGGCCACGTAGCCGCGGGGGTCGAGGTCGACGGCACCCTTGAGAAAGACGGTGTTGGGGGTGTGGCCGATGGCGACGAAGAGTCCGCTGATGGGGAGGTCGCGCAGGGAGCCGTCCTTGACGTTGCGTAGGCGCACGGCGGTGACGGTGCCGGCGGCGGGGTCGAGCACGTCGTCCACCACGGTGTCCCAGATGGGCTCGATGACGGCGCTGGCGAGGACGCGGTCGGCCATGACCTTGCTGGCGCGGAGGGCGTCGCGGCGGTGGATGAGCCAGACTTTGGAGCAGAGTCGGGCCAGGAAGAGGGCGTCCTCGCACGCGACGTCGCCGCCGCCGACAACAGCGACCTCCTTGCCGCGGAAGAAGGCGCCATCGCAGGTAGCGCACCCGCTGACGCCGCGCCCGATGAGGGCTTGCTCCGCAGGGAGGCCGAGCCAACGGGCCGAGGCGCCGGTGGCGAGGATGACGGCGCGGGCCTCAAGCGTGCCGGCGACCATCGTCTCCACCTTCTTCACGGGGCCCGAGAAGTCCGCGCCCACGGCCTCATCCATCTCGAAGACGGCACCGAAGCGCTCGGCCTGGCGACGCATGGAGACGACGAGGTCGTAGCCATTGACGGGCTTTTCGAGGCCGGGGAAGTTCTCGATGTCGGTGGTCTGGGTGAGCTGGCCGCCGGGCTGACTGCCCTCAAGAACCAGGGGCTTGAGGCCCGCACGGGCGGCATAGAGCGCGGCGGTGCAGCCGGCAGGACCGGAGCCGAGGATGATGAGATCGTGGGTCATGAGGTGAGACTCCTGTTAGGAAATGGGGAGAACGGAAAACGGAGAACGGAGAACGGAGCGCCCCTGCGGGGCGACGGATGGAGTGTTGTGCAGAGCGGCGTCAGCCGCCGTCCTAGTGGTCCTAGAGGTCCTATATGTCCTAGCGAGCAGGTGGGCAGGAGATTCAGGAGATTTAGGAGATTCAGGAGCGCGCGTCAAGCGCGCGACGGACCAATGTTCGAGAACTGTCGAGAAAGAGGGTGTCATAATTGGCGACCGGTTTATCCGTCGCGCGTTTACGCGCGTTCCGTAGCCGTGGAAGGTTTGCGGCTTCGCCGCTACACGCTCCGTTTTCCGTTCTCCGTTCTCCCACGTGGGGAGCGGCAGGGCCGCTCACCACGTGTGCGTGTTTTCGCCGGTGCGCTTGATGACCTTGGTTTCCTTGACCATCAGGGTGGTGCCGGTGTGGAGGTCGTTCATGCGCAACTGGAAGTAGTACTCATACTGGTGGCCACCGTTGTCGCGGCGGACATCGCGGGCGATGATCTTGCCGGTGAGGGAGAAGTCGGCGGCCTTGAGCTGGCCCTTCTGCTGGACGGTGGACTGGTCGAACTCGTCGTTGTTGCGGACGGTGCGGACGTCGGCGACCATCTGGTCGCGGTTGCTCACGCTGTCGGCGAAGACGGCGGAGAAGACGAAGCGTTCGTCGTTGAGGAGGGCCTCTTCGACACGCGCGGTGACGAGGCTGGTGTCGATGTTCAGGGGCGTGGCATCCTCCACCTTGCCGACGGTGACGACGTAGGTCTTGCCGGCGGGGGTGACGTTGCGGAGCTTGGCGGAGGAGAGGATGGCGTTGGTGGCCTCGGTCGCGGCGGCCTCGAAGTCCTTGTAGTCGAGGCCGGCGAGAATCTCGGTGTCGTTGACGGTGTCCACCAGGACGGTTTTGTCGGGGCTGCAACCAACGAGGAGGAGGGCGCCGAGGGCGCAGGGGAGGATGAGCTGTTTCATAGGAGTCCTTTCATTACCACACGGGCATTCCTTCGGCGACGGCTTTGACCACCTGGCGGGAGCCCTGCCAAACGGTCACGCCATCGGAAAGGCGCGTGGCTTTAAGCGTGAGGAAGTATTCGATACGCAGGCCGCCGTTGTCGCGGCGAACGTTGCGCTGGGTGAGTTTTCCGGTGAGCGAGAGGTCCGGCGCACGGAGGGTACCCTTGGCCTGAAGCGTCGAGGCGTCGAACTCATCGTTGCCACGGACGGCGCGGACGTCGGCGATCATGTTGTCGCGCGTGGCGCCGAAGGTGGCAGAGACCTGGAAGCGCTCGGAGAGGAGGAGGGCTTCGGCAATCTTCTGCGTGATGAGGTCTACGTCCAGATGTTGGCAGGTGTCGTTGTCCACGCGGCCAATGGCAACGAGGGCGGGCTTCTCGGCGGTGGCTTTGATGCGGGGGCTGGCCAGCAGACTCTGCGAGAGCTGGCTGGCCGCGCCGTCGAGGTCGCGCCAATCAAAGGAGACCGTTGTCTCGGTGTCGTTCTGCGTGTCGACCTGGGTGGTGGACGACGCGCAGCCGACACAGAGGCAAAGCGCCAGGATGGGCCACACCCGCGCCATCAATCGATCTCCAACTCCTGCAGATAGAGCTGGAAGTCCATGCAGTCACCGCTCGGGGCGGGGGCGGCAATGAAGCGGCGCTCCAAGGGGGCCAGGGAGAGAGTCTGCAAGTTATCCGTGGGGCTACCCTGGCCGACGGGCTGGCCCAGGCTGTCCAACCACGTGAAGCGGTAACGCACCTGCATGGGCTCGTCTTCGGGGTTCTGAATCTGCACCTGAGCGGTGAGGGCGCCGTCCTTACGGGCCGTCTGCATGCTCAGCACGTCCACAGCGTCAGCCCCGGGGCCATAGACGCGGGGCGTTCCGCAACCGACGAGGGCAACGGCGGCCGCCGCAATCAGAGGGAATCTCAGTTTCATGGCATTACTCCTTTTTGTCTAGGTCAATGGTCATTACCGTTGCGGGGCCGGTGGCGGTTGGCCGCCGCACCCACACCAAAGCGTTTCCTGTGCCGCGCAGCTGGACCGTCACGGTCTGGCCGCCGGCGGGGGTCACCCGCACCACGCCATCGGCGGGACGCGGCAGGGCCCCCATCCACACGGTCTTGGGCAAGAGGTCGGCGCAACGCAGGTCGGCCTCGTTCGTGCTCACATCCCAGGCGGCGACCGCCGCGGAATAGGCCAACGAGGCCGCCATCCACGCCAACGCGTTGTCGCTGTTCTTCGCGCCCTCGTGAATAATCGCTTGGCCCACCTCGTGCGTGGCCACGCGCGTCAGCGTCCGCACGATTTGGCGCGTGAGGATACCCGGCCAGGCGCGGTCGAACTGATCCTGCGCCAGGGCGTCCACATCGAGGAGCGGCTGGAGGGCCACCCCATTCACACTGTAAGACGAGGAGGCCGCCGCCCGTTCCTGGAGCTTCGGCACCGCATAACTGATGGTGCCGATGCCCTGAAGGTGGCCCGCGATGGAGGGATAGGTAAAGGTGTCCGCCACCTCCACGCGGTGCGGCGCCAGACCGTCCTCCACGTAGACCCACACGCGGTCCTTCGGGCGGCGCCCGGCCTTCTCGGCCGCCAAGTCCGCCTGGGCCGTTGCATTGCCCGGGGCCAAGGCCGCAGCCATCGCCAAATCGTTTCGCGAGGCATCCCCCGCGCACCACCGCGCCACGCCCGTGATGTGCGACGCATAGGCGTTGCCAAAGCCCCGCAGATTGCCAAAGAGACGAGCGGCGTCCGCGCTTTCCTGACTGGCGGCCTCGGCCACCGCGGCACTCAGACGCGCGGGCTGGGCCGACTCCTCAGCCACATGGGCCCGCACCCACTTCGACTCTTCTTCAGAAAGGTCGCCCGTGTCGGCCTCGGCGATGTCTTCCGTGCAACGGTAAAACCACTCGTACTGCCGTTGGCGCGCGCGGTTCAACTCCACCCGCATCCCGCCGATGTCCCCCGTCGCGCCATAGGCCAGCGCCTTATAGAGGTTCGCAAAGACGCGGTCCAGTCCCTCCGGCGCGTAGGGCAACGCGCAATCGTTGCCCAGCGTCGCGGCCAAAGTGTCCATTGCGCCCGCGCCGTTGTAACGCCGCGCCACATCGTTGAAGCCATTGTCCGCCGCGTCCAAATGGGGAATCGCCGCCGCAGGGGTACCCGCCATCAGCGCCAGTGTTCCGGCCTCCGCCGACCAGAAAGGTTTGTCCACATCATCCCCGGTCGCGGCCTCGGCCGCCGCCGCATAGGCGCTGGCGTAATCGCCCGCCTGCACCTGTATGGTCTGCGTCTCGATCCGTTCCCGAACCGACAGGCACCCCGTGAGCCCGGCGAACATCGCCAGTCCCAACGACACCCTTACCATCCATGCACGACTCATAAGACAAGTATAGCACATTCTCATTTTTAGAGAAGAGAAAACAAAAAGAACGGCAGGCGTGCGACAGGCGGAGGCAGTGGGAGCGTGTGATAGGTTTGCCCTGCGGGGCTGACACGAAGAGCACGAAGCACCACGAAGGCACACGAAGACTGCCAGAATGAAGAAACCGCAGATTTAGCAGATTTTGAGCAGATTTATGGGCGTGCTAGCAAAGGGGCGCTAACGCGCCCCCGGAGAGCAGAGAACGGAGAACAGAGTGTGCAGGCGCGAAGCGCCAAACCTTCCACGGCCACAGAACGCGCGACAAGCGCGCGACGGATGAAACCATTGTACAAAGCGGCGAAGTCGCCGTCCTAGTCGTCCTACCGCGCCGCCTTCGGGCGCTTTCCAAGAAAGCGACAGAAACGCAAGGGATGGGCACGGTAGTGAGGCGCAACGCGCCGAACGGTGAAGTGCCCAGCCCCTTGCGTTCCCTTCGTGTCTTCGTGGGAAACACCGGAGACGACGGTCGCTTGACAAGCCTCTCTCCTGTGGAATCCGGGAGGGTGCTTCGCGAGACCCTATAGGGATCCGAGGTCAGACCCTATAGGGGTCGAGGATGAGACCCTATAGTGGTCGGGGTCGGACCCCTATAGTGGTCGATAGTGAGACCCTATAGTGGTCGGAGGCGGACCCTTATAGGGTTCGGGAGGCTTGCGGGAGGGGAATGAAGGCGTAGGGGGGTGTTTAGAACGAGCAAAGAGCATGATGGAACTAGCAGGATTTCCCCGCAAAAGCGTTGCGGGGAAACAAAAAAAGGCCCCGACCGGGGGGTCGGGGCTTTTGTTTCGCCAAGGTGCGCGTTACTTCGCTTCGGGGGCCGGGGCGGGCGTTTCCGCGGCGGGGGCCGCAGGAGTGGCCGGAACCGCGGGGGCCACCGGAGCCGCAGGGGCGGCGGCGGGGGCGGGCTGCGCGGGGAGCGCGGGCAGGGCCGGGACGATGGAGGAGAAGCGCGGGTTGGCGGGGTCGTAGGCGTCGATAATCTGCATCCAGAGCTCGGCGCGGGCGGTGTACTTCGCCAGGGGAGACTCCACGGGGGCATCCAGGATGGGCTGGAGCGCGGCCTTCGCACCGGCCTTGTCGCCCTGCTTGCAAAGGAGGTTGGCCTTCGCGAAGAGGAAGTCCGGCAAGAGATAGTGCGGGGTCTCACCGCCGGTGAGGGAGGGCTCGAGGGCGTTGACGATGGAGAGGGCCTCGTCCAAGCGACCGAGTTCCGTGAGGGCGCGGATGCGGCCCACCTCCGGGATGGCCTTGAGGTCGATGTCCTCGGTCAACACCTCGCGGGCTTCGTTGTAAGCGGTCGCCGCGCCTTCGTAGTTGCCGGAGAGATAAAGGCTCCGAGCCTGAACCTGCTGAAGGATCGGCTTGGAATCCGGGCCTTCATCAATCACGGGCTGGACGTCCACCTCGTTCGGGCTGGCCAGGGCAACCGCGGCCGCGGCATCGGTGGCGCGGCTGTCGGCGTGCCACAGATAGGCCGCCACGCACACGGCCACCACGACAATGGCCCACGTGAGGGCTTTGGTGCCGTGGTCCTGCCACCAGATGACGACGGGGCGCAACTCCTCGGGGACGCGCGAAACGTCTTTAAGGGTGGGAAGCTCTTTCTTGGCCATGTGCGGGCTCCTTGGCGCTTAGGCTTTCACGCGGTCGGCGTACTCACCGGTGCGGGTGTCGATGCGGATGAGGTCGCCTTCGTTGATGAAGAGCGGCACGGGCAGCTGGTAACCGCCCTCCACGGTGCCGGGCTTGGTGACCTTGCCAGCGGCGGTGTTGCCACGCACGCCGGGGTCGCACTTGATGACCTTGCGCTCGATGAAGGAGGGCAGCTCGATGTCGATCACTTCGTCCTCGTAGAGGAGGGCATCGACTTCCAGGCCGTCGGTGAGGAAGTAGGTCTTGTCGCCCAGGACGTCCTTGCCCACGCGGATTTCGTTGTAGTCCTCATCATTGAAGACGTACTCGCCGGCGTCCTCGTAGGAGTAGACGAGGGGCTTCTGGGCCAGGTCGGGCTTCTCGAAGCGGTCGTTCGAACGGAAGGAGCAGGACTTGCCCGAGCCGTTGAGCATGTTGCGCAGCTTGCAGTTGTAGATGGCCTGCCCCTTGCCGGGCTTGGAGAAATCGAAGTCCGTGATAATCCAGGGCTGGCCTTCGAACATAATCTTGAGGCCTTTTTTGAGGTCGGAAGCGGTATACATGGGATTCAATCCTTGTCTGTACGTCAGAAACCGCATTACTATAGCGCATTTGCCCCCCCGCCGTCAAATCAGGGGGTGGCGGCGGCTCGATGCCGCCGCCACCCCTAGAGAACAGAGAACGGAGACGCCCCTGCGGGGCGACGGGCAAGGTCGCGATCCAATCAATCAGCGTGCGCAAGCACGCCAAAATCTGCAACAATCTGCGTTTCCCCTCACTGGCAGTCCTTTGTGTATCTTTGTGGTTCTTCGTGTTCTTAGCCGTGGAAGGTTTGGCCCTTTGGGCCTGCACGGTAATAGCCGCGCAGCGTGGGGCCAAGCCAAACTCCCAAGCCTCCAAACTTCCCCTTCTTTGCGGGAAAGTTGCGTGAATGCGGGAGGTTTTGTTATTCTATAAGGCAAAGTACGTACTTATTAGGAGCGCTTATGCTTAAAATCTTCAATAAGCTGATGAACGCGCTGTCATGCGACATTGGCATCGACTTGGGCACGGCGAACACGTTGGTCTTTATCAAAGGCCAGGGTGTGGTGATTCGTGAGCCTTCGGTGGTGGCCATGCAACAGGGCACCAAGAAGATTCTGGCAGTGGGCGCCGAGGCCAAGCGCATGCTGGGTCGCACGCCGGGCAACATCGTGGCCGTGCGCCCGATGAAGAGCGGCGTCATCGCGGACTTCGACATCACGGAGGCCATGATTCGTTACTTCATCGCCAAGGCGCGCGGGCACAAGTTGGTGCGGCCGCGCGTGGTGGTGGCCGTGCCTTCCGAAATCACCGAGGTGGAGTGGCGCGCCGTTGAAGAGGCCGCCAAGCATGCCGGCGCGCGCGACGTGACCCTCATCGAGGAGCCCATGGCCGCGGCAATCGGCGTGGGCCTGCCGGTGGAAGAGCCTGCGGGTAACTTGATCGTTGATATTGGCGGCGGTACGTGCGAAGTGGCACTCATCTCGTTGGCCGGCATCGTGCAGGCGAAGAGCGTGCGCGTGGGCGGCGACACGATGGATGAATGCATCGTGCAATACATGCGCCGCGTCTACAACCTCTTGATTGGCGAGCGCATGGCCGAAGACATCAAGGTCTCCATCGGCTCGGCCTATCCGCTGGATGAGGAGATGAGCATGGAGGTGCGCGGACGCGACCTGGTGGCCGGCCTGCCGAAGACCCTCCGCGTGACCTCCGAGGAGATTCGCGAGGCGCTGAAGGACCCGGTGACGAGCATCGTGGACGCCATCCGCAACATCCTCAACGAGGCGAAGCCCGAGCTCGCCAGCGACTTGGTCGACCGCGGCATCGTGCTGTCCGGCGGTTCCGCGCTTCTGCGTGGGCTTGACCGGCTCATTGCGGCGCAGACGGGGCTGCCCGTCATCGTGGCGGATGACCCACTTTCGGGCGTGGCCAACGGCACGGGGCGCGTCCTCGACGAGTTGGATTTCTACAAGGAGCACATCGTCCACCGCCATTGAGTGCGGGGCGCGTGCGTAGGTCATGCGCCGGACGTTGGTTTGGGTGCTTCCGGTTCTTGCGGCCCTCCTCTATTTGTGGTGGAACGGCGCCGTAAGGACAATTTGCGCAGAGGCCACGTGGCCTTTCCGGCGCACGGCAGAGTGGGTCAAGGATTGGTTTTCCCCGAACGAAGAGGCGGAGCGCGAGAACGCCGCCCTGCGGGTTCGTTTGGCCGAGGCCGAACGGGTGGAACGCGAGAACGCCGCCCTGCGCGCCGCGCTCGGTTGGGCGCAGGAGCATCCGGCGTATATCGCGGCACCCGTGCTTGACCACGGCGGCGGACTGGGCGTTTGGCCGCGTCTCACCATCGGCGTGGGGTCGGCGCAAGGCGTCGAGCCGGGTGCGACCGTTGTGGCGCCTGAGGGCTTGGTGGGGCGCGTGGCCGCCGACAATCTCGCCCCGCACACCTGCCAGGTCATCCTGCTTTCAGACCCCACCAACCGCGTGGCCGCGGAGGTGACAGACCTCGCCCGCGGCATTCTGCAAGGCGATGCCGGCGACGATTTGGGGACGCGGCCGGACGAATCCCTGCTTTACGCGCCACGCCCGCTCCGCTTGCGTTATATCGAGAAGAACACCTTCCTGCCCACGAAGCAAGCCGTGGTCAGCACGGGCGACGGCGGGCTTTACCCGGGCGGCATCCCCATCGGCACGGTGCAGCACGTGAGATTGGACGACTCCGGTCTGGCGCAGGTGGCGGAAGTCACTCCGGCCGTTGACCCAAGCGAGCTAGACTTGGTTTTCGTGCGGGTGCGGGAGCACGCCAATGAACGCTGAGCGCGCGTGGTCCGCCATCTGGGTGACAGTTTTCCTGCCCGCCTTGGTCGGTCTCTGCGGGGCCTTTCTGCCGGCCTATCCCGCCGTGCGCTTGGCCGTCGCTCCGGTCTGGATGGCGTGGTGGACGCTGACCGCGGGGCCGCGTCTTGGCGCGTGGACGGCGGTTTGGGGCGGCGCGCTCTTGGAATGGGCGTGGACAGTGCCGCCCGGCGCGTGCGTTCTGCCGCTTTTGGCGCTTTGGGGCACTGGCCGCTGGCTCAAGGAATCCCTGCCCGCCAAACTGCACCCCTGGCATGGGGCCTTCGGTGGATTAATCGTGGTGCCTCTGCTCTGGTTTTGGCTCTGGCTCTATGCCACGCTCTGGGTGGGACTTGAGGCCGCCGCGCCCCTCCGCCCGGGCCTTGGATTTGTCCTGTCGCCCCTGACCGGTGCGTTGGGTGGTGGCCTGGTGTTTGCTTTGGCGCGTGCCTGCGACTTCCGTGCGTTGACTCCCGAACCTAACGAGGAGGACGCCCATGCAAGTTGAGGACGGTGGCCCCACGCCAACCTTTGTTCGGGCCTGGAAGCTCTGGCTCCTCCTCGGGCTCTTTGTCGCCGGGCTCTGCCTCCTGGCCTGGCGCCTCTGGCACGTGCAGGTGCTCGATAGCCCCCGCTATGGCGCCGCGCAAGCCCTGCAAAGCATCCGCCGCGTCCAGATTCCGGGGCTCCGCGGGCGGATTCTGGACCGCGATGGGGTCATCTTGGCCGACAATCGCCCCGCCTATGCCATCGTCATCTACTGCGAGGAATTGCGTCAGCCCGGAGTCTGGGGCAACACCATCCTGGCCGTGGACACCCTGATCGACCAACTCGCCGAGCGCCTCCGTCTCCCCAGACAGGTCACCTCCGCGGAGGTGGCCCGCCACGTCCGCCAAGCCCTGCCCGTTCCCCTCATCGCGTGGGAGGATGTCGATGAGAAGGCCCTCGCCTATCTCTCAGAATGGGGTGAAGTCCTCCCCGGCGTCGACATTCAGCCCGTGCCGCGGCGCATCTATCCGGAAGGCCCCCTTGCCGCCCATCTCCTGGGCTATGTCGGCGCCTCCGCCACGCCTGTCGATGATGGCCACGACTATCATTATCGCCGCCCGGATCCCCACGGCCGCGCCGGAATTGAGCAAGAATACGACCGGCTCCTGGCCGGCTCCAGCGGCGAAGAACTCCTCCGCGTCGATTCCCGCGGTTACACCCATGAGCGGCGCGTCAACACCCAGGCTCGCGCCGGCAGCGACCTCACGCTCACCCTGGATGTCGACCTTCAGCGCATCGCCGAGGAGGCGCTCGCCGGACGCCCCGGCGCCGTCGTCGCGCTCGACCCCCGCAACGGCGACGTGCTCGCCCTCGCCTCCGCCCCCACCTACGACCCCAACCGTTTTATCCCCGGCATCTCCTCCACCGACTGGCGCGCGCTCCTCGAGGACCCGAACCATCCGCTTCTGAACCGCCCCATCGCGGCCCAATTCGCACCGGGCTCCGTCTTCAAGCCCTTCGTCGCCATCGCTGCCCTAGAGCAAGACTTTGACCCGGACACCCTCTATCTCTGCACGGGACGCTACACCGACTACAATCAGCGCCTTCGCTGCGCCGCGCGTTACGGCCACGGCGAGGTGGATTTGCGCCAGGCCCTCATGCGCTCCTGCAACCCTTACTTCTGCTTCGTCGGCGCCACCATCGGCATGGAGGCCATCTCCGCCACCGCCGAACAGGCCGGGTTCGGGTCCCGTACCGGCATCGACCTCCCCGGCGAGCAGGCCGGCCTCCTCCCCTCCCCCGCTTGGAAACGCCGCCGCTTCGCCGACCCGCGCAACCAGCGTTGGACCATCTCCGACACCGTCCAATGCTCCATCGGGCAGGGTTACGTCATCGCCACACCCCTGCAAGTTGCCACCGCCACCGCCGCCATCGCCAACGGTGGCCGCGTCTACCGCCCACGCCTCGTCGACTTCGGCGAGAGCCGCGGAGACCTCCAGCGCCGTCTTCCCTGGACTCGCGACGAGCTCGCCATCGTCACCGAGGGCATGTGCATGGCCACCCGCGCCGGCACCGGCAAATCGATGCGCGTCGAGGGCTTCGACGTCGCCGCCAAGACCGGCACCGCCGAGTTCGTCAAGGACGGCGCACGCCGCAAGCACGTCTGGTCCGTCGCCTTTGCCCCCGCGGATAATCCCACCATCGTCGTCTGCGCCATGCTCGATGACGCCATCGGCGGCGGCCGCGATGCCGGCCCCATCGTCCAAAAGGTCCTTGCCAAGCACCTCAACACTCGCCCCGGCGTCTTCAACCCGGACGACGAGTCCCTCCAGGATTGACCCATGCCACTGCCCCCCGTCCTCAGCGTCAGCGGCGCCACCGCCATCATCAAGGACCGCCTTGACGATCTCCCCCGCATGACCGTCGAGGGCGAAGTCTCCAACCTCCGGCCGCCGAACGCCTCCGGCCATCTCTACTTCACCCTCGGCGACGACAAGGCCCGTCTCAACGTCACTTTCTTCTCTTTCCGCCAACACGAGCAAGGCCCCCTTCCGCCCTTCACCAACGGCTCCAAAGTCCGCGTCACCGGCAAGATCAACCTCTATCCGCCCCACGGCTCCTATCAACTCAACGCCGAGCGCCTCGAGCTCGCCGGCGGCGTGGGCGACCTGCTTCAACGCTTCGAGGCCCTCAAGCGGAAACTCTTCGCCGAAGGCCTCTGCGACCCCGCCCGCAAGCGCCCCCTGCCCCGTCTTCCCCGGCGCATCGGCATCGTCACCGCGCCCACCGGCGCCGCCATCCGCGACATCCTCAACATCCTCGGCCGCCGTTACCCCAATCTCCACATCATCCTGGCCCCCGCGCGCGTCCAAGGCAACGAAGCCGCGCCGGAAATTGCCGCCGCCATCCGCCTCCTCAACCGTGCCTTCGGCCCCGACTCCCCGGAGCCCCTCGACGCCATGATTGTCGGCCGCGGCGGCGGTTCCCTCGAGGACCTCTGGCCCTTCAACGAGGAGATCGTCGCGCGCGCCGTCGCCGAATCCAAGATTCCCATCATCTCTGCCGTCGGCCACGAGCCCGACATCGCCATCACGGACTTCGTCGCCGACCTCCGCGCCCCTACCCCATCCGCCGCGGCCGAGCTCATCTGCGGGTGCAAAGAGGACTTCGAACGCGCCCTCGCCGACGCCAAGGAGCGTCTCATCAAGGCCCTCCGCGTCGCCTATGCCGCCGCGCGCGCCGAGGTCCGCCGCCACGAATCCTCCGCGCTCTTCCGCGACCCCCTCCACTACATCGAAAACCGCGCCCAACGCCTCGACGTCCAAGACTCCCGCCTGACCCACGCGCTCGAAAACACTCTCGCCAACATCAAGGAGTGGCTCACCCGACGGAGCCTCACGCTCGATCGCGCTGGCACCGAAAACACTGCCAAGGCGCAGCGTCGTCTCGCGGACTTAAGCCTTCGCTTCGAGCGCGTCGGCGGGGAACGTCTCCCGGCCATCTTCAATCGCCTGGCCGACCACTCCATCCGCCTTGACCACGCCCTCGCACAGGCCCTCGAACGCGGCCACGCCGTACTCGCCAAACGCCAAGCGGCCCTCGACGCGCTCAACCCCTACGCCGTCCTCCGCCGCGGCTACGCCATGGCCACCGACGCGACCGGCCACATTCTCACCGACCCCGCGCAGACCCATCCCGGCGCGGCCATCCGTATCATCCTTTCCCGCGGCCCCCTCCACGCCACCGTCCGCAAAGACCCCAAAGCGGCGCACGCGCCGCGGCACGCACCCGATGAAGGTTCGGATTCCCTCTTTAGTGAAGACTAGGCGGCAAAATACCCCTTTGTGCGCCAAAAAAGCCGCAACGTCCGAACGCCAAGGAGACGAACGAATGAGATGGATTGAGCGTATCGCGGACGAATCCAAGACAGATTTCCGTGAACTCCTGCTCATGGGAGACGAACAATGGGACCAAGTGACGTGCTACCTGTGGCGCGGTGCGTTGTTCGCCCTGCGGGAAGATGCAGAGACCCGGGCAATCGCCTTGGTCACGCAGGAGACAGAGGCCATCTGCGAGGTCAAAAACCTGGCCGTAGATCCGCGTTGGCGGCGGCAAGGTTATGGCAGGGCGCTCCTGGATTTTCTCGCCGGATGGTTCTGTGGCCGGGAACGGACGTTGTTGGTGGGGACAGGAGACGCGCCGGGGACGCTCTCCTTTTATCGCAACTGTGGCTTTGAACCATCGCACGTGGTACCAAACTTCTTCATCACGCACTACGACCACCCCATCATTGAGGACGGGCAGCGTCTCCGAGACATGGTTTACCTGCGAAAGTCGCTTGCGCCACAAGCCTCGGAGAAACTCTGGGTCATCCAACCAAACGAAACATGCCTCCTGCAGGGGATGTTGCGGCTCTTCCATGAGGCCGTGCACGTGACCTGCGCGAAGGACTATTCACCCGAGCAACGGGCGGCATGGGCACCCGAGACGCTGAACGAGGCGGACTGGGCAAAACGCTTTGCGGAAAGCCAGACGCGTGTGGCCGTCAACGCACAGGATGAAGTGCTGGGTTTCGCGAACCTAGAGGGCTCCAACTATCTGGACTGTCTGTATATTTCGCCGGAGGCGCAGGGGCGCGGCATCGGCTCGGCGCTATGTGCGACGTTGGAAGCATTGGCAGAGGGAGACATTAAGGTACGCGCCTCGCTTACCGCGCGCCCCTTCTTCGAGCGCCGCGGCTACCGCGTGCTCCGCGAAGTCCGCCCCATCCGCGCTGGTCTCGCCCTCCCCGCCTTCGAGATGCGCCTGACGCGATAAAACCGCTTACGGTGAAGTGCGCTGAAGGCCCGTTGCTTGATGTGCTATACTTGATAGCGATGGAAGAGAGAAACGCGATGATTGAGATTCGTGACGCGAAGTTGGAGGACGCAGGACGGCTCTTGGAGATTTACGACCATTACGTCCGTCACACAGCCATCTCGTTTGAGTACGCAACGCCCACGCTTGCGACATTCCAGGAGCGGATGCGCGAGACGATGCGCCGTTATCCCTACCTTGTCATCCTGCGGGATGGACAGATTGAGGGATACGCCTATGCAGGCCCATTTGTGGGCAGGGCCGCCTATGGGTGGTCTTGCGAGACGACCATCTATCTCGACCATGTCGCTCGAAAATGTGGCCTGGGTCGTAAGATTTACGAGGCTCTGGAAGACAAACTGCGGCAGATGGGCATACTCAATATGTACGCCTGCATCGGGGTGCCGGAGCAAGAAGATGCGTATTTGACGATGAACAGTGCCGACTTCCACGCGCACCTGGGATTCGTGAAGGTGGGAACGTTTCATCGGTGCGGGTGCAAGTTTGGCCGTTGGTACAACATGATTTGGATGGAAAAGGTGATTGGAGCGCACGAGAGAAACCCCGCTCCAATCCGCTTCTATCCCACGGTGGCACGTCGCGACAAAATTGGAAGCTAGAAATGGGGCAATCCTTTTCAACCTTCCAAACTCCCCCTTTCCCACAACGCCCCACTTATGGTGCATAAGCGCAATCACAAAAGGACGTATGATGCAAGACGAAGGCAACGAGAACCGTAATCCTTCCAGTGCTGAGAATAGCCTCTCCGGAAAGACATCAGAAAGGTCCGAGGCCAATGAGACGGAAATCCAGTTCCTCCTTGGCATTAAGTATCTTGACGACTCCAACGGACAACCAGAGGACCAAGATTTAGGTCTCAAGCTTTTGTACGCGGCGGCGGAGGCCGGTCACGGCAAAGCGCAATACGTGTTGGGATCGGTAATGTTGACCGGAGAGTATGGAGTCCCGGTAGATCCGATTATGGGAGAAATCTGGATTCGCAGGGCAATCTCAAACAAAGAACCAGATGCCTACGTTGCGCTTTGGCGTGCTCTCAAAGACGGAAGCATCAATGGGACCCCGCAGGAGGGCGTGAATGCCTTACGAGAGGGGATGATGCTCGGAAGCACTGAGGCCGTATGCGAGTTGGGCATATTGTATATGGAGCAGGCCGTGGAGCTCGCAGAGCAAGACACTGCGCAGAGCGAGAGCTTGACCAACGAAGGGTTGCACTTGCTGAAAATCGCCGCAAGGGATGGGAGTCTGGCGGCGGCCGCCTATCTAGTCGCGTTCAAAGAAGGCGGGCGCAAGGAAAAAGGCAAAAAGAAAAAGGCCGCGCGCGGCAA
The DNA here is from genome assembly GCA_944389945.1 of uncultured Kiritimatiellota bacterium. Lineage (GTDB taxonomy): Bacteria > Verrucomicrobiota > Kiritimatiellia > RFP12 > DVOR01 > Spyradenecus. Next base: position 2,797 of record CALXOF010000019.1, on the reverse strand, counting down.
GAAGAATCGCAACAAAGGCAAGTAACGCCTAACCCCTGGACACAAAAAAGCCCCGCCACGTGGCGGGGCTTTTTTGTTGTGGTCAGTCATGGACGCGGTGGGTGTGGAGCATCTTGACGAAGGCTGGATCGAAGTGGTCAACGATGTCGCTGTGGCCGGTGTCAAGCGCGCGGATGTGGGCCATCTCCTCGTCGGAGAGGGTGAAGTCCCAGATGGCGAGGTTCTCGGCGAGGCGTTCGCGGTGGACGCTCTTGGGGAGGACGCAAACGCCGCGCTGGATGGACCAGCGGAGGGCGACTTGGGCGGCGGTCTTACCGTGGGCGCGGCCAATCTCGGTGAGGACTGGATGGGTGAAGATGCCGTGGCCGCCTTCGGCGAAGGGTCCCCAGGCTTGGGGAACAACGCCGTAATCGCGCATGGTGGCGAGGTTGCGTTCCTGTTGGAAGAAGGGGTGGATTTCGACCTGGTTGACCATGGGGCGGATGGCGGCGGTAAGGCAGACGTCTGCGAGGACGTGCGGATAGCAGTTGGCCATGCCGATGGCGCGGAGTTTGCCGGCGCGATAGGCAGTCTCAAGGGCGCGCCAGGCGCCGGGCCAGTCGCCGATGGGCTGATGGAGCAGGAGCAGATCGATGAAGTCGAGGCCGAGACGTTCCAGGGCGGCATCGATGGCGCGCAGCGTACGCTCGTAGCCATAGTCCTGCACCCAAATCTTGGTCTCCACGAAGACCTCCTCGCGGGGAAGCTCACTCTCGCGAATGGCCTCGCCGACGGCGCGCTCGTTGAGGTAAGCCGCCGCAGTGTCCACCAGACGGTAACCGCAAGCGAGCGCGTCGCGCACCACGCGTTTGGCCTCTTCGTGGTCGGGAATCTGAAAGACGCCAAAGCCTTCCTGCGGCATCCGTACCCCATTGGACAAAGTCAGTTCATTCATGGCAACTCCTTTCTCTTGTTCCATTGCTTATCTATAGCATACACCCTGAAGCACAGTCCAAGTCAAGCCTACGGGCACCAATTGAGGATGCCATCGAACGGGTGGTCGCGAAGCCAGGCTCGAAAGGTCTCTGGCGTACGGATACCATCACGAAGGACGGCCATATAAATAAGAATGCCGGGGACGTGGGTGTCGGGCGGGACTGCGTCTTTGAGCGTAAGGATGGCGCAACGAGTCTCGGGCGTGAGAACGGCGCGGATACGTTCTGCGCGATGCTCAAAGTAGCCTTTGTAAGGGGAGTCATGCGACATCTGAATGACATCAACCTGCCACTCGCGGTCGTCGGCGTCACGAAACCAGAGGTGCCATTCCAGGCAACGTTCGGATGTGTCGGAGAGGTCACGGTACTCCAGACGACACGGCGCGAGCGAGGCGGCAATGGCAAAGCCGTCGGCGGGGTCGAGTGTGGGCGTGTAGACGTGAAGATCGATGTCGAGGTGCTTCAAGAGCAAACCCGTGGCAAGAGAGCCGACAAGGTGGACCTCCGCGCCGCGGGCCTCCCAGCGTTCGCACAGACGCGTGTCACGAAGCAAGGCATGCGCGGCCTCAGCTGTGCGTTCCGCACGCTCAATCAAGGCGTCTGTCGTGTGGGCTGACATGGTGTTGCCCTCCAACACGGAAGTGCGGGATAGGGACGCTCCTTATCGGCAGGAAAGAGTGTCTTGTAGACAATCTGCGGGGGATAATGGCGAAGGACAAGAAGATAGAGGCGGGAGTCGATGGTCTTAGAAAGGATAATGGCATCGCGCCCCTCGCGGCGATCAAGGATAACCTCCTCCGGAGCGGCAAGGATTTCATCCAAACGACGATAGACCGCGTCCGGCACATCCGGATGATGATTGAGGCAATGGTCGACAAAATAGGCTTCGCCGACATAGATGGTGAGATCGGTTGGCGGAGTTTTGAATGCAGAAGCAAGCGCAGCGGGCAGTTCGCCGATTGGGCGATGGCCCGTGGGAAGCGCGTGATAAATCTCCGCCTTCGCAATCCCAGGTGCCAACGTGGCCTTGTCAGCAAACCACCGTTCCGGGATGGCCGCAACAGCCGCCATCGCAAAGGAAAGCACAATAAGAAAGAATACACGACGCAGAAGAGTAAACATACATCAATTCTAACAAACTTCCCAGTCTCTCATTAGGGAAAGGTTTGGAAGCTTGAAGATTTGGGTAAATACCACTTCCATCGCGCTTGTCGCGTGTTCCGTTCTTTGTTCTCCGTTCTCCAGGGTGTGTCAGTGCCCCTATTCTCCGCCTTCAACGTGCGAGCAAAGTCAATCAAAAGCGCTCCAGCCCGTCCCCCAAAAGGGGCTTTCGCGGACCCTTAAGGGTTTCGACCCGGACCACTATAGGGTCTCGCCTCCGACCACTATAGTGGTTGACCTCGGACCACTATAGGGTCTCAGGAAGGCCCTTTATCTGCGCAATCTGCGGGTTCCCTAGGGCTGTGCCGTCGCCGGAGGCGACAGCCCGGGGCCTAACCTCCTGGGCTTCTCCAAGCTTCCGAACTTCCAAGCCGCCACTGCGCGTCCTGCGTGCGCTAGCACGCCATTAATCTGCAACAAATCTGCGCCATCTGCAGTTTCCCATTCTGGCAGTCTTTGGCTTCCGGCTGTGCCGTCGCCGGAGGTGGCTGCCGGGGCTTTAACCTCTGGGGCTCCTCCAAGCTTCCAAGCCTCTAAACGTCCAAGCTTCCAGACAAAAAAAGAAGGGCCGCGAGCGGATGCTCGCGGCCCTTTGGGGAAAAGTCCCGGCGACGTGCTACTCTCCCACGGGCGAACCCCGCAGTACCCTCGCCGATGAGGCC
>CALXOF010000018.1 GCA_944389945.1 uncultured Kiritimatiellota bacterium | reverse complement strand
GGTGTGAAGGGGTATGATTGGACGCGACGTGGCGAGGACCGTTTTCTTTTGGAAAGGTAATCGCGACATCGTTTTTGGGGGCGTTTTGTTGCGTTTAGGTGTCCTAAATTAGGTCATGGGGGGCTCCTTTCTTGTTCTTTTGGGGAGTGGTTGGGGGGCGGGGTCAGGGTTGACGGGGGGCGAGGAGGGCGGGAGTGAGGATGACGTCGCAAGGAGGGATTTCGGTGATGTTGAGGGCGTCGAGGAGGGCTTGGCCGTAGCGTTCGCGGGCGACGGCGATGGGGGTGCGGTTGCCGAGGATGGGGCGGATGTAGCTGTTGTGGTGAGAGGCGATGCGATCGATGTCATGTTGGGTGAGATGGTCGAAGGAGCTGCCGGAGGTGAGGATGCGGCGGAGGTCTGTGTGGGCGCGTTCGATGGCGCCTTTTTGGAAGGAGCTGTTGGGGTCGCAGTAGAAGACGCGGATGGGGTTCTCGGGGGTGCCGAGGCCTTCGATGGCGGTGGGGGCACTGAATTCGGTGCCGCGGTCGGTAAGGGTGATGGCGAGGAGGCGGGGAGGTTCGATGCCATGAGCGCGGAGGCGTTGGGCGAGGTCTTGGTAGGCGGCGGTGACGCAGGCGGCGGTTTTGTGTTCGAGGAGAATGGGGATGAGGAGGTCACAGTCTAAGAGGAGGATGGTGAGGAGGACTTTGCCGCCAACACGGCCGATGACGGTGTCGGTTTGGGCGATGGGGAGGTGGAGGTTGGCTTCGCGGTAGGCGAGGTAATCGATGTAGGTGCGGCCCTTGATGCAGTCGGATTCGACGCGTCTTGGGGGGCGGTTGGCGTTGCGCGGACGCATGCGCATCTTCTTGGAGAGGTCGCCGTTACGACAGGTGAAGAGTTTGAGGGCGATGTACTTGCGCAGCGTGTCCTGGCAGATGTTGAAGTAGCCAGGGTCGGTTTGATAGATGTGGTTGATGGTTTGTCCCAGCTTGACGCGCTTCGTGAGCAGGTCGTCGATTTCCGCCAGTTCCTCGGGGGTGATGCAGATGCCCTGCCGCGAGGTGACAAGCAAATCGTGGGCGATTGTGTTCGCCTGGCGGGCGTCGTAAACGTGCTTCTCCAACGTGCAGTGTTGCTGCTTCGGGCAGCCGTTGCAGACGTAGGGAGGCACGGAGAGGCGTGGGCAACGCTCCTTCTCATAGTCCGGGCAGGCCTGGTTGCAAAGCGCGCAGATCGAGCACTTGCGCAGGCAGTCCGGCTTGTCCTCGCAGAGCTGACGATGATTGCAGGCGCGGCGATGGGCGCAATCGTTGAACGGCCGTCCGAAGGCTCCCTTCTGCACCGCCACGCTGTTGCGGCGCACCTCCAACGAGACCGTGGTGCGATGCTTGCCGATCTCCTTCGCGATGGCGTTGAACGAGATACCCTCGTTCAATCGGTGCTGAATGACCAGCCGGTCATCAATTGTGCACTGGCGGTGATGGGGCTTTTTCTTGTCTTGATCCATGGTAGGACTCCTTTCTGAATCCCGGGAGATGAAGCGAGCCTGTTTCCGACAGGTAATCGCGCATCCCCCCTCCCCGGGGAGGGGGGAGCCCCTCTATCATCTCCTATTGTCCCCAATCTATCCAGACACTTAATCGCGCATCCCTCTTTAGGACACCTAATCGCTCCCCCCCTCTTAGGAAACATTATCGCGACATCCCCAAGACTACCCCCGTGCAATTACTTTTCGATTTGGCCACCAACTTTCCCGCCAGCCGCCCCACGCGCCCCTGGTTGCAGAGCGGGGGGAATTGTGCAATACTATAGGAAGATTTGTTTTACGTTAAGGAGCTAGGAACGTGTTTACGCACATCGCAGGAACAGGCTCGGCCGTGCCCGAACGCATTCTAACGAATGACGACATGGCCAAGATGGTGGACACGAGCGACGAGTGGATCGTCTCGCACACCGGCATCCGCCAGCGCCACGTGGTGGGGCCGGACGAGAATGCCGCGACCCTCGGTTGCCAGGCCGCCCGCCGCGCCCTTGAGGATGCCGGCATCGCCCCCGAGGAGCTCGGCACCATCATCGTCACCACCACCACGCCCGACTACGCGATCTATCCCTCCGTCGCTTGCGAAATCCAGGGCATGCTGGGCGCGAAGCACGCCGCGGCCTTTGACCTCAGCGCCGCCTGCCCCGGCTTTGTCTACGGCCTGGTCGTGGCCCGCGGCATGATGCAGGTGGACCCCCGCCCCATCCTCGTGGTCTCCACCGAAATCATGAGCCGCACCATCAATTGGTCCGACCGCAACACCTGTTGCCTCTTCGGCGACGGTGCGGGCGCCGTGGTGCTGAAGAACACCGATGAGCCCGGCGGCCTGGGCTTCCACCTGCTCGGCGCCGACGGCACGGGCGCGCTGGCCATCCACCGCGAGGGCGGCGTCCGCACCGACGAGACCGCCCGCAACGCCCCCGGCGACCTCAAGATGGACGGCCGCGCCGTCTTCAACTTCGCCGTCCGCTCCTTCTGCGAGATCATCGCGCAGACCCTTGAGCACTACGGCTGGACCGAGAAGGACATCGCCTGGATCGTCCCCCACCAGGCCAACACCCGCATCATCGACGCGGCGGTCAAGCGCATCGCCGTGCCCCACGAGAAGTTTTACGTCAACATCGACCGCTTCGCCAACACCTCCAGCGCCTCCATCCCCATCGCGCTGGACGAGATGAAGCGCGATGGCCTCATCAAGCGCGGCGACCGCCTGGTCTTCGCCGCCTTTGGTGCGGGCCTCGTCTACGGTGGCATCACCGTGGAATGGACCAAGTAACACTCTGAAAGGAACACGCCATGGACAAGAAGAAAGTCGTCGTCACCGGTTTGGGCTGCATCACCCCCCTGGGCAATGATGTGAAGACCTACTGGGAAGGCATCCGTGCCGGCCGTTGCGGCATCAAGACCATCGAGCGCTTCGACACTTCCCGCCTCAACGTCAAGGTCGCCGGCGAGGTCCGCGACTTCGACGTCGGCCAGTACATCGACCCCAAGGAGGCCAAGCGCATCGCCCGCTTCGCCCAGTACGCCGTCGCCGCCGCCAAGCAGGCCTGGGTCGACGCCGGCTACGCCACCCTCCCCGAGGGCGTTGACAACCCCTGGCAGACCGTCGGCACCGAGCTCCCCAAGGGCGTCGACCCCGAGCGTGTCGGCTGCATCCTCGGCGTTGGCATCGGCGGCAAGGAAGTTGACGGCCCCAGCTACAAGACCCTCTTCGAGAAGGGCCCCCGCCGCCTCTCCCCGATGACCATCCCCATGCTCATCGCCAACGAAGGCCCCGGCAACGTCTCCATCGCCCTCAAGGCCAAAGGCCCCGTCCTCACCGTCTCCACCGCTTGCTCCGCCTCCACCGACGCCATCGGCGTGGCCCTCGACATGGTCCGCTCCGGCCGTGCCGATGTCATGATTACCGGCGGCGCCGAGAGCACCATCGAGGAATACTGCATCGGCGGCTTCCAGGCCATGCACGCCCTCTCCACCAACCCCGACCCCCTCCAGGCCTGCCGCCCCTTCGACAAGGATCGCGACGGCTTCATCATGTCCGAAGGCGCCGCCATCCTCGTCATTGAGTCCGAGGAGCACGCCAAGGCCCGCGGCGCCAAGATTTACGGCGAGATCGCCGGTTACGGCGCCGGTGGCGACGCCCACCACATCGTCGCCCCCGATCCCGAGGCCAGCGGCATCATCCACGCCGAAAAGATGGCCATCGCTGACGCCGGCATTAAGCCCGAAGACGTCCAGTACATCAACGCCCACGGCACCTCCACCGGCCTCAACGACCCCATGGAGACCAAGGCCGCCAAGGCCGTCTTCGGCGAGCACGCCTACAAGCTCAAGATGTCCTCCACCAAGTCCATGACCGGCCACCTCCTCGGCGCCACCGGCGCCCTCGAGGCCATGACCTGCCTCCTGGCCATCGGCGACAACTTCTACCCGCCGACCATCAACTACCACACCCCCGACCCCGAGTGCGACCTCGACTGCGTCCCCAACGTCGGCATCGAAGCCCCGCTCGACATCGCCATGTCCAACACCCTGGGCTTTGGCGGCCACAACTCCTCCCTCATCCTCCGCCGCTACGCATAAAGGAGAAGCGATGTACGACCAGGAAACCATCAAGACCGTCCTCCCGCACCGCGATCCCTTCCTCTTCTGCGACCGCATCCTCGAGTGCTCGCCCGAGCGCATCGTCGCCGAAGTGGACTACGGCCCGGACCGTTACTTCTTCAAGGGCCACTTCCCCGGCCACCCCGTGTGCCCCGGCGTCATCTTGGTGGAATCCATGGCCCAGTGCGGCGGCGCGGGCTATCGCCTCGCCACCCCCAACGACGAGAAGAAGCTCTTCCTCTTCGCCAAGCTGATGGAAGTCCGCTTCGTCAACCAAGTCCTCCCCGGCGACACCGTCCGCTACGAGATCGAGACCCTCAAGGCCACCGGCCGCCGCCTCGAGCAGAAAGGCCGCGGCATCCTCGTCGGCAAGACCGACAAGAACGGCCGCCCCCTCACCGCCGTCGAGGCCCAATGGTTCTGCCTCGTCGTCCCGGAATCCGCCGTCACCGCACAATGACAAGGAGCTGACACCATGTCCGAGAAACCCAAAGTCCGCGGAGGCCTCTGCCTCAACGTCGACGGCGAAGGTTGCAAGCGCTTCGTCGCCCGCGACATCGCCCGCGAAAAGGCCAAAGCCCCCATCCAGAACGGCCCCAAGAGCGTCCTCGTCCTCGGCTGCTCCGGTGGCTACGGCCTCGCCAGCCGCATCGCCGTCGCCTTCGGCGGCCCCAAGGCCGACACCCTCGGCGTCTCCTTCGAGCGCGCCCCCACCGACCGCAAGGCCGGATCCCCCGGCTGGTACAACAACGAAGCCTTCGACGAAGCCGCCAAGGCCGAAGGCCTCAAGGCCGTCACCCTCTCCGCCGACGCCTTCGCAGACGCCACCCGCGAGACCGTCGCCCAGCTCGCCAAGGACAACGGCTTCGCCCCCTTCGACCTGGTCGTCTACTCCCTCGCCTCCCCCATGCGCACCGACCCCAAGACCGGCATCCTCTACAAGAGCGCCATCAAGCCCATCGGTGCCCCCCACACCGCCCGCACCCTCGACATCATGACCTGCGAGATGAAAGAGGTCACCGTCGAGCCCGCCACCCCCGAAGAAATCGAGGCCACCGTCAAGGTCATGGGCGGCGAAGACTGGGTCATCTGGATGGACTTCCTCCGCGACCGCGGCCTCCTCGCCCCCGGCTGCAAGACCGTTGCTTACTCCTACATCGGGCCCAAGTGCACCCAGGACATCTACCGCTCCGGCACCCTCGGCCGCGCCAAAGAGAACCTTGAAGCCGCCGCCAAGACCATCACCGAGGCCCTCAAGCCCCTCAACGGCATCGGCGTCGTCTCCGTCAACAAGGCCCTCGTCACCCGCGCCTCCGCAGTCATCCCCGCCATGCCTCCTTACATCTCCTGCCTCTTCAAGGTGATGAAGGCCCATGGCCTCCACGAAGACTGCCTCGACCAGATCGACCGTCTCCTCCGCGAGCGCCTCTACGCCCCCGATGGCCAGATGCCCGTCGATGAAGCCGGCCGCATCCGCATCGACGACTGGGAAATGCGCCCCGAGATCCAGGCCGAGGTCGACGCCCTCATGGCCGCCCTCACCCCCGACAACGTCGAGGCCACCACCGACATCGCCGGCTACCGCACCGACTTCCTCGCCCTCCACGGCTTCGAAGGCTAAGCCGCCTCCGGCAACACGTCACACAAAAAGGGCCCCGACCCCGGGGCCCTTTTTGTGTGCTGATTGGCTGATTGGCTGATTGGAAACCACCGCAAAACGCCGCAAAGAAACCGCCGATTCCGCCGATTGGTGCCGATTAGGGGCCGGCTACCGCCGGCAGGACGCGCCTTGGAAGCTTGGAAGTTTCACGCCCCTATGGGGCGACCGGCGAAGCCGCCGTCCTAGTCGTCCTATAGGTCCTATTCGTCCTACCGCGCCGCGGTTAGTGATTAGTCGACGAGGTTTTCGTGGAAGGTGATTTATTAGTAACTGATGCTTTTTGGGGGCGGTCCAAAGATTATCTCTACGGGACACCGCAAAAAGGCCTCTTCATGAATGTCACATTCGCTGTTGAGAATATAAACACGTTTCAAATTGGAACAATCACGAAACGCGAAATACTCGATTTTCGTCACGCTGTCCGGGATGGTTACTGAGGTCAGACTCGTACAACCGGAAAACGCCCCGCCCTCGATTGTCTTCACGCTGTCCGGGATTGTCACCGATACCAACCTAGTGCAATCGGAAAATACGTACTCCTCGATTGCCGTTACACTGTCTGGAATTGTCACCGAGATTAGTGCTGAACCCTGAAACGCGCAACCTTCAATTGTCGTCACGCTGTCTGGAATGGTAACAGAAGTCAGGTTTGTGCAATTCCAAAATGCAAACTCCCCAATATACGTCACGCTGTCCGGAATGGTCACCGAGGTCAGGTCTGAACTCGCAAACGCGTCTCTTCCAATTGTCGTCACGCTATTCGGGATGATCACCGAAGTCAGGCTGGTACTGTGAAACGCTCCTCCTCCAATTGTCGTTACGCCGTCCGGAATCGTTACAGAGGTCAACCCCGTACAATTAAAAAACGCTCTTCCTCCAATTGTCGTTACGCCGTCTGGGATTGTCACCGAGGTCAGTCTGGTGCAATCTTCAAACGCGTTAGCTCCGATTCTCGTCACGCGATGGCCTTTGATTGTAGAGGGAATACAGAGATTACCGGAGACGTTAGAAGAACCGTTAATCACAACGTTATTAGAATTGTCGATAGAATACTCCCATCGAATTCGGGAGACTGGATCAACCCAATACTTCCAGGCGAAAAGGGGAGCGGAGAAGAGGACAAAGGTGGAGGGGAGGGCCTTGGAGAGGGTGCGGAGAAGGCTTTGGGCCTGGTTAAGCAGATGGTGCAACATAGCGACTCCTGCGGATGGGGTTGGTTCCTAAGTACAACTTTAGGATACCCCTTCCCTAAGGCCTCTGTCAAGCGACCCTTTCCGCAAAGACTGCCAGTGTGATGGAACCGCCGATTTCGCCGATAGGTGCCGATTAGGGGCCGGCTACCGCCGGCAGGACTGCCAGCGTGGGGAACCGCAGATTGCGCAGATTTTGAGCAGATTAAGGGCGTGCTAGCGCACGCTGGACGCACAATGGAAGCTTGGAAGTTTGGAGGCTTGGAAGCTTGGTTCTCTTGGTGGGGCTCCGCCCCACACCCCGGCAGGGAGAAGTTCTCCCTGCACCCCCGGCACGTCTGCGACGTGCCCAAGGCGACGTAGACTTCTAGGACAGTAGTTTCGTCCGTCGCCCCGTAGGGGCGCTCCTGTATCTCCTGTATCTCCTGCATTTCCTGCATCTCCTGAGCGCCTCAAAAGAGCGGCTCAGCCGCCCCTCAGAGAGACCCTATAAGGGTCGGCCTCGGACCACTAAGGGTTTCGACCTCGACCCCTATAGGGTCTCACCATCGACCCCTATAGTGGTCGACCTCGGACCCTTATAGGGTCTCAGAAAGCCCCCTTTAGCGTCTCTCCAAAGACCCTTTTTTGGCCTCCAGAAGGTACTATATAATAAGGTAGGGGCGCTGACGCGCGGGAAGCTAGGAAGTTTAGAGGCTTGGAAGCTTGGTTTGATCGGGCGGGGCTCCGCCCCACACCTCGGCAGCTCCACCCGTCGCGCGCTTGCCGCGCGTTCTGTTCACTGTTTTCTGTTCTCTGGGGCGCGTAGCGCCCCTTGTCCAGTGTGCGCTAGCATGCCCTTAATCTGCTCAAAATCTGTGAAATCTGCGGTTTCCCATTCTGGCAGTCCTACTAGAAGTTTGGAAGTTTAGAGGTTTGGAGGCTTGGTCTTTTACGTGGCGCTTCACCTGTCGCCCCGCAGGGGCGCTTCTGTTCTCTGTTCTCTGTTCACTGTTCTCTGTTCTCTGGGGCGGCCCTGCCGCCCCTCCTGCATTCTGTTTTCTGTTCTCCGTTTTCTGTTCTCTGAGTCTCTTGTTTTTGGGGTGGCGGTGTGTTATCTTAGGTTTACAGAAAGGAATACCGCCATGAGAACATCCCTCCTCCTTGCGACCCTCTTGTTTGCCGCCGTGCCGGCCTTTGCCCAAGAGGCACAACCCGCCGCACCGGCAGTCTGTCCCACCGACTGCCCAGATGGCGGATGCGTGGCCCAACCCTGTCCTGTGCGCGGGTGCAACGCCGTGCCGGCCGAGTGCCCCGGGCGGAACTGCCGCGCCGTGCCGGTCGATTGCCCCGATGGCGCGTGCGTGGCCCGACCCATGCCGCCGCGTCACCACCCCGAGCCCCGTCACTGGCGTGGACGGCCCCGTCCCGTGAAAGATGGCCAGGCCATGCCTCAACCGCTGACCCCCGCCCAACGCGCCGCGCGCCTCCGTGCCCGTGCCGCCCAATTGGAGCAGATGGCCGCGGACATCGAGGCCGGCAAAGAACCTCCGCCGCCCCGGCGCGTCCGTCGTCCGCGTCCCGGTGGGCAACGTCCGGACCTCCCTCCGCCGGATGCCGCACCCGCCGCGCCTGACGAGGCCTCCATCCCGGCCACGCCCGAACCGACGCCGGAGCCTGCCCCCGCGCCCGCCCCGGATGTCACCCCCGCCCCCGAGGCCTGATTGTTTCCACGAAGACACGGGCGCTCCGCCGGAGCGCCCGGCTGATTGGCTGATTGGCTGATTGGAAAAATAAAACGCGACCGTTCGGCCCTTCGGCCCTCTGCCGTGCCCATCCCTTGCGTTTCCGGTGACTTTCCTGGGAAAAACACTCAAACTCTGCGGTAGGACCTATAGGACCTATAGGACAACTAGGACGGCGGCTGACGCCGCAAGATTCCCAATTCCCAAAGCGTGGCGTGCGAAGCCCGCCATGCTCCCACAGGCCCCCGGGCCGGACGTGCGCCTTGTGCGCACGCACGGCCCGCCTCTTGCATCGCTTTTCCTTTGTGTCCCTTTGTGGTTCTTCGTGTTCTTAGCCGTGGAAGGTTTGGCCCTTTGGGCCTGCACGGTAATAGCCGCGCAGCGTGAGGCCTGTCCAAACTTCCAAGCCTCCAAACTTCTAAGCTTCCATTGCGCGTCCTGCGTGCGCCAGCACGCCAAAATCTGCAACAATCTGTGTCACCGAAGGTCTTCCTAGCGAAGCGACGGAACAATCTGCGTTTCCCATTCTGGCAGTCAGCCGGCGGGAGCCGGCCCCTAATCGGCTCCAATCGGCGAAATCGGCGGTTCCATCACGCTGGCAGTCTTTGCGGTGCGCTCCAATCAGCGAATCAGCCAATCAGCAATCTTTTTGGCGCTTCAATGGGCGCCAAAAAGATTTTGCTTGCATTCTGTATTTGGGTTTTGGTATCTTATATGCACTTGACCTGCCTGGCGAGGTAGCTCAGTTGGTAGAGCAGCGGACTGAAAATTCGCGTGTCGTCGGTTCGATCCCGACCCTTGCCACCAGTCGTCAAGCGGCACCTGCCCCCATCGTCTATCGGTTAGGACACGGGCTTTTCATGCCTGTAAGAGGAGTTCGACTCTCCTTGGGGGTGCCATTTGGCGAGGTAGCTCAGTTGGTAGAGCAGCGGACTGAAAATTCGCGTGTCGTCGGTTCGATCCCGACCCTTGCCACCACTTCATGCCTCTCTTGCGAAGCCCACCGGGCTTCTTTTTTTACCCTGACGCCGTGCAGTGAACCGCAAAGACGCGAGGGGTTTCCAGGAAACGACAAGAACGCAAGGGATGGGCACGGTAGTGAGGCCCGTAGGGCCGAACGGTGAAGTGCCCAGGCCCTTGCGTCCTTTTGTGTCTTCGTGGGAAACAGCCGCTTGACTTCCCGGCCCGGGTGTGCGAAACTGTCTCCAAGAAAGGAGACAGCCGCCATGTTCACCGTCACCTTCCAAGGGGCCGCCCGCACCACCACGGGCTCCATGCACATCGTTGATGTCAATGGTCTGCGGATCTTACTCGATTGCGGCCTCTATCAGGGGCACCGCAAGGAGGCCTTCGAGCGCAACCGCAAACTAATGGTCGACCCCAAGACCGTCGATTGCGTGTTGCTCTCCCACGCGCATATCGACCACAGCGGCAACCTCCCCTCGCTCATCCGGGCGGGGTGGCGCGGCCCCATCCACACCACCGAGGCCACGCGCGACCTTTGCGACCCCATGCTCCGCGACTGCGCCTTCATCACCAAGCACGACGTCGAGATCGTCAACCGCCGCCGCATCGCCGAGGGCCGCACCCCCTTCGAGCCGCTCTACGAAGAGCCGGACGTGGAGCAGACCCTCTCGCTCATGCAAGGTTGGCCCTACAAACGCGCCATCGACCTGGGCAATGGGGTGGGGGCCGTCTTCCACAACGCCGGCCACATCCTCGGCTCCGCCCACGTCGAGCTCATCGCCCGCCAGCCCAACGGCACCTACCGGCGGTTGCTCTTCTCCGGCGACGTCGGCCAGCCCGGCGCGCCCATCCTCCCGCCGCCCGACCCGCCCATCGGCGTGCACACCCTCCTGGTGGAATCCACCTACGCCGACCGCGACCACCCCCCGCGCGCCAACGTCTCCGGCCGCCTCCGCGACTACATCGACGACATCGTCCAGCAGCGCGCCAAGCTCATCATCCCCGCCTTCAGCGTCGGCCGCACCCAGCAGATTCTCTTCTTCCTCAACGGCCTCATCCGCGACAAGAAGATCCCGCAGGTGCCCATCTACGTCGATTCCCCCCTCTCCCTCAAGGCCACCAAAATCTACGCCCGCCACACCGATTGCTACGGCCAGGCCGCCAGCGACCTCCTCCGCCAAGGCATCGAGCTCTTCAAGATGCCCGGCCTCCAATTCCTCGAGACCGCCGACCAATCCAAGGCCCTCAACCACGCCGAAGGCCCCATGGTCATCATCGCCGCCAGCGGCATGTGCGAAGGCGGCCGCATCCTTCACCACCTCCAAAACGGCGTCGAAGACCCCCGCAACATCATCCTCATCGTCGGCTACCAGGCCGAAGGCACGTTGGGCCGCCGCATCGTTGAACACCAAACCCCGCTCAAAATCCTGGGCGACACCTTCGAGCTCCGCGCCCGCGTCCACACCATCAACGCCCTCTCCGCTCACGCCGACCGCACCGCCCTCCGCGACTGGGTCCGCGCCGTCAACGCCAAAGGCACCATCACCAAAGCCTTCGCCGTCCACGGCGAAGACGACAAGGTCACCGCCATGTGCCAAATCCTCCGTGAAGAAGGCTACAAAGACCCCGTCGCCCCTGTGCAGGGTGCGGTGTATAAAGGGCTGTAGGCAGAACTGTGAGGCCTCCGCGTTCTAAAAGGGAGAACGGAGAACGGAAAACGGAGAACGGACGCCCCTGCGGGGCGACGGGTGAGGCGCTGTGTAAAAAGGGCGGCTCACCGCCCCGTCCTATTGGTCCTATACGTCCTATTGGTCCTACTACGCTGACTCGGTGCACATTTCACGAAAGCCACAGAAACGCAAGGGATGGGCACTTCACCGTTCGGCCCTGCGGGCCTCTCTACCGTGCCCATCCCTTGCGTTTCTAGTGTTTCGAGGGAAGCGCCCATAGGCGACGCGGTAGGACAGGGGGCGGCGTTGCCGCCCGGCTGATTGGCTGATTGGCTGATTAGAATCTTGGTGGGGCGTTGCCCCACGCCCGTGCCTTCTCCGTCGCGCGCTTGCCGCGCGCTCTGTTTTCTGTGGCCGTGGAAGGTTTGTCCCTTCGGGCCTACACGTTCCGTTCTCTGTTCTCTGGGGCGGCGCCGCCGCCCCTCCTGTTCTTCGGGGCGCGCTAGCGCCCCTTTTTGCTATACTGACGGCAAAGGAGCGATCCATGGGACAGATGATTGCACAGAGTGTCTATGACTTCCGGATTATGCGGGAGAAGGGCTATCGTTATGTGGACAAGACGGACTTGCTTTATCCCCTTGTCACGCGTGATGGCGACGCCTTCTACTTCATTTCCCGTCCTAGGCGTTTCGGCAAGTCGCTCATGCTCTCGACTTTGGAGAATATTTTCCGTGGCCGGCGCGATCTCTTCAAGGGCCTCGCCATCGACAAGCTGGATTATGACTGGGCCGAGTATCCCATCCTGCACTTCAATTTCGCCACGATGGAAATCGAGACGCTCGAGGCATTCAAAGCCGGCTTTGTGGCACGCGTCCAAGAAGTGTTTGAGGCGGCCAATGCCGTCTATAATCCGGCACTTGCCCCGAATGACAATTTCTCTCGTGCCATCAAGGCCCTTGCCCGCGAGTGGGGGAAGCCGGTGGTCGTCCTCATCGACGAATACGACGCGCCGGTCGGTGCCGCGTTGAACGACCCCGCGAAGGCCACGGCCATCCGCGCGACACTTTCGACCTTCTATGGTGAAATCAAGAACAACATCTCGAACATTCGTTTGATGATGATGACGGGCGTGACGCGCTTTACGCAACTCTCCGTCTTCTCGGCGCTCAACAACCTCAACGACCTGACGATGGAGTCGCGCTACGCCACGCTTCTGGGTTACACCGAGGAGGAGCTGGACGCCAACTTCGATGAGGATATGCGTGAGCACGCTGAGGTGATGGGCCTTCCCTATGAGGACTACCGTGCCGAACTCCGTCGATGGTACAACGGTTACCGTTTCTCTCCGGATTGTGAGACGCGTGTCTACAACCCCGTCTCCATTGCCAAGACTCTCGGCTCAAAACGGAAGACCTTTGCGCCCACGTGGTCGAAGACCGGCCGTCCCTCCGTGCTGATCAACTACCTCACCATGGGCGACATCGATGGCCGCGACTACGAGAATGTTCGCGGCGTCTCGGAGAGTGCCCTCGATGTCTGTAACCTAAAAGCCATCCAGCCGGTCTCGATGTTTTATCAAAGCGGTTACCTCACCATCAAGGACTTCAAGAGCTCCCTCTTTACTTTGGGCATCCCCAACGAAGAGGTGCGCCTCGACCTCAACTCTCTTCTCGCGCAATATGCCGCCAAGGAAGAGGGCGGCGAGACGTTTCGTGATGCCGCATGCTTCAGCCTGTTGGAGACCGACTTCGAGGCCTTCTTCGCCCAGGTGCGCGCCCTTTTCGCCCATCTGCCCTACGGCTCGACCGAGGACCGCGTGCCAGAGGCCGGTTATCAACGTATCCTCTACGTGTTGCTTGCCTCTTGGCAACCCTTCCACGTCACCGCCGAGGATCGCCAAGCCCAAGGTCGCGCCGACATCGTGGTTGAAAGCGACGAACGCGTCTTCATCTTTGAACTCAAGGTCGATGGCACAGCCCAAGAAGCCCTCGCGCAAATCAAAGAGCGCGGCTACGCCGAGCCCTATCGCGCCCTGGGTAAGCCTATCCACCTCATCGGACTCAACTTCAAGTCCGCGAACCACTCCCTCTCCGACACCGTGGTCGAAACGCTTACTTAATCTTCACGAAGACACGGGCGCTCCGTCGGAGCGTCCGGCTGATGAGCGGATTGGTGGGGCGATGCGGCAGGAGAGGTAGCAGGAGATTTAGGAGCGCCCGCAAGCGGGCGACCGGCAAGCTGTTATCCAATTAAAAGGCGTGCGCCAGCACGCCCAAAATCTGCCAGAATCTGCGAAATCTGCGGTTCCTTGCCGTGCCGAGTGTACTGTAACGCCATCGGTGTGCTTCAGAGGGTGGGGCCAAGGGTGATTTCGGTGGGGCTGCCTTCGAAGGCTTGGGGATGGATGTTGCACGCGCGATTGAGGATTGTGGCCTGGCGCAGGGCGAGGCAGTGGGCAAACGCGCCATCCTCGATTCTCCGCACGCTGGCGGGAATGGTGATTGAGGCCAGGCTTCCGCAGTTGATGAAGGCGGCATTGCCGATGGACGTCACGGAGTCTGGGATGGTGATGTCGGTCAGGCTGGAGCATTGGCCGAAGGTGCCGGGCTTGATTGCGGTCACGGAGCTTGGGATGGTGACGGCGGTCAGCTTGTCACAACAGAAGAAGGCTCCGGACTCGATGGTCGTGACGCAGGCGGGGATGGTGTAGGAGGAGAGCGTGTTGGGCACGTGGATCAGTTGGCGCCCATCGGCGGACAAGAGGGCGCCTTCGGGGGTTGACCGGAAGGCCGTGTTGCCCTCTTCGACGGCCACCGCGCCGCACCCGGAGAGGGCGCTCCAACCGACGACCTTCACGCTGGCGGGAAGGGTTAGGGTCTTTAGGGCGGAGCAACCAAAGAAGGCGGTGTCGCCGATTGTTGTCAGGCCGGCAGGGAGGGTGACGGAGGCCAGGCTCCTGCAATTGGAGAAGGTTTGGGCTCTGATGTCCTTCACGCCGGCGGGGATGTTGATGGCGGTGAGGCTGATGCAATCCTCGAAGGCGCTCCCGTTGATGATGCTCACGGAATCTGGGATGTTGATGGAGGCGAGGCTGGTGCAGCCCCGGAAGGCGAAGGTGCCGATGGACTCCGTGTCGGGGGAAAGGGTGACCGTGCGCAGACTGGTGCAGCCTTCAAAGAGAGACCAGCCGATGGAGGTCACGTCGGCAGGAAGGGTAATGGCGGTCAGCGCGGTGCAACCCTTAAAGGCATCCCAGCCGATTTCCGTCACGGAGTCCGGGATGGTGATGGCGGTGAGGCTGGAGCAACCCTCGAAGGCGGAGCCGCCGATAGCCGTCACGGAGTCGGGGAGAGTGACCGAGGTGAGGGCGGTGCAACCGGAGAAGAGGCCCGGCACGATTTCCCGCGTGTTGGGCGGGAGCTTGACAGAGGTGAGGCGCGTGCATCCGGCAAAGAGGCTCTCGCCCATTTTCTGCACGCTGGCGGGGAGGGTGACGGAGGTGAGGCTGGTGCAATCTGTGAAGGCGAAGAAGCCGATTTCCGTCACGCTGTTGGGGATGGTGAGGAAGGTCAGGCGGGAGCATCCGGCGAAGGCCGCCGTTTCGATTGCCTTGATGCCGTTGGGGATGTAGTAGGCGGTAATCGAGGGCGGCGCATGGAGTATCTTCTGGTTCTTCGTGTCAATCAAGACACCTTCGAGCGTTGACATAAAGGTGGTGTTGCCCTTTGCGACAGAGACTTTGCTGCAACCGCTAAAGGCGCCGGAGCCGATGGAGGTCACGCTGGCGGGGATGGTCACCAAGGTCAGGTTGGTACACCCGGCGAAGGCGTCAATTTCGATGCTCGTGACGGTGTCCGGGATGACCACAGCGAGCAAGCGTGTGCACCCCTGGAAGGCGCTCCATTCGATGGTCGTCACGCCGTCGGGGATGGTGTAGAGCGGGAGGGAGGCCGGCACGTGGAACAAGCGTCGCCCATCGGCGGACAAGAGGGCGCCCTCAATCGTTGAGCGATACTCGGAGTTTCCGCTCTCGACAAAGACTGCGCCGCATGCGGTAAAGGCTTGGCTATGAATCATCTCCACACTGGCGGGAATTGTCACGGCGTCCAGGCTGGTGCATCCGGCAAAGGCCTCGGACATAATCGTCGTCAGGCCATCGGGGAGGTCGATGGAGGTCAAGGCCGAGCACCCGGAAAAGGCGCGGAGCCAGATGGTCTCCAGGCTGTCGGGGAGGGTGACGGAGGTGAGGCCGGTGCACCCCTCAAAGGCATCGCCCTTGATTTCCGTCACGCCGTCGGGGATGATGACCGAGGTTAGGTCGGTGAACTCGCGGAACGCAAGCGAGTCAACTGCCGTCACGCGGCGGCCATTGACGACTGCGGGGATGGTCACCTGGCCGGAGAGTTGGGCGGCGGGGCTAATCGAGACGCCGTCAGGGGTCTCCGAATAGCGCCAGGGAATCCGGGTGTCGGGGTCGACCCACGTCCCGGCAAGGAGGGGCGCGGCGAAACAGAGGAGGGCGGCGAGAAGCACCTTGGAGAGGGCATGGGCAAACCGTCTGGTCTGGGCAAACATCTGGCGTTTCATGAATCAAATCACTCCTACGAATAGGCATGCCTGGGCGGACCGCCCACCCGAGCATGACTCCATGATAGCCCTTCATGGGTAGGACTGTCAAGTTTTCCCGGGGCAGTCGCCCCGGGAAAACAGAGAACGGAGAACGGAGAACGGAGCGCGCGGCAAGCGCGCGACCGGCAGAGCCGTTGTGCAGAGCGGCCACGCCGCCTCGTCCTATTGGTCCTATATGTTCTATTGGTCCTACTGCGAAACCTAGAGGCAAACAAGAAAGCCCCCGAATGTCTCGGGGGCTTTTTTGTGGCTTGGGGACGCGCTTAGGCGACCTTGCGACGGAGGGCCAGGCCGGCCACGCCGAGGGCCAAGAGGGCCAGGGCGGTCGGCTCGGGAATCGACTGCGCCTGCTCCACGCTGGCGACGATATCTTCCGGCGTAAGCGCCTCGCCATCGAGGAAGTAGACGGAGGAATTGTCAGCAATCTCGTCTTTGTCGCCATTTACATAGGTGCTCGTGACTATATCCAGCTTGGCAGACTCGCCAAAGACGGTGTCTGTCATTGTGGAAGGGAGTTGGAAGGTTTTCAATGCAGTCCCATTGAGGCTGATGGTGAGATCGACGCCGCCGTTTACATTGAGCACGACGGTAAGGCCGACAATCGCCTCAGCGTCGGCGGCCAACTGCGTTGTCCCCGTGAATACCTTAGAATCCATCGAGGGGAAATCTTCCCCATTCGACTTCTCGTAATTCTGAATCGTCCATTCCCAGTTGGCAGAGCCATCATTGTTGACTGTGAGCTTAACCTGGTGGAAAGGATGGGTGAACATCGCGTCTTGACCGCCATGGATAAACGTGACGTACTTAATGTCCCCGACTTGCACCGGGACGGTCGAGGTTGCGACGGTGTAGGCCTTAGACGCCGCGCCGACGTTGCCCGTGAGCGTTTCCGTGCCGGACGCATCCCAATCATAGGCGGTGGCGTGGACGGCCGAGACAAGACCCACTCCGACGAAGAGGGCGACAAGCATTTTGTTCATGAAAGACTCCTTTTTCTTAAGAACGCCAATACAATAACATAAAACTGGTGGGGGCAAGCCTTATTTAGTGGAATGTCCAAGGGAAGATGGTGGGAGAAGCGTCCCGGGAGGGGTCTTTCTGGACCCTTAAGGGTTTCGGGTCGGACCACTATAGGGTCTCACCCTCGACCACTATAGTGGTTGACCTCGGACCACTATAGGGTCTCAGAAAGCCCCCTCAGCGGGGCGGTGTTGCCGCCCCGCTGAGGGCTGATTAGCTGATAGCCGTGGAAGGTTTGGCCCTTTGGGCCTGCACGCACTGTTTTCTGTTCACTGTTCTCTGGGGCGCGCTAGCGTCCCTTTGTGGTATACTGATAGCATTATGTGGCATGTTATTCTTGATGCGTTGTATTCGGTGCGTGACGCGGTGAGCGGGATTGAGTCCCCGCTGTTGCAAGCGTTGGTGCGTGTGGCTTTGGTTTTCGCAGGGACGTGGGCGTCCTATGCGGTTGTGAAGCTTGTCTATAAGCTGACGCGGCGGTGGTTGTTGCGCGGGGGGCGGCTGGCAGGGGTTTGGGCGATTGTGCTGAACTCGAAGCTGATCCCGCGGGCGCTGCAGGTGGTGCCGTTGATCGTGATGGGGGTGCTGGTGGGGACGTTGTTCCCGGAGGACCGGCCGTTGCGGACGGGGTTGCTGGTGCTGAATAAGGCGTACTTCTACTTCATCTGCGCGAATGTCTTTGCGTCGGTGATGAATGTGACGTATATGGTGGGGAACTGGCGGCGCGGGGTGAGCGCGTCGCCACAGAAGGGTATCTTCCAGGTGCTGAAGCTGCTGGGCTACCTCTTTGCGGCGGTGGCGGTGGTGGCGACGCTCTCGGGACGCGACCCGACGTATATCCTCTCGGGCATGACGGCGCTCTCCGCGGTGCTGATGTTGGTCTTCAAGGATTCGATTCTGGGGCTGACGGCAGGGGTGACGCTCTCGGGCAATGGGATGATCCATATCGGCGATTGGATTGTGGTGCCGGGGGCGAACGCCGATGGTGAGGTGATCGACATTGCGTTGACGACGGTGCGGGTGCGCAACTGGGACAACACGATTACCACCATCCCGGCCTATGACCTGATTTCCAAGCCCTTCACCAACTGGCGGGGCATGAGCGAGAGCGGCGGGCGGCGTATCAAGCGTGCCATTCTGATTGACGTCGATTCCATCCGTTTCGCCGATGAGGCAATGGTCAAGCGGTGGTCGGAGATTGACCTGTTGCGGGACTATCTGGCCGATCGAATCCGCGAGGTGCGCGCCTACAACTCGGAACATCCCTCCTCCAAGGTCTCCGTGGCGAACGCCCGCAAGCTCACCAACATCGGGACCTTCCGGGCCTACTGCGTGGCCTATCTGCGTGCAAACGCGAAGATTCACCAGAAGATGACGTTGATTGTGCGCCAGATGGACCCGACCGACCGCGGGTTGCCGTTGGAAATCTATTGCTTCACGAACGACACGGCGTGGGAGCGCTATGAGTCGATTCAGAGCGACATCTTCGACCACTTGTTGGCGATTATGCCGGAGTTCGGCCTCTCGTGCTTCCAGGTGACGTCGGCCACGGCGATGCGTCAGGGAATGGCCGCCCTGTCTGCCGCGCCCAAGGGGGCGTGAGTTGGGCTTTGCCTGTCCGTGGGCCTTCTTGCTCTTCCTGCCGTGGCTCGCGGCGGCGTGGCGGATGCTTCGCCGGGCGCGGACGCGGGGGGCACCCTTTGCGGGGGCTTCGGCGCGGTTCGCGGGGGAGCGGCCCACGTGGCGGCAATGGCTCTGCGCGGTGTTGCCTTTCGTCTTCCTACTGGGGACTGCGGCGCTCATTGTGGGGGCCGCCGGGCCGCGCACCACGCTGGGGCGGCAGACCCGCACGGCGGACGCGCTCGCCGTCATGATGGCGGTGGACGTCTCTGGCTCGATGGAGGGGCTAGACCTAAGCGAAGGGCGGCTGGACAAGACGCGGCTAGATGTGGTCAAGGAGCACTTTCGCAACTTTGTGGAGGCGCGCCCGGATGATTTGATTGGATTGGTGGCCTTTGGCGGCTATGCCTCCGTGCGCGCGCCGTTGACAGCCGACCATGGCGCGCTCCTGCATGTCTTGAGCGGGCTTGAGATTCCGCGCGAGACGGAGGATGAGGCGCTCACCGCCATCGGCGACGGGCTTTCCGTGGCCCTGCTCCGCCTGAAGGATGCCGAGCCCACGACCAAGATTGTCATCCTCCTTTCCGACGGCGTGAACAACGTGGGCGCCGTCTCCCCCACCCAGGCCGCCGAGGCCGCGAAAGCGCAGGGCGTGCGCGTCTACACCATCGGCGTGGGCTCCAACGGGCCCGTCCCCGTCCGCAGGCGGGACGTCTTTGGCCGCGAGCGGGTCTTCACCGTGGGCATGGAGCTGGACGAGGCGACCCTCCGCGCCATCGCCGAAACCACCGGCGGCCGTTACGCCAACGTCCGTTCGCCCGACGCCCTGCACGCGGCCCTCGACGAAATCTCCGCCCTCGAAACCACCCGCGTGGAGCGCCAGACCTATCTGCGCCACGAGAGCCACGCGCGGCCCTTCCTGCTCGCCGGCGGCGCCCTCTGCCTTCTCTCCGCGCTGGGCCTTGTCATCTTTCTTCGGAGGCCCTTATGAGCGACCCCGCACCCGTCATCCTTTCCGAGCACGATTTGCGCGAGGCCTTCGAAGCCTTCCTGAAGGCGCTCCGCGGTCCGGCGCTGGCTGACTTTGCCGCGGCCTCCAAGGCGCTGGGCGCCGGCTTTCGTAAGAATCCCGAGGAACGGGTCGTCCGCGCCGCGCTTTCCACGCATTATGGTGCGCGCCTCAAGACCTACAACAAGGCCTTGGCCGAGTGTCTGGAGCGTTGCTCCGCCCCCGCCGCCCTCCTGCGCGCCCTCACGCCGGATGCCATCACCAAAAACGGCCCCGCGCTGATGGCTCGTCTCGGCCGCGGGGAGGTCGCCTTGGCCGCGTTGCAGGACGCGCGCGATGGGGTCCGTCAGGTTGCCGAAGCCTGGCTGGCCGAGCCCACGCCCCTGCCTTCGCCCGAGGAGGCCGAGGCCACGCTCAAGGAAAAACTCGGACTCTGCATCGGGGCGGGCGACTCCTCCGCCGGGCAGCGCGGCGAAATCGCCCGTCTGCGTCAGGAGCTCAAGGAGGAGCGCGCCGCACACAAGCAGTCGCGCACCGAGGCCAAGGCCGCCCAAGACAAGGCCGCGATTCAGGCCAAGGCCGACCGTGCCACGGCGGACTTTAACCTCGCCGAGCTCTCCCGCAAGGTGGAGGAACTCGAGGCCAAGCTCCGCAAGGCCGAGGAAGAGCGTGCGGTGTTGGTGGACCGCGAGGTCGCCCGCCGTCTGCCCCAGGCCTTCCACGGTTGGCTTGCGCCTTGCCTCAAGGTCGAGGCCGCCGCCCAGGCGGACACTGCCGCCCCGCTCTTGGAGCGTGCCGAGCAGGCCCTCGCCGATCAGGCTCGCCACGACCGCGCCTCCGCCCGCCGTGCCACGATTCTGGAGCGCCTGGACGCCGTGCAGGCCATGCTCCGCCGCGTGGATGACACGCTTGCCTTCGCGCAGGTTCGCTTGCCGGCCCTGGTGGACATCCGTGAACAGTTGGTCGCCGAACGCGAGGCCCTGCGGCAGAGTCTTCGCGCCGAGGGCGCTGAGCCCCCCACTAGCCTGGTGGCCGCGCAGCTCCGCTCCGCCATCCACGCCTCCCGCGAACGTCAGCAGCCCGACCTGGAGCATCTTCTGCGTCTGGTCCTGCGCTTCCATCTCATCGACCGTTCCGAGCGCGACGCCCTCCTGCGCGACCTCGCTCGCCGTCAGGCCCTCTGGGGCATCGAGGCCCCAGACAAGGACGCCTCCCCCGAGGCCGCCCCTAGCGACATCTCCACCACCATCGCCCGCCGCAACCCCGCCCTCGCCGCCGCTCTCCGCGGCACCGCTCGCGCCTACCTCTTCTTCGACGGCCACAACATCCTCAACGGCATCGGCCGCTACCGCGTCCCCCGCGGCGTCCCCGGCAACCACGAGCTCGCCCGCAAACGTTTGGAAGACGACCTCGCCACCCTCCTCGCCGACCTTCCGCTCGTCGTCGGCATGCTCGTCTGGGACGGCGAAGTCTCCGGCGACTACACCAAGACCGACAACCTCTCCATCCGCTTCTCCGGCGGCACCGGCGAACACCGCGCCGACAACTTCATCCTTCACGAGCTCGACTACTTCCGCCGCGATGGCATCCCCATGGTCGTCGTCACCAACGACAACGACTTCCGCGGCAAAGCCGCCAAGACCGGCGCCGTCGCCTGCTCCATCCCCGATTTCGACGCCTTCCTCTCCTATGCCATCAACCGCTGACCTCCCCCCCGACCCCCGCCGCGCCGACTGGCGCTGGCAGCTCCGCCACCGTCTCACCGCGCGCGACCTCGGCCGCGACGAACTCCCCGCCTGGCCCTGCCTCGTCACCCCCTACTACGCCTCCCTCGCCGATCTCTCCGACCCCGATGACCCCATCGCCCGCCAATTCCTCCCCGACCCCAGCGAGCTTCTCCCCGACGGCTTCGGCCCCGACCCCTTCGGCGAAGATGGCCCCGCCGCCATCGCGCCCGGCATCAAGCAACGTTTCCCCGACCGCATCCTCGCCCAGGTCAACCTCACCTGCGCCGCCAACTGCCGCCACTGCACCCGCCGCGGGCTTCTCGGCCGCGCCCATGCCGCCTCCCTCCCCGACCTTCTCGCCGCACTCAAGGCCCGCCCCAAAGTCCGCGAAGTCCTCCTCTCCGGCGGCGACCCCCTCCTCCTGCCCGACGACGCCCTCCTCGCCTGGGTCGACGCCCTCGCCGACCTCCCCCAGCTCGACGCCATCCGCCTCTGCACCCGCACCCCCGTCACCCTCCCCATGCGCTGGACCCTCCCCCTCGTCCGCCGCCTGGCCCGCTCCAAATGTCTCTGGGTCCAGACCCAATTCAACCACCCCCGCGAGCTCACCTCACAGTCCATCGCCGCCTGCGCCCGCCTCGTCGACCACGGCATCCCCGTCTCCAACCAAAGCGTCCTCCTCAAAGGCATCAACGACGACCCCGCCGTCATGGCTGAGCTCTGCGCCAAACTCCAGCGCGCTCGCGTCCGCCCCTACTACATCTTCCTCTGCGACCCCATCGCCGGCATCGGCCACTTCCGCACCGACCCCGCCGCCGCCCCCGCCCTCCGCGAAAGCCTCCTCTCCAACCTCGGCGGCCTCGCCTGCCCCCGCCTCGTCGCCGACCTCCCCGCCGCCCCCCACAAACAAGACGTCTTGGGGCGCTAACGCGCTCCGCTGATTAGCTGATTGGAAACGCCCCTGTGGGGCGACGGGTGAGGTCGTTGTGCGGAGCGGCGAAGCCGCCGTCCTAGAGATTTTACTACGTCGTCCTGCCGGCGGCAGCCGGCTCCTAATCCGTGTAATCGGCGGTTTCATCCTGTGTGGCCCTTGCGTTCCCTCGTGTATTCGTGGAGACCTTCTCTTGGCAAAACGGCATCTTCTTGAGTGTGATAGAATAAAGGTGAAAGGAACGCTGCCATGAGGATACATCCTGCTTTCGCCGTATGTGTTACGCTTGCCCTTGGTTGCCTGGGGTGCCCCTCTGTTGCTCACGTGGAGTTGGCCGATGGCACCATTGTCTCCTTCGTTCAGCCCGAGAGGGGCGGCGAGGAACAGCGCCACGGGAAAAATGCCGAGGGGCGTTTCGTCACTACCGTTCGGATGGACTGCACGGCCACGCGAGAGGTCGGCCTTGCCGGCGAGGTCCTTGTGCGCTCCGCCCAACGCCGCGACGAAGAGGGCTATTTCCATCGGGACGACTCCTCGACCTTCCGCCTCACGAATGTCTCCGACAAGCCCATCGCCCTCAAGCGCTTCCTTGCCTACGCCCACCTTCCCTCGTCCCGCAAGGAGCAACCCGAGGAGCTCGCCGCGGTGGCCCCGGAATGGGAAGAACCCGTCACCTGCGACCCCAAGCAAGGTTTCAGCAATCTCATCGTCGACCACACGCGCTACGCATTCATCCGCGCCAAGGAGCCCGGCTTCACCTATCGCCTTATTCTGATGGCCCAACCTTGGCATCTCGAGGGCGACCTCCTGGTCCAGCCGCTCCCCACCATGAGCCTGGCCCTCGACCATCCCGTGGAGGTCCCCGTCCGGCTCGCGCTTGCCGCCCCCGGTGCCGAGGCCATCCTGCGCCCCCTTGGCGGCGGCAAACCCTTCGCCAGCCTGCCCATCAAGCCCAAAAAAGAGGGTGATACCGTGGTCAAACTCCGCTTCACCGAGGGCATCCCGCCCATGATGCCCCTCGAAGTTTGCTTCAAGGCAGCCCCCGATGTCCCTGCCTCCGGCTGGCTCATCTCCCCTCGCAAAATCGAGAAACACACCCCCATCTACGCCCTCGAAGGCGCCAAAGACCTCAATTGCACCCTCGCCCCCGGCGAAAGCCTCACCTTCACCCTCCTCAATCCCTCCGTCCGCTCTCCCGATATCCCTGTGAAAAAGGATAACTGATTGGCGTAGAGCGTGGCTAGTCTTCGGACTCTCCTGCCGTCA
The DNA here is from genome assembly GCA_944389945.1 of uncultured Kiritimatiellota bacterium. Lineage (GTDB taxonomy): Bacteria > Verrucomicrobiota > Kiritimatiellia > RFP12 > DVOR01 > Spyradenecus. The sequence continues at coordinate 19,094 of CALXOF010000018.1, read as the reverse complement.
GAGGCGGAGGAGGGTGCGGAGGCGAGATTCGGTGTCGGGGGAGACGGGGAGGCGGCCGAGGAAGATGTCGGGCTTGGGGGCGCCGTGGAAGTCGCTGGCGACGGAGGGGACGAGGCCGAGGCGTTTGGCGATGCGCAGGAGGGCGACGGTGGTTTCGACGTCGTAGGTGGAGTAGAAGCACTCCATGGCGTCGAGGCCGAGGTCGCGAAGGGCGGCAATCTTGGGCTCGAGGGCGGTGAGGTCGGGCTCGAGGGCGGTGAGGTCGGGCTCGAGGCTGAGGGGATGGGCCATGACGGCGACGCCGCCGGCGGCGTGGACCATGGCGATGCAGTCGGCGGGGGAATAGCGGAAGCGGTCGCGGTAGCAGAGGGCGCCTTTGCCGAGGAAACGGGCGAAGGCGTCCTTTACGTTGGCGGCGAGGCCTTTGGCGACGAGGGCTTGGGCGAAGTGGACGCGGCTGACGAGTTCATCGCCGGCGAAGGCGCGGACCTCGTCCCACGAGAGGGGAATGGCGTTGTCTTGGAAGGCCTGGAGGATGGCGCGATTGCGGGCGGCGCGGCCATCGAGGAGGGCTGCGAACTTGGCGGTGAGGGCGGGGTCGTGCGGGTCGAAAGCGAGGCCGACGAGGTGGAGCTGGCCGCTCGGGACCTCGGCGGAGAGTTCGATGCCGGGCACGCCGGTGAGGCCGATGGCGGCGCATTCATCCAGGAAGTCGTCCACGCCTTTGGCGCAGTCGTGGTCGGTGAGGGCCATGACGTCGAGCCCGGCGGCCTTGCCGGCGCGGGCAAGTTCGCGCGGCGACAGGCTACCGTCGCTGGCGGTGGAGTGTGTGTGCAGGTCAATCATGGCTCGAAGGTCCGGATGATGCGGGCGGGGTTGCCGGCGACGACGGTGTTGGGGGAACGTCCTTGGTCACGACGCTACCGGCGCCGACGACCGCGTTCTCGCCGATGGCGCCGAAGAGTTCCTCGAGGAGTGCGCGGCGGCCCGCGGTGTCGCGGTAGTCCGTGGCGGCGTAGGCGCGGGTCAGCTCCCGGGCGCGGGCGATTTCGTCTAGCTCCTTCGGCCCGGCCGTCTCCAGAAAGTCCTTCTCTGTGTAGCGCATGGCGGTCTCCTTGCTTAAACGATTTCGCCCCGCGCGGGGCGGGGCGAAGGGTGCACCGGGGCGCCTCCCTTTAGTGGAGGCGGTAGGTGGCGTTGACGGCCTCGGGGGCGGTCTTGGCGAAGAAGGAGGCGATGGCGGTGTCGTAGTCGGCGGTGTGTGCGAAGGCCTTCTTCATGAGGTAGAAGCGGGTGTCGAGGCCGAGGGTGCCGTTGTGCTCGGCGAGCTCCTTGGCGAGGCGGGGGTAGTCGGCGGGGTCGGTGACGGAGGCGACGCGGAGGTAGTTTTTGGCGGAGGCGCGGACCATGCAGGGGCCGCCGATGTCGATGTTGGTGCGGGCCTGCTCGGGGGTGACGCCGGGGACGGCGACGGTGTTCTTGAAGGGGTAGAGGTTGACGACGACGAGGTCGATGGGGTCGGCGTCGAGGCGGCGCATGTCGGCCTGGTGGGCGTCGTTGTAGGTCTCGGAGAGGAGGCCCATGTAGATTTTGAAGTCGAGGGTCTTGACAAGGCCGCCCTGCATTTCGGGCTGGCCGGTGTAGTCGGAGACGGCCTGGAGGCGGTCTTCCTGGCCGGGCTTGAGGAGGGCCTTGATGGCGGCGTAGGTACCGCCGGTCGAGAGGATGACGAGCTCGGGGCACGACTCGAGGAGGGCGGGGATGAAGGTGTCGAGCCCGGTCTTGTCGGAGACGGAGATGAGGGCGCGGCGGATGGCGATGCGGTTGTCGATGTCTTGGACGATGTTCAGCATGGGGGACTCCTTTCGGTCAGGGCAGTTCGCCGGTGAGGCCGTGGTGGCGGCAGTGCTCGATGGCGTTTTGGAGGACGGTCTTGTTGGCGGGGATGAGGGCGGGCTTCTTGGCGAAGGAGCGCTCGAGGGCCTCGATGAGGAGCTGCTGGGGGATGCCCAGGGCGTCGAGGGCGATGAGGCCGCCGAGCATGGCGACGTTGGCGGCCTTGGGGACGCCGGCGGCGGTCGCGATGTCGATGGCCGGGATCTGGACGACGCGGACGCCTTCGGGGATCTCGGCGGGGTCGACGCGCACGGTGGCGTCGATGAGGGCCAAGCCGCCGGGGCGGACGGTGTGCAGGTGCTTGCCGCAGGCGGCCTGGTTCATCACCACCAAGAGCTCGGGGTGCTCCACGGCGGGGGCTCCGATGAGGTGGGTGGAGGTGACGACGGTGCACTGGGCGTCGCCGCCGCGTTGCTCGGGGCCGTAGCTGGGGAGCCAGGTGGTCTGGAGGCCGAGGGCGCGCGCGGCGTCGGCCACCACGAGGCCGAGGGAGAGGATGCCCTGGCCGCCGAAGCCGGTGAACTTGAAGTGGCGTTCCTTGACCTCGGAGGCCTCGGGGTGGGGCTCTTCGCGGCCATCGTCGCCGAAAAAGTCTGCGAGCTTGACCCACGGTTTGGGCTCGGGGCGGACGGGCGCCTCGGCGGTGCGGTCGCGCAGACAGCCGAGGGGATACTCCTTCTCCATCTGCTCGATGACGAACTTGGCGGCGTCAAGTGGTTTGAGGCCCACGCTGGTGGGGCAGGGCGAGAGGATCTCGACGAAGGCGTAGCCCTTGCGGTCGCGCTGGATTTCGAGGGCGTGGCGGATGGCCTTGCGGGCCTGCATGATGCGCGGCGTGTCGGCCACGGAGACGCGCTCGATGTAGACGGGCAGGCGCAGGGCGTTGACGAGCTCGCAGAGGTGCAGGGGCATGCCGTCGGTCGCGGGGTTGCGGCCGAGGGGCGAGGTGGTGGTCTTCTGGCCGATGAGGGTGGTGGGGGCCATCTGGCCGCCGGTCATGCCGTAGATGGAGTTGTTGACGAAGAAGACGGCCATGTGCTCGCCGCGGGCCGCCGCCTGCAGGGTGTGGCCCAGGCCGATGGCCGCCAGGTCGCCGTCGCCCTGGTAGGAGATGACGATCGCCTTGTCGCGCAGGCGGCTGATAGCGGTGGCCATGCTGGGCGCCTGACCGTGGCCCGCGCTCACGCCGCCCACGTCCCAATAGTAGTAGCCGAAGACGGCGCAGCCGATGGGGTTCACGATGACCGTGCGATCCTGCAGGCCCAGCTCGGTGTAGGCCTCGGACAACAGTTTGTGCACGATGCCGTGGCCGCACCCGGCGCAGTAGTGGGTCGCCCGCGTCTCCGAGCCGGAGCGGCGGAAGACTGGGAACATTCCTTTGGTCTCAAGCACGTTGTCCATCACATCGCCTCCTTCACCGTGCGCACGATGTCGGCCACGGGGATGAGCATGCCGCCCATGCGGTTGATGAGGCCCACCTTGGCCAGCTTGCCGGCCTTCGCCAGATGGAGCACGGCATCGTCGCGGAACTGTCCCGCGCTCATCTCCACCGTCCACAACTTCTTGTCGGCCAACGGCAACAGCGCGTCGATCGGGAAGGGCGACAGCGTGATGGGCCGGAAGAGCCCCGCCTTCACCCCCTGCTCGCGCAGCGTGTCCACCGCGCTCCGCGCCGTCCGCGCGCTCGACCCGAAGGCCAGCAACACCGCCTCGGCGTCATCGCACCGGTAGAGCTCGGCGCACTGGAACTCGCGGTCCATCTTGGCGTATTTCTCCTGCAGGTGGACGTTCATCGCCTCCTGCGCCGGCGCGTCCAAGTAGATGGAGGTGAGCAGGTTACGCCGCGTCTCGGCGGTGCCCTGCGTGGCCCAGGCCGAGGTGTCCACCGGCTTGGCCTCCTCCTTCGGCAGGTGCAACGGCTCCATCATCTGGCCCAGTTGCCCATCCGCCAGCACAATCGCCGGCGTACGGTACTCAAAGGCCTTCTCGAAAGCCAACATCGTCAGGTCGCACATTTCCTGCACGCTGCCCGGCGCCAGCACAATGCAACGGTAGGATCCATGGCCGCCGCCGTGCACCACCTGGCCGTAGTCCGCCTGCTCGGGATAGACGTTGCCCAGGCCGGGGCCCGCGCGCATCACGTCCACAATCACCGTCGGGATATCCGTCGCCGCCATGTAGGAGATGGCCTCCTGCATCAGCGAGAAGCCCGGGCCCGAGGTCGCCGTCAGCGCCCGGCACCCCGCCGCCGCCGCGCCGTAGAGCATATACGCCACCGCGTCCTCGCTCTCACCCTGCACAAAGACGCGCCCCGTGGCGGGGAAATACTCCGCGGCCTTGTGCGCCACCTCGCTCGCCGGCGTGATTGGATAGCCAAAATAACCCTCCGCGCCCGCATAGAGCGCGCCGATCACCACCGCCTCGTTGCCTTTCACAAACTTCGTCATTGCGCACCCCCCTTCCGCACAATACGGATTGCGTAAGGCTCCGGGCAATTGTAGAAGCAAATGCCGCACCCGATGCACCCTGACCCCTTATACGCCACCGCCTTCACGCCGTAGCGGTTATAAGTCTCAGAAATCGCCAGGCACCCCTTCGGGCACGCCGCCGCGCACCGCCCACAACTCTTGCAGGCGTCCGCCTCAATCGACGGATAGGGCTTCTCAAATTGCTCGTCCACGAGTCGCTCCTTTCGGTCACTGTGGGACAGGAATGGCCGCCCCGGGTCGTCCGGCGCGCATTCCCCTTCAATGGTCTCTAGTCTACCAAATCCCTGAAAGGGGGCGCAAGCGGCCCCGGAGAACCAATACTGTCCGGGGAAGTTTTCTCGTCGACCAACAGAGTACCAACTGTACCTTATATAAATAAGGCCACTGTAAGATTGGCTCCCCATGGTCAATCATTCGATACAAATACAGTTATTCAGCTGTCAAAGATCAGGCGTGGTTGCTTCATGACTGCACCACGCACCTTTGCCAAAGACCTGTCATTTGTCTCCCCTAAATCCCCAACAACCCATTCATCCCCATCTCCATACGCCATCCTCCAGACCTGTCATTTGGTACTTCGCTCTCGCCCATCGTCTTCACACTGCGAGCGTGCACCCTAGGAAACGACAAAGACGCAAGGGTTGGGCACAATAGAGAGTCGTAACGCGTTGAACGGTCACGCTTTGCTTTCCAATCAGCGAATCCAGCCAATCAGCTAATCAGCCGGGCGCTCCGGCGGAGCGCCCGTGTCTTCGTGGAAACTACGCGAGGGGTTCGGAGGCGGTGCCGGTGAGGCGGCGGGTTTCGCCGTCGAAGGAGAGACCAATAAGATGGACCTCCTTGTCACTGTGGCGATAAGGCTCGGCGTAACCCTTTTCCTTGATTTGAGCAAGGGCCTCCTGGGGCGTACCGTCAACCTTCAACTCGAAGACAAAGACGCGTTCGGGGGTCTCGGCAACGAGGTCCGCGCGGCCGTGGGACTGGCGGTCCTCGGCGGTCACACGGAAAAAGCCGCTGGAGGTCAGCAGGACGTAGAGAATGCGCTGGAAGGAGAATTCCTGCACGCGTTCTTCTTTGGGGCCGTAAGTGAGATGTGCGTAGAGGTCGGAGAGGTTGCCAAAGAAGGTGGCGAAGTCGGCTTGCTTCAAGGCACGGCAAGTAGCGTTGCGGTACTGGTCACCATTTTTCTCGGCGAATTTCTGAACGAGCTGGGAGTTGAGGGCGCGGCGAACCTCCTCGTCCGGAATGCCGAGGGTGAAGACGCCGTCTTGGCAATCTTTGATAGTGAGGTAGCCGCCTTGGTAGAGCATAGCGATGGGACGGATGTTCTCCAGCCCACAAACGTTCAAATCCTCCTCGGAGATATCCTCAACGTTCTCATAGTCTTGCTCGACGAGTTGATTGTTCGTGAAGTAGTTGATGACGGCGGAGGTCTGGCCGGTGGCAATCCATGTGCCGATGAACTCGGGCTCGCAGGCGCCAAGGGTTTGGCCGATGGCGTAGGGATTGTAGACTTTGGTCGTATTCCAACGGGCGAAACGGTAGCCGTTGTACCACCAGCGGAGCTTTTCGCGGTAGTCCTCGTAAGAAAGGCCCATGACCTCGGCATGGCGGTGCAACGTCTTGCTGAAGTTGGCCTCCAATTCCTCATCGGTGTAACCAAGGAGCGTGGCATAGCGGCTATCCATCGTCAGGTCGGTGAGGTTGTTGAGGGCCGAGAAGACGGAGAGCTGAGTGAAGCGCGTGACGCCCGTCATCATCATGAAGCGGATGGCACCGACATTGTTCTTGATTTGGATGTAGAAGTCCGACAGTTCTTGCCGGATGGCAGAGGCAAGCTTGATGTCGGCCAGCGCGTGACCCACCGGCGCGTCGTACTCGTCAATGAGAATGACCACGGGTTTGCCGGTGTCCTTTACAAGGGCCCTAATGGCCCGACGGAAGTTCGCGCCCGGGGAGATGTCTGGGTTCCAAGGAGCTTTCGCGGCCGTGAAGGCATCCTCAAGGCACGTCTTGAAGTCCTCCTCAAAAGCCTCAATCGTTTTGGATTTGATGCCAGCGAAAGAAAATTGCAGGATGGGATAAGATTCCCAGTCGTAGTCCATCTGGTCAATGGCGAGGCCCTTGAAGAGTTCGCGCTCGCCGCGGAAGAGACACTCCAAGGTGGACAGCATGAGAGACTTACCGAAGCGCCGCGGACGAGAGATGAAGAAGAAGGAGTCCATCCCACGCGTGACGAGCGGATAGAGCAATGCGGTTTTGTCCACATAGCGATAGCCATCCTTCCGCATATTGCGGAAGTCATAGGTCCCTTGCGCGATCTTCTCTTCTTCCATGGCGTTGCTCCTAGCCCATAGTATAGCAAAAGGAATCTCGCTCCTCGCAAAAAAGACTTGCGCACCAATGCCATCTGTTGCTATTCTATTGTCACGCGTTGGGTAAGCCAACGCAACGGTTTGTGCAAACGCACAAAGGACATCGTACGAAACGTAGGAACTTTCGCCCAATTGTCCAAGCGCGTGCACGCGCTATCGCGTGCCCGTGTCGGTGTCATTGGGCAGGTATCCTACGACCACGTACGAGACAACGACGACGGGCACGTCTTTTCGCCCCATGCCCACCGCCGCAACCCTCGGGCGATAGGAGGACCCCCTCCACAATGAAACGTACACTCCTCACTGCGGCCTTCGCCGCACTCCTCCTCGGCACCGCCCAGGCGATGACGGTGGATTGGTCGTGGCACAACTACGACAACAAGACGATTACGCAAGGTGATCGTTGGACGGTTAAGGGTGATGCCGCACGCGCGTTTACCTTTACCGTGCCTGAAATCACTGGCGTTGAGTCCGTCACCATCACCCAGTTGGTCTCCGGTATTAACAACCAGAGCGGAGGTCCTACCACCATCACGGGTCTGACCATCACGGACAGCGAAGGTAACCAGGTGGCCGATGTCGGCGCGTTCACAACCGGTGAAGGTCCCATCTACACGGCGGGTACCGGGAACAATCAGAGTCCGACCATCCAGACCGCGACGGTGAACTTCACCCTCAAGACGGGCGAAACCTACACGGTGACCTTTGATGACCAGTCGGCGTTCGCGCTCTTCCAGACGAGCAGTGACATGACCGGAGTCTCCACGGCAATTAGCGCTAACTGGCAAGCTGCTTTCGGCCTTGTGGGCACGTACGAGACCACCACCATCCCTGAGCCGACGGCGCTGGCGCTGTTGGCGCTGGGCGTGGCCGGTGTGGCGCTCCGCCGCCGCGTGGCCTAAGAGCCATCTTGGCATAAAAAAGCCCCGACCGCAAGGCCAGGGCTTTTTTGTAGTCCCCCATTTTCCTTCACGCACCACGATGGGACCTTTAGGACGGCCCCCACCCGTCGCGCGTTTGCCGCGCGTTCTGTTTTCTGTTTTCCGTTTTCCGTTCTCCGGGGCGGCGCTAGACACCCCTTTCTGGACCCTTAAGGGTTTCGGGTCGGACCACTATAGGGTCTCGACCCCGACCCCTATAGTGGTTGACCTCGGACCACTATAGGGTCTCAAAAGGCCCCCTTCTGGGGTCCGTTTTGGAGGGGTATCGAAGGCGTCTTTTGATGGTGCCTCAGCGACCGGTGAGGGGGATGAGGAGGGCATCGATGGCGCGACCCAGGGCGCGGATGAGGCGCCAGAGGGCCACCCGCCACGACGGACGCTGGCGCGCCCCTTTGCCGATGGTGGAATCGGCCCCGCTCTCCCGGCAGGGTGCCGGCCAAACCGTCAGCGCCCGCAGACCCAGCCGCCCAAAACGCGGCCAATCGTCCGCCAAGGCCACAATCGGCGCCCGGTTCAGCCGCGCCAAGAGTCGCGCCCCGGCCAAGTTCACCGCGTAGGCGCACGTCCCGCAGACACCCGGTTTCGCGGGCCAAAAGCCCGCCCCCGCCACGGGAGGATCTGTCGGACGTTGCTCCAGACGCCACGCTGTCGGCACCGCGGGGTCGTTGTCTTGCGCGATGGCCTCCACCGTCCGCCGGAAGGCCTCCGGGTCGGGGATGGCGATATCGTCCTCAAAGACCAAGGCCAGGGGCACGTCCTCTGCGAGCATCCGCCGGTAGACCGCCTGGTGCGACAGCGCGCACCCAATGGCCCCCGGGCTCGGCCACGCGCCATAAATCAAGCGGAAACGCACCCGATTCGCCGCCGCCCGCAAGGCCTGTGCGTCGAGCGCGCGCCCATCCACGCCCTCCACGCGTTCATAGGCCACCCCCGCCGTACGGAGCGCCGCATCCGCCGCGGCCAAGCGCTCCGGCGATCGCCCCAGATTGATGAGATAAGCCTTCATGGCCTCAGTATAGCATAAGGGGCGGCGGAACCGCCGCCCCTGGAGAACGGAAAACGGAGAACGGAGAACAGAACGCCCCTGCGGGGCGACGGGCGAAGCGGTGGGAGAATGTGGAAGGTTCGCCCTGCGGGGCTGACACGAAGACGCACGAAGAACCACAAAGACACACAAAGAGCCGCACACACGAGCACAGGAGATACAGGAGGTTCAGGAGATACAGGACAAGGCGACCAACCTGCTCCGTCAACGGCCTCGCCCGTCGCGCGCTTGTCGCGCGTTCTGTTCTCTGTGGCCGTGGAAGGTTTGGCGCTTCGCGCCTGCACGCTCTGTTTTCTGTTCTCTTGGAGGGGTGCGTCAGCACCCCTCCAATGCTTCGAGGGCGGTGGCGGCTTCTTCCCAGTCGAGGGAACGTTTGCCGAGGTCGAACTGGATGGCGCGGAGGCGCTTGCCGGCTTCGGCGAGGCCTTGGGCATCAAGGGAGCCGTCGCCGAGGGCGGCGGTGAGCTCGGCCTGTTCGGCCTCGAGACGGGCGATGTCGGCCTCGGCTTCGGCGACGCGGCGCTTGAGGCGCTTGATCTCGGGGGCCTTGGCGGCACGCTCTTGGGCGCGTTGGCGGCGGAGGTCTTTGGAGGTGACTTTGGCCTCTTGGGGCTTCTGGGGGGCGTCTTCGGGGTGGGGGGCCTCGGCGGCGAGCTTTTCCTGGTAGTAGTCGTAGCCGCCGTGGAAGCGGCGGATGCCGCGGCGGGTGATCTCGAGGATGTTCTGGGCGGTGCCGCGGACGAACTCGACGTCGTGCGAGACGAGGACGACGGTGCCGTCGTAGTCCTGCACGGCTTGCTGGAGGCGCTGGCGGCCTTCGAGGTCGAGGTGGGTGGTGGGCTCGTCGAGCAGGAGGAAGTTGGGCGGGTTGAGGAAGAGGCGGAGGAAGGCGAGGCGGATTTTCTCGCCGCCGGAGAGGACCTTGACGGGCTTGGCGCAGTCGTCGGCGTCGAAGCCGAAGCCGCCGAGGCGGTTGCGGAGTTCCTTTTCGGGGAGGGCGCCGGCGGCGGCCTTGGCGACGGCGAAGACGGTGGAGTCGGGGTCCATGGTCTCGGCGAGGTCTTGGCTCTGGTAGCCGGGGACGACGTGGTAGCCGAAGACGGCCTTGCCCTCGGTGGGCTGGCGGACGCCGGCGAGGACGCGCAGGAGGGTGGTCTTGCCCATGCCGTTGTAGCCGACGATGGCGATTTTGTCGCCGTTCATCACGCGGAGGTCCAGGCCGCTGAAGATGGGGTGCGTGCCGCCGGGGTAGGTGTAGGCGGCGCCCTCGAGGCGGACGATCTCGGCACCGGCGTGGGGGGCCTTGGGCAGACGGAGGGCGCCGGCGGTGCGGCTGCGGGCGGGGAGCTTAATCTCCTCGAGCTTCTCGAGCTGTTTCTCGCGGGATTGCGCCTGGGCGGCCTTGGTGGCTTTGGCGCGGAAGCGCTCGATGAAGCGCTCGAGCTGCTCGCGTTTGCGGTCTTGGTTGGCCTTGGCCGCGAGGAGCTGTTGGTAACGCGTCTCGCGCTCGGTGAGGTAGTAGTCCAGCGGGCCGTTGTAGCGGGTGACGGTGCCGCCATCGACCTCGAGGGTGATTTTGGTGATGGCACGCAGCAGGTAGCGGTCGTGCGAGATGAGGGCGAGGGTGCCTTCGAAGCCGCGCAGGAAGCGCTGGAGCCATTCCACGGCGGGGAGGTCGAGGTAGTTGGAGGGTTCGTCGAGGAGGAGGAGCTCGGGTTTGGAGGCGAGCACGCGGGAGAGTTCGGCGCGCATACGCCAGCCGCCGGAGAAGGCCGCGAAGGGGCGGTCAAAGTCTTCCGTGGCGTAGCCTAGACCGCCGAGGGATTCCTTCACGCGGGCCTCGAGGGAGTAGCCGCCCATCTGCTCAAAGCGCGTGTGCGCCTCGCCCAGTTCGCGCAGGAGGCGGTCTTTGGCCGCGAGGTCGCGTTCGGTGGCGAGGGCCTCTTCCAGACGGGCGATGTCGCGCTCGGTCTGCTCGAAGCCCGGAATGCCGTCCAGGCAATATTGCAGGAGGGTCTGCTCGGGGGTGGCGGGCTGGAGGTGCTGGCGCACGAAGCCGATGCGCGGGCTGCCCTCGTGGAGCACTTCGCCCGTGTCGGGGGTCATGTCGCCGAGGATGAGTTTGAAGAGGGTGGATTTCCCCGAGCCGTTCGGCCCGACGATGCCCACGCGCTCCCCCGCATTAATCTTGAAGGAGGCATGCTCAAAGAGTGCCTCCGGCCCATACCTCACGCTGACGTCACGAAACTCAATCATGCGCGCATTATACCAAAGCTGATTGGCTGATTAGCTGATTGGAAGGGGCGGCGGTGCCGCCCCAGAGAACGGAAAACGGAGAACGGAAAGGACTGCCAGTGTGAAGGGAACCGCAGATTTCGCAGATTAGAGCAGATTTTTGGCCGGCTACCGCCGGCAGGACTGCCAGAATATCTTTACCACAAAGTGCACAAGGGAACCACAAAGGACACAAAGGGAATTGGCTGATTAGCTGATTGGCTGATTAGCTGATTGGAGGGGTGTGGGGCGCTGCCCCACGCCCCGGCAGGGAGAAGTTCTCCCTGCACCCCCGGCACGTCTGCGACGTGCCAAGGAGCGGCTTAATCAAGAGATACAGAAGCGCAAGGGATGGACACGGTAGAGAGGCCCGAAGGGCCGAACGGTGAAGTGCCCAGGCCCTTGCGCTCCTTCGTGTTTTCGTGGAAAATCACCGGAGGCGGAAGCGATAGCCGGGGAACCACAGCGGCGCGAGGTGTTCCAGCCAGTAGCTCGGCCAAGCCTCGCGGAAGGCCTTTTCTTGGTCGCGCGGCACGGAGACGGAGCCGGAGAGGGACTTGGTGCCCGTGGAGCCGGGGTCATTCGTGTTGAAGGAGGTGATCCAGGGCGAGTTCGCCCACAGGCGCGACTCTTGACTCGTGATGGAGGCGCCCTGCCAGGAAACGCGGAGATTCTCCACCGTGGTGTCGCTGGCGTTGTTGAAGTGGCCCACGCACCCGGCCACGGCATCGTTCGTGCCGGACGCGTTGGACAGACGGGCGGTGGGGCGGAGGGTGACGGTGCAGTCGCGCACGGTGTTCGTGCCGGGGCCGCCGACCCACGCGGCCAAGCCGCCCACGGTGGTCTGAGTGGTGGGGATGAGGCCGGCCGTGCCGCATCCGCTGCCGGAGGGGTCGGCCAGGTTGCGGACCCACCCGGCGATGTCGACGCGGACGTTCTCCATCGTGGAGCCGCTTCCCGAGCCGGCCCAGGCGTTGGCGACGATGCCGCCCGCCTGCTTGGCGCCCTGCACCTCGCCGTGCTCGCCGATGCTGACGGTCACGTTTCGGATGGCGCCGTTCCCGCTGAGCGCGGCGGCGAGCACGGCGGCGCGCCCGTTCCCGGGGACGGCCTTGCAGTCCGCGTACTCCCAGTCGTTCTTGCGGTCGTTGCGGGTGACGATGCGGCCATTGAGGACGATGTTGAGGTTCTGGACGGTGCCGGTGAGCTCGCGGATGAGCGCGGTGTCCTCATAGGTCACAATCCAGACGCCCTCGGGGATTGTCAGCGTGTGGCCGTTGCCGTCGAGGGTGTGGGAGAAGGAGGGGATGGGGAGCGGGTCGTGCGTGAAGGTGATGTCCCCCGCCAGACGGACGTTGTGGCCCGGGTTCTCCTGGAACCAGAACCAATCCTCCTCGCTGTCGAGCAGGTAGTAGCCGTCCTTGGCCTGCTCGGGGGCTTGCCAGAAGTCATGCGGCCAGACCACTTGCGCCATGTTGCGCCCGGCGGAGAGCCAGTCGCTGTGGTTCCAGAGGACGGAGCCTCTGTCATCGTAGTAGCCCCAACTCATCACGCCGCCATAGCCGTTCTCCCGCGCGTAGTTGCACTTGCCGCGCAGGGAGGTGGGGCCGTTGTAGGAGGTGTTGGTCTGCGAGTTGGTGCGGTAGACGATGCTGGTGTCGCGGTCGAGGTTCGCGACCACCACGTCCCAATCGGTCACGGGCCGGGAATTGCGGCGCCCGCCGTTGTCGCCGGGGAAGGAATTGACAATCTCGCTCCACGCGAGGTTCTGCCATTCATAGCCATAGGGCGCCTGACCAACCAAAATCCGCCGCTTGGGGACGTTGCGGCTCAGGAGCACGCCCTGGAGCGCGGAGGAGACCATGACGGCATAGGAAGCGTGCAGCCCGGTCGGCCTCCCATAGGCCATCGAGTTGATGAAGTCGGGCACGGCCATGACTTCGCCCCCGGGCATCTTGTAACCCAGGTTCGTGCACATGGCCAACTCCCACCCGTGGTTGAAGAAGGCCTCCGAGAGGTCGCGCAGGAACAACCCGTAGCGCTCGAACTCTCCCGTGGAGTTATAGGTGTTACCATTCTGCATATAGCGGTTGGGATACTCCCAGTCCACGTCCAGCCCATCCAGGTCGTATTCCTCCATCATCGCCACGAGGTCCTCTACCAACCGCGCACGGTACTTGTCCCCCGCCGCGTGCCCGAGCGAGGTGCGCTTCTCCCCGTCGATTGTGTAGACCCCCTGTGTGTTGATGCTGGCAAAGACGCGCAGGTGCGGGTACTTCCGCGCCCCCGTCTCGTCGGTGGCGTCCCGATAGCCCGTCAGCTTCTTCAGTCCGTTGCCGTAGCTCTCGGTGTTGAGGTTCAGCCAGAAAGGGTCGTCGGGTTTTGACGTGTCGCACGAGATCAAGAGGCACGAAAGCATCAGGTCCGTGAGACCGTTCAGGCGCCCCGCCTCATTGTCCGCGAAGACATTCGAACCAGTGTGGAAGCGGAGCGCCCGCAGGTAGGCATTGTTCCTATACTTATAGGGATAGACCCGGTGCGGGGCCACCGAGCCGTCGGAGAGCAGGTTGTTGTCCACCGCATAGGTGCCATCCTGCAGGCGAATCTGAGAGTTGTCCACGCTCACGCGGATTTCGGCGTCGCGGGAGATGGCCGGATCGATCGCCGCCGTAAGCCAGATGTAGTCGCTCTCCACGCGACCTCCCGTGCGGGGATAAATCCATTGGTCGCCGCTGTTGGGACGAGGCGTATAAGTCAGGGTGAACTCGCTGTCGGAGATTGAGCTTTCGGAGATTGTGCCGGGCATTTGTCCGAGCCCCTCGCGCCAACTATAGGGCGCGGGATCGTAAGGCAGATACCACAAGAGCAATTCCCCAAGCTGTTCGCGCGTGCAGTTCGTGAGTTGGAAGCGGAAGGTGATGGGCTGTTGGAGCGGGCCGCCAAACTGCCCATCGATGCCGCCCCAGAAGCGGATGCCGATGAGGCTTTCGCGGTCGAGGCCGCGGGTGAGCCAGGGGTGTGCGCGCACCACGACGGCGGTGCTCAGGGTGTAGGTGGCGTCCTTGCTTGACGCGGCGGGGGTCGCGAAGGCCAAGAGGAGGCAGGAGAGGGTAACAATCAATCGCATCTTCATAGTGTTACTTTATCACACTTTATACCCTTGTAAGCAAGTAAAAATCAAGCGTTTCGGGGAAAATGGAGTCCGCAAAGACGTAACTATGAGTGTGAACCGCATCGGGTTTCATTGGTCGTGGTGCGGTTCCGTCGTTGACCGTGACTGCCGCGCTCCGTTTCGCGCCTTGTCACCTTGTTGTAGAACGAATAGGGGCAATGGGGCAAATAGGATGGGGCGTGGGAGAGAGTCCCGCCCAAAAACCAAGCGTCCAAGTCTCCAAGCTTCGAGCCGCGCAACGTGGGAGCGGTGTACCAAATGACAGGTCTTGGAGGTGGCGTATCTTGCTATAGGGAGTGTGGTTGATGTTGATTTAGGGGAGGCAAATGACAGGTCTTTGGCAAGGGTGCGTGGTGCAGTCATGACGGAACCACGCTTGATCTTTGACAACTGAATGTATGTGTTTGTATGAGACGACTGACGGAGAGGAGTCGGTCGCATGAGGCCTTATTCTATAAGGTAGCGTTTGACGCCCTGCGGGTGGTGGGAAATGCTTGGGCCTTGGTCTCATGGAGGATTCTCTTGGGGATGGGGGCGTGTTAGAGGACAACAAAAAAGGCCGCCCGGGGTGGGGCGGCCGTGTGTGGGATGGCGCGTGCGCTTACTTCAGCCAAGAGTAGAGGCAGAGGCAAACGATGGGGAAGAGGAAGAAGACGCCCACGATGTAGACAAGCGCCATCGGGCGGCAGTCCGCAGCCAGCTTCGCCAACGAGGAGGCGCAGATCAGCGGGATGCGCCGCAGGGGCGGCAGGCCGTAGATCAGGATGACGCCGCAGGTGTTGAAGAGCAGGTGCACCAGGGCAATCTGCAGGCCGAACTGCGCGCCGTCGCCGGTGAAGGCGAGCGCGGCCAGGAGGGCGGTGACGCAGGTGCCGATGTTCGCGCCGAGGGTGAAGGGGAAGGCTTGCTTCAGCTTCATCAGGCCCGCGCCGGCCAGCGGCACGATGAGCGAGGTGGTGGTGCTGCTGCTCTGGACCAGGGCGGTGATGGCGAAGCCGCTACCGATGGCCGCGACGGGGTTCTTGCCCACCGCCGTGCGGAAGACGCGTTCCGCGCGACCCGTGAAGAGGAGGCGCAGGAGCTGCCCCAGCAGGAGGATGGCCGCGAAAATCACCACTAGGCCGAAGATGACGTAGATGATGTTGGCCGTCATCGTGCCGGGAATCTTCATGAAGAGGCTGTGGAGCAGCCCCTCGACGGGCTTTGTGGCCGCGGCGACGAAGTTGATGCTGTCCATGTTGAAGCCGGCCGAGCCGTAGAGCACGCCCGAAATCGCCCCGGAGAGCTTCTCCAGCCAACCGAAGGCCATCTCCGTAGGCAGGAAGAGGCAGACCGCCGTGATGTTGAAGAAGTCGTGGATCGTGGCGGCGGCGAAGGCACGGCGGAACTCGCGGCGGTGACCGATGTGGCCCAGCGAGACCAACGTGTTCGTCACCGAGGTGCCGATGTTCGCGCCCATGATCATCGGGATGGCCACCGTGATGGGCAGGCCGCCCACGCAGAGACCCACGATGACCGAGGTCGTCACCGAGCTGCTCTGGATGATGGCCGTCACCAACAGGCCGGCCACCAACCCCACAAAGGGATTGCCCGCGTAGGTCTCGAAGAAGGCCTTTGCACGGTCGGGGCCGCCGAAGAGGCCCTCGAAGCCCGTCCCCAGCGCGGACATCGCCACCAAGAGGAAGTAGACCAGCAGCAGGCAGGTGCCCCAAGAGGCCCAGGAACGCTGCGTCACCCACGAAAAAGCCCGCGCCAGGAGACCCTCCTGTTTTGCGGGCTTTGCTTCGGCGGCTTTGCGCTCGGAAGTCTGTCGCATCGTTTCGGCAAGCGCCTGGACGGCGGCAAGCAGACCTTCGCGCAAACCGTCTCGTGCGCCGGCGCGGGTGTCATTGTCGGGGGAGACCACCAGGTTGATGAGTTCATCTTCCAGGCGGGAGCGCTCATCGCAGAGCCTGCGGAGCGTGGCCTTGAGCGTCGCCGGATCGGCGTCGGACTTCTCAAGGGCTTTGATCTCGTCGCGCAACTGAAGCAGTCGGCTTTCGAGGGAGAGTTGTCGGTCGTCCATGGGTGTTTGTTCCTTTGGATTCGCGTCGAAGAGTATCAGGTTTCTGTTAGCGTTTTGTTAGGAAGTGAGAGAAAAGTTAGTTTTTTGTTTACCAGCGGGGATTTCCCAAATGACAAGAAGCGCGTAAGGGCTGGGCACTGCGCCCCCGTTTTCCGTCCTCCGGGGCGTACCAGCGCCCTCCAATCAGCGAATCAGCGAGGAGGCGTACTGCGCCCCTTTTGCGGCAAACCCCAGGATATGATACACTGTGCGGCAATTCGGGCTCGTGGTGGAATTGGCAGACACGCAGGATTTAGGTTCCTGTGCTTCACGGCGTGAGGGTTCGACCCCCTCCGGGCCCATTAATGATTGAAAGTTGGGAAGTGCCCTTTTCTGCGAAGATGTGACGAAACGCAGGGGGCACTGGCGCGTCTCTGAGAAGGGTGAACAGAAAACAGCGCGTAGTTACGGGTGACGGATGGGCGCCGTTCTCGTGGTCCTACCGTGTGGGCTGAGACTGTCTGGGAACCGCAGATTTGGGCAGGGTGTGCTATCGCACGCAGGACTGCCAGTTTGGGAAACGACACAGGCGCAACGGTTTCGGGTCCATTGGTCGCGCCCTTCGTTTCGCGCCTTGTAACCTTTTCTAGAGAAAGACGAGGAGTGGGGTGGAGTCTCACCAAGCGCCAAGCGCCCTTATTTATTGTAGCGGGCGCGGGCGAGGCAGGAGGGGCCGCCGTGGAGGGAATTGAGGAGGGTGCTGGCGCGATAGGTGGCGGGGAGGTCGCAGTTGTGGGCGCGGATGTCGCCGCAGTCGGCGTCGTAGAAGCCGCAGGGTTGGAGGTGGCCGTCGTGGGAGAGGAAGCAGAATCCTGCGCCGGCCATGCAGCCGTTGAAGCGGCTTTGGGTGGGGTGTGCACCGGGATGAGCGTGGGGGCAGGTGGGGGCGCAGGGGGTGTTTTGGCGGCGGGCTTGGAGGCGGGTGAGGATGCGGGGTTCGCAGGTGACGTGGATGGGGAGGATGGCTTCGGCGTCGAGGTCGAGGATTTGGTCGAGGGCGGTGAGGGTTTGGGCGTCGGTGGGGCATTGGTCGGCGATGGCGGTGGCGCGGCCGACGGGGACGAGGAAGAAGTAGTCAATGCGGGTGGCGCCTTGGGCTTTGGCGAGGTCGCGCATTTGGCGGAGGGTGTGGAGGGTGGCGCGGGTGACGGTGTGATTGATTTGGAAGGGGAGGCCGACTTGGCGGGCGGCGGCGAGGGCGTCGAGGGCGATTTGGAAGGCGCCGGGGATGCCGCGGAAGGCGTCGTGAGTGGGAGCGTCGGGGCCGTCGATGCTGATGGAGAGGCCGCGGAGGCCGGCGTCTTTGAGGGCCTGGAGTCGCTCCGGGGTGGCGAAGCGGCCGCAGGGGGCGAGGACGGTGGGGATGCCGCGCTCGGTGGCGTGGCGGACGAGGGTTTCGAGGTCGGGGCGGTACATGGGTTCGCCGCCGGTGAGGATGAGGAGGGGTTTGCGACGGGGGGGCGGATAGGCGGCGGCGAGGGTGTCGATGACGCGGAGGGCTTCAGTGGTGGTGAGTTCGCCGGCGGGGGCGGTGTCGCGGGCGGCGCCGCGGCAGTGTTTGCAGGCCATGGGGCAGCGGCGGGTGAGCTCCCAGGCGAGGACGCGAATGGGGAGAGGCGGCGGGGGGATGAGGGCGTGGATGGTGCGGAGGGCGGCGGGGAGGTCGGTGTAAGAAGAGAGGGTGGCTTCGGCGGCGGTGAGGTCTTGCGGGGGGAGCCAGCCGGCGACGGTGACGGCGAGGCAGGGGAGGCGGTTGGCGTGGGCGGCCTGGATGTCGCGGAGGGTGTCGCCGATGAGGAGCGCGGGGGTGGCGCCGAGGGCGTTGGCGCGCCGGCAGGCGATGGCGGCGATGGCGTCGCGGTCGGGGGCGTCGTCGGCGTAGGCGCCGAAGTCGAAGAGATCGGCGAGGCCGGCATGGATGAGTTTGGCCCAGGCGGTGGGGCGGAGGTTGCCGGTGGCGATGCCGAGGCGGATGCCTTGGTCGCGGAGGGCTTGGAGGAGTTCGCGGGCACCAGGGTAGACGTGGATGGGGCCTTGGGCGAGGCGGGGCTCGAGGCGTTTGGTGAGCTCGATGGCGAAGCGTTCTTCTTGGGCGGGGGAGGAGGGGAGGCCATGCTCGGCGGCGAGGGCGCGGATAATGGCGGTGTCGGTGGCGCCGATGAAGGAGATGCGGTCGGCGTCGATGGTGGCGCCGTAGGCGATTTGGAAGGCTTCGGCGAAGGCGGGGCGGCCGAGGCCTTTGGCGTGGAGGAGGGTGCCGTCGATATCGAAGAGGATGGCGTGTTGCATGGTGGTATTATTGTAGCATAGGGGTGGCGGCGGTGGGGCCAATAGTGTCCGGGGAAGTTTTGTAGACACAGAGGGGCACAGAGGAAAACAGAGGAACACAGAGAAGGACTGCCAGTGTTGGAACCGCAGATTTCGCAGATTAGGGCAGATTTGGGGCCGGCTACCGCCGGCAGGACTGCCAGAATGATTGAAAATTACCGTGCAGGCGCAACGCGCCAAACCTTCCACGGTTAAGGGAGGCGACCCGGAGACCTGTAGAGCATGGCGGGCTTTGCACGCCATGCTTTGGGGAGGGGAGGCGAAAAGGATTGAGGTTACAGGAAGTCATAGAAACGCAAGGAATGGGCACGGTAGTGAGGTCCGGAGGGCCGAACGGTGAAGTGCCCAGGCACTTCGTTCCTTTGTGTCTTCGTGGAGCCGGACGACGGGGCGCGGTAGATTGCAAGCGAAATCGTACAATTTTTTAGGCAGCAGCTGAAAAAGCTTCATTTGCGGTCTTTCCTTTCAGA
>CALXOF010000017.1 GCA_944389945.1 uncultured Kiritimatiellota bacterium | reverse complement strand
CCCCCCGGGGGGCCCCCAGAGGGCCGTCTCTTTCCACCCTTAGAAAACGTACGACCTAATTCTACACTTTCCCTCCCCTCTCGCAAGCCTCGACTGAAGCAACGAAAGAGGACATTTTTTGGTATACTTGAGGCGATAATTTGGAGTGTACATGAGACGATTTGCGAGCTTGATTGCGATGGCGGCCGCGGCGGCGTTCCTTGCAGGATGCGCCCCAGACACCCCGGAACGGCTGTCCTCCGAAGCCGAAGCGGCTTACGCCGCCGGTGAATACGGTAAGGCGATTGCAGCCTATGAGCGGTTGTTGGAGGTCTCCGGCGAGGATGCAATGACCTACACAAACCTGGCGCAGTGCGCGCTGGGTGCCCAAGATTTGGAGTATGCCAAAACCTGCGCGGACAAAGCGTTGATGCAGGAAGGGGACGGCCCGACAGCGGAGCGTGCGCGGGAGCTCTCCGGTATGGCGGCCGAGGCGCGTCAGGACTTCACCACCGCCGCACGGGCGTACCACGCGCTTTTGAACTCGGACGACACAACGATGCGTACGCGAGTCCGCTCCCGTCTGGCGCGGCTCTACGCAAAGCAAAAGCGTGCAGACAGTGCGTTGGCCATGTTGCTGGCGGCCTATAGCGAAGCACCGCAGGACGCTTTGACACTCTATAACCTGGGCTTGCTCTGCGTAAATGAACCCCTGCGTCTGCGGCAGTCGTCGCTGGATTATTTCCGCCTGGCTGAGCGGACATTGCCGGAGGGTACCCCGGAGCGCGCAAAAGCAAAGACCTGGATCACGCGTCTGGAAAGCAACCTGAACCGTCTCCGTCAAGTGCCCCCCAGCCCGGGCAACACCCGCAAAGGCGCGGAGTATCTGCGCAAAGCACGGGAGAACATGAGCCGTAAGCGCTGGCGCAGTGCGGAGGATTACGCCCGCCAAGCCACCCAAGCCGACCCCGCCAACTTCGAAGCCGCGCTCACCTTGGGCCGACTCTGCACGCAGAACAACCACCAAAGCGACGCGTTGCAGGCCTATGAAGCGGCCTTGGTGTTGCGCTCGGCCTCCCCGGAGGCGCGTTATGAGGCGGCCCGCCTGGCGTACACGATGAAGCGTTATGGCGACGCGGCCAACTTCCTGCGTCCGCTCCTGCTCACCCAGCCCAAGAATCTTTCTGCCGCGGACCTGATGATGCGTATCCTCTACGCGCAACAGAAGGGGACGGACGCGCGGGTGTGGGGCGAATATTGCCTGGCGCTCATGCCGAACGCGACCGAGGCTTACCGAAAGTTCGTCGACAGTTTGCCGAAGGACTGACCATGATTGGTATTTCCAAGCTCTACATGGGGCAGGCCGAGGCCTCCGACCCCTTGCGTTATGGGCGTCTGAGCGCGAACCTGCCTAGCCATCTGTTGCAGTTCTCGCGGGACAAGAAGCCCATCGTCGTCTGGAACATCACCCAGCGCTGCAACCTCAAGTGTAAGCACTGCTATGCGGCCGGTGAGCCGGATATCTCCAAGGAATTGACGACCGAGGAGTGCCGCCGCGCCATCGACGGATTCGCGGACTTCGGGTGCCCGGTCGTCCTCTTCTCCGGTGGCGAGCCCTTCTCCCGGCCTGACCTGCTGGACTTGGCGGCCTATGCGCGCGAAAAGGGCCGCCGCGTGGTCTTCTCCACCAACGGTACGCTCATCACCCCCGCCATCGCCGAGCGCATCAAGGCCATCGGCGCGAGTTACGTGGGCATCAGCATCGACGGCGTGCGCGAGACTCACGACGCCTTCCGCGGTGTGCCCGGTGCCTACGACCGTTCCCTCGCGGCCATCCGCGCCTGCCGCGACGCCGGCGTGAAGGTCGGCCTACGCGTCACCCTCACCCGCGACAACGTCCGCGAGATTCCCGCCATTTTCCGACTCATGCGCGAAGAACGCATCCCGCGCATCTGTCTCTACCACTTGGTCTACTCCGGGCGCGGCGCGAACCTCCGCGCCAACGACCTCTCCCATGAGGAGACGCGCGCCGCGGTCGACCGCATCATCGATGAGACGAAGGCGGCGTTCGACGCCGGCTCCCCCTTGGAGGTGCTCACGGTGGACAACCACGCCGACGCACCTTACCTCTGGCTCCGCATGGTGCGCGAGGGCAATCCCCGCGCCGACGACGTGTTGCGCCTTCTGCGCATGAACGGCGGCAACTCCAGCGGCAACGGACTCTCCTGCGTTTCGTGGGACGGCACGGTCTACCCCGACCAGTTTTGGCGCGATAAGCCGCTCGGCAATGTCCGTGAACGCCCCTTCGGGGAAATCTGGGGGAATCCGCCGGAAGGTTCCTTCCTGGCGCAACTCCGCGAGAAGCCGCTTCACGTGAAGGGCCGGTGCCGCGATTGTCGCTTCCTCTCCATTTGCGGAGGCAACTTCCGCGCACGCGGCGAGGCCGCCACGGGCGACATCTGGGGCGAAGACCCCGCCTGCTACTTGACCGATGAGGAAATCAAGGGAGACCTCTGATGGACCTCTGGATGTGCGTCATCGGGATTGCCTTCTGTTTCTTTTTGTTGCGGGGAATTGTCCTCGGGTTCTCCGGTGAAATCGCCTCCCTGCTCGGGTTAGTAGCTGCCGTGGGCGTGATTGCCTTTGGCTATGAGCCTATTTATCATGGCGCCATGTTGATGCTGGCCGACTCCGCAGGAAATTCGGCGGCCTACTACTGCGCGCTTTCCGTCGTTGTGGTGGGCGTGGCGATTTTCGTCGCGATTGCCTACCTGGCGCGGGGGCTCTTCTCCTTCATTCTCCCGCAACCCTTCGACGCGATTCTAGGCGGTCTGGTCGGTGCGGCCAAAGGTTTCTTCCTCATCAGCACAACGGCAAGTGTTGTTTGGATGGTAAGGGACCGCGCCGAGCGTTTCCAAAATGCCAGTGCCGGGGGTAACCCCATCGTCGCCTCAACCTCTGATTTCTGGGTGGACCGATTCCAGGTCTCGGTAAAGGTAAACCCGGAGGTGACGGTGACTACCAAGGAGTCCTCGGATGGCGGGCATTGATGCCAACGCCCTCGCCGAAATCAAGGCACGCATCGACCTAGCGGACCTCATCTCCGAATATGGCGTCGACCTGCGGCGCGCCGGGTCGTCCGTCAAGGCTTGTTGTCCCTTCCATAAGGAAAAGACCCCCTCCTTCATTATTAACGTCGACCGTGGCTTCTACAAATGCTTCGGGTGCGGCGAAAGCGGCGATGCCATCACCTTCGTCCAGAAGATGGAGGGCATCACCTTCGTGGAGGCCGTACGCAAGCTGGCCGAGCGCGCCGGCGTGAAAATCGAAGAGCGCTTCGACCCACAAGCCAAGGCCCGCGCCCGCCTCTACCAAATCAATCAAGAACTCGCCGCCTTCTATCGCCGTTGCCTGGAGCAGACCGCCGAGGCGCAGGAGGCCCGCGACTATCTGAAAGGGCGCGACCTCTGGGGCGAGCCCGCCGAACGTTTCGGCATCGGCTACGCGCCAAACATCCGCGGCGCACTCCTCGAATGGGCCAAGCGCCACGACTTCACGCCCGATGAGCTGGTCGCCGCCGGCGTGCTAGCAGCCCCGCGCACGCCCGGAGACTCCTATTACGACCGTTTCCACGGCCGCCTCACCTTCCCCATCTGCGACCCGCAGGGCCGTGTCATCGCCTTCTCCTGCCGTCTCTTGCGCGAATCCAAGCACACCGGCAAATACGTCAACAGCCCGGAGACTGAAATCTTCAAGAAGGCCGACACGCTCTATGCCTTCCATCTGGCCCGCCCCAACATCGCCAAGGCCGTCCCCCGCCGCGCCATCGTCTGCGAAGGCCAGATAGATGTCATCCGCTGCCACGTCTGCGGCTTCCCCACCGCCGTCGCCTCGCAGGGCACCGCCTTTACCGCCGAGCATGTCGCACTCCTGCGGCGTTGCGCGGACTCCGCCGACCTCGTCTTCGACGGCGACAAGGCCGGCGTCAAGGCCGCCATTCGCACCATGGGCCTCTTCCTCGCCGCTGGCATGCCCGTGCGCATCGTCTCCCTTCCCCCGGAGGACGACCCCGACTCCCTCCTTCGCAAGCAGGGTGCCGAGGCCTTCCGCGCCTGCCTCGACAGCGCCGAGGACCCCGCGCCCTTCCTGGTCCGCCGCCTCCGTCAGCAAGAGTCCGCGCCCGATGCGATGGATGCCGTCATGCGCATCGCCAAGGCCGCCGTCGCCACCGTCCTTGACTGCCCGGAGCCCGTCCTCACCGCCCGCTTCCTGCAAGACGCCGCCAACGCCCTCCACCTCCCCGTCGAGACCCTCACCCAAGACCTTGAGAGCCTGCGCGCCGATGCCGCCGAGGCCGAACGCCGCCGCGAAGCCTTCCGTGCCCGCCAGGAGGCCCAACCCACCGTCGCCATCGAACAACCCCCACCCTTCGATGATGGGTGGGATGATGCCGACGTGGCCCCCTTGGATGTCTATCCAGAGGACAGCGCCGAGCCGGAGCCCGCACCCGCCCTCGCCGACCTCGAGGCCTCCCGCAACCTGGCCGGCGCCCTCTGCGAGCTCCTCGCCCACCACTTCCACGAGCCCGACGTGATGGGGTGCCTTATCCGTCATCTGCCGCCCGCCTTCGTCCACAACCCTTTCGCCTCCAAAGTCTACGACCTCGCCGTCGCGGCCTCCCTCAACGGTGCCAGAACCCTTTCCCCGCCGGACGACGACCCCGCCTTCAAGGACTACCTCGCCCGCATCTTCGCCGCGCCGGACCGTATCGTCGCCGCCGGCGAGGACATCACCCCCCTCACTTACGCCCAAGACCTCGTCCGCGCCTACTGGCTCCGCGAATACGAGCGCCGCGCCAAGATGCTCGACCCGGACTCCATCGAGGCCTTCACCCTCACCCAGTCCCGCAAGCGCCTCCAATCCCTCTCTTGGCAAGCCGCCGAGCCCTATCTCGACGCCCTCAACCCCGTCCTCGCCGCGCCCAAACCGGCCCCTCCGCCGCCTTCCGAGCAGTCCAAACACGGGGAAGGAGCCCTTCAAGAGGACTACCTCCCCTCCGATGGCGACACCGCCGACTACGATGCGACACCGCCGCCACCCATCCCCGACCCCAACCTCCCCCCCGCCTGGGACCCGCCCGACGAGGAAGAAGACATCTATGACACCCTCTGAGCCCACGCCCCCCGGCATCGCCGCGCTCGAAGCCTGGGGCCTCGCCCGTTGTCCCCTGCGCGACCTCCGCCGCCTGGAGCCGCAGGTCGCCACGCTCTCCGCCGCCTTCACCGCCGAGCGCCCCGAGGCCTTCGTCCCCTACCTCGACACCCCGGACGCCCTCACCGCCTACGCCCTCGCCTTCGCGCCGCAGACCCACGCCCGCGTCTCCGCCGCGCTCGCCGGCATCCTCGCCCGCCTCCCCGATTTCCCCAAGCGCCCCCTCCGCGTGCTCGACCTCGGATGCGGACTCGCCTCCGCCTCCCTCGCCGCCAAGGACCTCCTCGGCCCCATCAACCCCACCTGCGTCGACTGGTCCGAGGCCGCCCTCGCCGCCGTCAAAGAACTCCTCCCCGAGGCCAAAACCGTCCGCGCCGACCTCCGCCGCTACACCCCCGAAGGCCCCTACGACATCATCATCGCCTCCTTCGCCGTCAACGAATGTTGGCCCGACCCCCAAGCCGCCGCGGCCGCCCTCCGCCGCTGGGCCGACGCACTCGCCACCGACGCCCCCGCCTTTATCCTCCTCCTCGAACCCGCCGACCGTGCCAGCGTCCCGCGCCTCCATGCCCTCCGCGGACTCCTCCCCGAACTCCCGCTTTACGCCCCCTGTCCCCACCGCGGCCCCTGCCCTCTCAACCCCGTGCAAGACGGTGTCTGCCACGATGTCCGCCGCTTCCGACCCGGCCGCCCCCTCGTTCTTCTCTGCCGTCGCCTCCGCCGCACCGTGAGCGACGTGAAATATGCCCTCCTCGCCTTCGGCCGCCCCGGCGGTCCCCAGACCGAAGGCTTCGGTGACCCAGACTTCCTCCGCCTCATCGGCCCCGTCGACAAAGCCAAAGGCGTCCTTGCCTGCCGCGTCTGCATGGGCGACGGCGCCGTCCGCCGCCTAGAACTCCCCGCCGCCGCCCTCCCCGCCGAGCGCCGCCACGCCCTCCTCCAACGCCAGCGCGGCGACTGTGCCTGGCTCGACGGTCCGCTCGATGCTCGCCGCCAAGTCGATCTCGGCGCCATTCAGCGCGCCGCCGACCTCCGTTTCCCCGACGACCCGCCCCCCGCCCTCGACGACCTCGAAGACTTCTCCTTCTCCGTCTAAACTGCACTGCCAGGGCCGTTTCCCACGTAGACGCCAGTGCGCGCGAAGCCCCTCGTCAACCCTCTGTAGCACATCCCATAAGGGTCCTTTCTGGACCACTATAGGGGTCCGACCCCGACCACTATAGGGATTGACCTCGGACCACTATAGGGTCTCGACCCGAAACCCTTAGGGGTCCAGAAACCGCCCTTTATGGGTAGGACATCGCCCCATACCACATACTATAGACTATAGGCGACCGCCGACCTCCGTTTCGCCCCCACAGTTGTGTCTTACGGTTTCGATTTTTCCAGGACACTATTACGGGCAAGTGCGGGATGGGGCGTTTTTTGGTATCCTAAGGGGCATTATGTTGGTGCGGCTGGCAGTGAAGAATCTGGCAGTGGTCGAGGCGGCGGAAGCGCTGTTCGGCCCGGGGTTAAACGTCATCACCGGTGAGACCGGCGCGGGTAAATCCGTGCTCATGGGGGCCTTGCATCTGATTTTGGGCGAGCGGGCCGACCGTTCGGCCATCCGTACAGGGGCCGAGGAGGCCGCGGTGAGTGCGGTCTATGAACTGGCCGATACGCGTGCGGTGGACGCCATTCTGCGCGAAGCGGACGTACCGCCGTGCGAGGAGGGGACGCTCATCCTCAAGCGCGCCATTCTGGCAAATGGCAATGGCCGCATCCGCGTGAACGATGCTCCCGCGACCGCCGCGCTCCTGCGCAAGTTGGCGCCGTTGCTCACGGACATCCATGGGCCGACGGACAATCTGTCGCTCCTCGATGCGGGTTTCCAACTGCGTCTGCTCACGGCCTATGCCGGGGCGGACCGAGAGTTGGAGGCCTATCAACGCCGTTGGGAGGCCCTGTTGGCCCTCAAGGCGCGCTTGCAGGAGGCCGAAGGTGAGCCGGGGGAACGAAAAGCCGAAATTGACCGCTTGGTCGAGGAACTCGAGGAACTCCGCCAGGTGAACCCCACCGAGGACGACGGTGACCCGCTGACGGAACGCCACAAGGCCGCCGCGAACGCGGAAGAAATCCTTTCTATTGGTAACGCCCTCACAGACCGTCTCTCCGACGGCGAAGGCGCACTCACGGAACAGCTGATGGAGGTGCACCGCGCGTTGCGGTCCCTTGCCGGGCTTCTGCCGGAGGCGGAAGATTGGGGCGAGGAGCTGACGTCGGCGCAGGTGGCGTTGCAGGAGCTCTCGAAGTCCATCGCCATGCGACTGTCGCAGATTGAAGCCGACCCGGAAGGGCTGGAGCGTCTGGAGGCGCGTTTGGGGCAGATTCAACGCCTGAAGCGCAAATACGGTCCGACCCTGGAAGACGTGTTGGCCCATTGGGAGGCGGACAAGGAACGATTGGACGCCATCAACGCCGCAGAAGGCGACTTGCAGCTTTTGCGCAATCAAGTGGTCGAGGCCGAGCGCGCGTTGCGTCAAGCCGGAGAGATCCTGCGGGCCAAGCGCGCCGCGGCCGCCCCCAAGCTTGCCGCGGCCATTACGGCGGAACTGCGCGACCTGGGCTTCGCCCAAGCCTCTTTCCCCATCGCCTTGGAACCCTGCGCGCCGGGGCCAACGGGAATGGACAAGACCGTCTTTTCGTTCGAGCCGAACCCCGGCGAAGCGCCCCGGCCACTCGCGGACATCGCGTCCTCGGGCGAAATCGCCCGCGTGATGCTGGCGGTAAAGGTGATTCTCGCGCGGCATGACGGCACGCCGACCTTGGTCTTTGATGAAATCGATGCGAACGTGGGCGGTGAGACGGGTCGCCGCGTGGGCCAAAAGTTGCGCCGTCTGGCCGAAGATACGCAGGTGTTGTGCATCACCCACCAGCCGCAGGCGGCGGTCTATGGGCAGACCCACTTCCGCGTGAGCAAGTCGGTGGAGGGCGGACGTACCGTCACCCGCATCGAACGTCTCGCGCCGGAGGCCCGCACCGAGGAGCTCGCGCGTATGCTTGGCGGCGGCGAGGCCGCGGCGCGTCATGCCCAGGCCCTGCTCGCCGAGACCCGCCCTGAACAGGAGGAACTCGCTCTATGATTCCGTTGGCATCCCCCACCCTCTTCCTTTACGGCCCGCCCGCGACGGGCAAGTCTACCTGCGCACGTAATCTGGCCGTGGCGCTCGGCAAGACGGCCATCGATTTGGACACGCTGGTGGAGCAACGCGTGGGGATGACCATTCCGGAATACGTGGCGAAGGCCGGGGGTGAAGCCTTCCGGGACGCCGAGACCGAGACACTCCGGGCCCTCTGCAACGAACGCCCCGACGCGGTCGTCGCCTTGGGCGGCGGTACGCTGTTGCGGCCGCAAAACCGCGCGATGACCGAGGCCTGCGGTCCCATCGTCTGCATCGTCACGCCGCCGGAGGTACTCGCCAAGCGCGTAGAGCGCAAGGCCGGAAGCCGCCCCTTCTCGAAGGACGCCGCCGCCCTGCGCAAGACGTTGGAGGAGCGGCGGGAGCACTACGCCTCCTTCCCCCTGCGCGTGAACCTGACCGGCGACCCCAGCCCGCAAGAGGTCTGGCCGCGTGTGCTCACGGCGTTCGGACGCTACCGCGTGGCGGGGATGGCCGCGCCCTACACGGTGACGGTCGCGCCGAATGCCTTCGCGGAGTTGCCGCGTACGATTGCGAAGTTGGAGCCCGTGCCGAAACAACTCCTCCTGGTGGGCGACTCCAACACGATGCCTTTATATAAGGAAAAGGTCTTTGCGGCCTTGGGCCGTGAGATCCCGACCTTCGAGATTCCCGCCGGGGAGGAGCATAAGACCCTCGCCACCGTGGAGCGCATCTGGGGTGCAATGCTCGCGGCCGGAATGGAACGCGGCGCATTGGTCATCGCTCTGGGCGGCGGCGTGGTGGGCGACCTCACCGGCTTCGCGGCCTCGGCCTGGCTCCGCGGTATCCGCTGGCTCAATCTGCCCACGACCCTCCTGGCGATGGTCGACGCGGGCGTCGGCGGTAAGACGGGAGCCGACCTGCCCGCGGGCAAGAATCTGATTGGCGCCTTCCATCCGCCCTGCGCCGTCCTCTCCGACACCGAAACTCTCGCCACGCTCCCCGAGCGCGAATTGCGGTGCGGACTAGCCGAGACGCTTAAACACGCCGTCATTGGCGACCCGGGACTCCTGGACATGCTCGGGGACTTCGCGGCCAAGCGTGGAGACATTGACTTCCTCACGCAGTTGGTCATCCGTTCGGTGGGCGTGAAGGTGCGCACCATCCAGGAAGACCCCTTCGAGAAGACCGGCCGACGCGCCGCACTCAATTTGGGCCATACGGTGGGGCACGCGGTGGAGGCCGCAAGCCGTTTCACCGTGGCGCACGGCGAGGCCGTGGCCATCGGCACCGTCGCCGCCGCGCGTATCAGTGAACGCCTGGGGCTGGCCAAGTCCGGCTTGGCGGAGACCCTTGCGCGTGCGCTCGCCACCCTCGGTCTGCCCACCGAAATCCCCGCGGGACTCGACCCGCAGGAACTGCGGCAATACCTTTCTCACGACAAAAAGAAGGCCGACGGCCGGGTGCGCTTCGCCCTGCCCAAGGCCATTGGAGACGTGCAAACCGGCTGCATTGTGCCGGAGGAGGTGCTCAATGGGATTCTTGCAGGACAACGGCCTTGACCTCAAAGCCATCGACGCGCAGGCGTTGCTTGACGCCTTCTTGAAAGAGATGGAGAAGGGCTTGGGCGGCGGGGGATCGCTCCCGATGATTCCCTCGGATCTTCATCTGCCAGACGGCCCCATCCGTGACAAGGAGGTCCCGGCCTTCGACGTCGGCGGCACCAACATCCGCTCGGCGCGCGTACGCTTCGGTTCCTCCGGCTCGCCCACTGTGGAGCATCTCCAGCGCGGCTTCATGCCGGGGTCCCGCGGCCATGTGACACATGCGGAGTTCTACCGTATCCTCTGCGACGTGCTCACCGACAACATCCACCCCGGCGAGACCCTCGGCTACTGCTTCTCCTACCCCGTCGACGAGAACGGCCGTCTGCTCTATTGGACTAAAGGCATCCAGGCCGACGACATCGTCGGCACCGACGTGCGCGATGACCTCGCCGCAGCCCTCGCCGCAAACGGCATCCCCGATTGCCGCGTCCGTATCCTCAACGACACCGTCGCGGCCCTGCTCGCAGCCTATGCCCACGCGGGGGCCGAGGATTACGCCGGGGTTGTGGGCTTCATCCTCGGAACGGGCACCAACACCGCCTACGCCGAGCGCTCAGACCGCATTATTAAGCAGCCGAATCTGCCCTCGGGCGTGCTTGTCCCCATCAACTGCGAGAGCGGTAACTTCTCGAACTTTCCCCGCTCGGCCTTCGACGAGGCCTATGAGCGAGCCAACGGCACGGGCCACGGCTTTTGGGAGCGGTGCATCTCGGGCGCACACCTGGGCGAACTGGGCACCCTGGTCCTCCGTAGCGCCGCCGATGCGGGGCTCCTCTCCCCCGGCCTGCGCGACTCTGTGCACTCCCGTTGCTTCTCCAACATCGAGCTGGACGACTTCTGCGCCGGCCGCCGCGACGACGTGCTCTTCTGCGCGCCCGGCGAGGCCCGCACCGTGCGTGCGTTGCTGATTCCGATCTACGAGCGCGCCGCCCTCTTCGCGGCCATCAACATCGCCGCCGCCGGCCTCGCCTCCGCCCACGCACGTGGCCGGACGTCCGGCGTCATCCGTGTCAACGCGGATGGCTCGACCTTCTGGAAGACCGCCTGCATCCCCTTCGTCGACCGCGTCAAAGAGCACCTTGCGGCACTCCTCGGGCCCAAGGGCTTCACGGTCGATATCCTGCAAATCGACGATGCCCCGCTCATCGGAGCGGCCTTGGCCGCGGCCGCCCGTTGACCCATGATCGCGCGACACTTCATCGGATGGTCCGAGGCCGCACCCGCGCGAATCGTGCATTGGTGCCGCGGTCAATGGCCGGAGGCGTTGCCGCCGGGCCTCATCTTCTGCGTGCCCACCTCCCTCGCCCTGCGCCGTCTGCGCGATGCGCTCATCGATGCCTACGGTTCCTTCCAGGGCATCCGGTTCCTCACACCCTCGGCGTTGCCCTCGCTTTTTGCGCCACCCGCCGAGACCCAACCCGCGACGCCCTCCGAGATGCTCCGCGTCTGGTCGCGCGTCTTCGATTGGCTCCGTCAAGCGGACCCTTCCGATGCCGTGCTCGCCAGCCTCTTTCCCGGCCAACGTGCCTGGCTTAACCGCCCCGCCGCACGTTACGCCCTCGCCCGCCGCCTCATGGCCCTGCGCGACACCCTCGCGGAGCAGTGCCTCGACTTCGCCGCCGTCGCCGCCCACCCACAGACGGCGCTTCTCGGCGACCGCGAGCGGAACCGTTGGGCCGCCCTTGACCTCCTTGAGACCAAGTGCCGCGAGACCCTCGCCACGCTCGGCCTGGAAGACCCCGCCGACCGCCAACTTGCCATCCTGCGCAACCCCGTGCCGCAACCCCAGGAAGCCGCCGCCGACTGGCGCCTCATCGTGGCCTGCGTGCCCGATCTCATGCCCGCCCTCACGCGCCTCTTCGATGCCGCCCCCGCCTGCGACATTCTGGTCCTCGCCGAACCTGCCGACGCCGACCGCTTCTCCCCCCATGGTCTGCCATCCCCGGAGGCTTGGGCCACCTGCGATATCCCGCTCCCGAATGTCGCACTCCGCCCCGCAGAAAACCCTCAAGGCGAGGCCGATGCCGTTGAGGCCTTCCTGGATGCCCACCGCCGCATCGACCCAGCCGACCTCTGCCTCTGCGCGCTCGACCGCGAGGCCCTGCCGCCCCTCACCGCGGCCCTGGCCGAGCACAACGTGACCATCTTCGAGCCCGAGCCCATCGCCCTCGCCAAGCAAGCCCCCGCTCGGGCGTTGATCGCTCTCTCCGCTCTCTTGCGCGACCCCACCCCCGCCGCCTTGCTCCCGCTCCTCACGCTTCCCGAGGCCGCCGCCACTATCGACGTCTCGGTCGCGCGCCTCCGTGCCGACTACGACGCGCTCATGGCCGAGCACAACCCCTCCACGCGCCGCGACGCCCTCCACTTCGTTCCGGATGGTCCCCTCCGCGACTTCCTCCTGAAGTGCCAAACCTGGGCCAACGCCTTCCGCGCCAATCCCATCCCTGCCGCGCGAACCTTCCTCATCGACCTCTACGGTGCCGTCTCCATCGACCCCACCCGTGACCCCGTCCGCTTCGCAACCTTTGATGCGCTTCGCGGCCTCCTCAACGAACTCGCCGCCCTCCGCACTGACGAGGGCGTGCCCGATGCCGACCTCCTCACCGCGCGCCTTGCCGACGAATCCATCCGCCCCGTCCGCGGCGACGCCGACTGCGCTTACGAGGGCCGTCTGGAGATTCTCTGGTCGCGTGCGCCCCTTCTCGCCCTCATCGGCCTGAACGAAGGCCTCTTCCCGGACACCACCTTCGAGGACGCCTTCCTCCCCAACGCCTTCCGCCGCGCCCTTGGCCTCCGTAACGATGCCACCCGCGCCGCTCGTGATGCCTACCTCCTCGTCGCCGCCACCGCCTGGCGCGCCCCCGAAGACCTCCTGCTCACCTGCGCCCGCACCAACCTCCGCGGCGACTGGCTCAAACCTACGCGCCTCTTCTTCCGTTGCGACGCCGCCACCCGTGCCGCCCGCGCCCGCGCCCTCTTCCTCGATCCCACGCCGCGTCCGCCAGTGCCGCCCCCGGGAACCTCGCTTGCCTTCGCGCAAAACCCCGTCTACTGGCGTGAGGTCCCCCCGCCTACCCGCCTCTCCGCCTCGGCCATCGCCCGCTTCCTCGCCTCGCCCCTCGTCTACTGGATTACCGACCGCCTTCGCTTGGCCGACGCCGAAGACCTCCCCGACGGCATGGACGCCGCCGCCTTCGGCATCCTCATCCACGCCGCGCTCGAATCCCTCCGTGACACCGACGCAACCGACCCGGACACACTCACGGACACCTTAATCGCGGCCTATGACCAGGCCTTCCATGAACGTTATGGCGACCACCCAGGCATCGAGCTCCTTGCCGCCCGTGCCGCCGCCCATGGCCGCCTCCGCGCCGCCGCGCGCCTCGAATCGCAATCCCGCTTGGACGGTTGGGAGACCCAACTCACCGAACGCGAGACGCGCAAGCCCGAATGGGAATTGCCCTTCGATGTTGATGGCCACGTCCTCACCCTCTACGGACAGATTGACCGCATCGACCGCAACCGCCACACCGGTGCCTGGCGCATTGTCGATTACAAGACCGGCAAAAACGGCGACCCGCCCAACAACACCCACTACGCCAAGTCCCGAGACGGCGACTTCCGTTGGATGAGCTTCCAACTCCCCCTCTACCGCCTCCTCGCCCACCACGCCCTCTCCATTCCTGCCGACACGCCCATCGAGCTCGATTACTTTCTCCTCCCCGCCATGGGCCAGGCCTCCTTCGCCCGTTACGACGATCCCGAAGACGAGGCCGCCACCCTCCGCGACCTCCAAGCAACCCTCCGCGACCTTCTCGCCCTGGGCCAAGAGCCCCTCCCGGCGGATGTCGACGACTCCAGAGACCCATTCCTCAAACTTCTCAAGCTCCTCACGGAACCTACCGTCCCATGCGACTGACCCCCCAAGAAGCAGACTGGCTCTACGCCCTCCAGCGCCCCTGGCCCCTGGTTGAGCGCCCCCTTGCCGCCCTCGCCGACACCCTCGGTGCCTCCGAGGCCGACCTCCTCCGCTTCATTGCCGACCTTCGCGCCCAAGGCCTCGTCCGCCGCATCGGTGCCGTCTTCGACGCTCGCCGCCTGGGCTATCGCAGTTGTCTCTTCGCCCTGCCGCCGCAGTCGCCCGCCGAGGAAGAGGCCGCCGCCCACCGCCTCGCGGCCCTCCCCGGCGTCACCCACGCCTATATCCGCGGCTGGCCCGAGGGCCTGACCCTCGATGGTATCTCCGCCGCCGACTACGCCGGCCTGCCCCGCCTCTGGTTCACCCTTTCCGCCCGCGGCGACCGCTTCGAGGCCGAGACTGCCCGCCTCGCCGACCTCCGCCCCCTCCCCTTCCCTGCCCTCGTCCGCTACAAAATCGACGTCGTCTTCGATCCCCGCACCCAAGCCCGCGATGAGCGCACCGAATACGCCGCCCCCGCCGAGCCGCGCCCCGCCCCGATTCCATCGGAGCCCCTCCGCGCCCTCGTCCGCCGCTACCAGGACGACGTGCCCGACCCCGCCGCCCCCTTCCGCCCCGAAGACCTCCCCCAGCTCCGCGCCTGGCAGACCGACGGCACCCTCCGCCGCTTCGCCCTTCTCCTCTTCCACCGCGCCAGCGGGTTCGCCGCCAACGGCATGTGTTGCTGGCGCGTCCCGGAGGCCGAGACCGACACCTTCGGCCGCCGCCTCGCCGCCGACCCGGACGTGACCCACTGCTACGCCCGTCCCCTCTCCCCCATCTTCCCCTTCAACCTCTACGCCATGATCCACAAGACCTCCTGGCAAGAAGGGTTCGATGCCTTCCGGCGCCTCACCCGCGTCGCGGGCCTGCCCCCCGGCAAGGTCCTCTTCTCCACCCGCGAATACAAAAAGAGCTCCGTCCGCTTCTTCCTTGAGAAGGATTGACCATGCGCCTGCTTCCACTCCTTGCCGCCCTCGTCGCCGCGCCCCTCTGCGCCCTCGACCTCTCCGGCCTCTCCGCCGACAACCACATCGCCGGCCCCGAAGTCTCCCCCGAATCCCTCGATGGCAAGGTCGTTGCCATCTACGATTTCGGCCGCTTCTGCCCCCGCTGCAAGGCCGCCTTCCCCAAGGTCGCCAAGCTCGCCGACGACCTCGCCAAGGAAACCCGCGTCGTCTTCCTCGGCTCCCACCTCCAGGGTCGCGATGACGCCGCCGTCCGCGCCGTCCTCGAGTCCGCCGGGTGCCCCAACCTCTCCACCTACCAATTCCTCGGTGTCCCCGGCGCGCCCTCCGCCGGCAGCCTCCTCCCCACCGGCTATGTCGTTGGCCACGATGGCGAAGTCGTCTGGGCCGGCAACACCCTCGAGGACTTCGCCGCCTTCGAAAAGGCCGTTAAGGACGCCATCAAAGCCGCGCCCAAGCCCGTCCCCGGCTCCATCGCCGACGGCATGTCCCTCCGCTACAACCAAGACTTCGCCCGCCGCCTCATGATCGGCCAGAACATCGAGTCCGCCCTCCGCCAACTCCAATCCCGCGCCCGCCGCTCCGGCCCCGCCGGCGAAGAGGCCCGCGCCCTCCTCACCCGTTGCCAAGACTGGGCGAAGGAGACCGAGGCCGCCATCCGCGCCAACATCGAGACCAATCCCTCCCAAGCCCTCGCCGACGGCCAGACCCTCCTGCGCACCCTCCCCTCCAAGGCCGCCGACCTCAAACCGCTTCTTGACCCGCTGATCAAAGATCCCCGCATCAAGGCTCTCGCCACCTCTCGCCTGGCCCTCGCCAACCTCCGCAAGACCGCCGCGCAGAATCCCTCCCGCGTCAAGTCCTCCGCCACGCTCCAGCTCCGCCGCCTCTCTTCCATCGCCACGCCAGATGACCCCGACCTCCAGGCTCTTCGCACCGAGTGGCAAACCTTCATCGACTCCCTCCCCTAAGGGATCCGCAGATTACGCAAATATTGGGCAGATCTAGGGCGTGCTACCGCACGCCCCGGTAAGGGGAAACACGCCCTGCACCCGCAGGCACGTCTGCGCCCTGCCAAGAGACGACAGTGCAGGTGCAACAGGAGCCTTCAGCCCCCCTCCGCAGACCCTTAAGGGTTTCGGGGTGGACCACTATAGGGTCTCGACCCCGACCACTATAGTGGTTGACCTCGGACCACTATAGGGTCTCGCGGCGGACCCTTTGGGAGCTTAGACGAGAGGGTCTGGGGTGGTGCCGCTGAGGCGGCGGGAGCGGTTGGCGACGAAGCCGCAGCGCGCCCGATGGAGCCCGAGGTATTTCATGCCCACAGTGCCGTCTTTGCGGGCCCCATTTTCCCCGGACACTACTGCGAAACGCCTCGGCATCGCAACGGAAGGTGGGATTTTGTGGTAGTATAAGAGATGTTTGCAAGGAGGTTTTGCATGAAACCGATCATTGAGCCCCATATCCACATGATTGCGCGAACGACCGATGACTACATGGCGATGCGCGCGAATGGCATCCGCGTGTGCGTGGAGCCTTCCTTCTGGTTGGGGGAAAACCGCCGTTACGCGGGTTCGTTCTTCGATTATTTCCGACTGTCGCTGGAATTTGAGCACACGCGCGCGGCGCGGTATGGCATCGACCATTGGAGCGCCATCGGGATGAACCCGAAGGAGGCGGAAAACCGTAAGCTGGCGGATGAAGTCATCGATGGAATGGCCGAATATCTGGACCATCCGCGGTGTGTGGCGTTGGGCGAAATCGGTTTCAACAACATCACGGAGAACGAAGAACACGCCTTGGTGCGGCAGTTGCTGATGGCTGAAGAGCGGAAGATGCCGGTGGTGTTGCACTTGCCGCACTTCAACAAGCTCAAGGGCATTAAGCGCGTGCTGGAAATCATCAAAGGCGAAGGCCTGACGTGCGAGCGCATTGACATCGACCACAACGTGGAAGAGACCATCGGCCTGGCCTTGGAGAGCGGCTGTTACGCGGGCATGACGGTGTATCCTTACTCCAAGCTCTCGCCGGAGCGCGTGAGCGCGATGATTAAGGAGCATGGGCACGAGCGCGTGATTGTGAACGGCTCGGCGGACTGGGGCATCAGCGACCCGCTGTCGCTCATCAAGGTAGTGGCGCAACTGCGAAAGGATGGCTTTGAGGAAAAGGTCATCGAAGCCATCACGCATGACACGCCGATGACCTTCTATTCTGCCTCGCCGCATTGGAAGCCCGACTTCGACGTGGTGCCGCAGGACCCGACCACCTATCAACGCCAGCCTTGACCGGAGAGCCACCATGGCCGACGAGACGCCGCAGACGCCGCCCCCACCCCAGCAGGACAACACGGCTTCCACCGACAAGACGGTGCGAATCGACCCCACAAGGACGGTAGCCATCCGCCCTGGCGATGAGGGTGTGACAACGGACCTCTTGCATGACGACCCCGCTCAACACCATGGGCCGATGGATGATTATGCCATCTGCGGCAAGGTGGGCGATGGCGGCATGGGCGTGGTCTATCTGGCGCGGGACCGGCGGCTCGGGCGTTATGTGGCCATCAAACGCCTGAACGAGAAGGCGTTGGCAGACCCCATCCTGCGACAACGCTTCCTGCAAGAGGCGCGGGCGGTGGCGGCGTTGAACCATGCGCACATCGTCCATATCTATGCGTTGGGCGAGGACGCGCTGGGGCCTTACATCATCATGGAGTATGTCTCCGGTCCGGCGGGAACGGAAGTCGTCAGCGCCGGACAGGACTCCCAACCGCCAAAGAATCTGACGTTGGAGCAATTCATCAACCGCAACGGTCCCATGACTGCGGACGAGGCGGTGTCGATGATTCTGAAGATCGCCAACACGATGGTCTATGCGCACAGTTGCGGCGTCATCCATCGCGATCTGAAGCCGGCGAACATCCTACTTGACCCTTCGATGGAGCCGAAGTTGGTCGACTTTGGATTGGCGCGCATTTCCCCGCAAGAGGGGCGCACGCAGGTGGCCGAGCTGACCGTGCCGGGCGAGAAATTGATCAGCCTAGGCTATTCCGCGCCGGAATTGGAGCAGGATGCCTCGTGCAGCGATGTGCGGGCGGACATCTATTCGTTGGGCGCCATCCTCTATTTCCTGCTGACGGGGCGCAACCCGCGTTATTACCGCGAGCAAGACGTGCCGGCCTTCCTGCGCGAAGTGATGCGGCGCAGTCTGGAGACCGTTCGCGAGCAACGGTATCGCACGGCGCAGGACTTTGTTAAGGCCCTTACGGAGGCCGCCAGCCATGGCCGCACAGTGGCGCCCACCATCAAGACCACGTGGCGCTGCAAATGGTGCGACGCGGTAAACCCCATCTCCACCAAATTCTGCGCAGAATGCGGGTGGGATGGCAGCGAACGTTGCCGAGAGTGCGGCGCGGAAATCTTCGTCGGCCAACAATACTGCCCCAGCTGCGGCGCGGATTGCCGGATGTACGAGCACGTCTCCTCCATCATCGCCCTCATGGATCAAGCATGGGAAGACCGCCACTTCGAGCGCATCGCCACCATCGCGGGCCGTCTGCATGGATTCGAGCCCGCCGGCCCCACCGGCCGAAAGATGCTCAGCGATGCCCACGCCCGTGTGGAGGAGGCCGAGCGCAAGGTGGCCCGGCGTAACCGTCTGGCCGCGCTCATTCCGAATGAACTCAAGGCCGAAAACTACGAACGCGCCCAAGCCTTCATCGAGGAGTTTCGCACGCTCAACGAAGACGCGATGGTCTATGAGGAGGAGCTCCGGGAAATCCCCAATAAGATTTTGACGCGTGATCTGGCCCGCATCCGCCAATGTATCCGCCTCCACGATTGGTCCACCGCGCGGCGCCTCACGGAAAATCTTGCCGCCACCTATGGCAACAACCCGGAATACCAGGACGTCCGCTCCCGTGTGTTGTTGCATTCGCGGCGCTTCCGGAAGATTGCCCTGGGCGGTGGTATCGCCGTGTCTGTCGTGCTCTATCTGCTCTCCATGCCGCTTGCCGCGCGGTTGGCGGGCGGAACGTTCGGCCCGGTTTCCAGCACGCTTTACACCCCCGCACGCGGCATCGCACACATCCCGGGCATCCATTTCTTGATGTCGCGCTACGCGACCCTGTTCACTGACAAGCAGGACTTCGACGACTACTTCCGGTCTGCCCAAGAGCCTGCGGAGCGCCCCCAAGAAGTGCCTAATGTAATCAAGGCCACAACGGCGTTACCCGCGTTGCCAGAGGACCTGGAAAAGGCGCGTTCGCAATTCGCCAACCGACTTGACGAGATTGAGCGCCGCCGCCATGATCAGCATAATGACCTGCTCACACAGTATTTGGACGAGCTGACAGCCGCCCACGACAGTGCGCAGAAGGCCGGCAATTATGACGGCGTGGTGGCCGTAACGCGCGCCATCGAGGCCTACACCGAAAGCAATGCCCTGGGTGCCGTCTTGCCGGACGATCCGCCCTTCCTCGCAGGGATTAAGCTCCGTATGGCCCGCCGCCACGAGGAGCAGGAAATCCTCGCCGCGCGTCAGACCCGCATGGTCGTCCGGAAGTATCGCGAAGCGCTAGAGGAAAAGAGCAAAACCTACACCAAACAAGGCGAAATGGACAAGGCCGGTCTGGTGCAGGAAGAGGTCAAGCGTATCCAGGCGTTGCCGGAAGTGACGGCCGCGCTGACCCTCCTCAAGTCCTCCAAGAACGACCTCTTCCTGGGCGACGAAGCCTCCTTGGCCGAGACCGAACAATTGCGCGAGGAACTCCGCGCCACCCGCGAAGAGTTACGCGGCAAGTTGCGCGCCATCAACGAGGAGTGCAGCAAAGCCCTCGGCGACTGGCCCAGCGACTACGAAGCCGCACTGAACAACCTCATCACCACCTTCCAGCAGTCCGGCAACTTCAATGCCTGGGAAGCCGTGGCTCTCGAACGCTCGCGTTTCGAGGCGGAGAACACCCTCACGCCGCAAAACCTCGTGGAGGACCCGGACGGTCTGCGCCAAATCCAAGAGACCTTCATTCAACGGTTGCAGTCCGTGGCCGAGAAGCGCAACACCGCCAAATCAATCGTCTACAACGACTACTTGGCCGGTATGGAAAAGCGCAAGACCGAGTTGACCAAGGCCGGAAAGCTGGACTCCGCCTCCGTCGTCAACCAAGAGATTCGGGAAATCCGCCAAAGCCGCGGTTACGCCGCCGTGACGCGTTCCGTCGCACCGGCGGCGCCCCATCCGCAACCCACGCAGACACCCGCCGCCACCCCTGCCGCGCAGCCCATCCCACAGCCGGCCGTCACCCCGCAACCCATGCAACCAGACCTGGGGCTTGACCCGGAGGCCGGCCTGCCGCCGCAAACCATAACCGTCCCCACCCCGCCCATGGCCCAATCGGAACCGCAACCATGATCGACGAATCCGCCCGCATTCTTTCCATCCGCCCGCTTGCGCAAGGTTATCAAGTGTTGACTCTCGCGGTACCTGCAATTGCCGCGGAGGCCCAGCCTGGGCAATTCGTACACGTCCGCGTGCCTTCGCTCGATGCCGCGCGTCTGCGCCGCCCCTTCAGCATTTATGACGCAGACCCCGTGACCGGCCGCCTCCACATCCTCTACAAAACTGTCGGTCTAGGTACACGTCATCTCGCAGTGCTCCCCGTTGGCACAGAACTCCCCGTGCTGGGCCCAATCGGTCGCCCCTTCCCATTGAAACCGGAGGGCACCCCCTATCTCATCGGCGGCGGATATGGCGTGGCGCCGCTTTGGTTCCTGGCCTCGCGTCTGCCGCGCAAAGGCATCCTCTTCGTGGGTGGCCGCACGGCGGCGGATATCCTTGAAACCGATCGCTTCGAGGAAGCCGGCTGGGAAGTCCGCATTGCCACGCAGGATGGGAGCCGCGGCACCATGGGGCTCGTCACGGCCCCGCTCGATGCTGCGCTCGCGGACAAGCCTCAAGCCGAACTCTATGCCTGCGGCCCAGACGGTATGCTCCGCGCCGTCGGTGAACGCGCCATCGCCGCAGGAATCAAAGGGTGGCTTTCGCTCGACAAGCACATGGTCTGCGGCGTTGGCGCTTGCCTCGCTTGCGTCCAGAAAATTCGCCGCGAGGATGGTTCCGAAGTCCTTGCCAGAGTCTGCGTGGACGGTCCCGTCTTTGAGGCCAGAGAAATCGTCTGGTAACAAGGAGTTTAGGCATGGTCGCACAAAAGATAAAAGCGTGGCTGGAGCTGTTGAGGTTGCCGAACCTCTTCACCGTCCCCGGCGACGTCTTGGTCGGATGGTGTCTGATGGGCGGCCTCGCACACGACACTTGGCCTATCTGCTTGACGATTATGGCCTCACTGTGCCTCTATGCCACCGGCTTGCTTCTCAATGATGTCATGGATGTCCGGGTAGACACCCGTGAACGCCCTCAACGCCCCATCCCCTCCGGTCGCGTCTCCCTCCGGTCGGTCCTCGCCGTGACGCCCCTATTGGGCACGCTCGGACTCGTTTTGGCATGGCAGAATTGGCCCTGTGCCGCGACACTGCTTGGCCTCGTCGTCTTTTACGATGTGATTGCCAAGCGCATCCCAGGGCTAGGCGTCCTGACGATGGGTACTTGCCGGGGCGCCAATGTCCTGTTCGGGGCGCTTTGCGTGGCCTCACCAGAAGCCATCTTGCAAAACCGTCTGATGCTCGTTGCGATTGGATTCTTTGTGCTTTACACGCTTTTGATTTCCATTGTCGCGCGTAACGAGGCCGATTCAACCGTCACCCCCTCTCAGTGGATTCGGTGGTCTCCCGTATTGCTCACACTGTGCCTGGTGCCACTCTTCTGGATTACGGGAAAAAGTCCGCTATGGCCGCCTCTGCTTGCGGCTGCGCTCATGTTACCGTTCGTCCTGTTGCGGCGCAATATCCCCGCTTTGGTTGCGGCACACATCCGCCACATGATTCCTTTGCAAATTGTTTGGTGCATGATTGCGCTGTCGCCTGACCTGTTTTTTATCCCGGCAACGTTGCTCTGCCTTTGGGTGCTGAGCACCATCTCGTCTCTCTTTTTCCAAGGTTCCTGACCCTTACCTTTGCCTTCACAAACAAGAGCGATTATGATAGACTCTAGTCAGAAGTGAGGGATACGATGGCACTGCACGCATGTGAACGAATGATTGGGAGGGTGCAACGGCTTGGCCGGCGCTTGGGAAGCGCTTGCGCCAAAAGCACAGTGGAGTCACGTGTTTTTGATGTTTACTCCCTGGGGAATGACCTCTTTCTGTTGCAGCGTGAGCCTGAGACACTTGCAAGTGCCAGAACGCGACGGCGTTCGATGGTCTTGATTGAGCGTAAGGACTTGCGTATTGGCAAACGAGGTTGGCTATGCGCATTGGGGACAGGATATTTTGGAACGATTCTGACCCCCCTCTTCACTGGTGCCTTGGGCAAGGAATTCTGCCGTGTGCCCAAAGCCAACCGCTCAAAGGTGTTGGCCAAACGCGTTGTGCTTGCGAACATCTCTGGTGCCGTAGCCGAGCTGTTGCAACGAGAAGCCGACTTCACCTTGGTCGCAGAAGCCTCGACGTGGCTTGCCGACCAGGGATTTGGTCTGAACGAGGTCATCTTTGGGGAACGGACACCGGAAGCGTTGGCCTATACAGAACGACTGGGGCAAGTCTGGCGTGTGCGCCCCCGCGTCTACACGCTCTCTGAGATGCGAGAAGCCGTGAACAAGGCGTGGTTGTGCGTTGACACCGCTGCGCGCTATTATGTCAGTATCCGTGGTGTTCATTGGGTCACTGTCCAAGAATTCACCCACTTGGCGGACTTAGCGCGAACTGACCCAAGCAAGACCTTGGCCTGTCTGCGGGAATGGGCCTCAATGGCCCCCGGCGAGAGCGCAAACGCCATGCGGCGCGAAAAGGGCAGAGGCAGACACGCTGTGGAATTCTTCGGACTCTCTCGCGATGACGCGGAAGGTCTCTTGATTCCAGCCGTGGAACGCCTCATCGAAGGCATGACCCTTGGCCGCATGAACAACGAGGACATGGCCGACACATTGGCCGGGCTCGCGCTGCTTTACCGCCGCCTCCTCACCAACCCCGCCTACGCAGATCTTGACGCAGAGGCAACCATCCGAGCCCTCTACGCTTACGTCGCGGACGATATCCACGATATAATCCCTGGTCAGGTCGACTTTGACGCACGCCGCGTGGCGCTCCCAGGCGCCTCCTTCGGCCATGGCCCCAATGGGGAGAATTGTCCAATCCCGCATGTGGGTGCCGATCGACAGACCTTGGAGGTCATCCAACACCTCACCAGCCGCCTCAGCCTCAACGAACGCATGGAATACGTCAACGTCTACGAGGTGCGCTCCTCCAAGGATCTCTCCACCGGTCGCGGCCAAACACGCGAGATTGTGGCTAAGACCAACCGCTTGCCAATCCCGGTCTCATTCATCCAGAAACACCTTGGCAGCGTCCGTGCCGGGTACGCCGACTATCTGCTCACCCGCGCCAACGTCTTCCGTGCGCTTGGTGCGGATTATCCGGCATTTCAACTGCTCACCGACACCTCCGGCGGACACCGCCGCACGGCTCCTTTCTTCCTGCGCACCCGCAGCCCCGGCAATCCGCTGGATGCCATCCCGCCCACCCTCTTCAAGAGTAACCCGGAGAACTTGGACAGCCCGGAACTCCCGGATGTCATCCTCGCTCTGGCACGCCTCTATGGCAGTGCCGCCGCCCAAAACATGGTGGTCAAGAAATACATCGCCGGCCCACCGCCGACCTGCCGTTTTGGTATCGGGAAGGAAATCTTCGAGTTCGCCTACGACCCCTTCCTTCATCGCTTGATGCCGGCCCACGTGCAGGTCTGCTCCATCCGAGGAACAATGGGTTGGCCCAATCTCACACAAGACGAGACCAATCTCCTCGATTCCTATCGTTTCTATTTCCGCCAGTACGCCGCCGCCCTTGGTGACTACTGGATGGCCCACAAAGATGCCTGCACCCTCAACGAATGCGCCGCTGCCTTCTTCAACGGCTTCGAACAGAAGGTAAAGGCGATGCATTGGATTTACACCCAGGGCAAGGCGCACTTCGATGCCTTTGACCCCGGGCTTCGTAAAACCTTCAACTTCCGCCCTAAACTGGACTTCGCGCTTTGGGCGCTCGATGCCGCCGCGAAAGATCTTCCCGCCCTCCGGGAACGCTTCATGGACTACGTCCGCGACGTCTTCGTCAAAGCCTGACCCACGTCCAGTCCCCAACGCGTTTGACCGTAATGCCTCCCTCCACTTGCGTCACGCCGCCCACCGGCAACGCAAGCAACGCTTCCGTTTGATGCCGCGTCATCACGTTCGGCAACCACTTCCGCAGTGCCCGCCGAGCCAGCACGGCATCCGTCTCCGGACATAATTCCAAGGTCTGTTCTGTTCGCGAGACGATTGCCGCCTCCGCCAGACGCGCCAGGCACGCGGACTCCTCCGCCAATAAATCCGCAGATGCATTGGCCCCGGCGGTGAAATGCGGCAACACAGGCGTCAATAGATGCCTAATGGCATTCCGAGGAATCGTCACATCTGCGTTCGACACATCCTCCACCCAGCTTTGGCCCCGCGCCTTCAACCAAGCCACTTGCGCTGCATGCGTCTCATCGAGCAAAGGTCGCCACACGCGCAACAGCGGCGCACCCGGCACTGCCCCGCCCCATCCGAAACTGGACAAACCCTCCGCACCACACCCACGCGCCAAACGCAAAATGAGATTCTCTGCCCGGTCATCCGCTTGATGTGCCAACAGAATGCCCACACAGCCGGCCGCGGGGATTTCCCGAGCGAAGAAGGCCATCCGCGCCGCCCGCGCCCGACTCTCCTTGGAACCGCGCTCCTGCCCACACACTTGCCGCCGGCCAACGACCAACGCAACCCCAAGCGACGCACAAAGCTCCCGGCAAAACGCCTCCGCTTCATCGCCGTTCTCATCTGCAAAGGCATGATTGAAGTACAACGCCACCGGCCGTACGCCAACCTCCAGACACTTCAGCAACAGCGCCACGGAGTCTGCTCCGCCGCTCAACCCCAGCGCCCACCGCTCCTGCGTCACATCCTGTGGTAATCTCATGGGATATTCCCCTCTGCGCACCATTCCCGACACGTGTTCCCGCAAGAGACCATTGATGGCTCTCGCGTCCAATCCCATCGTTGTCCTTTGTCCGTTTCCATGCAATCCTCGCCATCATTGTAGCAAACCCGCCCCTCCTCGTTCCCAGACACCCCAACAGGTAGTCCTGGCCGGGAAAACGAAGTGCGACAGGTTTAGATTACAGCATGGCACAGAGAGCACAAGTGAGGGTTCGTGGGAGAGCCGCTAAAAGGGGTTTTCTGGACCCTTAAGGGTTTCGGGGTGAGACCCTATAGTGGTCCGAGGTCAACCCTTATAGTGGTCAGGGGCGAACCCTTATAGTGGTCCAGAGAGACCCTTTTAGGATGTGCCCACTGAGGATTGCCGGAGGGAGGTCGCGAAACGCTTTCCCCGGACACTGATGGCCAACATGGGAGCATCTAAAGACAAAAAAAGCCCCGGCGTTGGGCCGGGGCTTTTTGATTGCTTGAGTAAGCGTGCGGCTTACATCATGCCGCCCATGCCGCCGTCGGGCATAGCCGGAGCGGGGGTCTTGGGCTCAGGGATCTCGGTGACCATGCACTCGGTGGTGAGCAGGAGGCCGGCGATGGACGCGGCGTTCTGCAGCGCGGTGCGGGTGACCTTGGCGGGGTCGACGATGCCGGCCTTCACGAGGTCGACGAATTCGCCGTTGGCGACGTTGTAGCCAACGTTGCCCTTCTCGCCCTTCACCTTCTCGACGATGAGCGCGGCCTCGAGGCCGGCGTTGGTGACGAGCTGGCGGAGAGGGGCCTCCATGGCGCGGCCGAGGATCTCGGCGCCAATCTTCTCATCGCCGGAGAGGGACTCAGCGCACTTCTCGACGGCCTTCTGGCAACGCACGAGGGCGACGCCGCCGC
The DNA here is from genome assembly GCA_944389945.1 of uncultured Kiritimatiellota bacterium. Taxonomy (GTDB): domain Bacteria; phylum Verrucomicrobiota; class Kiritimatiellia; order RFP12; family DVOR01; genus Spyradenecus. The sequence continues at coordinate 22,324 of CALXOF010000017.1, read as the reverse complement.
CGGGAACAATGCCTTCCTCGACCGCCGCACGGGTGGCGTGGAGAGCGTCATCGACGCGGTCCTTCTTCTCCTTCATGGCGGCCTCGGTCTGGGCGCCGACCTTGATCACAGCGACGCCGCCGGCGAGCTTGGCCAGGCGCTCCTGGAGCTTCTCGCGGTCGTAGTCGGAGGTGGTGGTCTCGATCTGGTGCTTGATCTCGGCGACGCGGCCCTGGATGTCGGAAGACTTGCCGGCGCCCTCGACGATGGTGGTGTTTTCCTTGTCGACGGTGACGCGCTTGGCCTTGCCGAGCTGCTCAAGGGTGACGTTCTCCAGCTTGATGCCGAGGTCCTCGGAGATGACCTGGCCGCCGGTGAGGATGGCGATGTCCTTGAGCATCTCTTTGCGGCGATCACCGAAGCCGGGAGCCTTGACGGCGCAGATCTGCAGGGTGCCGCGCAACTTGTTCACCACGAGGGTGGCGAGCGCCTCGCCCTCGACGTCCTCGGCGATGATGAGGAGCGGACGGCCGCTCTTGGCAACGCCCTGGAGCAGGGGAAGCATATCGTTGAGGTTGCTGATCTTCTTCTCGTAGATCAGGATGTAGGGGGTGTCGAGCACGCACTCCATGCTCTCGGCGGCGGTCACGAAGTAGGGGCTGAGGTAGCCCTTGTCGAACTGCATGCCCTCGACGACGTCGCTGGTGGTCTCGGTGGTCTTGCCGTCTTCGACGGTGATGGTGCCATCCTTGCCGACCTTATCCATCGCGTCAGCGATGATGTTGCCGATTTCGGCGTCGCTGTTGGCGGAGATGGTGGCGACCTGGGCGATCTCCTCGGTGGTGGAGACCTTCTTGGCGAGCTTGGCGATGGCCTCGGTGGCGGCGACGGCGGCCTTGTCGATGCCGCGCTTGACGGCCTGCGGGTTGGCGCCGGCGGTCACGTTCTTCAGGCCCTCGCGATAGATGGCCTCGCCGAGGATGGTGGCGGTGGTGGTGCCGTCGCCGGCGACATCGTTGGTCTTGGAGGCGACCTCACGGACCATCTGGGCGCCCATGTTCTCGAAGGGGTCAGGGAGCTCGACTTCCTTGGCGACGGTCACGCCGTCCTTGGTGATCTGGGGCGAACCGAACTTCTTGTCGATGATGACGTTGCGGCCGGAGGGACCGAGGGTGGTGGCGACAGCCTTGGTGAGCTTGCTCACGCCGGCGAGAATGGCCTGGCGGGCATCGCCTTCATACTTCATTTGCTTAGCAGCCATGATAGATGTTCTCCTTTCAGGAAATGGATGTTAGCCGAGGATGCCGAGGAGGTCGTCGGAACGGACGATCTGGTAGACGACGTCGTCGAGCTTGACTTCGGTGCCGCCGTACTTCGGGAGAAGGACGGTGTCGCCGGGCTTGACGTCGAAGGGCACTTCCTTGCCGTCCTTGTCGCGCTTGATGCCGACGGCGATGACGGTGCCTTCCATGGGCTTTTCCTTGGCGGTGTCAGGGATGATGATGCCGCCGCGGGTGACTTCTTTCTCTTCCTTGGGTTGAACCAAGACGCGGTCGCCCAGCGGGCGGATGGCGGGTTTGTTGGACATGGTGTCTGTATCCTTTCTAAATCGTTAAAGGGGTGGATCCGGGGCGGGGGAGTCCCCCACCCCGGGGTTCGGTCAGTTCATCTTGAAGTCGGCGTCCTGGACATTGTCGTCCTTCTTGGCGCCATCGTTGGGCTGGGCGCCGGCATCGCCGCCGGGGGCCGCGCCCGCGCCGGGCTGCTGGTACATCGCCGCGCCGGCGTTCTGCAAGATGGCCATGAGGGCTTCCTGCTTGGACTTGATGGCCGCGTCATCGGTGCCCTTGAGGGCTTCCTTCAGCTCGTTGACGGCCGTCTCGACCTTGGTCTTGGTCTCGGCAGGGATCTTGTCGCCGTTCTCCTTGAGGAGCTTCTCGGCCTGGTAGGCCATCTGCTCGCCCTGGTTACGGCTCTCGACGGCGGCCTTGCGCGCCTCGTCTTCCTTGGCGTAGCGCTCGGCGTCCTGGCGCATCTTCTCAATCTCGTCCTTGGAGAGACCGGAGGACGCGGTGATAGTGATGTGCTGTTCCTTGCCGGTGCCCTTGTCCTTGGCCGTGACGTTGAGGATGCCGTTGGGGTCGATATCGAAGGTGACCTCGATCTGCGGCACGCCGCGCGGGGCCGGCGGGATGCCGTCCAGGTTGAAGCGGCCGAGGAGCTTGTTGTCGGCGGCCATCTTGCGCTCGCCCTGGTAGATCTTGATTTCCACGCCGGGCTGGTTGTCGGCGGCGGTGGAGAAGACCTCGCTCTTGCGGCAGGGGATGGTCGTGTTGCGGTCGATGAGCGGGGTGGCCACGCCGCCGAGGGTCTCGATGGAGAGCGTCAGCGGGGTCACGTCCAGCAGGAGGACGTCCTTGACGTCGCCCTTGAGGATGCCGCCCTGGATGGCCGCGCCCATAGCCACGACCTCATCGGGGTTGACGCCCTTGTGGGGCTCCTTGCCGAAGATTTCCTTGGCCTTCTCCTGCAGGCGGGGCATACGGGTCTGGCCGCCCACGAGCACCACCTCATCAACCGAGGAGATGCCGGCGTCGCTCATGCACTTGCGGCAAGGCTCGGTGGTGCGCTCCACCAGGCTGTCGGCCAACTGCTCGAGCTTGGCGCGGGAGAGCTGCATGTTCAGGTGCTTCGGGCCCGTCGCGTCCATCGTGATGAAGGGCAGGTTGATGTCGCTGGTCTGCGCGCTGGAGAGCTCAATCTTCGCCTTTTCGGCGGCTTCCTTGACGCGCTGGATGGCCTGCGTGTCCTTGCTCAGATCGATGCCGGTCTGATTCTTGAACTCGGCGAAGAGCCAGTTCATGACCGCCTGGTCGATGTCATCGCCACCGAGCATCGTGTCGCCGTTCGTGGCCTTCACCTCGAAGACGCCATCGCCGATGTCCAGCACGGAGATATCGAAGGTACCGCCGCCGAAGTCGTAGACAGCGATCTTCTCGTCTTTCTTCTTGTCCAGGCCATAGGCCAACGAAGCCGCCGTGGGCTCGTTGATGATGCGGAGCACCTCAAGACCGGCAATCTTGCCGGCGTCCTTGGTGGCCTGACGCTGGGAGTCGTTGAAGTACGCCGGGACGGTGATGATGGCCTGCGTCACGGGCTCGCCCAGACGCATCTCCGCGTCGGCCTTCAACTTCGCCAGGATCATGGCGGAGATTTCAGGCGGGGAGAAAGTCTTGTCGCCCACCTTCACGGCCGCATCGCCGTTCGCCGCGCGGACCACCTCGTAGGGGACCATCGCGATTTCCTTCTGCATCTCATCGAACTTGCGCCCCATGAAACGCTTGATGGAGTAAATCGTGCCCTTCGGGTTCATCACCGCCTGGCGCTTGGCCGGAAGGCCCACCAGACGCTCCCCATTGGACGTAAACGCCACGATGGACGGCGTGGTGCGCTGCCCTTCCGCGTTTTCCAACACGCGGGCCTCGCCGCCTTCCATCACGGCCATGCACGAATTCGTCGTGCCCAAGTCGATACCAAGAATCTTGCTCATAAGTCGTTCCTTTCTGCGCGGGGTCACCGCGGCCTGACGCCTCCTTTTGCAACTCCCGTGCCAATTCCCTTTTCCCCGCTCATCCACGCTACCGTTTCCCCAATCGTGCCAAAACCGTGCCACATCTTGTCAGGCCATTTGGCACACTCTCCCCCACTGGCACATCCTTTCTGGCACACCTTTCCCCTCATGCCGGGCGGCGTACCAAAAGCAGACAAACCAAGAGAAGCAGACCGACCGGTAGCCAAAGCGCCTCATGCCCAAATCGCAGGACCGCGGCGGCTCCAATTGCTGCGCCCACGACAAAACACGCCGTAGCCCCCAACGTATGCAACCCGCGACGCAGGGCGGCGGGATCGGTGCCACGGCGCCACGCCAGCGCGGCCTCAATGGCGGAACGCAGATTTCCGGTGCACATGGTCGTGGCGATGGGGCTCCCATGAATCTTGCGAAACCCCTGCACCTGAATCGCGCAGACAAAGGAGATGGCCATATTGACCATCGCATCGCCCAAACCCGGACAGCACACGCAAAGCGCCAACACCGCCGCCTCGACAAGCAAGAGCGGCTGACGCCAATGAAACAACGAATCGCCCCACGGCAATCGGCGCGCCCCCTCCGCCAACAACACCCCAAGGATGAAGGCCAGCACCGGGAAGAGATACCCACAGGCGCCCACCCAATCGCCGACCGCCAAGCGCGTGCCAAGCAACGCCAAATTGCCCGTTTGCGCGTTGGCAAAGACGCCGCCCCGGCAAAGAAAGGTATACGCGTCCAAGAATCCACCGACGCACGCCAACAGCGCCCCGACACGAAAGGTCTCGGACATCTGCCCAACAGCTCCGCTCACTTGCTCTGGTTTCATGTCGCGCGGAAGTATACCACATCCGTCAATGATGCCCGAGGAAAAGCGGGGAAATCCAATACCAGACGCAATGGGGAAGTGTGGATTTGGTATACTACGCATTATGTTTTCGAATGGCGCAAAGACAGTATTTGGGACACGGCTCGGGGCGGTCGTGACGTTGTTGTTTTTGGCCGCATTGTCGGCCATTTTGGCCTTTCCCAAGACTCAATGGATGCTCGGGACGCCTTGGGCCAAAGGTGCGGTGGCGGCATTTGCGTTGGTCTGCGCGACGGCGGCGGTGGCGGCGCTCTTCAAGCGGCGGTGGCTAAGCACACTCTTCCATGCGGGCGCGGCGGCGGTGGCGGTCGGCGGACTGGTCACGGCCTTCTTGGCACAGACCTGGCAGGTGGAGTTGGTGGATGCGCCGTTGGCCCCGCGCGAACTGCGCCAGCGCATCGTGAACGGCGACACCGTGACGCTCAAGACCTTTGAGATTGAGCGCTATCCAGATGGCATGCCCAAGCAATATCGCACCACACTGACCTTCCCCGAGGGCGACCGCACGCTCGCGGTGAACCAGCCGCTCCGCCGGGACAACATCACTTACTATCAGATGTCTTACACGCAGGCGATCGACCCAATGGGCCACAGCTGGTGGGCGACTGTTCTGTCTCTGCGCTATGACCCCGGCGCGCCCATTGTCTTCGCGGGCTATGGCCTGCTTGTCCTCGCCGCCTTTGGGCTGGCCATTCGGGAGACCCTGCGATGACACTCAAGACCGACCTTCTCGGATGGCTGCTCAACGCGCAGGTCCTGCTCGCCGTGCTCGGCGTGGCGTTGCCCAAACGGATCGGCCGCTGGGTCTGGGGCGCGGTGTTGCCGCTTGGCGCGGCGGCCATCCTGGTGCGCTGGGGCGCCGTCGACCATCCGCCGATGCGCAACCTCTTTGAGGCCTTCCTCTGGTTGCCGCCCATCCTCGCCGGCGCGACCTTCCTCACCGCCTGGCGCGACAAGGTCTGGACGGTTCGCCTGGACGCCCTGCTCGGCTTCATCGTCGCCTTCCCCTTGGCCTTCGTCTTCTCCGCCGAGGAAGGGCAACTCATGCCCGCGTTGCAAAGTCCGCTCTTCGTGCCGCACGTCTTGGGCTATATGTTGGCCTACGCCTTGATGGCGCGCGCCTTCGCGCTGGAGTGCGCCCGGTGCTTTGACGCCGCGCGGCGCAGCTTCGCTTGGGGCTTCTTCCTCATCTCGCTGGCCCTCGCGCTCGGCTCCATCTGGGGCAACGAGGCCTGGGGCGCCTATTGGCAGTGGGACCCCAAGGAGCAATGGTCCCTCGCCACCTGGCTGGTCTACGCCGCGCTCTGGCACGTGCCCGCCTCCCGTCCCTGGCGCCTCACGCTCCTGGGCATCGGCCTCCTCGCCATCATCCTCACGGTGACCTGGATCAACCTCTCCAAGCTTTTCCCTGGGTTGCACAGTTATGCCGGGCTCTGACGTCGAGAACCATCCCTTCGTCCAAGCGCTCGACGACACCCTCGCCGCGCTCACCTACCTGCGCGAAAGCGGCGTGAAGACCCTGCCCATCGAGCCCGAGGTCTGGCGCGCCTTCACGGCCCCCACCCCGGCCCAAGCCATGCCGCGCGTCCCCGCACCCGCCCAAGCCGAACGCCCCGCCCCTCAAGGCGCCCCCGCGGACACCCCCGATGCCCGCGCCGCGGTCCTCTCCGCCTTGCGCGGACAAATCGCCGCCTGCCAGGGATGCCCCTACGCGGCCGAGACCAAGTTGGAGGGCCAAGGCCCCTGCTACAACCCCGAGGTCGCCGTCGTCAACGGCGCACAGCTCGCAGGCGACGACCCCATCGCCATCGGTTCCCGCCTGGAGGGCGAGGCCGGCGCGCTCTTCGACAAGATGTTCGGCGTCATCGGCCTGACCCGCGCCGCGCTCTATGTCACCCCCGCGCTCAAGTGCCCCGCCACCGGCCGCCCCACCCAAGCCGCCCTCCGCGTCTGCTCCGCGTACCTCCGCCGCGAACTCACCCTTGTCAATCCCCGTGCCATCGTCCTGCTTGGCCCCGTCGCCGCCCGCGCCCTCCACCCCACCGGTGTGGCCGCCACCGGCAAGGTCGGCCAATGGAACCTCCTTGGGCACATCCCCACCATCACCCTGCACCACCCCATGCGCCTGATTCTCGCCGGCAAAGACTTGGTCAGACCCCTCAAGCTCGAGAACTTGGCCGCCCTGCGTGCCCTGCAGGCGCGTCTGCGCACCCCCTGAAGCCATGTCCAAACTCATCATCCGCGGCGGCAAACCCCTCTCCGGCCACCACATCGTGCCCGGCAACAAGAATGCCGCCCTCCCCATGCTCGCCGCCACCCTCCTCGCCGACGGCCCCGTCACCCTCACCAACCTCCCCAACATCGCCGACGTCCGCGTCATGGCCGACGGCCTGGTCGCCCTCGGCGCCAAGGTCACCGGCTCCATCGCCGAACACACCCTGACCGTCGACCCGCGCCGCCTCCGCGCCGACCCCGTCCTCCCCGCCGACATCTGCACCCGCATCCGCACCTCCTTCCTCTTTGTCGGCCCCCTCCTGGCCCGCAAGGGCCGAATCCGCCTCCGTGGCGCCCCCGGCGGCGACAGCATCGGCCGCCGCCGCCTCGACACCCACGTCAACGGCTTCACCGCTCTTGGCGCCAAAGTCACCCTCCGCAAGACCGGCTCCGCCACCGCCCTCGCGCCCAAAGGCCTCCTCGGCACCGACTTCATGCTCGACGAGGCCTCCGTCATGGGCACCGAGAACCTCGTCATGGCCGCCGTCCTCGCCAAGGGCCGCACCGTCCTCTACAACACCGCCTGTGAGCCCCACGTGCAGAACCTCTGCGCCATGCTCAACCAAATGGGCGCCCACATCGAGGGCATCGGCACCAACCGCCTCGTCATCGAGGGCGTCCAGCGCCTCTCCGGCGGCACCTTCCGCGTCGGCGGCGACGCCATCGAGGCTGCCTCCTACCTCATCGCCGCCGCCGCCACCCGCGGCTCCATCACCCTCCAAGGCGTCTCCCAGGCCGACATGGCCGTCCTCAAGCCCGCCTTCCGCAAACTCGGCGTCCGCTGGGTGTGGGAAGACGAGGAGACCCTGCGTCTGCCGCCCCGCCAACGCCTCCGCACTGCCTACGACCTCGGCGCCGCCATCCCCAAAATCGAGGACGGTCCCTGGCCCATGATCCCCTCCGACCTCCTCAGCCCCCTCATCGTCCTGGCCACCCAGACCCGCGGCACCGAACTCTTCTTCGAGAAGATGTTCGAGAGCCGCCTCTACTTCGTCGACCATCTCATCGGCATGGGCGCCAAAATCGTCCAGTGCGACCCCCACCGCGCCGTCGTCACCGGCCCCACCGCCCTCCAGGGCGGCACCGTCACCAGTCCCGACATCCGCGCCGGCATGGCCCTCATCATCGCCGCCCTCTGTGCCAAGGGCCGCACCGTCATCCACAACGCAGACTCCATCGACCGCGGCTACGAAGCCGTCGATGCCAATCTGCGCGCCCTCGGCGCTGACATCATCCGCGAGCCCTAACCCCCCGACACGCCATGCTCACCATCTCTCTCACCCACCTGCCGCACGCGCGCAAAGAGCGCTTCTGGGACAACGGTCTGCGCGTGGTCTCCCGCAGCGGTCTCAATCCCACCGAGTCCACCCTCCTGGCCCTCCTTCCCACCTTGGAACCCCGGCCGCGTCCCCTCTTCCTGGGCGGACGCACCGGTGCGTTGGCCCTCGCCGCCCGACTCCGCGGCTGGGGCGCCGGCGGCCTGACCCTCCACACCTTCGACGCCCACACCGAGGCCATCCTCCGGCGCAACCTCGCCGAGAACAACGCCGCCGTCGAGGACGCCTCCGTCCCCAACGCCTGCGCCGTCTCCACCACGCTCGACCTCGCGGCGCTCGACTGCGACACGGTCTTCTGGCAACTCTCCAAGGGCGACGGCACGGCCGAACGCGACCTCTTCGTGCTGGAGCAGTTGGTCTGCGGCCCCGAGCGGGCCGGTCGCCGCCTCCTCATCGCCGCGGAGGCCCCCAACCCCACCTTCGTCGAGCGCTTCCGCAAGGCCTGCGCCCACGTCACCCTCCGCCGCGAGGGCGCCGTCACCCTCCTCACCGGCGTCGTCGCCAAGCCCATCCCCGCCGACAAACTCCCCAACCACCGCGCCACCTTCGAGGTCTCCCTCAAGGGCCACGCGCCCATCGAGCTCGTCACCTGGCCCGGATGCTTCTGCCACCGCCGCGCCGACATGGGCGGCCTGGCCCTCGCCGAGGTCGTCGCCGAGCAGGTCGCCTTCGACCCCGGTGACCGCGTGATGGACCTGGGCTGCGGGTGCGGCATGGTCGGTCTCCTCCTCGCCACCGCCTTCCCCGACAAGGACCTCCGCGTCGACTACCAGGACTCCAACGCCTCCGCACGCGACAGCACGCTGGAGAACCTCCGTCTCCATCCCCACCGCGCCCGCTTCCTCTTCTCCGCCGACGGCCTCGGTGACCCCAACGCCTATAGCCTCGTCCTCGCCAACCCGCCCTACTTCGGCGACTGGCGTATCGCGGAGTTCTTCATCCAGACCGCCGCCCGACTCCTCAAGCGCGGCGGCCTCATCGCCTTCGTCGCCAAACGCGAGTCCAAGCCTCTCGAGTTCCTCCAGGCCAACGGCCTCAACCCGCTCGGTTCCTTCCCTCGCCGCGGCTACACCGTCCTCCTCGCGGAAAAGCAATGACCCCGCCCCCGGACGACGCGGACGACTTCGGCCGACTGGTCCACCCGGGCCTCCTGGCCCGCGCCCGCTTGACCGTCTGGGGCCTCCTCGAACGCCTCCGTCCCCACGACACAAACCGTGGCGCTTGGGGCGAACGCTGGGCCGCCCATCTCCTTCAGGCCAGCGGATGCAAAATCCTGGCCCGCAACGTCCGCCCCACCCGGCGTGACGAGATTGACATCATCGCTAGCCGCCGCGGCACCATCCTCATCGTGGAGGTCAAGACCCGTCAAGACGAGGCCCACGGCCGCCCGCTTGATGCCATCAACGCCAACAAGCGCACCCACCTCCGCAAAGCCGCCGCTCACTGGCTCGCGCAGAACCGTCTGCAAAACCACCCCTGTCGCTTTGACGCCATCGAGGTCATCGGCACCCCGGGCCATCCCCCCACCCTCCGCTGGGTCCAACGCCTCCACATGCCCACCCGCTGACAGCCAGTGGCTCCAACGGAAGGTAGAAACCGCAAAGACGCAAAAGGAGGCGCGAAACGCCCGGGCTCCATCGGTCGCTCTGCGGCTTCGCCGCTGACCGCGACCGCCGCCCTCCGTTTCGCGCCTTGAAGTAAGAAAATAGGGGGTGGGGCAAAGCCTCTCCCCGAAAACCAAGCTTCCAAACCTCCAAACTTCCAAGCTTCCAGTGTGGGCGCGATAGCGTGGAAATCCCAAGGGCGGCGCGACCAACGGGAGCGATGGAGCCCGCCGGGTTTCCACGCCAAACCGTCTTCGCGGTAAAACCTCCCCAGACTCAGATTCCTCAGGCCAGAGACTTTCCTTCGGCCATGACGGTACAGAGGTCGCCGAATCCCTTGGGGGCGGTAAGGTAGAGACGGTAGGGATGGCGGCCCTTGGCGAGCTTCATCGTGATGGAGCGGCCAGCAACGCAATCGCCGGCCTCGTATTCCAAGATGTGGGACTCATGAAGCCAAAGCTGACAACCGCCCGCGCCGGAGGCGGTGAAGGTGACCTCGCGCTCGGAGTCGGCCTCAATCCATCCCTCGACGGCCAAGCCGAAGGGGCCGCTTTCCTTGGCGAGACGCTCACGCAACGCAACGGTGTCCACGGCGAGGAACCCGGCGTCGGGCTCGAGCGTGCGGAAGTTCGGCACCCAGGGCCAAGCATCCGCGCCCGTACGGAAGACCCGCACCTGAAGTTGCGGCAAGGCCCCACGCAGAGGCGTCGCGGGCATCGCCATCCCATCGATGGTGCCATGTTGGTCGTTCCAGTAGCTCCCGAGCGCGCCGCAAGCGGCGGGCACCTTGCCGCAAGGCACGCGGCAGGCAATGAGCAGGTCAGTCATCCAACGCACGCGGTCGGGGTTGGAGGCGGCGAGGTTCTGGGTCTGCCCCTCGTCCTCGACCACGTTGTAGAGCTCGACCGTCCCGGAGGCTCCGCGGTTACGGATAAGCACGTAGTCGCCGTCGCGCACCATCTGCTCAAACTGGAAGTTCTGCTGGGAGCCGCCGTCTTGATACTCCGCATAAATCCGCATAGGCAACTGTCTTCCCTCTCCCATGAGGGTGGGCAGGAGCGACACACCATCGCAATGGGCGGGCTGGGGCAAACCCGCGACGTCGGCCAGCGTGGCCATCCACGCGGGGAACTGGAAGGGGAAGTCACTCGTGCGCGGCGTCTCCGTGCCGGAGGCGGGGACGGTGCCGGGCCAGAGAACGAATGTCGGTTCACGCAGACCGCCCTCGTAACACCACCGCTTCATGCCCTTGAAGGGGCCATTAGAGTCGAAGGCGTCGTTCACCCAAGTGATATTGCCAGGGGAGAGATATTCGCCGGCGGGGCCGTTGTCAGAGGTGAAGATGAAGAGGGTGTCCTTGTCCAGCCCGCGCAACTTGAGGAAGTGGAGCAGGTCGCCCAGCGCCTCATCGATTCGCCGCACGTTGGAGGCGTAGCGCTGTTGCGAGGTGGTGTAGTCCTTGTATTCGTCGTAGACGTAGGTGTTGGAGGTCGCCTTGCCCTGCGCGTCCACGGCCCGGAAAGGCAAGTGGCCTTCCGCATCCTGCTCCCACGTCACGCCGCCGCCCCACTCCTTATCCTCACTGAGGGCCGGATAGGCGTTGCCGGGGATGTGGAACTCCGTGGTCGAGCCAAGGTTCGGGTCGGCCTGGGTCCCAGACTGCCCCGCGCCGTGGCAGGTGGTGTAACAGGCGTAGCAGAAGAAGGGCGCCTCGCACCCGGAGTCTTGGTGGGCCTTGATGAGTTGCTTGATCTTGGCGGTGAAGAGGTCGGTGTCGTAGCAATGGCGCACCTCGGCATCGGAGATCAACCGCCGCCAATAGTTGCCCTCCGCGTCCCGCTCCCAATCGGTCGCGCCGAGGGAGAGCCCCGCGTAGAAGGTATCGTCCTTGGCCTGGGCGGAGAGGTTCTCCACCAGGGGCGACCCCTGCTTCTGGGTACGCCAGTCGTAGCCCTTTTCCTTCCCTTCCCAATGGTAGAAGGAATGGCCGTGGGCATGGGCGGGATAGCCGTAGGAGTAGTCAAAGCCCGCGTCGCAGGCCATAGAACGGCGCGGTTGGCCGCCGCTCTGTGTGCCATTGCCATTCGTTCCGCTCTCATAGCCGCCGCCGATGCCCCACTTGCCGATGTGCCACGTGGCGTAGCCGGCCTGCTTCATCACGGTGCCGAGGGTCATACGCGCGTCCACGGGCCGGTCAAACATATTGTCGCGCAGGTTGCAGTTGCCCTGGTGCTTGCCCGAGACCATCGAGGCACGGGCCGGTGCGCAAACGGGCGAAGTGGTGTAAGCATTCGTGAGCATCACGCCGCGGCGCATCGCGTCGTCCAGATTCGGCGTGTCGATGTGAGGCTGATTCCCATCGGCGCGCTTGTTCTGCCAGAAGGCACCCAAGTCACCCCACCCGAGGTCATCGCAGAGCACCAGGATGACGTTGGGCTTCTTGCCGTGGGCGGGGTTCGGCGCCGTCCCGGGCCGCACCGTCGTCTGTTCTTCGGGCCCGATGGCCCACATCGCGCCGGGCACCGCGCACACCGCGCACGCCCCAATCGCCTTCAGAAAGTCTCTTCTGCGCATCGTCACGCCTCCTTATCTCAGTCGCAAAGTATAACCGTTCCCGTCCCACCGGCGCAAGACCGCGCCCTCGGCGAACGCGAAGTCCCACACGCGGTAGACCTCCAGACAGCCCATGATGACTATCGGCGCGCCCTCCGTCTTCAGGTTATCGAGCGTCAACGTTCCGCTCTCCGTGGCCGCGCCCAGGCGCGCACCCGACATCGCCGTCACAGGGCAGGAGAGCCGACCATCCATCAGCAACGCGCCCTTGTTCTCCACTCGTACCACGACCTCCGGAGGAATGGCGAAGGCAGGCACCCACGGCTCACCCGTGTCTACGCCTCCCAACGTCGCGCCGGACTCAATCACAATCTGCCCCATGCCCGAGCCGCCCTCGGCCACGCGCAGACGCTGCCCCGTCACGCCCGAGGGGACGGTCAGCGTGCCGCCGTCAAAGACGACCGTCAGTTCCTCCGCGCCCTTGGGCCACGTCAGCCCTTCCGCGCCGACCGTTGGCGCCACCTCCTCCCATGAGAGGGACTTGAGACCAAAATAACACCCCAGCGTCTCCTCGGCCCGTTTGCAGGAAACCTTGAGCTCATCCCCCACCCCAAGGGCGACCGTTCGCCCAAAGTCCAAGGTCACGGCGTTGTTCTGGTTGGAGAGGGGGTCCGCACCCACGCACATGTGTTTCGTCGAAATCGTCTTGCCGCCCGCCGTCGCCTCGAAGGTCGCCGTGCGCTCGGTGTTGGCTCCCTGCGGTTTTCCTTCGGAGTTGAAAATGCCCACATCCAACGTCAGCGTCTGAAAGATCGCCACCTCCGTCGCGCGGAAGATCACCGTCCAGTAGCCATCCGTATCCGCCTTCTGGATGTTGATGTCCGGACTGAAGAAGGTGGAGTCCTGCGCCGCGGAACCCGCTGTCATGAAGCCCACGCCCGGCTCCAGCGAGACAAACTCCAGCGGGGTCGAGGCCGTGATACTTGTAGCCGTCTTCCCGGAAAAGGTGACTTCCACTGCGCCGACCATCGCCGCCGCGCCCGCCGCAACCATCATGAGCCAACCTCTCATCGCCGACCTCCTTGCATGGGATAAAAGGTGGGCGCGACCCCAACCGGAGCCGCGCCCGACCATTCGTAAGGACTTCCTGTCCTTAGGCCACGCGACGGCGAAGCGCCACGCCCGCCACGCCCAACGCCAACAGCGCCAGTGCCGTCGGCTCAGGAACCGACGGATCGACCGGATCAGGATTCAGCGAATCCAACAGGGCACCCCACTGCTCGTCCGTCGCCTTGCCGGTCATCCAGTAAAGCGCGTTCTCATCCAACGCCTCGGAGGAAAGATTCTGCCACGACTGCACCGCAGAACCGATGTTATTGTGGCTGACAACGCCAACCACCTGTCCATCAATAGAGATGGTGTAGATGGCGTCGAAGTCAGACGTGCTAGTATTCCGCACCTCCACGGTGATGCCCAACACGTGCGTTTTGCCATCGTCCTTAATAGAACCGAGAATCGATTCGCTCGACGTCCAGTTGCTGTTGCTATCAGACGTTCCGGTGATGGTATCCGAAGTGGTGGATCCGCCGCTCTCAGCCGCCTGAGCATGCCGACGACGAATCTTGCCATCCGCGGAAACCTCAATCCATGGGCCGGCACCGGGCGTCGCAGGATAGCCGACATAGAGCAACGAGTTCGTAGAGGACGAGTCCAAATCATCATAAGTGAAAGCCGCCGCTACGGTAAAGGTGGAGGTCTGCGCGATAAAGTTCCCCGCCGTCCAACCTGTTGCCGCCGCACTCGCCGCGCCGGCGGCGCAAAGCATGAGGCCCAACAATCCAATCTTTTTCATGCATTCATCCTTAGTGTGTCACACCGGGAACTGCTCCCAATGGTGCTTATAAGGTAACATACTTCCCCCCCCCCGTCAACTATAAAGAGTTATACAAAATCATCCACCCACACCAAAGGCCACGTTGAGGATTTACGCGCCTTCCTCATACCACTTCCAAAAAGACCCCAAAAGGGGCTTTGGCGGACCCTTAAGGGTTTCGGGTCGGACCACTATAGGGTCTCGCCCCCGACCACTATAGTGGTTGACCTCGGACCACTATAGGGTCTCAAAAGGCCCCTTAAGCGAAGCGGTGCGCCCTGTGAGACGGCAACAAAAAAGCCGCCCTTCGGCAAGAACCGAAGGGCGGCGAGGAAACGGGAAAGGTGGTGCCTTAGGCGGCGAGGTTGCCGACGGCGATGAGGGTGAAGACCATGATGAAGATGGCCGTGGTCTCAATGACACCGAGGGCGGCGAGGTTGTTGGTGAGGCCCTGCCCGGTCTCGCCGTGGGCATCGGCGGAGCAACCGCCCGCGCGGCCCTGGAAGATGGCGGACATGCCGATGCCAGCGCCGGCGAAGATGCCGAGGATGAGCATGGCGAACCCGGCGCCGGGGACGGGATTCTGGACGCCGATCATGGTGAACATGAGGATCATCCCGTAGAGCGTCTGGGTGATGGGGGCGCCGACGTAGGCGAGGAGGAGGAAGGGCGCGGGGCGGTTCTGCGCGTAGCACTTCTTCCAGGCGCCGATGGCGCCGGCGGCGGCAAAACCCGTGCCAATGGCAGAGCCAAGGCCGGAGAGGGCGAGACAGGCAACGGCGCCTGCGACGATGAGCGGATCCATCATGGTATGTGTTCCTTTACTGTTGACAATGTTGCGGTTGGCTGAAGGGTGCGTAGGGCTGCCCGGCCCAGGTGATGCCCTTGGCGTTGGAGAACTCCAGGGTGTTGAGACGGACGGCGTGCACGAGGACGGAGAGCGCGCCCATGGCCAGGTTCAGACCGTGCCCGATGAGCAGGATGGCCACGACGGCGAGGACGCGCAGGGCGATGGGAAGGTCGAGCCCCAAGGCCATGCTGTTGAAGTTTTCGGCGACCTTGACGGAGGCCAGGCCGACGGCGAAGAGGCGGACGTAGCTGATGATGTCGCCCATCGCGCTGATGACGTTGAGCGGCAGCATGCCGACGTTCACGCCCTCGTTCTTGATGTCGGCGACAAGCGGGATGAGGATGAGGACGACGCCCGCGCCGACGAGGCCGGCCATCAGCCCCACGGGGGCGGAGAACCAGGCCACGACGATGTTGCAGACGACGGTGAACATGCCCCACGTGACGCAGAGCCAGCCAACTTCGCCGACCATCTTGAGGCTGGGGCAGAGGAGGACGGCGTTCCACAGGCGGGCGATGGAGATGTGCACCGCGCCGATGAGGAAGCAGAGGAACATCATGTTCGCGTCCTGGCCCAGCCAGCCGACCGTCGGGATGGCGGTGAGGAAACCGGGAAGGTCTGCCTTCGCAATGCCGAAGTAGGTGCCGGAGAGGACGCCCCACAGAATGGTGGAAAGGCTGAAGACGGCAAAGACCGTGAGCGCGGGGCGCGCGGCGGGTTTCTTCCACAGCGCGACAGCCGCGGCAACGACGGCCGCGAACATGAGCGCGCCGTAGCCGGCGTCGCCCACGAGCATGGCGAAGAAGAGGGAGAAGAAGGCGTAGAAGGGGATGGAGACATCACCCTCGGTGTAGCCGGGGAGGATGCCAAGGCCCTTGAAGACCACGCCGATGGAGCGGAAAATGCGCGGCGGTTCGAGCAGGACGGGGACGTTGGGATCGTCCGCGTCGGGCTCCTCGGTGACGACACCCCAACCTTCGGACTTGGCTTTGGCAAGGAGGTCGGTCTCGGCGCGAGCGGGAATGTAGCCACGAAGGTAGGCGATTTCGCCGGCGTCACGCAGATTGGCGGAAACCTCGGCGGCGGTGCGGTCGGCAAGCGCGGCGGAGACCTCGCGGCGCAACTCGGGACGCAGGGTTTCGCAAGCGGCGAGTTGCACCTTGAGAGACTCGGCGGCGGCCTCGGCATCGAGGGCGCGGGCGCGCATGACTGCGGTGGACAACTCCGGGAGCGGGATAGCCTCGCAGGACGCGGGGAGCGGCTCCGCGGAGATCCAGGCGCCATAGGTGAAGCCGGCCTCGGTAGAGAAGAGGTAAGCATTCGCGCCAAGCTCGGCGGCGACCTTCTGCGGGGCCTTGAAGAGGCGCACAGGCAGACCGGCGGCAGCCAGCGCGGCGACGGTGACGGGGTCAACCTCACCGAAGGACGCGTAGCGGCGGAGGGCCAGAGAATAACCGAAGGCCTCCTCGGAGAGG
This sequence comes from uncultured Kiritimatiellota bacterium, assembly GCA_944389945.1. GTDB lineage: Bacteria > Verrucomicrobiota > Kiritimatiellia > RFP12 > DVOR01 > Spyradenecus. The sequence goes on along the minus strand of CALXOF010000017.1, from coordinate 5,925 downwards.
CGAGTGGCAAGCTCGGCCAGACGGTTGACCTCGGCGGCGGAAGCGGGCTTGGCGGGGTTCTTCGCGGCGGCGAGGAGCGCCTCGAAGTTCATCGCGGCGACCGGGGAGGCGGCGTCCGGCTTGAAGACGAAGGCCCCGCCCTTTCCGGCGGCGTCGAGGACGCGGAGGGCCTGTTCGGCGGAAGCAACGGCGGAGGCGGCGCGGCGGATGCCTTCGCCATCGCGCACCTCAAGGGCAACGTGGACGCACCCGATGGCGCGGAGGGCGTTGAGCGCGGCGAGGCGCTCCTTGGCCGCGCAAAGCAGGGTCAGGCGCAACATCGGGACAATCATGCGGTCGCCTCCTTTTGTTTGGCCGTGCGGCCCTTGGCGATTTTGCCGCGGACGACGGCGGCGGTCTGCTCGTCACCGATGAAGATGCGGATGACGCGGATATTTTCCTTGCACTCGGGAATCTTCACCTTCTCGAAGAGGTTGACGCGCTGGCCGGTGGTGTGGAGCTCTTCCTGGACGAGCTCGCGCTGACGGACCAGGACGTCGCCCTCGGCCTTGAGGGCCATGAGCTCGGCGAGCATGGCCTGGGCGTCGTCGGTCCAGGCGGGGGTGCGATAGGGGTCGAGGGAGGCGGGCTCGGCGTCGATGCCCTCGTAGAGGGGAATACCCACGCCGGCGATGTTGCCCTGCGCGGTGCGGACGCCCTTGAAGGTGACGAGCGCGTCGGGGGCGACCTCACTATCAGCATAAAGCGCAATCCAGGCATCGAGGCGCTTGCGAGCCTCTGCCTCACGCTTCTGCACCTCACCGAGTTTGGCGGTGATGCCAGCAATCTCAGCCTGCAGTTGCTGCTTCTTCAATTGCAGCATGGGCAGGAAGCGCTGGAAACGCTTCAGCGCATCCGTCTGCGCCTTGAGCTCAGTTTTAGTGTGTTTGATTTTTGCCATAAGAGAGCTGATTGGCTGATTAGCTGATTGGCTGATTGGTAGGTTCGCAAGTCAACCGGCGCACCAATGCATTCAACCGTCTTGCCAATTGCGCAATCTCCTCCTTTCTCTCTTGGGTATACGTCAGGAAACCGAACGCCTCCGCCAACTCCAATTGCGTGTCAAGCTCCGCCAATGCGCCCCGCGCAATACCAAGGAAATGAGCGAAATCTATTGGAGTTCGCCGAGAAGCACCTTCCGCGATATTTGACGGAACCGCGACAGAGGTGCGGCTAAGCTGTGAATAGAGGCCAAACCGCTCCTCAATCGGAAAATTCGCAATCTGAACATGCACGCCCTTGGCCAGAGACATGGCAGCATGCCAAACCTCCAACTGCCGATGGCGAAAGACGGCTTTCTCTGTCTGCTGGGATTGCATTGACGCTTTGCGTTCCAATCAGCCAATCAGCTAATCAGCCAATCAGCTTTTTGGCCAGAATTTATCGGACATCTTGGTGGGGATGCCGGTCTCCATGGGTTCGAAGCATTCGGCGAGGATTTGCCAGCCGAGGTCGAGGGCCTGCTCCAGAGGGATGTTCACGGAGAGGTCCATCATCTTCTCCTCGAAGCGGGCGCCATAGCGCAGGAGCTTCTTGTCCCACTCGCTCATGCGGAAGCCCATGGACTGCTTTTCGGCGGCGTCCTTGTACTGCGCGTAGAGCTTGATCATCGCGTCCATGATGGTGCGGTGATCCTCGCGGGTGTCCTTGTTGACCTGCTGCTTGAGACGAGAGAGGGAGCCGAAGGGCTCGATGCGGCCGTTGCGGAGGTAGAACTGGCCCTCGGTGATGTAGCCCGTGTTGTCCGGGACGGGGTGCGTCACGTCGTCGCCGGGCATGGTGGTCACGGCAAGGATGGTGATGGAGCCGGCGCCCTCGAAGTCGACGGCCTTCTCGTAACGGGCGGCGAGCTGGGAGTAGAGGTCGCCGGGATAGCCACGGTTGGAAGGAATCTGCTCCATGGTGATGGCGATTTCCTTCATCGCATCGGCGAAGGAGGTCATGTCCGTGAGCAGGACGAGGACGCGCTTGCCCTTGAGGGCGAACTGCTCGGCCACGGCCAGCGAGACGTCCGGCACGAGCATGCACTCCACCACGGGGTCGGCCGCGGTGTGGACGAACATCACGGTGCGGGAGAGGGCGCCGGAGGCATCGAGCTTGTCGCGGAAGGCGAGGTAGTCATCGTGCTTCAGGCCCATGCCGCCCAAAATGATCACGTCGACCTCGGCCTGGAGGGCGATGCGGGCGAGGAGCTCATTATAGGGCTCGCCGGCGCGGGCGAAGATGGGGAGCTTCTGGCTCTCGACGAGGGTGTTGAAGACATCGATCATCGGGATGCCGGTGCGCACCATGTGACGCGGAATGATACGCTTGGCGGGGTTGACCGAAGGCGTGCCGATGTCGGTGGGGTTCATCGTCAGCTCGGGGCCGTTGTCACGCGGCTTGGCAGAGCCGGTGAAGACGCGGCCGAGGAGCTCATCGCCGAAGGGCACCTGCATCGGGTGGCCCAGGAAGCGCACCTGCGCATCGGTCGCCACGCCGCGGGCGCCGGCGAAGACCTGAAGGGTGACCTCGTCGCCGGCGAGTTTGATGACCTGCGCCAGGGACGTGCCGACGCGAGAGTCGATTTCGGCGAGTTCGCGGTTCTTGACGCCCTCCGCACGAAGGGTGACGACGGAGCCGGAAATGTTGTCGATTTGGTGATAGAGCTTACGCATGGGGAGCCTCCGCGACGAAGTTGAGCACGGCCTCGCGGCGGGTGGCGTAGTCCGGGCTGTCTGCCGGTGTGTTGTTCCAGTCGATGAATGCCTGCTGGAGCTGCAGGAAGGCGCGGCGGGCCTCGGCCTTGTCGGCGTAGGCATAACGCTCGGAGACAATCTTCTCGAGCACGTCGAAGGCCTCGCGCTGACGCGCCACGGGGCAGCAAGCATCCACCTCATTGAAGGCGTTCTGCTGCAGGTAGACCGCGTCGATGAGCTCCTTCTTGAGGAAGGCCATGAAGTCGTCCATCGCAGTGCCTTCTTCGCCGACAACCTTCATCATCTGCTCGACGTCGGCGCCCTTGCGCAGGAGGTCGCGCAGGGCCTCGACGCGAGGCTGCTCGATGACGGAGGGATACTTGCTCCAGGAGTCGAGCGGGTCGATGGCGGGATAGCGGCGGGCGTCGGAGCGGGCGCGGGAGAGTCCGTGGAAGGCGCCGACGACCTTGAGCGTGGCCTGGGTCACCGGCTCATCGAAGTTGCCGCCCGCGGGCGAAACCGTGCCGCCGATGGTGACCGAACCGATGGAGCCGTCTTTGAGGCGGACGCGGCCGGCGCGCTCGTAGAAGCCCGCGATGACCGATTCCAAGTAAGCGGGGAAGGCCTCGTCGCCGGGGATTTCCTCCAGGCGACCGGACATCTCGCGGAGGGCCTGCGCCCAACGGGAGGTGGAGTCGGCCAGGAGGAGGACGTTCAGGCCCATCTGGCGGTAGTAGCCGGCCAGGGTGACGGCGGTGTAGACGGAGGCCTCACGCGCCGCCACGGGCATGGACGAGGTGTTGCAGATGATGACCGTGCGGTCCATCAGCGTGCGGCCCGTCTTCGGGTCAATCAGCTCGGGGAACTCGCGGAGGGTCTCGACGACCTCACCGGCGCGCTCGCCGCAGGCCGCCACGATCACGATGTCGACGTCCGCATACTGCGAGGTCTGGTGCTGGATCACCGTCTTGCCGGCGCCGAAGGGACCGGGGATGCAATAGGTGCCGCCGACGGCCACGGGGAAGAAGGTGTCCACGGAGCGGATGCCTGTGGAGAGGGTCTCGGTGGGGCGCAGACGCTCGGCGTAGCAGGTGATGGGGAGTTTCACGGGCCAACGCTGCATCAGCTTCACCTCGTGCTCCTGGCCCTTGGCGTCGGTCACCGTCGCCACCGTGTCTTCCACCGTATACTCACCCGCGGGGGCCACGGACTTCACCGTGTAGACGCCGCGCCAGGCGAAGGGAATCATGATGCGGTGCGTATGGACGCCTTCGGGCACCGTGCCGACCGTCTCACCGGCCGTCAGGCGATCGCCGGGCTTGGCCACAGGCGTGAAGGCCCACTTCGTGGTACGGTCGAGCGAAGGCAGATAGGTGCCGCGCTGCAGGAAGAAGCCGCACTGCTCGGCCAGCTCGGGGAGAGGGTTCAGCAAGCCATCGTAAACGCGGCCGAGCAGGCCCGGGCCGAGTTCCGCGGCGAGCATGTCGCCGGAGAACTCCAACGCGTCGCCGACCTGCAGGTCACGCGTGTCTTCGAAGACCTGCATATCGGCCACACCGTCGCGGATACGCACAATCTCGCTCATCAGCCGCAGGGGGCGATCCTTGCCGGGGATGCAGGCGTAACCCACCTCATTCTGCGCCACGGCCCCGGTGAACGCCACCGTAATCATGTTGCCGTTGACGCCCGTAACCTTGCCTATCGTCTTATCCATAGTTACCTCAAAGAGTCTGCTTCGGGAGCGCGGCCTCCAGCCGTTCCCGCCCTTGCGCCGCGTCCAACGCCGCACGCCGCGCCGCCAGGCGCAACCGCACCGCGTAGGCGAAGACCTGACCTTTCGCCAAGGGGTCAAAACCGCCCAGTTCATCCGCCGCCGCCCAACGGGCCCGATCAAGCGCCTCTTCCCGGGCCAACGGGTCGGGCGCGCCTTCAAAGGCCGTATCGACCATCCGCGTCAGCCACACGGGGCACGCGGCCGTCTCCGGCGCGGCGAACTCGCCGCCGCCCTGCGCACGGCGCGCCAAACGGCGCCGTCCGATGGCCCCATCGATGGCGGCTTCCAAATCCTGCCACTGACGGGCCGCGGGATGGTCACAGGGTGCGCCCGCGGCCAAAGCCGCCGCACACGCCGCGTCCTTCGCCGAAAGCGCCGAGGCGCAAGCCTCCGCGAACGCCGACACCGTGATTTGCGGCGCACGGCCATAGGTCAGCATCGGCAACGAAGCCAACAAATACACCAGGCTCACGCCTTAGGCCTCCAGGAGCTTCGCCAGCTGCGGACGCAACAGGCCGGCCAGCGCCTCGCGCACGGCATCGCCCGAGAAATCGTGTTCCACGCGGCCACCCGCCAGACGAACCTTGAAGCCCGTCCCCATCTGCGGGTCCGTCACCACCGTCGCCTCACCCTGCTTGGCCAGACGCGCCTTCAGCGCCTCCGCCAGCCCGGGCGCGGCCTCGATGGTCACGTCGCCTTCCTTAATATAACCCTTGACGGCGGCCTCGACGAGACCCTCCACCGTCGCGCCCTTGGCCAAAGCCTCATCCACCGCGCCCCCGAGCGTCCGCTCGAAGAGGGCCTCGATGTCCTGCCCCAACTTCAACAGCACGTCGCGCGCGGCCTGACGGATGGTCGCTTCCGCACCCTGCGCCAGACGCTCCGCGTCGGCCTTCGCCCGGTCACGCTCGGCCTGGGCTTCAGCCTTGGCCTTCGCCACGGTCTCCGCCGCCTCCTTTTGGGCTTTTGCGACGATGTCCGCCGCCTCCTGCTTCGCGGCTTCAATGCCGTCCGTTCGGATCTTTTCCAAAAGTGCGTCCAGGTTTTCCATGCTGTCGTTCCCTTTCTTAAAGGATAATGTGTGCATTGTACCAAATTCCCGCGCACAGGGTCAACATACAAACCTCAAGGTTAGGTTAAATCTTTGTTTTGGAAATGTTAGGGAATAGCTAACGGAGGCCCCGCCCGCGCTTCCATGCCGACCCGCGCCCCCTGGGTGGCCCATGCGCCCTCCCCCCCGCCTTGCGGACGATGCCACGATTTATCCTTCTGATACTTCGATGGTCACACGTGCCGGGGGAGTCGCCGAACGCCTTTTGGCGATGCCCTTTCAGATCCCATACGGTCACCAAAACGATGAAGAATGCAAGTTTTTTTGCGCAGGTGTTGGGGTTAGGCTGGAAATGGCAGGAATTGGGCGTAGTTGTCGGAGGG
>CALXOF010000016.1 GCA_944389945.1 uncultured Kiritimatiellota bacterium | reverse complement strand
GCATTATAACCAATACAACGTCAGTGCTTTATAAAAAGTGTCCGATCCGATCGGACAAAAAATGTCCGACACCCAGACTTCGGAGGGTTTGTGCTATACTGTATGGAGAAAGGGAGCTCGCAAACATGGAAAACGAAACGACATTCCGTTTGACGGCAAGCCTGGAGGATTACCTCGAGGCAATCAAGGCCGCGATTGACGAAACGGCGCATGGCCATGCCCATACTAGCGACATCGCGCGGCGCCTGCAGGTCAAGATGCCGTCCGTAACAAATGCATTGGGGGTCTTGCGGGAACACGGCTTCGTCAATTATGACACCAACAAGCCGGTGACGCTCACAGAACAGGGCGAACGCGAAGCCCTGCGCATTATCCGCCGCCACTTGGTGTTGAACCGTTTCCTGCGAGAAGTGCTCCTGCTCCCGGATAAAGAGGCCTCGGAGACCGCGTGCCGCGTGGAGCACGTGATTGACGATCGACTGCTCGCTCGCTTGGCGGTCTTGACCTCCGCTTTGACTGATCCGCACCAATGCCGTCCGCTCCGTAAGGCCCTGCGTACCGACTTCGCAGCCATCGATGCGGGCGAACTGGACGTGCTTGAAGACATCTACGTGCCGCCGCCGCGCCCTCTGGAGGACCCCAAAAGAACCAGACGGCGTAAATCGGCGCAACCCACCCAATCCTTGGAGGATTTCCATGACGCATGATGAAATGTTGGCCCGCGCCCACGAGACAATCGAGACTGAAATTGCAGGCTTAAAGCGGGCGGACGCGGCCATCGGCCCCGTCTTCTGTGACATCGTTGAGGCCATGCTCGAAACGCTTGCCCGCGGCGGCAAAATCGTCGTCACCGGCATCGGCAAGAATATCCACGTGGGCGAAAAAATCGCCGCCACCATGGCCAGCACCGGCTCCACAGCCATGCTCCTCAACCCTGTCCAGGCCATGCACGGCGATTTGGGCATGGTCACGGCCTCGGACATCGTTCTGGCCATCAGCTATTCTGGCGAGTCCGATGAAGTTATCCGCCTCATCCCCTCCCTGCGCCGTATCGGCGTGAAGATTATCGGTATGACCGGCAAGGCCGACTCTTCCCTGGCCAAGAACAGCGATTGGGTCTATCTCATCGACTGCGGCCGCGAGGCCTGCCCCTTCAACATGGCCCCCACCACCTCCACCACCGCGACTCTTGCGCTCGGCGATGCGTTGGCCATGGTTTTGTTGGAGGCGCGCGGCTTCAAGAAGGAAAACTTCGCGCTCCTCCACCCCGCCGGCGCCATTGGGCGCGCCCTCCTCTTCCACGTCAAGGATATCATGCGCACAGGCGACCGCCTGGTGGCCCTCTCGGAAAGTGCCACGGTGCGCGATGCCGTGCTCGCCATGACCGAGGCCAAGTCCGGCTGCGCCTGCGTCACCGCGCCTGACGGCACGCTCTTGGGCATCTTCACAGATGGCGACCTGCGCCGCCTACTCACCGCCGGCACAGGCGACGACCCCATGGGTCACCCCATTGCCGAGGTGATGATTCGCAAGCCCGTCTCCGTCCCGCTCGACGCCTTGGCCGTGCAAGTCCTCAACATCTTCGAGAGCCACAAGCTCGACGACCTGCCGGTTGTCGATGCGGCCGGCAAACTGGTCGGCACCATCGACATCCAGGATTTGCCGCGCATGAAGATTCTCTGATGGTTCACCTTTTTCTGGGGCCAGACGACTACCTGAAAAGCGAGGGGGCCAAACGCCTCATCGATTCGCTTGTCGCGCCCGAGGACCGAGACTTCGGTCTAGAGATCATCGACGGCACGTGCGACAAGGCCGACGACGTCCTGCAAGCCATCGACCGAGCGGGTGAAGCGCTTTATACCGCTAGTTTCCTCGGTGGTAACAAGGTCGTCTGGTTGCGCGACGCAAACTTCCTGCCCGGCGCAAAGGGACGCGCGGTGGAGGCCCAGACGGCCAAAGATGCCGCGACAGCCTTCTTCGAAGGCCTGCAAAAAGAGCCACCCCCGGAAGAGCACACCCTCGTCATCACGGCGACCTCCTGCGCCAAGATTTCGAAGTTCTACAAGTGGGTCGAGAAGACCGGCAAAATCACGGTCTGCGGCGAGGAGGTCAAGTCCTACCAACAGGAGAAGGCCGCGCAGGCGCGTCTGGCAGACCTGCTTCCGCAGAGCGGCCTCAAAATGTCGCCCGCCGTGCGCACGGCCTTCGCCCAACGCGTCGGGTCTGACAGCCGTACCATCGTCTCGGAGCTCGACAAGCTCCGCGCCTATCTGGGCAAAGATGGTGCCGAGGTCACCTTGGCCGACATCGAGGCCGTCACCTCCACCGCGGTCGGCGCCGAGCCCTTCGCCCTCACCGAGGCCATCCTGCAGCGTTCCCCCACCCTCGCCGCGAAGACTATCGAGCAACTGCGCGCCGACAAGAACGCGGCCTTCCCCGCCGCCGTCGGCATCCTCAACATCCTCAACGACCTCTGCGCGTTGCGCGACGCCCTTGACCAGGGCTGGCTCGCCGGCAATCGCTGGGACCTCCCTGCCGACCGCTTGCCCGCCCGCCTGGCCCGCCTCAACGGCTGGTTCCTGGGTAAGCAGGTCGAGGCCGCCAAGCGTTACACCCTCAACGAACTCCGCGCGGGACGCCACTACGCCGTGGAGATGCGCTTCAAGTTGGTGGACACCACCGCGCAAGACCCTTGGGCCATCATCGAGGCCTCCCTCTTGCGCATCCTCATGCGGAGGGCCCGGAAATGAACGACCAGGGAATCCCGCCGCCGGACAGTCTGCAGTCCATCATCGGCGTTTTGCTCTTCGCCGCCAAGGAGCCCCTCGCACCGGAGGACCTCCGCAAGGCCCTGCAGTCCGCCGCGCAAGGTGCCGACCCGGCCTCTCCCGCCGCCGCATTCGCCAAGGCCACCCTTGCGGAAATCAAGACCTATCTCGCGGACATCGCCGCCACCTTGGCACGGAGTGACCTGGGCCTGCGTCTCTGCGAGGAGGGCGGGCGCTTCTCCTACCGCACCGTCCCGGCGGCCGGTCCATGGGTGCGCGCCCTCGTCAAGGCCGCCCCACCCCAACGCCTCTCCCGCGCCGCCCTTGAAACCCTGGCCGTCATCGCCTATCGCCAGCCCATCTCTCGCGCCGAGATCGAGTCCGTCCGCGGCGTCTCTGTCGACCATACCGTCCGCGCCCTCTTGGAGCTCGACCTCATCCGCGCCGTGGGCCGCAGCGAACTCCCGGGCCGTCCCTTCCTCTATGGCACCACGGCCTCCTTCCTGGAGCACTTCGGTCTGCGCAGCTTGAAGGATCTCGACCCCGCGCCCGAGGCATGAAGCACCTCTACCTGCACTTTCCCTTCTGTACGGGACGTTGCGCCTACTGCGCCTTCCTCTCCGGACCGCCTCCCGCCGCCCCCGCCGCATACGTCGACGACCTCCTACACGAGGCCGCGGAGCGAGGCTTTTCCTCAGTCGGCCCCCTTGACTCGCTCTACTGCGGCGGCGGCACCCCTGCGCTGCTCGGCGAGCACGGCTTTGTCCGCCTTCGGGAGTCTGGGCTCTTCTCGCTCGCGAAAGACGCGGAATGGACCGTCGAGCTCCACCCAGCCGCCGTCACCAAGTCCCTCGTCCGAACCTTGGCCGACATCGGCGTCACCCGCCTGAGTATCGGCGTACAGGCCTTTGACGATGCCACGCTCACCCGGTGCAATCGCCGTCACACCGTCCGCCAAGCCCTCGATGCCATCGCGATTGCTCGCGCGGCCATCGCGGACACCGGCATCGACCTTATCGTCGGCCTGCCCGGCGTATCTCCTGCGGAGTGGACGCAAACCCTACATCGAACCCTCTCCCTTAACCTGCCGCACGTCTCCGTCTACGCACTCTCTATCGAACCAGAAAGCACGTGGGGCCGCGCCGGGATGCCCCCACCCGACCCAGATGTCCTCTGCGATGCCGTGGCCGAGGCCGCCGATGCTCTTTCCGCCGCGGGTCTCCACCGTTACGAAACTTCCAACTACGCCCGCCCCGGCCTAGAATGCCGCCACAACCTCAACACCTGGCACGGCGGCGATTACCTCGGCCTAGGCCGCGGTGCGGTCAGCCGTCTGGGCTGTCTGCGCCGCGCAGGAGACGGCACCGAGGAGACCCTCTCGCCGGAAGACGATGCCCTTGAACGCGCCCTCACTGGCCTCCGCCTCGCCGAGGGGTTCAACCTCGAGACCACCCTCGCACGTTTTCCCATCCTGGCCCCTTACCGCGAACGTTGGGCCAAGTGCCTCGCTGACTTCCGAGCCTATGGCCTCCTCACCGCTGACAACGCCCCCACGCGCCGAGGCTACGAAGTCCTCGACGCCATGGAGCGAGAACTCTTGCGTTGAGGGCAGTCGTATCCGAAGCGACTTTTTCCGCAAAGACGCAAGTACGCGCTCATTTCAAGAAGTCGACAGAAACGCAAGGGATAGGCACGGTAGTGAGGCACAACGTGCCGAACGGTGAAGTGCCTAGGCCCTTGCGTTCCTTGGCGTCTTCGTGGAAAATAGGGGGGCACTCACGCGGTGAGCCACTTGGGCAGGCGGCGCTGAAGGGTGGTCGAAACGAGGCGCTCGAGGCGGGGTGGATCGATGGCAAAGTCCCCCGTGAAGAGGTCGCGCTCCATCACTACGCAATCACCCGCCGGCAACTCCGCGTCGGGCTCGAGAATCCCACTCTGTGCCACCTGACTCTGCCACCGCGCGGCCGGAAGGCGCAGACAGCAGTGCGCCGGAAAAGGTTGCGACTCGTTCGGTGCGATGTCAACGTAGAGATAGCGTCGCTCGACGCCTTCGCGCCGGATGATGAACGCGCCGTTGTCGTAACCGATGCGGAGCCGCGTCTTACCCATGGTTCGAAGCAAAGCGAAATACGCGTCATCCGGGTCTTCCCCGGGCAAGACCGCGCGAATAAAACACCAATGCGCGGGAACGCAGACCTCATCAATCTTTCCGGCGACTACCCCCTCACCTTGGCGTTGCAGGGTTTGCACGGCTTGAACCTCCCGCAACAGTGTGCGGGCATGAGCAATCGTGGCACGAAGGCTCTCAATCGCGCCGCCAAGCAGACGGTCATAACGGATAACACCCTCGCCGGTGCCTCCTTGAAGTGCGGCGAACGCTTCCAGCGAAACGCCTGCCCGAACGCACAGTTGAATAGCCTCGACAATGCGCAATTGCGCCAGAGAGTAATGGCGATAGCCGGTCCTGTGGTCGACTCGCGCGGGCTTGAGGATCCCGAGTTTCTCGTAATACAGCAAGGAATTGACGTGGACACCGGTGAGCTTGGAGAAGTCCCCGATGGTGAAAGTCCTAGACATTGCCAATTTTTTACTTGAGTCCGCCATAATGGTGGAGTGTATCATACCGCCGCTCATTTTGGAAATAAAAGGAAGATTCAATGAAAAGACAACGCCCACACCGCTCTGTAGACCCGCTGCTGACCGGCCCCTTACGCGGGCATTGGCGCACGTATCTCGTTCCTGCACTCGGCGGCGCGGCGGTAACCTCCGTCTACAGTATCGTCGACACCATCGCCATCGGCTATGGCGTGGGTCCTGCTGGCGCGGCGGCCGCCGCCGTCCTCGTCCCCAGTTTCGGTTTGATGGCCTTCCTCGGCACGCTCCTAGGCATGGGCGGGGCCATCCTCTTGGCCACGGCCCGAGGACGCGGCGACCGACGCGAGGGGGACGCGTGGTTCACGCTCTCCTTCCTGCTTTGCTTGATTGTCGGAGTCATTGTGGCCGCCTCCGTCCTGCTTGCGGGGGATTCCTTCTGGAGACTCTGCGGCGCGGACGATACGATTGTTCAACTGGCCGATGAATACGGCTTCTGGGTCGTGCTCACGTGGCCGGGCGCCATGCTCTCGCTGGCGATGGCCTGCCTAATCCGCAACGATGGCGCCCCCGGCTACGCGCTGATGGCCATCATCGCCGGCGGCGTGCTCAACATCTTCGGCGACTGGCTCTTGGTCTTCCCCTTCAAGATTGGCACGGGCATGGCCGGCGCCGGCATCGCCACCGCCGCCGGGTGCGCCCTACAGACCATCCTGCTTGTGGCCTATCTCTTCAAGCGACGTTGCACCTTGCGTTTCGCCCCGCCGAGTCTCTGGCCGCGCCGGGCCATCTGCCGACTCTGTGCCGTGGGACTCGCGCCGGGCCTCCCCAACGCCGCCGTCGCGGTCGTCGTCACCCTAGCCAACCACCAGGCCATGCGTCATGGCGGCGTAGCCGCCCTCTCCATCCTCGGCATCATGCTCTCGCTCTCCTCGCTCTATCAGCAGCTCTTCAACGGCGTGGCCCAGGCCCTCCAGCCCATCGTCTCGGTGAATTACGGCGCGGGTGGACGTGCCCGTATCCGCCGCTCCTTCTGGCTGGGGGCGCGCATGGCCTTCGCCCTTGGGCTTGCCTGTTCGCTTGTCAGCCTCATCTTCCCGGTCGGTACGCTCCGCTTCTTCATGAACCCGACGCCCGAGGTCATCGCGCTGGCGCCGACCCTTGTGCGCGGCATCGCGTCTTCCTTCCTACCAATGGCGCTCTGCATCCTGGCGGCGGGTTACCTGCAAGCCCTCCTGCGCACCCTGCCGGCGGCGACGATTGCCCTGTTGCGTAGCGTCGGCCTCAGCGCGATGCTCTTGCTTTGCCTCCCGCCCTTCTTGGGCCTCGATGGGCTCTGGTTGGCCCTCACCGCAACGGAGTGGATCACCTTGATTTTGGCTCTAGTGGCCCTCCTCCGCCTCTGGGGCCGCGAAATCCCGCAAGAATCCGCACCCCTCGCCTGACGCAATTGTCTCAACACATACAAACGGCCCCTGGTTTCGCCAAGGGCCGTTTTCTCTTTTCCACGTTCGTGTGTCAAGGACGCGTACGACCAGCTTGAATGGCCTTCAACAAAGTTGCGTACATGGCCTTGGCGCGCTCAGGCTGTCGCTTGACGAGATTCGTCTTCTCCGCGGGGTCTGTTGTGAGATCGTAAAGTTCGCCGTTGAGCGGATTGTTCTTCGGCCCCGGCGTGTTGCCCGCGGGGCCCGGCACGATATACTTCCAGTTCCCTTCGCGCAGGTTCAGCCGGTAATCCTGGCAAATTAGGTTACCGCGCGCAGAGGGCTTAGCCGAATCCAGGAAGGTCGCACTCTGGTCAAAGGAGTCCGGCAAGGCCTCCTGCGGCACGGCCACGCCGCGCAACGCCGCGAAGGTCGCACCCAGGTCGACCAACGACACAAGCGCGTCGTTGGTGCCGGCGGCGATGACACCGTCCCACCGCACGATGAAGGGCAGACGGTGGCCGCCTTCATAGGGCGTGTACTTATGGCCGCGCCAATCGCCCGCGGGCTTGTGGTCGCCGAGCAGTTCCACCGCGCGGTCTTTGTAGCCATCGTTGACCATCGGCCCATTGTCGGACGTGATGACCACCAGCGTATCCTTTTCCAAGCCCAGTTCGCGGAGCTTTTCGATGACGCGCCGTACACTGTCGTCAAACTGCACCGTGACATCCCCGCGCGGACCAAACGGCGTCTTGCCCACGAAGCGCGGGTGCGGCACGCGCGGCACATGGATGTCGTTCGTGCCCAGATAGAGGAAGAAGGGCCGGTCCTTGTTCTGCTCCATGAAGGCGCACGCCTTCTCCACGAAGACATCGGCCATGTCCTCGTCCACCCAACGGGCCTTCTTGCCGCCCTTCATGTAGCCAATACGGCCAATGCCGTTCACCACGGCCTGGTTGTGCCCGAAGTCCCAATCCATCTTCAGCGAGGCCCGGTCGCGTTTACCGTCCGCCTCCCCGGGATAGTTGTGCTTGTAATTCACCTCAATCGGGTCATTCGGGTCCAGCCCCACCACCGTGCCATTCTCCACATAGACGCACGGCGTCCGGTCGGCCGTCGCCGCCATCAGGAAGGTGTAATCAAAGCCCACGTCGTTGCCCGAAGGCTTGATGGGCTTGTTCCAATCCGTCTTGCCCGGACCGGGGCCCATACCCAAATGCCACTTACCCACCGCGCCCGTCACCATGCCGGATTGCTGCATCAGCTTGGGCAACGTCGTCATCGCAGGGTCGATGAGCAACGCCGAATCGCCCGGCGCAATCCCAGTCCCTGGCTTACGCCACGCATACTGTCCCGTAAAGATGGCATAGCGCGTAGGCGTGCACGTCGAGGCCGGTGAGTGGGCATCCGTGAACCGCACGCCGCCCTTCGCATAGTCATCCAAGAAGGGCGTCAGCCCGGGCGTCGCGCCATAACAGCTCACATCCCCCCACCCCAAATCGTCCGCCAAAATAAAGAGAATGTTGCGCGGCCGCTTCACAGGCACCGTCCCCGCTTGCGCCGTCTCCGCGGCAAACGCCCGCGGCGCCACCGCCAACGCCGCCGCACCAAGTCCAAACGCCTTCAGAAAACTCCGTCTGTTCATGCCTCGTCCTTTCGTTTCCATTAAATGACATTCTACCAAATCCACACCTCCCAATACTGCTCTGGACACGTTTTTCCGCAAAGACGCAACTGTGGGCGCAAAACAGAAGGGATGGGCACGGTCGTGAGATGCAACGCGCCGAACGGTGAAGGGCTCAGGCCCTTATGTTCTTTTCGTGTCTTCGTGGAGAAGGTCCCCGGACAATGTAAGGACAACAAGAGAGGCCCCCGTGCGAGAGCCTCTCTTGTGATATGGCCATAGCCGTGCCTTAAGCGCGGATGATGGTGAGGACCTCGTCGCGGCGGGCCTCCATCTCAGCCTGGCTGGCGGTGCTCTCCAAGTTCAAGCGCACGAGCGGCTCGGTGTTGGAGCAACGCACGTTGAACCACCAGGTGGGATACTCCACGCTCACGCCGTCGAGTTCGAAGACGTGGCCGTCGGCATACTTCGCCTTCAGCTTGGCGAGAATCTCCTTCGGGTCGCAGGCGACCTTGGAGTTGATTTCGCCGGAGCACCAGTACTTGCGCAAGGGCGCGATGAGCTCGGAGAGGGGCTTGCCGCTCTGCGTGACGATGTTCGCCAGGGCGATGGCCGCCATGGAGGAGGACTCCGCCACGTAGTTGTCACGGAAGTAGTAGTGACCCGAGAGTTCACCGGCGAAGATGGCGTTGTGCTCGCGCATCTGGGCCTTGATGAAGGCGTGGCCCACGCGGCTCATCATCGGCGTGCCGCCCGCGGCCTCGACGACCTCCTTGACCACGCGGCTGGAGCGCAGGTCGTAGAAGATGACGCCCTTCTCACGCTTGAGCACATCCTGGGCGATGAGGGCCGTCACCAGATCCATGGGGATGATTTCGCCCTTCTCATCGATGAAGCCCGCACGGTCCGCGTCGCCGTCAAAGGCCACGCCGAAGTCATAGTCGCCCTGACGGATGGTCTCCTGCAGCTTGGCCAGGGTGGCGTGGTGCAGGGGGTTCGCCTCGTGGTTGGGGAAGGTGCCATCGATGTCGCCATAGAGCGCCGTCTGATCGATGGCATCCACGAAGGTCTTGGCCTCAATGATGCCCATGCCGTTGGCGTAGTCAATGGCCAGGCGGGGCTTACGAGCGAAAGCCATCACCGGACGGATGTGCTCACGGTAGGCCGGGAGGATGTCGTGCGTCGTCACCGTGCCGGGCTTCGCGGCGGGGGCGTCGAAGGCCTTCTCCGTCACGATGCGCTCAATATCCGCGATGCCCGTGGCGCCGGAAATCGGCACCGCTTCGGCGCGGCAGAGCTTAAAGCCGTTCCACTCGGCGGGATTGTGCGAGGCCGTGATCATGATGGAGCCATCCGCACCCAGCGAACCGTTCGCGTAGTAGTTCATCGGCGTGGAGCAAAGGCCGATGTCAATCACATCAGCGCCGAGCTCCGTAATACCACGCGTCAAAGCCTCCTGCAAGGGCACGGAGTGCGGACGACAGTCACGCCCGAGGACGACCTTCTTGGCGTGGGTGTGGGTGACATAGGCACGGCCGATGTCATAGGCGATGGCCTCGGTCAAATCCTGGCCATAGATGCCACGGATGTCATAGGCTTTGAAGATTCCGCTCATGGGATGTTCCTTTGTGTTGGGCGCGAAGCGCGCATGAAATCAAGGTGCGTAAACGTTGACCGTGTAACGGCCAAAAAGTCCAAAAACCGTCAAGATGTCCGCCTCGGCATAGAGAGGTCGCGACACCTGTTGCCGAGCGAGTTTGGCATGGGCAGAACGTCCATCCTGCCAAGCCAGATCGATAATCGGGTAAGGCCAAAAGAGATAGTAGCTCGTGCTTTCGACACACTGCATACTACTCACCGGCGTGGAAGAGAAGTCGGTGGTCAAGGGAATCGTGACGGAGGTGACAAGTGCCCCGCTTGGCGGCTTCAACGGTGCCTGATACAGATTGGCACACCCTGCGGCACACAGTCCACAGAGCGCCACTGTCATCAGCGCAAATGCCTTACTTGCCATAAACGGTCACCGTTGTTTCCTGGTAGATACCCAAGACATTGAAATTCGTGTAGTCAGCGAACTCAACGGTACGGAGCCCGCCATCTTCGGCCGCGGCTCGGATACCACAATCGCCGAAGCTGAAAAGACCTAGCACGTTGCTGGCCGAGGCTTTGCCGGTACGCAACCCTGCCGCCATCGTATTGCCATACTCAACCGAAAGCGGCGCAGTGGTGTTGCTGAACGCAATACCCTGCCCAGGAGAAAAGGGGGCCTGCGGACCAACGGCGCATCCGGAAAGCGCAAGCGCAACGGCACCAAGACAGAGATAAAAGAGTTTCATCCTATTCCTTTTTGCAAGAAAGCACGCACCAAGCGTCGCTCACTACCTATACTTTACCATTTCCCGCGCCATCGTGCAAACCCAATACGGCCCAACACTGCCTGAGGAAAGTGGGGAAAGCAGACTTTCCTCCTTTTGTTTCCTATTTATCTGTTTTGATTGAATGAGATAACACTTCTTACACCCCTTTTGCTGTAAAGAAGATCTACCAAGCTTGGCTCTCTTTCCCTAAAGCCCTACACGCGTCCTCTAGCAAGGTCTTTTTCAGACCCTATAAGGGTTGACCTCGGACCACTATAGGGTCTCGACCCCGACCCCTATAGGGTCTCACCTCGAACCCTTAAGGGTTTCTCCAACACCCCTTTTAGTGGGAGCAAGAGATGCCGGATTCAGGACTGGGCGGCAGTCGAAACTATTGCCCAAAAGCCAAGTGTCCAAGCCGCTACGTTTCCAGTTGTGAGTCCTGCGTACTGTAGCACGTCCCTAAGCGGCTCCAATCGGTGAAATCAGCGGGCTCCCATTCTTGGCAGTCTTGTGAGTACTCGCGCAACGCCGTGCATATAACAAAAAAGGCCCGCCGAGGCGGGCCTTTTCGGAGATGGGCAAGAACTTACTTGCCGGCGGCGACGATGGCGGCGAAGGAATCGGCCTTGAGGGCCGCACCACCGATGAGGCCGCCGTCGATGTCAGGCTTGGCCATGAGGTCAGCGGCGTTCTCGGGCTTCATGGAGCCGCCATACTGAATGCGGACGTCGTCCGCCTTGGCGGGGTTCATCTTGGCCAGGGTGGCGCGGATGAGGGCGTGAACTTCCTGGGCCTGGGTGGAGGTGGCGGTCTTGCCGGTGCCGATGGCCCAGACGGGCTCGTAGGCGATGACGATGCGGTCGAAGTCCTCCTGGCAGCCGGCGAGGTCGGCGGAGACCTGGCGGACGATGACCTCTTCCATCTTGCCTTCCTCGCGCTCCTCGAGGGTCTCACCCACGCAGACAATGGGGGTGAGGCCGGCGGCGAGGGCGGCCTTGAGCTTGAGGTTCACGGTCTCGTCAGTCTCGGCGAAGTACTGGCGGCGCTCGGAGTGGCCGAGGATGACGTACTGGACGCCGAGATCCTTGAGCATGGCGGCGGAGATTTCGCCGGTGTAGGCGCCGGATTCCTTCCAGTGCATGTTCTGGGCGCCAAGGCCGATCTTGGAACCCTTGAGAGCCTCGGCGGCGGCGGGGATGTCGGTGAAGGGAACACAGACGACGACCTCAACGCCGCAGTCGCCATCGTTGGTGGCGGCGCGGATACCGGCGATCAGGGCGCCGGCCTCGGACGGGGTCTTGTTCATTTTCCAGTTGCCTGCGACGATTTTGGTGCGCATGGGGTTTCTGTCCTTTCTGGGTCTGTTCAATCCTTGACGGGAAGCTTACCGACGCAATCCTGAGAGCAATGGTCGCAATCGCCATCGCAGGGCTCGTCTTCATCACCCGTTGGTAAATCATTAAAGCACTTTTCGCTGATTTCCTCAAGCCGAATGGCCTGGGCCACGGAAAAATCAGCAAAGTCCGTCCCCGCGGGGAACTCAATCGCGTAGTATGCCGCCTCGTCGATTTCGTCAAACTCGGTCCAGTCGAAGCCGAGGGAATCGTCCGTGTACGGGGTGAGGCCGAGCCGCTTGTAGAGCGCGGGACCAACGCCCTCATCACAGTTGAGCAGGTCAAGCAAATCGGCGCCGGAGCAGGCAATCTGCCATTGGCCCAAATAGCGGAGGTCGAGGAGATCATCCTCTTCCTCCTGCTCGGGCGGTGTGAGGTCAGGGTCTGTCATGGGAGATACTGGAAGTAGATGACGCGTTCAGGGAGTTGACCATAGGCATCGCGCCAGACCAACGCCACGGCACGCGCGGTGGACTGCGGCCGATACTCGGAGAGGTTACGGCTGGTGGAAGAGGAGCTGGTCTTGATGGTGTCGGCGCGCATGATGTAGAGGAAGAGCTGCTGGCGATCACCAAAGGAAGAGTTGCCAATGGCTACCAAGGTGGTCAGGTCGTTCTGCCCCAGCTTCTCGGTCGCGCCCTTCGTACCATTGTAGGCCTTGAGCTTTTCCGTGAAGAGGTTTGTGGAACCACTCCCGGAACCCGAAGAGGAGGAAGAGGCAGAGCCCTGTTGGAGAATCACATCCGAGACGGTTTGCGGGTGCTCAGGCAACGCGGAACCGCCTCCCTTGTAGGTCTCTTGATCCTCATCCCAGGAATAGGTGCCGCTTCCCGCCGAGCTGTTGCTCGGGACATAGAAGAGGTAGTCTCTGACGAACTCGTCGTATTTGGCTTCCTGGCTCAGCGTAACGTTGGCCGTGGCCGTCTTGAGCGTCTGCAGGTCGGTCATGAGTTCGCTAGGGACACGCTTGGAGTCGGAGGCCTCCTGAAGGCGGTCAACAGAGACCTTGGCGGCCTCTTGGATGGAAGAGGGGATGCCCATCATGGCCATGCGCTTGAGACGCTGGCTCAGGTAGTAATCGTCCATGCCGGCGAAGGCGCTCATGATGCCGCGGTGCTCCTCGGGCATGTTCTCTCCGCCGAAGCGGCCGAACATCGTGCAGAGGTTACCATAGCGGTCATACATATCCTGCGACAAGGCACTATCCTCAAAGTCCGTCACAGGGATGGTGCGGAAGAAAGAGGCCTTGGCGACCGTATTGTAGTAATTCTCAAGGGAGAATGTATTGTAGGTATTCGAACTCGGTGACCACGCCGTGTTTTCGAGCGGGATGGGGAGGAAACCAACCTCTTGCGGCAGAAGCAACTGCCCGGAGTTACCATAACCGTAGCGAATGTTTTCGACCCCCAGTTCCCAAACAAAGGGCACGTAACCATTGCTTTGCGCCGCTTCGGCATAGCCAGATTGAACATCCGAAGGCGTATCAGCGGAAGAACCAACCTGCGCTTGATCCACGAAGAACCAGTGGGGCGACGAGGTAGGAGCAAAAATGGAGCCCACCTTATTGCCATAATTGGCCGTAGTCGGCTGATCGGCAACGCCCATCATGGGGGAAATCCAGTTATAACGCGGATCAATGGCAAACCAAGCGCCATAATCCGGGGAGAAGGACTCGCACGAAGCAGTGCCATTGGCGGGGAGCTGCAGGGAGGCATCGCGCAGCGCAAGCGCGGAATTCGGGATACTCAAGCAATTGGAAAGCGTGAGATCATCACCACTCTCCGAGGAAGAGAGCTTGAGAGAGACCTTGTACTTCTGCGGTTGCCCCTGCGAGGGTGTCCCGTCCTTGTCAACCTTCCAGCGAGCGTAGAACTTAACAGAAACCGGACGCGTAACGCGGAAATAGTGTCTGTCAAAGGCACGCAGGTCACTGCTCAAGCGCGTAGCAATCGAACGATTTTTCGAGCTCTCCGCAGGATAGGAGGACTCGCTAGGCGGATTATTGGTCGAGAAGCAGGGGACCACGTCCACCTTGTTGCCGGCATCGTCCAACACTGCGATACGGAAGATGAAGTCAACCAAGCAATTTAGGACAATCTCTTTCCCCTTCGTATCAATGGGTTCCTTGGTCGCAGGGTCGATTGTCGGGGCCTCCATCACAATTTTCGAACCATCAATCTCCACCTCCGAGAAGTCAGACGAAGGCTCGAGCTTGATTCCCGTGTAAGTCTCGAAGAGAACGTCCTGACCGCCGGTGACCGTTCCCGCCCCGCTCGAAGTGGGAAACTTGACGGTCTGCGGTTCATCTTTGGTGACAATCTGCTTCGTGGTGTCTTTGTTAGAGTAACCGGTCACGTAGACGGCGGCAAAGCCTTCCGGCGAGATGGTGAAGGTCGTATTGGGACTAGACATGGAGCCCGGGAAATAGGTGCGGACTGCGGTCTCCAACGCCAACTTCGGGAAGGCGAACTTCAGGTCCTGCATCTTGGAGAGGTCTGTCAATTGAGCCAATTCCGCCTCAGTAACGGAGGATTCTAGGCTCTCCCCATCCTTGAACCCCTTCTTGAGGGCATCTTGCATCCCGGAATTAAAGGTGGAGGCCTGCGAAGAAGAAGTCAAATATCCAACCTCGCTCACCATCGGCACGGGCTCAACGGTGGGGATGACGTTGTTCGGGGTGGCCGCCTCCCCCGGGATGGAATCCGTGTCCACGTAGTCACGGAGCAAGTTATAGAAGTTATTCGCCAGAGTCGAACCAGACGAACCTAACCGATTATTGACCAAATCCGAAAGCTCAGACGGTGCCCCAGAAGCGAGATATTGCTCATCGACCTCGGAGCACGCGATGGTGTCGGCACTCTTGGGATTGGTGCCATCCTCCTTGCGACGGGTCTCATCAGGCCAGAAGCTGTAGACGGTGAAGGGGGCGTAAGGGCCATCGCCATCGGTGGCAATGGCGTCTTCCCAAGAGAAGGGATAGACGTTGCCATCGTCCTGGGTCAAAACCGAGCCATCCGAACGGGCCGCATAAAGTGTAAGGTCGGCACCAGATGCAAAGATGGGAAGGTCCGAGGGCGTCGCATCGGGCGAAGTATTGGGGAAGAGATCATACAACTGCGCGTTGGAAGGTTGCGTACCGAGGGTTCCAAAGGCGAATTCGCTTCCCGTGAAGCCGATGCCACGGCGTTGGGAGATGGAGCCGATGGCATTGACATCAAGCATGTCAGAGACGTTGATGGCGGCCCAGGCCATGCGGCCAATAACCTCATTCGAAATCCGTTGCGTTTGGTGGCCCACGTCGACCTTACGCTCCGGACGGGCCACGCTGACGGTCTGCCACCGCGCGGACTTGTCAAAATAGTAACCACTGCCCGATTTGCTAGTGTCAGCGGTACCGTTCAAGTCATCATCATTTTCCAGAATATTGTAAACGGTAGCGGCAATCGCCGGCGGGACGTGGCGAAGCGCGGCATCGTCCAGCAGATACGCGATATCGTCATTGCTCCCCTGCCCCTTTGGCGAGGAAGAGATGAGGCGCGCATACTTGCCGTTACCCTCATAGAAGGGAGCCAAGTTTTCCGCCGTACGCGCGGCAGGGGTATTGAAGGGATCGGCACCGCCGAGTTGCTCATCAAGCGCTTGATCAACGGTATAACGCGCCTCTGCGAAGACAGAAGTCAACAGTTCTCGGGCGACAAGCCCGCTCCGATAAGCGGCGGCAGCGCTCTTCTCCGTACGCATGGAGACGGAGAAGGCAACGGCACTGATTAAGAGGAAGCCGAGCAACCCCAAAACAATCAGCAGGGCGGAGCCGCGTTGTTCACGTTGTTTGATGCTCATGAAAGGGTCTCCAAATAGGCTTAGTTACCGGAGCCGGAGGAGCCGCCGTTGGGCTCCAATGCGCGATGGCGCCCCTGGATGGGCACAACAATCTCGTAATCCTCGGGGTCGGGCTTGCCACTCGGCTTGATTTCCCGGACCGTGATGTAATAAGGGTTACCCCACGGGTCGCAAATCTGATTGCCAACGAGTGCATCTTCCGCGGCCTGATAGTACGCGTGGCCACGATTGCCGCTTTCACCGATTAGGATTTGGGTGGTGTTGGAGGAAATATCGCTACGGTCGCCCGTGCTCAGCCCCAGCTCGCTCAAATCCGGGAGCGTGCCGTTCGCGTCGGGTTGCATCAGATAAAGACGAATGGCATTGCCTAACTCACGGGACTCCGCAGTGGCACGCGTAATGCGGGCGGTCTCCTGCGCCGAAAGGAAGGAGACACCGAAGGTGGCCGCCAAAATGCCGATGATGACAATCACCACCAGCAACTCAATCAACGTGAAGCCGGCGCGAAGGGTGGCAAGCCGTTTGGGATTCTGTCGTGACCGTTGCATCATTCCGCCTCCCCTTCACCCCAAGGATAGATATCGTCCTCGTTACCCTTAATGCCATCCGGGCCACACGACCCGACGTAGATTTCATAGTCAATCATCGTGGACGGCTTCGTCGGGGTCACCATGATACGAACACCTGCAGTGTCTGTCCCATAGGGTGACGCAAAGTCCGCAATCTCTTCTTTGACAGTTTTGAAGGAGATACTGCCGTCTCCAAGGTCAAATTCGGAGGTGCTACCTCCCTGATTCTCGCTTGTGGAGAGCGAAGTACTAGAACTGTCATAGGCAGAGACGGATCGTGTAACCTTGTTGCCGGAGGCGGTATACTCAATGAAGACCAACTCTCGCGAGGCGTCCAAGTCTTTATCGAACAGATCCGGGGCACGAAGCGCCCAGAACGACAGACTACTACTAGAAACGAGCTGTTTGGTCGTCCCACCAAGCCCCTCACTCAATGCGCCGGCTTGATCGCCTCCGCTCGAGGAAGGATAAATAACCAAATTGCCGGGGTCAACCATCGAGGCGAGGTCACGGCCAAGCGCACCGGCAACGGCACGCACATTGGACTGCTCGGTGGCCCGCTGCATGCCCAAGGTCCATGCCAAACTGGTCTGTTGGAAGAGGCCACCCACAATTAGGACAATAACCACCAAAATGGCCATCGCCACCAGGATTTCGATGAGCGAGAAACCGCGTCGTGACAAGGTTGCGCAGCACTGTTTCATGTCGGCACCTCCCTCTTATTGCTTCCCACGGGGGTCGATGACGACCTTCACGCCATAACCATCGGCATAGCGCATGGCGCGCGGGTTCTGCTTGGGGTTCTCGGCGGTCACCACCAACCCAATCTCCATGCGAATCAAGCTGTCTGGCGTGTTGCCGCCGGACGAACTGCCAGACGACCCGGTGTTGACCTTCCAGGCTCGGAAGAAGACGCCAGACTTGTCTTCGTCATAGTCATTGGAGTCGTTCTCTTCGTCGCTATCGTCGCGCAACGAGAAAGACCCTTCAGAAATATCGAGCGCTTTTCCAAGGAGGTCCTCAAATTCATCCTCGTTCGCGGCCTGCTCGGCGGCGATTTTAGCGGCGCCGATGAAGCGGTCAGCGAAGGCCGCCACCCGCATCTCGCTGTTGGCCTCGGTACTCTCATTCAACCCGAGCGGGAAGAGCGCGAGCAGAGCCAACGCCCCACCTGCCAAGACGAAGATCGCCATGTTCACCTCAATCAAGGAGAAGCCGGCACGGAGATATCGCGAAAGTCTGTCCATGTCATCTCTCCTTAGTTGATGTCGACCTCACCCTCGGTCGAGACCGAGATGGAGAACGTCGGCGTCTCAGTGTTGCCGCCCATAGACGTGGAGGCTGAGACGGTAACAGTCTTCTCCGCCCGGCCATCCGGCAGGAAAACGATGGCAATACGGTCATTGTTGAACTTATACCCAGAGGGCAAAGAGAAGGTTTCCGTCTCTCGAACGCCGAGCGGGAAGGGCTCGTTTTCGCCACTGCTAGACTCCAACTCCGCCACGTAGAAACCATAATTGGTGGCCGTGACAGGGGCACGCAACTGAAGTGTTTCGGTCGACCCACTGTTACCCATGGGCTTAAATTCATAGTCAAGCGTGGATATCGCGTTACCGCTGTTGTCAGAATCCGAATCGTTCGAAAGGCGATTCGGGTCCTTGGCAATGTTCTTGACGCGCATAAACTGGCTACTTCCGCCAGTGGCCTTCTTCTCCGGGTCGTCCAGATTGATGAGACGTTCCTTCTTGGCCAAGGTCCCTAGCTGGTCGCGTTGAAAACCAAAGGGTGCGGCGAGCTTGTCACCGATTGGCCAGACGCGACCGACGGAGCGGAACATTGCGAAACGGCCTTGGTCAATCTTTTCCGTCGAGCTGCCGACTTCAATCTCACTGGTGGTGTTATAGCAGATGACGACATAGGGGACACCCTCGATACAGGCTCGCTGTCTGGCCGAAAGCAGGATGTCGCGCAACTGGTCGCGGCTACGCGTGAGATTTTCTTCCCGCGATGCTCCAAAGAAGGCCGTGGCGGAAATGGTAAGCAGGAGCGCCGCAATGCCAATCACCACCATGAGCTCCATCAACGTGAAGCCCGCGCGCGCCGCCTGACCGACGGTGGAGGTGAATCTGGAAATGTGTTTCATCCGGTGCTCCTTTCTGGCGCCGATTAGTTGATGCGGAGGACGTTCCTGAAGTCTCCGTCCGAAGGTACGGTGACCATGACGTTATTCGTATCAAAGTCAATCGTGATGCGGATGGGGGCGAAAGCCTGAGATCCGCTCAATGCATCATACTTCGACTCTCGCGTCTCGCGCATGTCGATGGGGAAACCAATCATATCGTTGGCACTGATGCTCCCCCCATCAAGCACCTCCTCCAACTTGCGTGGAGCGGAGTTACCGTCACAAACGTAGAACATGGAGGGATCTTCGATATAGGCGCGCATGGACGTGTCGCGCTTTCCATTCGCGTTGCACCCGAAGAGCGGCATGAGAAACTCTGCGTTGCTCTGCCCCACCCGATTGCTGTTGTTCACCGTGCCGTAGGTGATCTGCGTGGTGTTGCTACCAAGACCGGAGAGGTCAATCGGCCATTCGCCGTTGTTCTCGTTCTGGTAGGCCGCGATGGCGGACTTGACGATGTCGGCGGCCGCATTGCGCTCCGCGCTGTCCGAGCCACGCAACATCCGCGTGGCGGTCATAGCCACCAGGCCGACCAGCACGCCGAGGATGGCAATCACCACCAAGAGCTCCACCAGCGTGAAGCCGGAACGCCGCTTGGCGCCGCCCAACCCGAACCACTTGCTCAATTGTTCACGCATCGCTCGTCCCTTTCTTACCAACTTTTCGCGAACGGCTCGCCGTCCCGCTTCCCCTCTTCGATGTCTTCCGGCCAGCACCAGACTGCGACCGTGGCGTTGATTTCCCCGCCACCGACCTCGTTGGGCAACGTGATTCTGCCATCACCGTCCGTATCCACGATGAACTGATAGAGGTGTTCTTTCACCTGTGCGCTTCTGTCACCAGACTCGAACATCTCCAAGCCGAAGGGATCCAGCAGACCGAACTTGAGTTGCGGGTCGTCCTCCCTATTACGGCGCAGGCCGCTGGCCGAATCGCCGCTATTGTTGGAGTCAATGTAATTCACGTCCAAGAGCTTGGCCTCGCCCAAGATTTCGCACATCTCCGTGTCCATCTCTTGGGTGGAGGCGCTATCCAACTTCGAAGGCCAGTGGCCCTTCATCGTATCATAATAATAATTTGTCCATGCTGTGGCAATCTGCGCACACATCTCGGAGGCATTCTTCTGTTTCGCACGCTCGATGAAGCCCGTGTAAGCCACCAAGCCGGTGGAGGCCAAGATGCCAACGATGACAATCACCACCAAGAGCTCAATCAGCGTGAAGCCGCGTTTCGTTTTCGACCACAGTTTCATCGTCCACCCTTTCTCACTTATTGGCGACACCCGTACGGGAGGCCAAGATATCATCTTTTGTTCCAAAACGTCCGTCCGCACCGGCCGAGACCACGGCCTTGTCCGCAACGGCAAAGCGCAGAGCATTGCCCCAGGCATCCACTGCCAACGCCGCATTGTCGCCCAGGAAAACATCCAACGCCGCATAACCCGCCGCATCGGACGGAAGGTCCGGATAGGCCCCATGCTCGGCACGATAGGCCTCCACGCGCGCCAAAACGGCTTGGACAAGACCCACGGTCTTGGCCACTTGTGCCTGCGTAGGGGCGACTCGAATCGGTTCAGGTGCCTCGGCGGGCTCACCTTGGGGCACATTGACCTGAGGCGGCTCGGATTCCGGGACCTCCGTGGTGAAGTAAAGCCACGCCGCGGCGCAGGCGGCAAAGAGCGAGACCACCGCCGCGACAATGACCACCCCCATCAGCCACAGGGGCGGACGGTTGGTGGAGGTGACGGGCTGCTCCGGCATTTCCATCATCTTAGTCCTCGTCTTCGGTGCCAGTGCCAGCACCGGAGATGTCGTCGTCCGTACCGAACTGACCATCCGGGCCAGCCGACACAATGGCATGGGTCGCAGTGTTGTACTTCAGACCGCGGCCCCACGCATCGTTCTTCGCACCGGCGGAATAGTTCTGGGTGCGGCAATAAGTGCACTGGGAGACTCCCGCAAAGACGATGCCATCCTGTTCCAGGCGCCGCCACTTGCGGTTGAGTTGATCCAGGCTACTATCACCGGCCTCACGGGCCATGACATCCTGCCAATCCGCGCCCTGCGCACCGAGTTCACGTTCCCAAGCATCGGAGCCTTGGCCGGAAGGGTTGCGATAGCACTGCTCGTAGTGACTCTCCATGTTGGTGTCGGCGCACTTCTGGTAGATGGTCGTAGCCACGGGGAGGAACTTGGCCACCAAGCCAAAAGCGACACCGTCCTCACCGGGCGTGTTGCCGCACTCCTTGCAGGAGTCGCCGTCTTCCACCTTGAAGTTGAAGTTCAGCGAGGCATACCCATTGTTGTCCGCGTTAGTGACGGTAGGATAGTCGCCGTACTCGTTCTTGTACTCTTCGAGGAGGGAAGAGAGTGCCTGGATTTGGGCATTCGTCTCGGCAATCTTAGACCTGGTGTCGCCGACGCCCATCAGCATGAAGACGCCGCCGGCAAGGAGGGCCATGATGACCACCACGGCCAAGATTTCGATGAGCGTGAAGCCTGCGCGCTTGCTGTCGCTGTTGCGTGCCATAAGGACCTCCTTACGCGCCGGCGCCGCCGCCGATAGTGCCGATGATGGAGATGAGCGGCATGAACATGGCCACGACGATACCGCCGACGACCACGGCCAGGAAGATAATCATAATCGGCTCAATGACCGAGGTCATCGCCGCCACGGCGTTGTCCACCTCGTCGTCATAGGTGTTGGCCACACGGATGAGCATCTCCGGCAGGGCGCCAGTCTCCTCACCCACCTCCACCATGGAGACGACCATGGGCGGGAATTCGCCGCTGGCACCCATAGGTGCGGTCATGCCTTCACCTTCCTTCACGCTGTCGTGCACGGACTGGAGCGCCTGGGTGAAGAGGCTGTTGCCGGTGGTTTCCTTGACGATGGCCAAGGCCTGAAGGACCGGCACGCCGGAGCTGAGAAGCGTGCCCAGCGTACGCGTCAGACGCGCCACGATGGTCTTCTGGTTCAGCTGACCAATGCCGGGCGCGCGGAGCATGAAGCGGTCGCGTAACCGCGAGCCCAAGGGCGTCTTCACCGCGACTTTCACGCCCACAATCACGGCCGCGATAGCCGCGAAGAGGAAGAGCCAATAGACCTGCACCCACTCGGAGAAGGCGATTACGGCGGCGGTCAGCGCCGGCATGCCCTCGCCGCCCAACAGGTCATCGAAGATTTGCTGGAACTTCGGGATGACCGCGAGCATCAAGAAGATTACGATGCCGATGGCGGCCACCAAGACCACGATGGGATAGGTCATCGCGCCCTTGACCTTGTTCTTGATCTTCTCGCCCTTCTCCATGAACTCCGCCAGACGGTTCAACACCGTCTCCAGCACGCCGCCGGCCTCACCTGCGCGCACCATGTTCACATAGAGGTGGTTGAAGATTTTGGGATAGTTCGCCAAAGATTCGGAGAAGGTGTTACCGGTCTCAACCGTGTCGATCATGCCGCCGATGGCTTCTTTCAGCGTCTCGTTCTGGCACTGACGGTGGAGCACGCGCAAACCGCGCAGGAGGGGCAGGCCGGCATCCACCAGCGTCGCCAACTGGCGCGTGAAGACCATCAGGTCTTTCTGCTTCACGCGCGGCTTGAAGATTCGCGGCATCTTGATATTGATGTCCAGCGCGCCTTTTTTCTTCTTCGGCTTGTCGGCGGCAGCCGGTGCGGGAGCCGCGGCCGCATCCTCGCGCACCTGACCAATGGCCTTAGGCGTCAGCTTCATCGCGCGGATTTTCGCGATTGCCGCCTGCTGGGAATCCGCCTCGACCGTGCTGGACACCTCGTTGCCCTGCGAATCGACCGCCTTGAATCTGAACTTCGCCATCGTTCCGTCCTCGTTTAACCAAAGGGCACATGCCCATTCCAACGTTACTGTCATTTATGATACAAAGCCCGGCCCCATTCTGCAAGCCTTTTTTGAGGGACGGCGTGCGCCACCCCGAGGAACGGAGCGTGCAGGCGCGAAGCGCCAAACTTTCCACGGCTACAGAGAACGGAGCGTGCAGCGGCAGAGCCGCAAACCTCCACGGCCACAGAACGCCCCTGCGTTCCTTCGTATCTTCGTGGGAAACTCCGTGGAAAACGCTGCGGGCCAGGGGCTTCGGTTTGCGGTTTGGGCGCAGATTTGGTATCGTACGCGCTTCGTTTATAGACCCATAAGGTGAGCGTGCGATGAGTAAGATGGACACGAAAGAATTGCAGTTGGCGGCGAACACCCTGCGTTGCCTGGCCATGGACGAGGTGCAGACGGCGAATTCCGGCCACCCCGGCGTGGCGATGGGCTTGGCCGATGTGATGGCCGTGTTGTGGCTGAACCACCTGAACGTCTGCGGCTCGGAACCGGATTGGGCTGACCGCGACCGCTTCGTCCTCTCCGGCGGGCACGCCTCCAGCCTGCTCTACGCGACGCTCCACCTGGCCGGCTTCGACCTTTCCCTGGACGACCTCAAGCAGTTCCGCCAGTTGGGCGCGCGGACGCCCGGCCACCCCGAGCGCGGCATGACGCCCGGCGTGGAGACGACCACCGGCCCCTTGGGGCAGGGCATCGCCGCGGGCGTGGGCATGGCGCTGGCCGAGCGGATGCTCGCCGCGCGCTTCAACACCGAGGGCCGCACGCTTGTCGATCACCGCACGTGGGTCACCTGCGGCGACGGCGACCTGGAAGAGGGCATCTCGCACGAGGCCTGCTCGATGGCCGGCGCACTGGGTCTGGGCAAGTTGATTCTCCTTTACGATTCCAACGGCATCACCATTGAGGGCGCCACCGACATCGCGATGGTCGACGACACCAAGCGCCGCTTCGAGAGCTATGGCTGGCGCGTCCTCTCCTGCGACGGCCACGACTTCGAGGACATCGAGAAGGCCCTGCGCAAGGCCGAAAAGCCCTCCGAGAAGCCCACCCTCGTCATCTGCAACACCGTCATCGGCAAGGGCTCGCCCAACAAGTCCGGCTCCGCCTCCTGCCACGGCGCCCCGCTGGGTGTGGACGAGGTGCGTCTGGCCAAGCAGGCCCTTGGCTTCGACCCCGACCAGACCTTCGTGATGCCCGAGACCGTTCGCGACCTCTTCGCCAAGCGCGCGGCCAAGATGCGCCGCCGCCAGCGCAAGTGGGCCCGCGCGGCCAAGGAAATCTTCGCCGCCGATCCCGCGCTCCAGGCGCAGTGGGATGCCTTCCAGAAGCAAGAGACGCCGGACTTCCGCGACCTGATTCCCGCGTGGGGCGACAAGCCCGTCTCCACCCGCGTGGCCTCCGGCAAGATCCTCAACGCCATCGCCCCCGTCATGCCGTGGCTCATCGGCGGCTCCGCCGACCTGGCGCCCTCGAACATGACCTACCTGAACGGTCTGGGCGACGTGGCGAAGGGCGCCTTCGATGGCCGCAACCTCCACTTCGGCATCCGCGAGCTGGGCATGGGCGGCATCCTCAATGGCCTCTCCAACCACGGCGGCCTGCGCCCCTACGGCGCCACCTTCTTCGTCTTCTGCGACTACGCCCGCCCCACCCTGCGCGTGGCCGCGCTCATGGGCGCCCCCGTCATCTACGTGCTGACGCACGACAGCTTCCACGTCGGTGAGGATGGCCCCACGCACGAGCCCATCGAGCAGCTCCCCGCGCTTCGCGCCATGCCCAACGTCTGCGACCTGCGCCCGGCGGACGCCACCGAGACGGCAGTCGCCTGGAAGGTGGCCCTGGACCGTAAGGACGGCCCCACCTGCCTGATGCTCTCGCGCCAGAACCTCCCCGTGCTCGACCGCACGACCCTGACCTCCGCCGAGGGCCTCGCCAAGGGTGCCTATGTGCTTTGGCAGCGTGACCCCGCCAAGGCTCCCGACGCCATCCTCATCGCCTCTGGCAGCGAGGTCGCGCTAGCCCTTGAGACGGCCCAGGCCGACGCGCGCAACCTCCGCGTGGTCTCCATGCCCAGCTGGTTCCTCTTCGCCCAACAGGACGAGGCCTACCGCAACGAAGTCCTGCCGCCCGCGGTGACCAAGCGCGTCGCGGTCGAGGCCGCCAGCCCCTTCGGCTGGGAGCGCTACATCGGTGCCGAGGGCCGCGTGCTGGGCATGACCGGCTGGGGCGCCTCCGGCCCCGCGGGTAAGTTGGCCGAGCACTTCGGCTTCACCCCCGCGCACCTCGCCACCCTGCTCAATGATTATCTGGCCTAAGGAGGCACATGATGGACACGCAGACCCCTGATCAATACCGCGCGCAACGCCTGGCTAACCGCGCCAAGCTCGCCGAGCTCGGCTACGCGCCCTACGGCCACGCCTTCGCCCGCACCGGCACCCTCAAGGAGACCCGCGAAGCCTTCGCCGAGGGCAAGCCCGTCGCCGTGGCCGGGCGCATCCAGACCAAGCGCCGTATGGGCAAGCTGATGTTCATCCACCTCAACGATGGCTCCGACGCCTTCCAGATCCTCCTCAAGCGCGACGTGCTGGGCGAGGAGGCCTACAACGCCGCCAAGCTCCTGGATTTGGGCGACATCATCGGCGTCAAGGGCACGCTCTTCACCACCCAGGCCGGCGAGAAGACCGTGGACGTCTCCGCGTGGGAGCTCCTCTCCAAGGCCGTCCGCCAGCCGCCCGAAAAGTGGCACGGTCTGCAAGACCAGGAGGAGCGCTATCGCCGCCGTTACCTGGACCTGATGTCCAACCCCGAGAGCCGCGCCCGCTTCGACAAGCGCCACAAGATTCTCCTCGGCATCCGCAACTACCTCGCCTCCAATGGCTTCGTGGAAGTCGAAACGCCCATCATGCAGGCGCAGGCCGGCGGTGCCGCCGCCAAACCCTTCGTGACGCACCACAACGCTCTGGACCGCGAGATGGTGCTCCGCATCGCCCCCGAGCTCTACTTGAAGCGCCTCCTGGTGGGCGGTTTCGACAAGATTTTCGAGCTGGGCAAGGACTTCCGCAACGAGGGCATCGACCGTACGCACAACCCCGAGTTCACCGTCCTGGAGGTCTATGAGGCCTATGGCGACCGCACCTCGATGAAGAACCTCATCGAAGGGATGTTGCCTTACCTCTGCGACACCGTCCTCGGCACGCGCCAAGTGCCCTATGGCGAAGAGGGCAAGGTGCTCAACTTCGAGCCGCCCTACCGCGAGGTCTCCCAGCGCGAACTCATTGAGGAGCGCATGGGTGCCGACTGGTTCAGCCTGGACTACGAGACCGCCCGCGCCCGCGCCGCCGAGGCCGGCCTCGAGCTCACGCCCGAGATCGTCGACCACCTCACCCTCTCCCACGAGGTTTACGACAAGCTCATCGAGAAGACCCTCTTCCAGCCGACCTTCGTCACCCGCATCCCCAAGCAATATGTGCCCTTGGCGAAGACCTGCACGGACGACCCCGCGTTGGTGGACGTCTTCGAGTTCGTCGTCGCCGGCAAGGAGCTCTGCCCCGGATACACCGAGCAGAATGACCCCGATGCCCAGCGCGAGGCCTTCTCCCGTCAGGTCGAGGAAGACGCCGAGCCCACCGACCTCGACTTCGTGGAGGCGTTGGAATACGGCATGCCGCCCACCGGCGGTCTGGGCATGGGCATCGACCGTCTGGTGATGCTCCTCACCAACACCGAGGTCATCCGCGACGTCATCCTCTTCCCGCAGCTCAAGTCCGAGGCTTGAAGCCGCTTCGCGGGCCCTTGACCTGTATCCTTATTATATAAGGTAGCAATCCCTGCCCCATTCCTTAGGAGCCCTGCTTCGCCAGGCCCGGGAATGGGGCGGTTTTTGTCGTCCCTCTTATTTTCAGTAAAAGTCTTTTGGACGCAAGCGCTTCCTTAACATCCGCCAGAAGCCCCCGCAAGTCCCCTGCTCAGGCCAGATAAGGGGCGTTCTCGAGACCCTATAAGGGTCCGAGGTCAACCACTATAGGGGTCGGGGTCGAGACCCTATAAGGGTCCGAGGCGAGACCCTATAGTGGTCCAGGGCCGACCCTTATAGGGTCTCCGGAAGAGCCTTCCCGCACCCCCGCCGCGAGCCTCACAGCTCCGGCGGCTCGCCGTACTTGTTCTTTCCTGTATCCCCCGGCCAAAGCATCACGAGAAGATGCATAACCGCGACTGCGCACCAATACTGTCCGGGGAAAATGGGGACCGCGAAGACGCAAGGTGAGGCGCGAACCGCTTCGGGCTCCATCGGTCGCTCTGCGGCTTCGCCGCTGACCGCGACCGCCGCCCTCCGTTTCGCGCCTTGTCGCTTTCTCGGGAACGCCATCCGTCGCCCCGTAGGGGCGTTCTATTTTCCGTTCTCCGTTCTCCGGGGCGGCGCTAGCCGCCCCTTTGGCGCGATAGCGTGGAAATCCCAAGGGCGGCGCGACCAACGGGAGCGATGGAGCCCGTAGGGTTTCCACGCAAGACCGTCTTCGCGGTAAAACTTCTCCTGACAGTATTGGTATTGAAGCAATAGTGTCCGGGGAAAATGACCGCAAAGACGCAACTCTTGCAGGGAAAGCTGGGGCGCTAACGCCGGGCGCACGGTCGTGCGCCCCACTTTCCTACGCCCAAAAGACTTGAAAGAGGGCCCAAGCGCGAAGACGATGGGTGGGAGGGAGCGATCAGCGGGCGTTTAGCCCGCAAAGCGACCGGCGTTAGCCCATCGTTCTTCGGCGCACTGGCGTCTTCGCGGGAAAAGGAGGCTTCCGTTTTCCCCGGACAGTATTGGTATTGAAGAGAAAGTGCTTGCATGGGATGGCGGAGTGTGCTACTGTAGAACTGTATTTGACATCTCCTACACACAGACACAACCCCACCAATACAAGATATAATTCGGCCCGGCCGGTTTCCCGGTCGGGCCACTGTCTTTCTAGACGCGTGTCAGGGCTTGGCCGAAAGGCCGCCGTAGCGGCGGTCACGTTTGGCGAATGCGTCCAAGGCGGCCTTGAAGTCGGCCTCGTTGAAGTCCGGCCAAAGGGTCGGGGTGACGTAGAGCTCGGCGTAGGAGGCCTGCCACAGGAGGAAGTTGCTCAGACGGAGCTCACCGCTGGTGCGAACAATCAGGTCCGGATCCGGGACATCGGGAAGGTAGAGATGCTTGGCGACGGCGGCCTCGTCGATGGTCGCAGGGTCGATTTTACCCTGCGCGGCAAGCGTGGCGAGTTCACGCGCGGCATGAGCAATCTCGGTGCGGCCGCCATAGCTAAGGCAGAGAATCAGCTGACGTTCATAAGCCGCGGTGGCGGCCTCGACACGGGACAAGGCCTCGTTGACGTCGGGAGGAAGGTCGGAGCGGCGCCCCATGATGCGAAGGCGGACGCGGTTCTCATGGAGCATCTTCTCCTCGCCGGCCAAGTAGGCGACGAGGAGGTGCATGAGGGCATCGACCTCTTCCTTGGGGCGCGACCAGTTCTCGACGGAGAAGGCGTAGAGGGTGAGGTATTGGATGCCGGCATCGCGGCAGTAGCCCAATACACGACGGACGGTTTCGCCACCGGCGCGATGTCCCTCGGAACGCGGCAGGCCGCGGGCTTTCGCCCAGCGACCGTTGCCGTCCATGATGATAGCGAGGTGACGAACCATCAGATACCTACGCGGAGGGTGGATTCGCGGGCAGGGCCGATGGAGAGGATACCCAGGCGGCCGCCGGAGAGCTCGATGAGGCGCTCGACGTAGGCCTTGGCCTTGAGGGGCAGCTGGGCCATGTCGGTGATGTGGGAGGTCTCCTCCATCCAGCCGGGCATCGTCTCGTAAATCGGCTTGCAACGGGCAAGCTGCGCGGCGGAGGCGGGCATATCCTCGATGCGCTTGCCGTCCAGTTCGTAGGCCACGCAAATCTTGATCTCGGGCAGGGTGTCCATCACGTCAAGCTTGGTGAGGGCCCAGAAGTCAACGCCGTTGACCATCTGCGCGTAGCGCGCGACGACGGCATCGAACCAGCCGCAACGGCGAGGACGGCCCGTGACGGCGCCGAACTCGTGGCCGCGCTCAGCAAGGGTGCGACCGATGTCGCCGAAATCCTCGGTGGGGAAGGGGCCTTCGCCGACGCGGGTGGTGTAGGCCTTGATGACGCCGACGACGCGGTCGATGCGGCGGGGGCTGAGGCCGGAGCCGACGCAGGCGCCGCCGGAGGTGGGGTTGGAAGAGGTGACGAAGGGATAGGTGCCGAAGTCGATGTCGAGCATGGTGCCCTGGGCGCCTTCAAGCAGGATGGACTTGCCGGCACGGTCGGCGGCATGGATGAGGGGGATGGTGTCGATGATGTAGGGGCGCAGGCGCTCGGCGGCATCGATATAAATCTTGGCCATCTCCTCGGCATCAAGGGGCTCGGCGTTGAGGGCGGCGAGCTTTACGTTGGTCTCGGCCACCTGCTCGCGAACTAGGTCGGGGAACTCGGGCAGGAGCATGTCGCCGCAACGGAGACCGGAGCGAGAGACCTTGGCGGCGTAGGCCGGGCCAATGCCGCGACCGGTGGTGCCAATCTTCTTGCCAACGGGGCGGGCGGCCTCGTCTGCCTTGTCGAGGGCGCGGTGATAGAGCATCACCATGTGGGCGCGGGTGGAGATGAAGAGGCGGCCCTTGCACTCGATGCCCGTCTTGCGGAGCATCTCGATTTCCTCGATGAGGTCGAGCGGGTTCATCACCACGCCGTTGCCGATGACGCAGGTCTTGCCTTCGTGGAGGATGCCGGAGGGCACGAGGCGCAGGACGCGCTTCTCGCCCTCGGCGATGACGGTGTGGCCGGCGTTGGAGCCGCCCTGATAGCGCACAATCATGTCCGCCTGTGCGGTGAGCACATCGATGATTTTGCCCTTGCCCTCGTCGCCCCATTGCGACCCAATCAAAACGGTGTTCGGCATCTGTCTCGGTTCCTTGCGTTAGTGCGTCCTTTGCTAGGCGCAACGTGGGAGAAAGATAGCACATTTTCCCTCTGGGCGCAAATCTGCTATAATGAGGCTTCATTATTGAAAGGAGTTGTCATGAGTCCTATCTTTGATAACGATAGCGTGGCGATGCGCGGCGAGTCGCGTGCCGTCAGTGTGAACCGCATCTATAATTTCGTGTATGGCTGGATGGCTGCGGGTCTGGCCGTCTCCGGCGTGGTTGCCTGGATGGTGGCGAACGCCGTCGAATCTGGGTCTTTCCAACTTACGCAAGGCACGTTGATTGTCTGCGCGATTGCTGAGGTTGCGCTAGTCTTCGCCCTCTCGTTCGCCATCAACAAAATCGCGCCCGCCGCGGCCGCCGTGCTCTTCATGGTGTATGCGGCGCTCAACGGTGTGACGCTCTCCGTCCTGCTGTTGGTCTATGCCATCGGGACGATTCAGACGGCGTTCTTCGCGACCGCCGGCACCTTTGCCGCGATGGCCGTCTTTGGCACGGTGACCAAACGCAATCTCGACATGGTCGGGCGTATCGCCTTCATGGCACTGATTGGCCTTCTTATCGCTTCGCTGGTGAACATCTTCATGCGTAACAGCGGTCTGGATGCGCTCCTCTGCTACGTCGGCGTCGGCATCTTCGTGGCCCTCACCGCCTATGACGCGCAGAAGATTCGCGAGCTTGCCGACAATGCGCACCGCCTGGACTCCGCCACCGTGGCGCGCCTGGGTATCCTCGGCGCCCTACAGCTTTACCTCGACTTCATCAACCTCTTCATCTACCTCGTCCAAATCCTTGGCAGGAACCGCGAGTGATGAAAGCGTTTATCCTCTTGATCAGCCTCTGCGCGGCGGCTTTCGCCCACGCGCAGATGTATGTCGGCGTGCGCCTCTTCGATATGTATAAGGTCGAGAAGGCGCTCGTCATGACCACCGAGGAACTCCGCGAGCTCCAGTCCGACCTCAACGAAGAGAAGCGCGTCTTCAACAAGGCCGTGCAGACCGTCAAGAAGGATTGGACCAAGCAGTACAACGAGGCCCGCAAGGCCGGTGACAAGGATTTCCCCAAGTATCCCACCAAGGCCTTCATCTGGCCTCGCTCGGTCAAGGTTCAGCGCTTCTCCTCCAAGGAGAAGGCCGATGAATGGCTCGCCAAGCAACAGGCCCGCATCGATGGCGAACACGCCGCCATCTCCGCCGCCCAGCAAAAGGCCGCCAAATCCGGCTCTTCCTCCGCCATCGCCGGCTACAAGAGCCGTGACGACCGCAAGGCCCGCCGCCAAGCCGAAAAGGCCCAATTGCAGGAGGCGCTCAAGGAAAAGCTCGGCGAAGAGGTGGAGCTTCAGATGATGGCCCTCCTCAAGTACAACCGGCCCGTCCCCAGGCACTTTATCGTCGACCCGCTCGCCGGCACCTCCACCGCCAGCGGCTCCTCCACCCTCGCCAAGAAAATCGCCAAGCAGGAAGAGGCTCTCAAGGCCTACGAGCAACGCAAGGCCGAGGCCGAAGCTAACGGCACTGACACACCCTAAGGACATCATGGACTTCCAAATCCCCATTCTCGATTGGTCCCCCGCCTCCCCCACCCCGCAGGTCGAGGCCTTCCTTCGCCGTCCCCCCTTCGACGAGCGCGCCGAGGCTGCCGCCAACAAATGCCTGGCCGACATCCGTGCCCGCGGGCTTGACGCTGTTCTCGATGCCTGCCGCACCTTCGACCACGCCAACCTCACCGCCGAGACCATCCGCGTCACCGAGGCCGAGCTCGACGCCGCCGAGGCCGCCTGCAGTGAAGACGTCAAGGCCGCCATCCAGTTGGCCGCCACCCGCGTCATGGCCTTCGCGAAGGCCGGACTCCGCGATGACTGGGACGTCCACACCTTCCACGGCGGTCGTCTCGGCGAGCGTTTCCACCCGATGGACCGCGTGGGCGTCTATATCCCCGGCGGCACCGCGCCCCTCGCCTCCACCTCCATCATGACCGTGGTGTTGGCCAAGGCCGCCGGTGTCCCCGAAATCGTCGCCTGCACCCCCGCCCGCGATGGTATGACCGTCTCCGCGCCGCTCCTCCACGCCCTGCGTGTGGCCGGCGCCACCGAAATCTACCGCGTTGGCGGCATCCAATCCATCGGCATGATGGCCTACGGCGCTGGTATCCGCCCCGTTGAGCTCATCGCCGGCCCCGGCAACGCCTACGTCACCGCCGCCAAGCGTCAGGTCTATGGCACCGTCGCCATCGACCAGGTCGCCGGCCCCTCCGAGATTTGCGTCCTTGCCGACCGCGCGGGCAACCCCAAGTGGATTGCCGCCGATCTTCTCTCCCAGGCCGAGCACGGCAGTGGGCTGGAGAAGAGCCTTCTCGTCACCGACTCGCGCGACTTCGCCGAGGCCGTCCACGCGCAGGTCCTCGACCAGCTCGCCCGCCGCGGCCGCCGTGCCATCATCGAGCGGATGCTCGCCAACGGCGGCATGCTCATGGCCGTTGTCCCCAACCTAGAAGACGGCGTCCTGCTCTGCAACCGTTTCGCGGCCGAGCACCTCGAGCTCCAGGTCGCCGATGCCGAGGCCATCCTGCCCAAAATCAACTGCGCGGGCGCCGTCTTCGTCGGTTACTGGACCCCCGAGAGCGCGGGCGACTTCGTGGCCGGCCCCAGCCACGTCCTGCCCACCGGCGGTGCCGCCAGAATGTTCAGCGGCCTCACGGCCGAGACCTTCCGCCGCCGCAGTTCCTTCGTTGAGTTCACCCAAGCGGACCTCGCCGAGACCCGCAAGGCCATCGAGACCTTCGGGCAACTGGAGGGGCTCGACGGTCACGCCTACGCCGCCACCGCACGTTTTGAATGACATGCACAGCGACCACGCAACCTGGATTCACCCTCAGAGGCGGCCGGCCACGGTCGCCTCTTCTGACTGATTGATATGAAGAAAAAGCCCGCTTCATCCTCACGTCGTTGGTCGTGGTTCCACGAGCACCGTCTTGGGTGTTACATCACCCTTTTGGTCGTCGGGCTACTCATCTTTGGCAACTGCTTCGCCCATCTCCCAACCGAGACACGCGCGAAGTTCGGTCCCTTCGAGGTCATCTGCGAATCGCTGGGCGCCACCACCGCAGGTGTCACCGACACCCTCGGCATCACCGGCCACGATGCCTCCGTCGAATATGCCAAAGAGCCTCCCATCGAGCCGCTTCCCTTCGGCGTCCCGGAGGTTGCGGATGCCTCGAAAGTCCCCGGTGAGGTTCAAATCCTCAAGCGCAAAGGCTATTGGGTAGGCTACTCACCCGCGCTCCGGCGCCCTGTCTGGGCCGCCTATGTTATTCCCGTTCAGCGCCTCCTCGAATCCATCCCGGACCGTCCTTCCCGTTTCTTCCGGGATAAAGAGGTAAAGTCCTCCCCCGTTCACGAAGACTACACGTCCTCAGGCTATGATCGCGGCCACTTGGCTCCCAATTACGCCATCGCCACCTACTACGGTGAAGCCGCCCAAAAAGAAACCTTTCTGATGACGAACATCGCGCCGCAAGAGCCCGAGCTCAACCGTGGCCCTTGGCGCATTCTCGAGGCCTTTGTCGCCGACGATCTCCCCGCGCGCATCGGCACCGTCTGGGTCATTGTCTGCCTGGTCCCCGGAAACGAGACCCTCACGACCTCTCGCCGCGGCGACACCCACATCAATATCCCCGAGGGCTTCGGCATGATTCTTGCCTCCGTCAAGGAGAACCGTCTCTACGCCATTGCCGTCTACATGCCGCAAGACACCAAAGAGACCAAACGTCCCCGTTACTGCTTCCGCTCCATTCGGTGGATTGAGGAACGGACAGGCCTCAACTTCTTCAGCGGCCTCTCCCAAGATCGTCAAGACATGCTTGAGACGATCGAGGTCAGCCGCTTCTGGCCCAAATGGAAGCTCATCAAATGAACCTGCCCCGCGTTGCCATCGGGTTCGACACCTCCCTCCGCTCCACCGGCATCGGCGTTGTCCGGGCCGAGGGCAATGCCCGCCGCGCCCTCTATTACGCTCCCGTTCGCGTCCCCGCACGCCTCCCCATGTCCGCCGCACTCGTCCAGCTCGATGAGGCCGTCAACCGCGTCTTGGACGATTTCTCCCCCACCGAAGCAGCCCTCGAAGGCGTCTTCTACGCCAAAAACGCCCGCACCGCCATGATTCTCTGCCACGCCCGCGGCATCGTTGTCGCCGCCTGCGCCAAGCGTGGCATCCCCGTCCACGAATATTCCCCCATGGAGGTCAAGCGCGCCGTCACCGGCGTCGGTTCCGCAGAGAAAGCCCAGGTTCAGGCCATGGTTGCCCGCATCCTCGCCCTTCCCCCGCCCATCCAGAACGATGCCGCAGACGCCCTCGCCATTGCCCTCGCCCATCTCAATCGCGCCACCTCGCTCCTTCCCTCTCAAACCAAAACACTCTGACCCCGCTTCCCATCATGAGAACCTTCCTCGCCATCCTCGCCACGGCTGCCGCCATTGCCCTCCTCCTCTTCATCGTCGGTTGCGCCCCCGCCCCTTACGAGACCCTGCCCGAGGCGCTCGGCCTCCCCGAGGAGTCCACCCTTTCCGTCAACGAAGGCCACGTCACCCTCGCCGGCGATGGCCACACCTTCGCCTTCACCATCGGCGCACGCCCCGCCACCATCGATGGTGTCCGCTACCACCTCCATCGCCCCGCCGGCGAAGAGACCCTTGATGCCGCGGACATCGACCTCCTCCGTGCCGTCATTCTCCAGCCTGCCCCCCGCGTCTCCCGCCCCGTCATCCTCCTCGACCCCGGCCACGGCGGCGCAGACATCGGGTGTTCCGTCGGCAAAGACCAAGAGCACGCCATCGCTCACGACATCGCCCGCCACACCGCCGCGCTCCTCCGCGCTGCCGGGTGCGACGTCCGCTTCACCCGCACCGCCAACCAAGGCCCCTCCCTCCAGGCGCGCGTTGACCAAGCATCCGCCTCTCCACCCAACGCCTACGTCAGCATCCACGTCAACGCCGCCGCCAACCCCGGCGCCAAGGGCATTGAGGTCTTCACCCTTCCCGCGCCCGGTTGCGATGGCACCCCCGATAATTCCCGCGCCGCCTCCTGGCCCGCCGTCCTCCCCGGCCAGCCTCACCTTGCCCAATCCACCCGCCTTGCCCTGCACGTGCAGGCCGCGCTCCTTCGCCTTCCCGGAACCCCCGCAGACCGTGGCGTCAAGCATGCCTACTTCAAAGTCCTCCGCGAAGTCCCCGCGCCCGCCATCCTCGTCGAGACCGGTTTCATCACCAACCCTGAAGACCGCGCCCGCCTCGCCTCCCCGGAGGGCCGCCAAGATCTCGGCTTCGCCATCGCCCTCGGCGTTCTCGACGCTTTTACCCGCTGATCCCGACTGTTGCGGCCTCCCACACGCACACTGCAAGGTTCTCTGTGCCCCCTATAAGGGTTGCTCATCGACCCCTATAAGGGTTGACCTCCGACCACTATAGTGGTTGACCTCCGACCACTATAGGGTCTCACCTTGAACCCTTAAGGGGGCCTGATCGCAGGTTTGACATGGGCCATCCGACCTCTAAACCTCACCATTCCATGAGCGCCTATTGCCGGATTTAACCTTCTAAGAGCGGAAATGGGAAGGGTATGCTATACTATGACAGTTATGCGAGAGGACATCAAATGAGATTCAAGATTTCGGTGCCGGCAACGAGCGCCAACGTGGGCCCTGGCTTTGACGTGATGGGCCTGGCCTTTGACATGTACAACCGGTTCGTCTTCGACACGGACTGCCCGGAGCGTCTGCGCATCGAGGGCTGCCTGCCGGAGTTCGCGGAGCCGGAGAACAACCTTCTTTATACCACCCTGCGCGAGGTGCTAGCCCAACATGGGCGCCTGGCCCCGAACCTGCGTATCGCCTTCGACACCGACCTGCCGGTCTGCTCCGGCCTCGGCTCTAGCTCCACCTGCGTGGTGGCGGGTGTGATGGCGGCAAATACACTCGGCGGGCTCTCGATGGACACGGAGCAGATTCTGCGCACGGCCACCCAAATCGAAGGCCACCCCGACAACGTGGCACCGGCCACATTGGGCGGTTTCGTCGCGGCGGTCGTCGAGGATGGTCTGGTCTATTGGCACCGTTATCCCATCAGCGACCGCCTGAGCTTCTATGCGCTGATG
Source organism: uncultured Kiritimatiellota bacterium (assembly GCA_944389945.1). Lineage (GTDB taxonomy): Bacteria > Verrucomicrobiota > Kiritimatiellia > RFP12 > DVOR01 > Spyradenecus. The sequence continues at coordinate 12,527 of CALXOF010000016.1, read as the reverse complement.
CCCGATGTGCGCGTACCGACGGAGGCCGCTCGCGCGGCCCTGCCTAAGACCTACTCTCTGACGGACTGCATCTACAACCTGTCTCGCGTGCCCATTCTACTGGAAGGTCTGGAGCGCGCCGATCCGCGGCTTATCCGTGCGGGCATGAAGGATCGCATCCACCAGGAGTATCGTCTGCAACTCATCCCGCAAGGAGCGGACGTTCTGCGTTTCGCGGCGGACGAGACGGAGGCCGTGGCCGCCTATATCTCCGGCGCGGGCCCAACCATCGTGGCCGTGGCGATTGACGATGATGACGCGCTGGGCAAGCGTCTGCGCGAGTATGTCTCCGGCCTTGACGTGGAGTGGACCGTGCGCAAGATGCACGTCCATCGCCAGGGCGCACAACTCCGTTTGCTCTAAGCGATGCCGCGCATCCTCTACATCCACACCCAGGCCCTGCGGGCCGAAAGCCCGCACGCCCGGCGCACCTTTGAGATGCTCACGCTCATGCGCCGCGCGGGTCTTGACGTGGATGTGCTCACCCTGCCGCGAGGGGATGCCTGGCCCAAGGGGTTGGCCAACCATGTCTATCGGACGTTACCCGTCCCCTTCGCGCGCTCGCTTCCGCCCTATGGCACCGGTCTGCGCCGCCGTTGGGCCACCGTGGTGACGGCCCTTGCCGCGGCGCGCCTCTTGCTTCACAAGCAGTATGACGCGGTCCACTGTGCCGACCGCGCCGTGCGTGTGGGGGCGCTCTTGGCCTGGCTCTTTGGTGTGCGGTTGGTCTTTGAGTGGCGCACGGCCTCCGGCCACGACTTGACGGCATGGGCCCGCGCCCGTAGCAAACGCTCACGCCGTGCCGTGGGGTTGATTATCACCGACCATCCCTGCCATCCTGCCGGCCTGCGCGAGACGGGACTCTTGGGGCGGATTGCCGTCATTCCGCCTCTTCCCGCGCCGACCATCGAGCCGCTCTCGCCACCCCCTGCCAGGCCCAAAGGCGCCTCTCAGCTTTTTCGGCTAACGGCCTTCTCCTTGACCCCAGACCTCTCCGATCTGACCGACTTCCTGGAGGCCCTGCCGCGCTTGATTGAGCGCCCCAACATCCGCATCTCCATCGCCGGAGGCACGCCCGCCGCCGCCGAACGCTTACGCAAGCGTTGCGCTGAGGCTCTCCCCGCCGATGCCCAGCCGGGCATTCGCCCCGCCATCGTTAGCCCGGCCGAGTTCTCGACCTTCGTCGCACCGGCAGACTTGGTCTTCCTCCCCGCCGCCAACGGCCCCCTGCCGCCGCCAGAATTGCTTGACGCGATGGCTGCCCGCCGCGCCATCCTGGCCGTCCGTTGCCCTGCCTACGAGGGTCTGCTCAATGAGGCGAACGCCATGCTCATCGATTCTGATGCGCGTTCGTTGGACCTTGGCGTTCTCCGCCACCTGCGTGCCCCGTGCCTCTGCGTTGACCATGCCTGTGCCGCCGCCGAAACCATCGCCGACGAGCGCGCCATCGCCGATGCAACAGACAACCTCCGCGCCTGTTATGCCCTCGCCCTAGACCAGGAGACGCAATGAGAATCGCGCTCTTCGCGGACAGCGCAACACCCTTCGTGGAGCGGGCTCTGGTGCGCCTCACTGGTGCCGAGGTGAAGACTTGGCCCTTTACTTGGCCGCTTGCCGCCCAAGATGACTTGAGGGTTTACAAACCCGACTGGGTGCTCGTCTGGGCCTGCGCCGAGGCCGCCCAATTCCCGGATGTGACACCGCTCCTGGCCTTGCCGTTTCGTTTCATCGCGCCCAACCTTGTCACGCGCGATGACGGTACGATGGGAAGCTTGGCGCTCAGCGAGCCATCGAGCCTCCGCGCCCGAATCCTTGCGTGGAACGCAAGGTTGGTGCAACTGGCCCAAACCCACGTGAACCTCTCTTTGGTGGATCTTGACGGTGTACAGGCGCGTCTGGGGCGCGACAAGACCTTCGACCCGCGCCTCTGGGAAGTAGCCTCGCTGGCGCTCACGCCGGAGGGCGCGGAGGCTTTTGCCGCACGAGTGGCGGACGTGCTCCGCGCCGCCGCCGGACAGGTACGCAAGGTCTTGGTAACAGACCTGGATGGAACGTTGTGGGACGGCATTGTCAGCGAGGTGGGTCCGGAAGGCATCGCCCCAGAAGGCCCCGGGCGCCGCGCTTACCGCGACTGGCTCCGCGCCCTCGCCGCGCGGGGTGTTCTCCTGACCGTGGCCTCGCACAATGACCAAGATGTGGCGCGTGCCGCCTTCAACCGGTCCGACATGGAGATGACACCGGAAGACTTCTTGGCCTTCGAGGCCGATTGGGGCCCCAAGCCGGATATGCTCCGCCGCATCGCCGCGCGCCTTCATGTCGGGACGGACGCACTGGTCTTCGTGGACGACCGCCCCGAGCAACGTGCCCAAGTCCGCGAAGCGCTCCCCGAGGTCGCCGTGCCGGAAATGCCGGCGGACCCCGCCCGTTGGGTGGAGTTCCTGGCCGGGCAAAATCTCTTCGAGGCCGCGCAACTGACCGCAGACGACCGCCTCCGCGCCCAAAGCCTGCGTGACAATGCCGCCCGCGCAGAGGCCGCCGCCACCCTCTCGCCGGAAGCATACCTCGCCTCGCTCAACCAAGAATTGTCCGCCGAGCCTTTGGGGCCGGAAAACCTGGCCCGTGCCGCGCAGTTGACCCAGCGATGCAATCAATTCAACATGCGCGGGACACGCCACACCGAGGCCGACCTGGCGGGCCGCCGCGGATGGGTCTACCGTCTGCGTGACCGTTTCGGGGACCTCGGGGCCATCGCCGCCGTGATACTAGAAGGCGACTTCATCGAGACCTGGGTTATCAGTTGCCGCGCCCTCAACCGCGGTGTGGAGCGGATGATTCTGGACCATCTGCGCGCGCAGTGCCCCACGCTCCACGGTGACTACGTCCCCACCGACCGCAATGGCCGGTGCGCGACCATCTACAAAGACTATGGGGTGCCCACGCCATGATGGAAGAGATCCGTGAGATGTTGGCCGAAATCCTGCGACGCGAGGTGCCGCCGCTCACGCCGGAGACACCCTTCGAGACGTTGCCGGGCTGGGATTCCGTCGTCCACCTCTCCATTCTAATGGAGGCCGAACGCCATTTCGGCCTCACCTTCACTGCGGCACAGATGATTGGCATGAAGACCGTCGGGGACTTGCTCGCCCTGTTGGAGGCCAAGCCATGAACCAGACCTTCCAGGGCCTCCGCCTGGAGGCCGTCTCCTGTGTGCTCCCGGATTATTGCACGACCCTCGAGGATTACGCCGAGCGCTTCGGCAAGGACATCGCCGAGCGTTATAGCAAGGTCGTTGGGATTCAACGGACCTTTCACGCGCCCCATGGGATAACAGTAACGGACTTAGTCCGTGCGGCCGCCGCCCCGCTTTTGGAAGAGCATCGCGCGGAAATAGACGTCCTCCTCCATGTGACGCAAACGCCGCACCTCGACGCGCCCCCGGAGTCCTGCCTCCTGCAACGAGACCTAGGTCTGGGCGAGCACGTCATCGCGTTGGACATCAACCACGGTTGTGCCGGCTTCATGGTCGCCCTCCAAACCGCCGCACACTTCATGCTCCACCCCACCGTGCGACACGTCCTCATCTGCGGCGGCGACGTCCTCTCCAACCGCGTCGATAAAGACGATCACGCCACCGCCTTCATGTTCAGCGATGTGGGCTTCGCCGCGCTCATCGGGCGCGGTGACGGCGACTGGGCTTTCGCGAACGGCACCGCCGGCTCCACGGCCATCACCCTACCCCACAACGCCACCTTCCGGATGAATGGCACGGATGTCTTCAATTTCACCATCTCCAAGGTGCCGGAGCAGATTCTCTCTCTCCGCACGCCCGAGGTCGACTGCCTCCTCCTCCACCAGTCCAACGCCTTTATCATGCGGCAAATCGGCCGCCTCTGCGGTTTCGCGCCCGAGCAGGTACCAATGAACATCGCAGACTACGGTAACGCCTCCTCCGCCAGCCTCCCGCTTCTCCTCTGCGACCTCGCCCAAAACCGCGGCTGGCGCGGCAAGCGCACAGCCATCCTCTCCGGCTATGGGTGCGGCCTCACTTGGGTCTCCGCCCGAATGCCCTTAGACTTCGCCTCCACACGTTTCAACATTATCCACTACCTGACATGAACGATACCGACATCCTCGCCGAACTGGCCGACATCCTCGCCGCGCCTGTCCCCCTCACCCCCGAGACACCGCTTGAACCCCCGCTCACGTGGGATTCCATGGCCCTCTTGGCCTACCTCGCTTTCCTCCGCTTCCGCTTCAACAAGCTCCTCCCCGGCGTCTCCTGCAAAGACTTCCATACCGTCGCCGACCTCCTCGCCCACACCCACGCCTGACCCCTCCAAGCGCACAAGCGCACCCCAAGCCGCCATGCTGAAAGCCGGATTATACGAACAGGTGCTGAACGAAGCGTTGACACAAGCCCTCGCAGAGCTCCCGAAGGAGCGCAAGGACTTTGCGGCGATTGACCCGGCAGAGGCTCCGAAAGTACTGGCGCAGTATGTGGCCGGTCTCGTACAACGCGGCTTGGAAAACCTTTCTGATAAGGACAAATCGCTTGCGGATCAGATTGGTTTGATCAATCGTATCATCGAGCAAATTGGTACAAGCGTCGGTGAAGCATGGCTCACGAAATACGAAGTGGCCGCTCAAGCACAACAGTTATTTGCGGTCCTAGGGGAACAATCTCCCTTGCTAGCGCTTGGCAGAAACGCCAAGGATTTGCCGCGCCCGGTAACCTCGCTTGCCCAAAGTTCCCTTTTCACCGGAACGCCAAAAGAGCCCCAATTGGCCTCTGAACTGAAGAAGGAGATTCTTTCTGCCGACCGGATTGATTGGTTGGTTTCCTTCGTCAAGTGGAGCGGCTTGCGGCTGTTACGGGACGAATTGACCGACTTCGCCAACCGAGGCGGACAATTGCGCGTCATCACCACCTCTTATATCGGAGCAACCGACCTAAAAGCCGTGGAGTGGTTAAGCAAGTTACCCCACGCGCAAGTTAAGATTAGCTACGACACCAAACTGACCCGTTTGCACGCGAAGGCCTATTGTTTCATCCGGGAGACCGGTTTCTCAACAGCGTATATCGGTTCCTCAAATCTTTCCAACCCAGCCCTATCGGAAGGCTTGGAGTGGAATATCAAGGTAACGCGCCAAGACCAACCGGATACCATGGCGAAGGTCGAGGCGACCTTCGAGACCTACTGGAACGACAGTCGTTTCGTTGCCTTTGACGGTACAAAGAAGGAAGAACGCGACCGCCTTGACGCAGCCTTGAAGTTAGCCCGCGGGCAACTCTCAAAAGAAGATGGGGCGAATCCCTACGTGTTGGACATCCATCCCTTTGCCTATCAGCAGGAAATCCTCGACAACTTAGCCGCGGAACGTGCCATCCATAACCGTTGGAAGAATCTGGTGGTAGCTGCGACGGGCACCGGCAAGACTGTCATCGCGGCCCTGGACTTCAGGCGCTTCCGCAGGTCCCGTTTTGGAAAAACGAGTCGTCTCCTCTTTGTGGCGCACCGCAAGGAACTCTTGTGGCAGGGATTGCGCACCTTCCGTTCGGTTTTGAAGGACCCCAATTTTGGGGACGTAATGGCCGGTGGCAAGAACCCGGCGCAATGCGATTATCTCTTCGTCACTGTTCAAACTGTTAACTCGAGAGATCTCGTCGAACACCTGCCCGCGAATTACTACGATTATATAGTCGTGGATGAATTCCATCACGCCGCTGCAGAAACCTATCAGACGCTTCTAGCGTATTTCAAGCCGCAAATCCTGCTTGGGTTGACCGCCACGCCAGAGCGTATGGACGGCCAAAGTATCCTAAAATACTTTGACAATCACACCGCGGCGGAGATTCGTTTGCCGGAGGCCATCGAGCGTGGCTTGCTCTGCCCCTTCCAATATTTCGGTGTAACGGACGACTCCGTTGACCTGCGCAAGGTGAGATGGACCCGTGGTCGTTATGACCAAAATGAACTCTCAAAGGCATACACGCTGGATGAACAGGTGGCGAAAGGACGTGCCACCGCCATCGCGCACAAGTTGGAGGAATATTCCACCGACCTCGCAGACGTGAAGGCCCTCGGCTTCTGCGTCTCCGTCGAGCATGCCAAGTTCATGGCAGAACAGTTCAAAGCCATGGGTATCCCCGCCGTGGCGCTCTCCAGCGAAAGCTCCGAGGAAGAACGCCACGAAGTGCCGCGCCTTCTCAAAGAAGGAAAGATCAAGTGTATCTTCGTTGTTGACCTTTACAACGAAGGTGTGGACATCCCAGAAGTCAACACCGTCCTCTTCCTGCGCCCCACGGAATCCTTGACCGTTTTCCTTCAACAGCTCGGCCGCGGTCTGCGCTTGTGCGAAGGGAAAGAGTGTCTGACCGTGCTGGACTTTATTGGCCAAGCCAACACGCATTATAACTTTGAAAGCAAGTTCCGTGCCTTGCTGCGAAACACCACGCAAGGGATTGGCGCAGCCATTAAAACCGGCTTCCCCAATGTCCCCAAAGGATGTAGCATCCAATTGGAACGCGTGGCCGCAAAGTATGTCCTCGAAAACGTACGTGCCGCGTATGAAAACGTCAAAGGATTACTGACACGTATTCAGGACTTTGAGGAAGAATCCGGACAGCCTCTGACGTTGGCAAACTTCCTCAACTTCTACCAACTTGACCCGCGAACATTCTATCGCCATCGCCATTTGCCTTCCCTTGCCAGTGCACGTGCCAAACTCCAGAACCTCCCCTCAGAGGTAGACCCAGAGTTCGAAGACACGATGCACAAAGCCTTCGTGCGCTTCTCCGTAACAGACTCCAAAGACTGGATCCGGTTCTTATTGAACATCCTGCCGCGCTTGAGAGAACTGGATGTCATGCAACTGTCCCTGCGTGAGCAACGCATGATGCAGATGTTTCACATCACAATCTGGGAAACCGGCGTTCAAGATTGGCATGACCCTGTCGTTCGTGAGCACCTTCGCCAGTTGGCTGAATGCGAAACCTTGCGCAATGAGTTGGCCGACCTTCTGCGTTATCGTCTCGATAAAATCGACTTTATCTCTGAACCACTCGACATCGGCGTGCCGGATTGCCCCCTGGAGTTGCATTGCCGTTATACACGTGACCAACTCTTCGTGGCCTTGGATCACCTCAATCCAGGAAATATCAGAGAAGGTATCAAATGGTTACCAGAGAAACAGTTGGATGTCTTTCTCGTGACGCTCAAGAAAGCTGAAAAGGATTACTCTCCTTCAACGCTCTACCAGGATTATGCCATCAACGAGACGCTCTTCCACTGGCAGAGCCAGAGCACCACGTCGGAGACCTCTATCACCGGCCAGCGTTACATCCATCACCAGGAGCAGGGCACACGAATTCTTTTCTTTGCCAGAGAAACCAAAACAGACACCATTAATTCCCAAAGCGCGGCGGCCTACATCTGCCTGGGAACGGCGCACTATGTTAAACACGAAGGGTCGCGCCCAATGAGTATCACGTGGGAGTTGGACGCTCCCATCCCGGCGCGATTCCTGAAAGAAGCCCGCAAACTCTTGGCCGGATAACTAGCCAAAGGATACAAGAAGGGCAAAAGTACAACACGGTTTTGTGTGGAGGCCTAAGGGACATTCATAGCCCCTTATAAGGGTCATTTCTGGACCCCTAAGGGTTTGACCTCCGACCACTATAGGGGTCGACCCCGGACCACTATAGTGGTTGACCTCGGACCACTATAGGGTCTCGCGAAGGAGGTTTTAGGCGTGATACAAAAAGTCCCGCCGAGCGAGGATGCTCGGCGGGGAACGCTCTGAGAATTAACGGGCATCAGCCCAATGTGGCGAGGGTGTCTTCGGCGGCCTGGAGGAAGAGGTCGATGTCCTCGTCCGTGTGGGCGGCGGAGACGAAGTTGACCTCAAATTGCGAGGGCTCCAGATAGACACCACGGTCAAGCATGCCGTGGAAGAAGCGTCCATAGAGCGCCGCATCGCACCGCTTAGACTCCGCCAGGTTGGTCACCGGGAGGGTGTCCGTGGCGAAGGGCGTGAAGATGGTGGCGTGGCGTTGCACGCGCAGGGGCACGCCATGACGTTCGGCGGAGGCGTTCACCCCGCGTTCGATCCGCTCGGCCATCGCGGCCAGGCGCGCATAGGGCGGATCGGCGGCCAGACGGTCGAGCGTCTCAATGGCCGCGGCCACCGCCACCGGATTACCCGAGAGGGTCCCGGCTTGATAGACGCGGCCCGTCGGCGCGAGCGCATCCATGATTGCCGCGCGGGCACCGACCGCCGCTAGCGGGAAACCCCCACCGATGACCTTGCCCATCGTTACGATGTCCGGCTCCAGCCCCGCGGCCGCGGAGTAAAGTCCCAGGCCAAAACGCCAAGCGTTGATGACCTCATCGCAGATAAAGAGGGCGCCGGCCTCATGCGCGGCCTCTTGGACGGCCTTGAGATAACCCGGCTTCGGCGGCACGCAGCCCATGTTTCCCGCAACCGGCTCGAGAATGACTGCGGCCACGCGGCCCGGGTGTGCCGCAAGCGCGGCCGCGACGGCCTCGGCGTCGTTGTACGGCACCACCAGCGTCTCCTCGGCAATGGGCGTGGGGATGCCCGCGCTGGCCGGCTGCGTACCGTCGCCCGCCGTCATCGCGCCGCTCCCGGCGGAGACCAGAAGCCCATCGCTGTGCCCGTGGTAGCACCCTTCGCACTTGATGATGAGGTCACGCCCCGTCACCCCGCGCGCCAGGCGAATGGCCGTCATCACGGCCTCCGTGCCGGAGTTCACCAACCGCACCTTGTCCACAAAGGGAATGCGCGCCACAATACGCTCGGCCAGCTCCGCCTCGCCGGGCGTGGCGATACCAAAGGTCGTCCCACGTGCCGCCGCTTGCGACACCGCCTCCACAATGCCCGGGTCGGCATGGCCCAGAATCATCGCACCCCACGAGCAACAGCAATCCAGCACCTTACGTCCATCGGCCAGGGTCAGATATGCACCCTTGCCGGAAGCCACGAAAATCGGCGTCCCGCCGACCGCGTTGAACGCCCGCACCGGCGAATCCACACCCCCGGGGATGACCCGACAGGCCTTTGCGTACAAATCCTCATGCGTTGCCATAACTGACCTCCAAACAATCCTCGTCATTGTGCATGCGCGCCATTATAACAGATTGCCGCCACACGGAACCTAACGCGCCACCGCGTTCCCGGCCCACACGGCGACAAGCCCAAGGGCCACGCTGAAACCGATATAACAGGCGAACGTGACGGTATATCCCTGGCGAAGCAGAGAAAGGCTCTCATTGCAAAAGGTGGAGAAGGTGGTAAAGCCGCCACACAGGCCGGTCGTGAGCAGAAGACGCGTCTCTGGAGATAATTGCAAGCGGGAAGAAAGCGCATGAAAGAGCCCAATGAGAAAGCAACCAAGCAGGTTGACGGCAAAGGTCGTCCAAGGGAACTGCGCCGGCTGGAAACGTCCTTGCAAAGCAAGTTGAACGGCATACCGCAACGTGCTACCCACACCCCCGGCAAAGAAGACAAGAAAAAACGCTTTCATGTGAGTTGTAAGGTGAAGCGTATGATTCTAAGATTGAGCAGACGCGGTCGTCGCCCCAAGGCCGGTCGACCCGAAACCGCCCGCCCCACGCGAGGTGACATCGTCCACTGTGCCCTCCATGATGGTCGGCCGCAGGATTGGCGCCACCACCAGTTGCGCAATCCGCATACCGCGCTCGATGGCGAAAGGTTCACGCCCCAAGTTCACCAAAATCACCTTCAGCTCCCCGCGATAACCGGCGTCCACCGTCCCCGGCGCATTCGCCACCGTCACCCCATGACGCAGGGCCAACCCGCTCCGCGGCCGCACCTGCCCCTCCGTCCCCAGCGGCAGACGCACCCGCAGCCCCGTCGAAACCGCGGCCCGCTCCCCCGGCCCCAACGTCAGCGTTTCGTCCGCGCAAATATCCATCCCCGCGTCACCTTCGTGCGCATAAAACGGCATCTGCGCCGTCTCCGTCAACCTCTCAAATACGATTTCCATGGCCAAATAGTATACCACGCCCACCCCCACCCTGCACTTTTCCCTTGAGACTCCCCGCAAAAGATGGCATAATGCACCCGTTTTCTATATGGATCCGTAGCTCAGTCGGTCAGAGCAGGAGACTCATAATCTCTGGGGCGCTGGTTCAAGTCCAGCCGGATCCACCAAGAAAAAGCCTCGTAAGTCGGCGTAGTGAACCGCAGATTTCGCAGATTTTGAGCAGATTAAAGGTGTGCTACCGCACGCAAGACTGCCAGCAGGTTTTAGAAATCACATGTAAAAACGAACGAGCGACACGGACACCGCGTCTACTCGCTCGAATTGTTGGAACTTGAAGAGGCCCGTCAAAGAAGCGCGAACATCGCCAACACGACCCTTCCGCGCGCCCAAGACATCATTGCCACTATCACACATCTGTGATAGGAAGTCAACTCAGAGAAGATGACGCTATTCCGTAACGCCATCGGTGGGATTGGTGCGAAGAACAGTTACTATCGCACGACCTCTAGTTCGCACTTCTTTGCGGACAAAAAAGGCCGAGAAGCTCCCGTTGCTGGCAGCGACTAAACTCGCACTTGCGTCCTTCAACGGGGCTCCCGGCCCTTCAACGCGTACTATCGCATAGCCAAGGGCAAAAGTCAACCCAAGGATGTCCGGAAAAGTAGCGCCCACAAAAACGCAAAGACAGCGTCGCTGACCCGACTGAGCAGTGAAAGGGAGTTGTCGAGGGAGCTGCCCGGCGGCGCTGGTGCGACGGGCGAAACCGCGGCTAACCCAGACCCCCTCGACACCCCTACTATCCCACAATCCCATGAGGAAGTCAACCTAGACCCGAGGTCGTCGATCTCGGAAAGTTGCACAATATAGTGAACCGAGGCGAGGAGGGCGTGGCACGCCCTCTGGGGCGCCCCCCGGGGGGCGCCCCAGAGGGGCGAAAAAAGTCAGCGTCCTTGCTAAAATGAAGGGACGTAAAACAACCACATCTAGAAAGGACGCTGACATGCCCTATATTAGCACTTTCCCGCTTCCTCGGAAACATTGGACGATGGAAGGACGCCTGACTTTGGAACGCTTGTGGAATACGAATCTCAAACATGGCAGGAACGCCTTGCCCATGGACGCATTCGCCCGTAATTATGGGCTCTCCGAGGCTCGCATCAAGCGTGAGCTGAATCGTGGGTTCACAGGCGTACTCCTCAAAGACAAGGTCCATGGCGGCTGGATCTATCCCGAGTATTCCGCCGTATTGGCCCAAGGGGTGACCAGCGCGTTGCAGTCCAACAAGGGGCGACGGAGCATGGTGACCAACAAGTTCGCGGACGAACTGGTCGAAGATCTCAAGAAAGGCCTTTCGGTTGCCTCCTGTCTCCATCGTCTCGAAGCAAAAGATTGGGTGAACCTCCCCAAACAGCGCACGGTCTACTACCACCTCAAAGAGGGGGTGATTGTCCTGCCGAAGGGGAAGCTCCGCTACCGTCCGCGCAAGGCTAAGAAACATCACATCCCCAAGCGTTCCAAAGTGTTGCCAGGGCGGACGAGCATCGAGGAACGTCCCCAGGAAATCAACAACCGCGAGCGAATGGGTGATTGGGAAATGGACTGTATTGTCTCAGGGCGTTCCGGCAAAGGCGGTCTTCTCGTCATGATCGATCGGTGTTCCCGCTACGTTCTGCTGCGTCGCCTTCCCTCCATCTCGCAGAAGGCCGTCCACCACGCGCTCCGCGAGATGGTGCGCGAAGATGCCTTCCCCGCCCTCAAGAGCGTGACCACCGACAACGGGACCGAGTTCCTCGACCAGAAGCGACTCGAGAAAACCCTCGGCGTCCCTGTCTACTACACCCACGCCTACGCCTCCTACGAGAAAGGCACCGTCGAACAGACCAACGGCATCATCCGTTTTTGGTGGGACAAAGGCACCGACTTTTCCCGCGTCAACAAGCAACGAATCGCCTTCGTCCAACACCTTGCCAACAGCATCTCCAGAACCGTCTCCCTGAAAGGACGCACAGCCTATGAAGCTATTTCAGCTCTATCCTAAAGCCTTGGCTCATTTGACTTGCAAATCGCCATGTTACCAAATGACAGGTCTTAGAAAAGGTGTATCAAGATGGAGAGAAATGCATTATTCTTGATTTAGGGAAGTCGAATGACAGGTCTTTGGCAAGGGTGCGCGCGGGGTTGATCACCAAGTATCCACAACGCCGATTGATCTTTGACAACTGAATGTATGATTTGATATCGGGCAATTCACGGGACGTCCGGTCGCGTGATGGCCTCTATAAATAAGGTAAGGGATGACGAAAGTCGGCGTGACAATTGGGCGTACTGGGGGCCTCTGACTTCTATGCAAGCCCATAGGCACGTGCAACTCTTTCCTGGGGTTGGTCAAATCGAAAAGTAATTGCAACAAAGAGATGGGTAAATGCGCGGGGGTGCGATTAGGTGTCCGAAAAATGGC
>CALXOF010000015.1 GCA_944389945.1 uncultured Kiritimatiellota bacterium | reverse complement strand
CCCCCCGGGGGGCCCCCAGAGGGCCGTCTCTTTCCACCCTTAGAAAACGTACGACCTAATTCTACACTTTCCCTCCCATTTTCCCCGGACAGGATTGGGTTTTGCTATGACAGCGGTTTGTGTTAAACTACATCTATGAAACTTGCACTTTTCCTTTCCGCCGCCCTCCTCGCCGCCACCGCCATGGCGCAGGACCTCGTCGCGCTGTTGCCCGATTTCCCTTGCCATTGGAATCAGGCCCAACCCTACAACCAGGTCGTCCAAGACGAATATGGCCTTAATAAGCCTGTTGGGTGCGTGGCCGTCGCCGGGGCTTCTATCTTGGAATATTTCAAGTGGCCCCGGGAGTCCTTCGGCCCTGCCTCAATCATCATGGACGTCACGCGGGAAATCCGCACGGAACCGCTTGATTGGGCGCGACTGGCTCCGACGCCGCTGGACGCGCGAGGCCGCCGTACGGCGCAAACCGTACTCTACAATCTGGGCTTGCTCACCCAGATGAACTACTGGGGCAATGGCCTTTCGTCCACAACGCCGCTCTCCAATCTCCAGAAGGCCTTTCGTAGCGATTCCGTCGGCATGGCCAGCGCCTATTATGTGGCATTGGGCGAAGGGGCCACGGAGGAAGACTTTGAGACCGCCATCTGGGCCTCGCTCCGTTGCGGTTCGCCCGTGGCGATGAGTGTAGGCAAAAACAGTGCGCATGCCGTTGTGGCTTGCGGCTATCGGCAAAAGGCGGACGAGCCCGGCTATGAGACCTACATCTTCTCCGGGTACGGGTCTGGATTGGCGCTACAGACGTTGCCCAATGTCGCGGGCTATACCTTCATTGAGGCGGTTGTCACCGGTATCGTGGCCGAGCGACCGGAGGGAGTGACCTCCTCGTACGCGCTTCCCGTTTTGGGAACTGTCGTGGACGAAAACAACAACCCAGTGCACTTTGCCAAGGTCACGCTCTCCATCGGCGGTAAGGTCGTCGCCGAGACATTCTCGGACGCGAAGGGACGCTATGGACTGTGGGGATGGTTCGGGCATGATATGACCCTCTCGTGCGAAGGCCAAGAAATCAAGCGCACGGCCACGACTGCACCCGTGGATGTGCGCGATGGCGTTCCCTATATGGACGTGAATGACCTCCGCAGTGCCATTGTTGCCAACACCTCGAACTTCAGGCTCCCCGTCGCCGAGCGTCCCACCATCTATACCGACCTAGAAGAGGCCAAAACCGCAGCCAACAACAACTCCAAGGGTATCCTCTGCCTCAACAGCGAAGACCCCAACCTCAAAATCGCCTTCCGTGAAGTCGAGAAATACACCTTACTCTACGCCGACCCGCGCCTCCCCGCACCCTTCCCCGAGGTCGACTCTCTTCCTGACGTGATTGCCTTTATCCTCGATGCCACGGGAGAGATGACTAACTATACTGTAGACAAAAGCGTCAGCGCTTTAAACACCTTCATTGCCCATCCTCAAAAGCCCACCCCTAACAAAATCAACACCGAAACAGCTCTTATCCTTGCGACCGAGAATGGCTCAGACTATGACATCACGATATCAACCGGCGTGACCGTCGATGAAGATGTCCGCCTTGGCACATTGAGTTTTGGACGCTCCGTCACCTTCTTTGGGAAAGGTTCAATCACTTGGACCAACCTCGAGCAAAGAGATGGTGCATCGCTCACCCTCGACGGCCCCAACTTCCGCTACGTGGTGCCGAAGAAAGAGGGAACAGACTCCTATCTCAGTAAGTCCGTAACTGTAAAGAACGGAGCCTCTCTCTATTTCGGTGCCGGCGACGTTTCCGGTTATGGTTACACCGAGACTAGCGGCAACCCCATTACCATTGGTCCCGGCGGTATCCTCACCGTCGTCTCCCGCGACACCTTGACGCGCCGACTCATCTTGGACGGCGGCCATATCGACTTGGGCAGCCGCGATACCTCCGGTGATTACGGTTTTGGCACCCTTGACCTCTTGCACACCATTGTCGAGGTGAAGGGCAAATCCTCCGTCTCCGCGCTCTCCGGCATCGGTAACGCCGCACTCTGTATCCGCGGCAATAGTGACGAGAACAATGTCGTCACGAAGTTTCGCTTCTCCAACGGTGCCCGTCTGGATTGCCCTGTCTTGGTGGCCAAGCCCAAACTGCCCAAAGACCAAGGCACACTCCTGCTCTCCGGTGACGGCGTGGCCGCCTTCGGCACCGTCGAGGCCCCCACGATGGCCTCCGATGGCGTGCTCTTGGAGGGTGGCACCTTCACCGGCGGGCTGACGCTGGAAAACGGTGCACGGCTGACCACGGAGGCGCCCATCACCGTCACGGGCACCCTCACCGTCTCCGGCACGGTCTCCATCGAAGAGCCCCGCTCCGGCGTCTTCCTGCACGGTAACGCCAACACGACTGTCGCGACCTCGGCCTTTACCGCACCAAATGGGTTCACCGTCAAGAAGGTCGGTAACGATTACCGCTTGGTGGCCTCCTCTGCCACCGACCCCGTGTGGTATGCCAATGGCGTGCGCGAGGAGGGTAAGCCCGAGGGCGTGGCCCCCGAGAACAGCCTCCTCGTCCTCACCACCACTGACCGCAAGGAGAGCGGCCTGTGGGAGGGCTACGCCGCCTTCCGTTCCTCCCCCGCCGGCGGCAACTGGAACGTCTGCATCGCCGCGAACGGCAACATCACGGAAGGAACCGCCGCCGAATATATCGGCTCCATGGACTGCGACTACGTCCTCATCGGTGCCTCTGGCGCAGAGATTCCCGCTCTCGACGGCACCATCGACCGCCTCGACGGCCACCATATCGGCCGCCTCCCCCTCCGCGAGACTGTCTCCATGGGCACCATTGTGGATCTTGCCTCCGCTGGCAATAACGTTCCCCAAACCTATCAAACAACCTCCGACTTCACCTGCCTGCAGGGCTACGTCGAAAAGCTCAGGCGAGCCGGCAGTTACCATGCGCAGGGGCGCGTCACCCTCCTGGGCGAGACTTTCGGCACTGAGCAACCTGTATACGAAAACGATACGGTCTACGACCCCGCCCTTGGGCAATGGAAGTACTACGACAACAAAGCAGGGACCACCTTCTATGCGCTCTGCAACCGCTATGGCCGTCTCAAGCAAACAAACCAGTCCGCCTTCCCCTCACCGTTGCTCTATTGCGATGGCGCTTTCCGTCAAGATGCCACCACACCCGGTCGCGGCGATCTCTCTTCTGAATCCGCCGGGGCCTCGCTGCTGTGGGTGGAAGGGGCTGAAAGCAACACGGAGCTGAGCCTAATTGCCGTCGGCGGCGACAATAAAAAGATTACCGCCGACTGTTTCCCCGCGCTCTACACGCTGACGCTCTCGCCCATCGGGACAAGCGGCGCACTCTCGCAGGAGGAGACAGCCTCCCCGAACGTGGGCGAGATGCTGGTGCTCAACCCTCAGGGCGGGACGCTGTCGGCGATCCTCCCCGCGGGCTCGTATACGCCCACCATCGGCACGGACGGCATCCCAAGCGGCGCGGAGCACACCCTCTGCGGCGCGGTAGCCGACGCGCTCATCAAGGATCCCTCCCTCACCGTCGGCCAAGCGCTGACCTTGGCACTCGAGGGCAACCCCAACCTCTCCACCACGCTCACCCTCTTGGGCGATCCCACCGTGCGCATCGCGCCCTTCATCATCCCCACCGAGTGGACCGGCGAGGCCGGCGACAGCCTGTGGGAGACCGCCGGCAACTGGCGCTCCGGCCAGGCGCCAACCGCCTCTGACACCGTCACCGTGACGCTGGCGGACGGCGACCACGCCTCCATCCTCCTGCCCGAAGACGCGAGCGCCACCACCCTCAACATCGTCGGTCCCGAGAGCGGTTCGGCCACGCTCCTGCTCACCGACACAACCACCGACACCTCCACCGGCGCGGCCATCGGCGATCTCTCGCTCTCCGGCAACCTCGTCCTCTCCGGCAACGTGACGGTCGAGGCGGCCATCCCCATCGCCGCCAACACCGTCACCCTCGGCGCAGGCGCCACCCTCCGCACGACGGCGGAATTGGACTTCACGGAGAACGACATCAACAACTATTGGCGCGTCTCCGGCGATGGCACGCTCGACATTGCCCACCTGCGCCCCAAATTCACTCAGCTGCCCAAGACCCTCCGCCTGACCGCTACGACTGCGGACACCATCCGCTTCTCCACGCAGGGCCTCTCCGCGTTGCCCGAAGGCTTCACGGTCGATGCCGGAACGGCGTGGGAGACCTCGTACACCTTCGCCAACAACACCCTCACCGTCACACTGACCGAGGCCGCCGGGCAGCCCATGCCCAACCCCATCCTGCCTGAGGGCGAAGTGGATATCCAGCTCTCCGAGGAGACCCTGCAAGCCCTTCGCGACGCCGCCCGCGACGGCGGCATCAGCGGCGACTTCCACGTGGCGGCGCAATCGGTCGACGGCGCGACGCGCCCCATCGCGGAGTTGGACGACGCGTTGGCGTGCTTTGAGGGACTGGAGCCCACCGTGGAAGGCGACAAGGTGGTCGTAGCCTACGACTTCGGCGTCACGGGCCTCCGCATCGAAGGCACCACAGTGTTCGTCACGCTGTCCGTGCGCGGCAAGGGACAGTCCCTCACCTTCACCGAGGGCAACGACTACGCCATCGCGCCGCAGCGCCTCGATGGCACGCAGCCCCTCGCCGCGCCGGAGACGGTCACCGCCACGACAAACGAAGGCAGCACGGTCGAGCTCCGCTTCTCCCTCCCCGAGGGCGACGCCACCTTCCTCTTCCGCGCCACCGTCTCCCGCCCCACGCCCTGACCCAACAGAGTCTGGGGAAGTTTTACCTCGAAGACGGTTTGGCGTGGAAACCCTGCGGGCTCCATCGCTCCCGTTGGTCGCGCCGCCCTTGGGATTTCCACGCTATCGCGCCAAAGGGGCGGCTTCGCCGCCCCGGAGAACAGAGAACAGAGAACAGAGAACAGAGAACGGAGAACAGAACGCCCCTGCGGGGCGACGGGTGAGACTCCGAAAAACGACAAGGCGCGAAACGGAGGGCGGCGGGCGCGGTCAGCGGCGAAGCCGCAGAGCGCCCGATGGAGCCCGAGACGTTTCGCGCCCACAGTTGCGTCTTTGCGGTCCCTTGCTTTTCCCAACCTCTGCAAGCAAATTTTGCTTGACGGCGGGGGGATGGGTTTGGTAGTGTATGGGGCGATTTGACGCGTTGGCGTCGTTGTCTTTTTTGGAGAGGTGGCCGAGTGGCCGAAGGCAACGGTTTGCTAAATCGTCGTGTTCCGCAAGGGGCACCGAGGGTTCGAATCCCTCCCTCTCCGCCATCTTCGCAAAGACTTTTTCCGCGCAAACCTCAAAGAAGGCTTGCGCGCTTTGCTTTAGCTTGGTATCATGTGGGGTAGATGATTGTTTGCCATCCTTCAGAAGGGAGCACAGGAATGATCCGGAATGCGATGTTGACAGTGGCGTTCAGCGCGTGCGTGCTGGGCGCGGCGACGCTTTGTGCCCAAGAGGCAGAGGGCGAGGCCAAGCCCTTGCGGTTTGAAGCCATGGTCCGAGTGCTCAACTTGGAGACCCAGGCCGGTGCCGCGGGTCTGCGCGTCACCCTCCCCAGCGGCCAGACCGTGGACGCGGTCTCGTACAAGGCCTATCCCTATGGTTCGACCTTCGAGGCGGACGCTGGCACGCAGTTCCGCATCTGCTTCTCGCCCCTCACCTACGCAGTGGTGAAGGGCCCCGCCAAGTTTGTGCCGACCGCCGCCGAGGAGTGGCAGAAGGTGCAGATGAAGATTGACTTCGGCGACGTCAATACGCGCGTGGACGACCGCGCCCTGGCCGGCCAGTTCGAGCTGGTGACGCCCCTGGGCACCTTTACGGACATGAACGGCATGGCCAAGCTCCACGTCGGCCAAGACATTGCTTTGGATAAGCCGGTCAAGGGCGATGATTTCTCCTTCCGCACGCTCTCCGGCTCCGCCGCCTTCAAGGGCCTGCACTACACCATGAACGACATGACGCAGGCCAACGCCTTCTCCTCCATTGACGCCATGGGCTTCTCCACCTCCGAGCTGACCGGCCGCCTGGGCGAGGTCAAGATGGCCATCCCCTCCGGCAACGGCGCCGCCACCGATTTCTCCCTCACCCCCGGCTCCCAGGTCAAGATCACCCGCGCCAAGCCCCAGGGCTCCGACAACTGGGTGGTCTCCGTGCTGACCCTCTACGCCAACGGCGAGGCCAAGAACTACTTCTGCTACGTCGAGAACCGCGGCGAGGGCTACAGCACCGGCGAACTGATTGACGAAGTCCTCCCCGCCGAAGAAGAGGGCGAGCTCGCCGAGGGCGAGGATGGCTCCCTCGAGGGCGATGGTTCGCTGGGCGACGAGGATTTCGATGCCTCTGCCTATGGCGACATCCCGGACGAGCTGAACGACTTTGGCGACGGTGCGCTCCTGTGAGCCGCGCCGCCCTTTCACTCCAACAAAACAGATATCCCAAGCGACCATGTTCATCTATCGTTTCTCCAGCCTGATTCAAAGCAAATTGTTGTGGGGCCTCTTGGCCCTCTTGATGGTCTTCGCCTTTGTGGTGGCCGATTCCTGCTCCGGCATGGGCGGGGCGGGTGGCTACCAACGCGCCGATGAGACCATCACCCCCAAGACCTATGAGCAAGCCTCCCGCGCCGTGGGCACGCTGACGAACAATGACCTCATCGGTTTCACCCCGGAGGGGCAACCCTATCCCTTGTTGCCGCGCGGTTCAGACGTGTTGCTCGGCGCCTTGACCATCAGTGAGCCCCAAGGTTACGCCAACGGGAACCCCAACACCCAGCGCATGATTTGGAAGCTCATCGCCGCGCGTCAATTGGCCGACCGCTTCAATCTGCAGCAGGGCGGGGAAGATGCCGCCAAGCAGATGATTGAGACCTCCTATGTGAATGCCCAAGGTTCCTTTAACCCGGACTCCTACAAGCAATTCCTGCAACGCGCGAACTTCCAGACGCCTGCCGCGTTCGAGAGTATCTACGCTGACACCTGGCTCCCCGCCCAGGCCGCGACCGCCGCCGTCTTCAAGTCCGTCGGGTGGATTTCCCCCATGGAGCGCGACTTCATGCTCTCGGTTCTCCTCGATGAGACCACGGCCTACACCGTGACCCTCAAGAATACCGCCAAGCCCGAAGACATCGTGCTTGACGATGCCGCACTCAAGGCTTGGTACGACGCGAACCAAGAGCGTTACCGCCGCCCCGAGGAGCGTACCATCGCCTACTTCGAGATTCCCTCCAAGACCTTCCTCCGCTCTGGTGACCCCACCGAGGAAGAGGAAATCGAGGCGATGCAGTATCATGCCGACCACATGGATGAATTCAAGGATCCCTCCAGCACCAACGCCACCGATTCGGTCACCTACGACGCGGTCCGCGACCAAGTGCTGGCCAAGGTGCGCGCCAATGATGCCTTGAGCAAGGCCAGCACCTTTGCCAACGAGGAGATTCTGCCCGAGCTCGAGGGCGCCACCTTTGAAGAAGTCGCCAAGGGCTATGGCGGCATGAAGACCGCCACCCTCACGCAGAACGGCTGGCCCGTCGGTTTCCAGAATGCCCTGGATGTCCGTGAGCTGGTCTTCAATCTGGAAGTGGGCGGTGACTTGGACTGTGACGTGGTGGCCGGCTCCGACCGTGTTTACCTCATCCAGCTGACCGGCATTCGCGAATCCGCCATCCGCCCCTTCGAGGAGGTCAAGGAACAGGTCACCACCGCCTGCCGCGCCGAAAAGGTGCGTGAACAGGCTCTCGCCAAGGGCAATACCCTCCGCGACACGCTCGCCAAGTCCATCGCCGAAGGCAAGTCTTTCACGGATGCCGTGGCCGCCTGCAAGGATGCCAACCTCACCGCTAGCGCGGCGCTGACCTTCACCCTCGGTGACCCCTCCACCTACCAGCAGATGGACACCCCCTACAGTGCGCAGGTCTTCGACGAGGCGCAGAAGCTTGGCACCGGCAAGATTTCCGAGCCGACCGTGGTGGGCAACAACGATGTCCTCCTGGTCTATATCGCCTCGCGCGTGGAGAAGGATACGCTCAAGAAAACCGAGCAAAGCGCCATCCTCACCCAACAATGGACCATGAACGCCGCCATTTTAACCACCGGCGATTGGCTCTCTTGGACTATCGAGACGAATCCGCCCAAGGATCCCAACGGCATCCCCATCAAGTTGGACATGGCAGAGTGATTCGGATTCCACCTCTCCCAAAAAGGCCCGCCACGTGCGGGCTTTTTTTGTCTCAATGAAGCCAGGAACGTTTAGAGACATGGACGGTACAATGCGGTCAGAAACCACAGATTTCGCAGATTAAGGCAGATTTGTGGCGTGCTACCGCACGCAGGACTGCCAGTGTTTCTGGAATTGGGCGTCTTTGGCACCACCTCCTAGTCATCTTATATGTCCTACCGCGTCGTATTATGGCACGTCGCAGACGTACCGGAGGTGCAGGGGCGATTGGAAGTTTGGTTTCTCCGCACAGCGCTCTCGCCCGTCGTGCGCTTGTCGCGCGCTCTGTTCTCTGTTCTCTGTTCTCCGGGGCGCGCGAACGCCCCTGCTTTTCTAGAGACGTAGGTTTTGGTAGAATACGCCCCGTTTTTGCTAGAAGAGGAGTACCATGAAGGATTCCAAAGCCGATTTCGCCGCCCTGCTCGCCGCCAGCGGGATGGATTACCGCCGCGGGTTCAACCCCGGTGAAGAAGTGCGCGCCACCGTCGTTTCCACCAAGGGCCACTATGTGGTGATTGACGTGGGTGCGAAGGACGAAGGCGTGGTGCCCAAAGAGGAGTTCATCCTGGAGGATGGCACGCTCCGCGCGAAAGAGGGCGAGCGCCTCACGGTGTGGTTCGTCGGCATGCGCCAGGGCAACCTACTCTTCACGGCCCGCAACAAGGCCACGGGCCGCGGCGACGCGGCGCTCCGCCAGGCCTTCGAGGCCGGCACGCCCATCGATGGCCTGGTGAAGGGCGAGGTGAAGGGCGGCTACGAAGTGGAAGTGGCCGGCCAGCGCGCCTTCTGCCCCTACTCCCAGATGGATCTCCACCGCGCCAAGGACGCCGCGGAGTACATCGGCACCAAGCAAACCTTCCTCATCTCCGAGTATGGCGAGGACGACCGCGGGAGCAACCTCATCGTGTCGCGCCGGGCCCTGCTCGAACGCGAGCGCAACGCCAAGAAGGGCGCCCTGCTGGCCGAACTGGCCGAGGGGCAGGTCCGCGAGGGCACCGTCACGCGCGTGATGGACTTCGGCGTCTTCGTCGACCTCGGCGGCGCGGAGGGCCTGGTGCCCACGCGCGAAATGTCCTGGGACCGCGGTGCGAAGCCCGAAGACCTGGCCAAGCCCGGCGACACCGTGGAGGTGCTGGTGCAGCACTTCGACCCCGTCACCGAGCGCATCTCCCTCTCCCTGCGCGCCCTGCGCCAGAACCCCTGGGAAGCCTTCGCCGCGCAGTACCGCGTGGGTGACGTGCTCAACGCGAAGATCGTCCGCATCACCACCTTCGGCGCCTTCGCCCAGCTCACCCCCGGCGTGGACGGCCTGCTCTCGAACGGCCGCCTGGCCGCCCTGGCCAAGGGCCGCCGCATCGCCTCCGCCCACGAGGTCGTGGAAGAGGGCCAGACCCTTGAAGTGAAGATCGAGTCCATCGACGCCAACGAGCACAAGATCGCCCTCAAACCCGTCACCGCCGAGGAGCCCGTCAAGGACGCCCCCGCGAACGACCCCGACAGCGACCCCTCCGCCTGGATCCGCGCCAACCGCGCCAAGAACGCCGGACTGGGGAACAATCCCTTCGCGGGGCTCAACCTTTGACGCACCCCATCAACCTCTACTTCGACGCGCACGCCCGCACCCGGTTGCGTTACTGGGCCGCGGGCGCGCCGCGTGAGCGCGTCCTCCCCTGCCCCGCCGCCCTGCTCATGGCCCCGCCCGACCCCGAGGCCGAGGTGACGGGCCGCGTCCTCACCACGCCGCACGAGGCCCTCTTCCACGCCTTCCGCACCATGCCGTTGCGCCCGGAACTCGACTGGACCCTGGCGCCGGGCGAGGCCTTCACGCCCCTCTGGCGCACCGTCTTCGACAAGTTGCTGGAGATGCTCCGCCGTCCCCCCGAGGCGCGCTGGTGCGTCCGCGGCGAACCGGGCTGGTTCCTGCAGTTCGGTCTGCGCGAGGCCGATGGGAGCTACACAATGGCCGCGCTCGTCCTCCCCAACGGCAAGCCCGCCGTCCTCACCTTTCGCGCGGAGGACCTCATCGAGGCCCTTCCCCCACCCCGTCCCTTCGCCGAGATGGAGGTCGTCTCTCAGGCCGACGGCCTCCCCGCGCAGACCGACCGCGTCCCCTGGGACACCCGCGTCCGCCTGCCCATCGCCACCCCCGGCGCCGCCCTTCTCTCCCTCCGGCTGATTGGCTGATTAGCTGATTAGCTGATTGGTGAGATGTGGGGCGCTCCGTGGCCGTGGAAGGGTTGGCGCTCTGCGCCTGCACGCTCCGTTCTCTGTTCTCCGGGCGCGATAGCACCCCTCCCCCTGCGTGCGCCAGCACGCCCTAAATCTGCAAAAATCTGCGAAATCTGCGTTTCCCATTCTGGCAGTCTTTGTGTCCTTTGTGGTTCCTTGTGTCCTTTGTGGTAAAAATATTCTGGCAGTCCTGCCGGCGGTAGCCGGCCCCAAATCTGCCCTAATCTGCGAAATCTGCGGTTCCCCAACCTATCACTCTCGCCCGCCTTTGATAAAATAAAGGTGAGATGATTCTGCATGTGGACATGGATGCCTTCTTTGCGGCGGTCGAGCAACACGACCACCCGGAGTGGCGCGGCAAACCGGTCATCGTCGGTGCGCCGCCGGACAAGCGCGGCGTGGTCTCCACCTGCTCCTACGAGGCGCGGAAGTTTGGCGTCCATTCGGCCATGCCGTCACGTCAGGCCTATCAACTCTGTCCGCAAGGCATCTTCGTGCGCGGCCGCATGGCTCGTTACAAAGAGGTCAGCGACCAGATCTTCGCCATCTTTGGCCGCTTCACGCCCTTGGTCGAAGGACTCTCCATCGACGAGGCCTTTCTGGACGTCACGGGCGTGCGCCGTCTCTTCGGCGAACCCGAGGACATCGCCCGCCAAATCAAGGCGCAAATCCTCGCCGAGACGGGCCTCACCTGTTCCATCGGCGTGGCCCCGAACAAACTGCTTGCCAAACTCGCCAGCGAGGAACGCAAGCCGGATGGCCTCTTCGTGGTGCCCGCCGACCGCCAAGCCTGTCTGGCCTGGCTCGCCTCCAAACCCCTGCGCGCGCTCTGGGGCATCGGCCCAAAGGTCGCCGACCTCCTCCTCCAAAACAACATCGCCACCGTGCGCGACCTCCAGTCCACCAACCCCGACCGCCTGCGCAACATCGTCGGCCCCGCCCTCGCCGAGCACCTGATGAACGTCGCCTTCGGCCGGGATTCCCGCGTCGTCTCCACCGAGCGCGAGGAGAAATCCCTCTCCCGCGAGCACACCTACCCCGAGGACATCCTCGACCGCGACCAGCTCCGCGCCGACCTCCGCGCCATCGCCGAGGACGTCGGCCGCCGCCTCCGCAAACACGGCTTCTGGGCCCGCACCGCCCGCCTCAAGATTCGCTACGCCGGCTTCCGCACCGTCACCCGCCAGGCCCCCTTCCCCACCCCCGTCTGCGACGACTTCGCCCTGCGCGACGCCGCTTGGGCCCTCCTCGACCGCCATCTCGAGCCCGAGACGCCCGTCCGTCTCATCGGCTTCGGCGTCGACAACCTCACCGATTCCCCCCTCCCCACGGACGACCTCTTCGCCGCCGTCTCCGCCCCACCCCGCGACCGTCTGGAGCGCCTCTCCCGCACCCTCGATGCCCTCCGCGCCAAAGGCGCCCACCTCTGATGGGGCGGCTGCGCTGCCCCGGGGAACGGAGCGTGCAGCGGCGAAGCCGCAAACCTTCCACGGCCACAGAGAACGGAGAACAGAACGCGCGGCAAGCGCGCGACAAATGAGGTCGTTCCCAAACTTCCCTAGAGCGTCCTGCGTGCGGTAGCACGCCGCCCGTCTCTGTGTTCCTCTGTTCTCCTCTGTGATTCTCTGTGCTCTCCGAAATCTGCGGTTCCTCTACACTGGCTGTCTTCTTCCCAGAACACCCAAGCCGCCCCCACTTATGGTATGCTATCAGCAATGAAACGATTGGCGGAGGTGACGCCGAAGGTCGCGAAGTTGCTGGAGGGTATCCTCCCGCGGCAAGCGAAGGCTTTTGCGGTGGGGGATTTGCCGATGCCGGTGGCCGTGATGGCCGCGAGCCTACTGGGCGAGGGGCCGTCGGTGCTCGTGACGCCCTCGCCGGAGACGGCGGACCAGGCGCTTGCGGACGCGGCGGTGTTGTTGCCGGGGGTGCGGCTCCTGCCGTTGTCGCCGGCGGACGACGAGGAGGCGTTGCTGACGGGCGGACGGATGGCCCAGGTGCGCGACATTCTCGCCGCCGAGGGGCGTTGCCTGATTGTGGCCTCCATCCATGCCTTGCTCCAGCCGGTGCCCGACCCCAAGGCGCTCGACGCCGTGAGCAAGACCCTCCGCCTGAACGAGGACTTCCCCTTCGACACCTTGGCCGAGACGCTCACGGGCCTTGGCTACGAGCGCGAGGAGTTGGTGGTCGAGCCGCTGACCTTCGCCCTGCGCGGCGGCATCCTGGACGTGTGGCCCGCGGGGGCGGCGCAGCCCGTGCGCGCGGAGTTCTTCGGCGACACGGTAGACAGTCTGCGCGCCTTTGACCCGGCCACGCAGTGTTCCGTGGCGAAGGTGACGCTCTTGCCCCTGCCGCCCGCGCCATCGGCCAAACTGAAGACGGCCCAGCTGTTGCCGCAACTGAAGGGCGCGTCGCTCTGGGTGCAGGACGCGCCGAGCGTGGAGGCCGCTCTGGCGCAGCTCCCGCTCGTCTCCCAACGGCAAACCAACGCCGAGTGGCTCGCCGCGCAGGCCGAAGCCCTGGGCGGACGCGTCTGCTGGGCGGGTGAGCCCCTGCGCGGGGGTGTGCCGTCCGTGGCCCTGGTGGCCGAACCCATCCGCGGCGTGCGCGACTTGGCCGGAGGCGGCCGCGACAACCATCCCGATTTCTACACCAACTTGCGCAAAACCTTGCTCACGGAGTTGGACGCCGAAGCCCGCAAGCGTCGCTCCGTGGTCATCTGCGCCGAGGGCGCCGCCGCGCGGGAGCTCCTGGCCCATGAGTTGCCGCCCGACTCCAAGGTGAAGCTCCTGCCCGAAAGCCTCTCCGAGGGCTTCGCGTTGGCGAACCTCAAGCTCACGGTGGTGTCGCAAGGCGACCTTTACCCCACCACACGCACTTGGCGGACGCCCACGCGCCCCCGCCCCATCGCCGGACAGCGCCTGGAGTATGCCTTCGACGTGGAGCCCGGCGAACTGGTGGTGCACCTGGAACACGGCATCGGCCGTTTCCTGGGGCTCACCGAAATCGAGATGGAGGGACGCCGCACCGAGGTCTTCACCCTGGAATACGCCGGCGGCGCGCGCCTCCACGTCCCCACCACACACGCCCACCTGCTCTCGCGTTACATCGGGCCCGACAGCCGCAAGGTCAAGCTCCACTCGCTGGACGGCAAGCGCTGGCGCAACGAGAAGGAAGCCGCCCAGCGCGGTATCGAGGACCTCGCGGCGGGGTTGCTCGAGACCCAGGCACGCCGCCGCGTGACGCCCGGCTTCGCCTTCGACCTCTCCGACCCGTGGATCGCCGAGTTCGAGGCCCTCTTCCCCTGGCAGGAGACGCCCGACCAAACACGCGTCATCGCCGAGGTCAAGCGCGACATGGCCTCGCCCATGGCCATGGACCGTCTGCTCTGCGGCGACGCGGGCTACGGCAAGACCGAGGTGGCCATGCGCGCGGCCTTCATCGCCGTGGCCAACCACAAGCAGGTGGCCCTGCTCGCCCCCACCACCGTCCTGGCCGAGCAACACTTCGCCACCTTCTGCGACCGCATGGCCCACTTCCCCGTGCGCATCGAGGTGCTCTCGCGTTTCCGCACCCAAGGCCAACGCGCCAAGACCCGCCTCGCCGCGGCCAAGGGGCAGGTGGACATCCTCATCGGCACCCACGCCCTGCTCACCGAAAACATCGCCTTCCAGGACCTCGGCCTCCTCATCATTGACGAGGAACAGCGCTTCGGCGTGGCCCACAAGGAGCGGCTCAAAAGCCTCCGCGCCTTGGTCGATGTGCTCACCATGAGCGCCACGCCCATCCCCCGCACGCTCTACCTCTCCCTCACCGGCGCGCGCGACCTCTCGCTCCTGCGCACCCCGCCCAGCAACCGCGTCGCCGTCGAGACCCTCATCCAGCGTGACGACGACGCCGTCATCGCCGCCGCTGTCCGGCGCGAACTCGCCCGCGGCGGCCAAGTCTTCTACCTCTACAACCGCGTCAACACCATCGGGCGCGTCCACGAACGCCTCCGCCGCATCGTGCCCGAGGCCCGCGTCCTCGTCGCGCACGGCCGCATGGACGCCGCCGACCTCGCCGAGACCATGGCCGCCTTCGCGCGCGGCGAGGCCGACATCCTCCTCTGCACCACCATCATCGAGAGCGGCATCGACATCCCCCGCGCCAACACCATCCTCATCGACCGCGCCGACCGCTTCGGCCTGGCCGACCTCTATCAGCTGCGTGGCCGCGTGGGGCGCTCCGCCGTCAAGGGCTTCGCCTATCTGCTCCTCCCCGGCGAGGGACTGATCGACTCCGATGCCCGCAAGCGCCTCCAGGCCCTCAAGCGCCACTCGGGCCTCGGCGCAGGCTACGCCATCGCCCTGCGCGACCTCGAGATCCGCGGCTCGGGCAACCTCCTCGGCGCGGCCCAGAGCGGACACATCGCCGCTATCGGCTTCGGACTCTACTGCCAGCTTTTGCGCCGCACCGTGGCCAGACTCAAGGGAGAGGCCCTGCCGATGCTCGTGGACGTGACGCTCTCGTTGGACTTCCTGGATACCTCGCCCGGCGCCACCGGCCCCAATGCCGCCGCCATCCCCTATCTTTATATAGAGGACGACGCCCAGCGCATGAACACCTACCGCCGCCTGGCCGAGGCCGTCACCATCCAAGAGGTCGACACCCTGCGCGACGAGCTCGCCGACCGTTATGGCCGTCCGCCGCCCGCCGCCGAGCGCACGCTCCGCCTGGCCCGTCTGCGCATCCGCGCCGCCGGCGCACACCTCGCCACGATTGAGGCCCACCAGGGGCTCCTCACCTTCTACGCCCGCCTCAACCACGCCCCCGTCCGCCACTTCGCCCACCTCCCCCTCCCCGACAAACCCGCCGACGCCCTCCTCGACCACATCGAAAGCCTCCTCTCCCGCCTCCCCCGCCTCGCGTAAAGCGAAAAGCACTTCCAAAAGTGGTACACTACTCCCATGAAAACGATTCAGGGCATTGTCTTTGACTTTGGCGGCGTCATCTCGAAGGCGCAGGATGCGACCTTCTTCCCGGAGGTGCGCCGTCTGACCGGATGGTCGCGCGAGGAGGTGTTGGACGGTTGGAAGGCCCACCGCCGCGCGCTCGATGCAGACGACGTGGACGCGCAGGGACTCTACCGGCTCATCGCGGCCGACCGCGGGGAAACCCTGCCGCAAACGACGCTCGACGCCCTCAAGCAGCTGGACTACGACTCGTGGTCCGTGCCGAATCCGGAGACGCTCGCTTGGGCGCGGGAGCTGAAAGCCGCTGGCTTCCGCATCGGCATCCTCACGAACATGCCCACCGGCTTCATCCCCTGGTTCGACCGCTGCGCACGCGACTTCCGCGCCCTGGCCGACGCGGAGGTCATCTCCGGCGTGGAGCGTATCACCAAGCCTAAACCGGAAATCTACGCCCTCATGGCGCAGCGCATGGGCCTGCCGCCCGCCGCGCTCTTCTTCCTGGACGACACGCAGGCGAATGTCGATGCGGCCCGCGCCTGTGGTTGGCACGCCGAGCGCTTCGCCTCCGTGGCGCAGGCCAAGGCCGCGCTGGACGCGCTCCCGTGAACCGCCGCCACACCCCTCGCCCCACCGACCTGGACCCCGCGCCGCCGCCCCAGACGGTGCCATACGCGGAGTCCCCGGGCCCTGCGCTCAGCTCGGTGCAGCTTTGGGTGCACGTAGCGGTGGCTCTGGTCTTCCCGGCGCTTGTCTTCGCCGTGGCGGCGTGGCTCTTCCCCATGCTCCGTGAAGGCGGCGCGGGCATCTCTGCCCCTGGCTCGTGGGCGGGCTTTTGGGAGACGGCCTCCGCGCCGCTCCCGGGTGGAACGTTGCGATGGTGCGCAGACACGCTCACCGCGTGGTGGACACGGCCTTGGTTCGGCACAACGGCGTTTCTGACACTCGGCGGACTCTCCATCGTGTTGGGGCGTCTGGCACGGGTGCCGCTCTGGGCCGCGACGCTGCCCTTCGCTGCGACGCTGTGTTGCGTGGCCTATTGCGGCGTGGCCGGATGGAATGGTCTGGGCGGGGCCTTTCCCTTCGCCCACCTGTTGGGCTGGACGGTCTGCCTGGCGTTGCTCGCCCTGGCGCAAACGGTCGGGGGATGGACGGCCCTCGCGATGGCCGCGCTTTACCCCGTGGTCGGGACACCGGCCCTGTTGGCCGCGCTCATGGCGCTGACCCTGCCGCGTCTCGATCCCCTCTCGCGTCTTGCGTTCGTGGCGACACTTCTCCTGCCGGTGGTCTGGCGCCACTTCCTCGCCGCCGATGTGCCGTGGGAATCCCTGTTCCTCGCCAACGCTCCCTTCTTCCATCTGGAGAAGACTCTCGTCTGGAACCTAACAAACGGTCTCTGCCTGGTGCTCCTCGTCTGGGCCGCTTGGTGGGCCTACCTGCCGCAGGGCGTGCTGCGTCTGCGGCTCGGCCTCTGGGTGCCGCCGATTGTCTTTGCCGCCGTGGTGTGGTTCGCCCCGGAGATTCTCCGGTGGAATGAAACGATGCACGCCACGCTGAACCCCGCAACAAGGAGTCTCCATGACAATCGTTGAATACGGCAACGAGGCGACGGACTGGCTGCGGGCGCGCGACCCGGCCCTCGGGGCCGTCATCGATGCCGTGGGGCACCTCCAGTGGGAGGTCGACCCCGACCTCTTCGCCGCGCTGACCCACCACATCGTGGGGCAACAGATCTCCACCAAGGCCCAGGCCGCCATCTGGGCGCGTCTGCGCGAGGGCCTCGGCACGGTTGATGCGCCCCACGTGCTCGCCTGTGGCCCGGAACGGCTGCGCACCTTCGGCCTCAGCCAACGCAAGGTCGACTACGTGCTCGACTTCGCCCGCCGCGTGCAAGACGGCTCCTTCGACCTTGAGGCCGTCGCGCACCTGCCAGACGACGAGGCCATCGCGGCCCTCACCTCCCTGCACGGTGTGGGCAAATGGACCGCCGAGATGACCCTCCTCTTCACCCTGCAGCGCCCCAACATCCTGAGCTACAAAGACCTCGGCATTCAGCGCGGCCTCTGCATGCTCCACCGTCACCGCCGCATGACGCCCACCCTCTTCGCGCGCTACCGCCGCCGTTACACCCCCTTCTGCAGTGTCGCCAGCCTCTACCTCTGGGAAGTCGCCGGCGGCGAAGTCCCCCTCCCGGGGAGAAAGGAAACGCCATGAAACATCCCCTTGTCCTCCTACTCTGCCTCGCAGCCCTCGCGCCGCTCCGCGCCGAGTTTGCCGACGGTGTCCCCACCCATCCGCTCTTCATTGCCGGCGGCGGCCACATCGCCGAGCTCACGCCACAGGGCGAGACCCTCCGCCAGTGGCGCGTGGGCAACGTGAACGACGCCTGGCGCCTGCCCAACGGCAACGTCCTGGTCGCCGACGGCGCGGCCTGGGAGGCCACCCCGGACGGCAAGCGCGTGTGGGAATACAAGGCCAAGGAGACCAAGGGCGGAGGCGTCTTCTCCTGCCAGCGTCTGCCCAACGGCAACACCCTCATCGCCGAGAACAGCACGGGCCGCATCTTCGAGCGCACGCCCGATGGCCGCGACCTCAACGTCATCCAGGTGCCGCTCAACGAGAAGGACCGTCACCAGACCCTCCGCATGGTGCGCCGCCTCCCCAACGGCGACACGCTAGTCTGCCGCTCGGGTATCGGCATCGTCGAGCTCTACGGCCCGGACCTCAAAAAGAAGTGGAGCCAGCAGGTCCCCGGCCTCGCCTTCGCCGCCGTGCCGGACCCCAAGGGCAACATCTATGTCGCCCTCCTCGACCGCATCCAGCTCTGGTCGCCGGACAACAAGCTCCTCTGGGAGTTCGTCGGCAAGGACTCCGGTCTGCCCATCAAAAACATGACCGGCATCCACCTGCTGCCCAACGGCAACCTCGTGGTCGGATGCTACGCCTGCGGCCCGAAGGACGTCGGCGCCTTTGAGCTCACCCCGGACAAACGCGTCCTCTGGCGTTACTCCACGCCCAAACGCGGCCGTGACAGCCACATGGCCATCCAACTCCTCGACCCCGCCATCACCACCCCCAATCGGTGAACGGCTCGGGGCTGATTGGCTGATTAGCTGATTGGTCATCACCGTCCCATCGGCCTTCGGTTAATCCGTCTCCCCGCAGGAGCGTTCCGTTTTCCGTTCTCCGTTTTCCGTTCTCCTCTCTCCCATGTATCCCATTCACGAAATCTTTGAGTCGCTCCAGGGCGAAGGCCGCCACACCGGCCGCCCCTGCCTCTTCATCCGCTTTGCGGGGTGCAACCTCGCCTGCCCCTGGTGCGACACCGACCACTCCCCGCGCTTGAGACTCTCCGCGAACGACCTCCTCGCGCGGGTCGAGGCCAGTGGCGCCAAGAGCGTTATCCTCACCGGCGGCGAACCCCTCCTCCTGCCGCTCCTGCCCCTGGTCCTCGGCCTCCGCGAACGGGGCGTCTGGGTCGCCATCGAGACCAACGCCACCATCGAGCCCGAGCCCGACCTCCGCGAAGCCTTGAGTTACATCGCCACCAGCCCGAAGCTCGGCGCGCCCATCGCCCTCACCCGCGCCGACGAGGTCCGCTTGGTCGTCGCCGACGGTGTGGACGCGGCTTGGTGTGAGGCCGTCCGGGCGCGCCTCCCCGCCACCGATTACTATCTCTCCCCCTGCGACGACGGCACGCGCCTCCGCGTCCACGAGGCCATCACCCTCCTCGGCCGCCTCAACGCCGCCGACCCCACGCCGCCTTGGCGCCTCTCCCTCCAAACCCACAAATTGGCGGACATCCCATGACCGAGAGCGAATCCACCTTCCAAGGTCGGCGCGTCGTCACCCTCACCCCCGACGCCTCGCGCGGCACCATCGTCTGGTTCCACGGCGGCGGCTGGGCCATCGAGCTCGGCGAAGACGCTATCGACTGGGGGCGCGCCCTCGCCGCCGCCACCGGCCGCACCGTCATCCTGCCCGACTACCCGCTCGACCCCTACCCCGCGCCCAACGCCTGGTGCACCGACTTCTGGTGGCACTGCGCCCACACCCTGCCCGGACCGCTCGTGCTGGCCGGCGATTCCGCCGGTGCCCACCTCGCCCTCTGCGCCCTCCCCGCCGCGCGCCCCGACCGTGCCCTCTTCGTCTACGCCGTCACCACCCTCTTGCCCACGCGCGACTTCGGTTCCTGGCGTGCCTATGAAAAAGGCTGGGCCCTCTCCCCGCGCCTGATGGACTACTTCATCGACCGCTACTGCCCCGACCCCGCCGCCCGCTACGGCGCCTCCCCCCTCGAGCAACTCTCCGGCCTGCCCCCAACCCTCCTCATCACCGCCCAAGACGACATCCTCGCCGACCAGCAGACCGACCTCGCCCGCCGCTTCGGCGCCGAGCAACTCATCTACCCCGGCGCCCGCCACATCTTCCTCTCCCGCCCCGACGGCGCCCCCTTCCGTGCCCGCGCCCTCACCGACATCCCCGCCTGGCTGGACAAGCCAGTCTAACTGATGTCCTTTATATAAATAAGGCTAGCACGCACGTACAAGCGCCCGATACAAATCATACATTCAGTTGTCAAAGATCAAAAGGTGCGTGGTTGCACCATGAACACACCACGCACCCTTGCCAAAGACCTGCCATTTGCCTTCCCTAAATCAAAACCAACCCCATCCGCCAGCGCAAGATACGCCATCTCTCAGACCTGTCATTTGGAAAGTGCGACGCGATCTGCCCCTCAGCCGAAGACTTCCTGCACCAAGGCGGGAAGGCGGTCGGCTTGGGCGGCCGCGGCGGCATCGGCCAAGGCGAAGTGGGGTGCCGCACGCTTACGCAGATCGGGGTCGAAATCCAGCAGATAGGCCAAGACGATACGGTGGATAATGGCCGTGGGGGCCATGGCGTAGAGTTGACGCGTAAAGATGTGCTCCAGCCGTGCACTATCCTCCGGGAAACGCACCTTCATGGCCGCGCTGCGGAAGAGCCGCTTGGCGATTTCCGCGAGGTAGAGCCCCGACTTCACGTAGAGGTCGGCAAAGGTGTAGTCGGGGTTGTCGAAGCACCCGGGGTTCTCCCGCTCCAACGTGTCCACCATCCGTACGACCACCTCGCGCGGCGTGAAAATCTGGTTCGTCTTCTGCGGCGGGATGTAATCGAAGATATCCTCCTCCGCCTCCTCCGAGAGGTAGTTCGCCAACTTCCGCTTCTTCTCCAGGAACGCCTTTACCGAGTCGTTGAAGACCGTCTCCTCGAAGAGGTGTCCCTCCACCTCCTGCCCATTCAATGTGCCACCGTCGCGCAACAGCCGGAACTCCTCCAGCGTGATGCCCGTGACCTCCTTGAAGACCTCCGGCTCCACGTATTGGTCGAAGTTCGCCAACTCCAACTTGTCGTCTCCATAGGCCATGAGGAAACTCGGGATGGTGCGGGAAAATCCGCGCAGACGGTCACGTACCTGCTTCTCCACGCTCTGTTTCTCTGCCTCAGCTTGCGCCGTGAGCGCCATCCGCGGCACCTCCAGATAGAGGCCCTGCTCATAGGCTGCCGCAGCCGTCTCCACCGCCTCTTGGCGTTGCTTGTCCAGTTCCGCGAGCGTAGCCTGGTGATCGACCTCGAGAGCGGCCAACGCGGCCTCGTCGGGAGCATCTGCCTTCGCCTGTTCGAACGCGCGCTCCGCCTCTTTCTTCTGTGCACGATAGGCCCGGTCGGCGGCGGCGACGGCCTGTTTCATCCCGCGCTCCACCTGCCGTTCGACCGCCTTCCTGTCAGCGGGTTTCAGCCCCAGCTTGTCGGCAACGGGGCCGACAATACTTTCCCTGACCTGCCCCATCACTTCCTTCACATAGGCCTTGGTCGATTCCGTGAGGCCTGTCGGCTCGCTCACCCCGGGCGGCGGCGGTGGCGGCGGCAGGGGTTGAGGTCCCTTCCCATCTCCCGCCCCCTCGACGCCATACACTTTATCCCCGAAGAGGTCCGTCGCCGTCCCGATCACCGTGTTCTCGGGCACCTGCACGTTGCCATTCCCGTCCACCTGGACGCCACCTAGCATGACCTCCTCCGGGTTCTTCTTCGTCCCATGGAAATCATCCGCCTCCGGCATCCGGTTAAGGATGTCCTCGTAGGCCCCGGGGTTCTGGAAGAGATTCGCCACATTGTGGAAAAGGAAGTTCGACATGAAGCCCCGGCGCACCACCTCCTGGCACTTCAGGCGGCGCGGGATGGAGAGCACCTGCCCCACGTCCAGCGGCACCATCCGCCCCTGCTCATCCTCGCCGATGACGGGAAAAAAGTTCAGTAGCTTGCGAATCTTCCGCTCGCGCCGCTGCTCGGGCGTCTCCCCCGCCGTTGCCTCCACCGGCACCGTCTCGCTCGCCAGCTGTTCGAAGAGCGTCAGCGTCCGCGTCGGGTTGAAGTCGAAGACATAGGCCTCTTCCTTCATATACAGCCTCCCGTCGCGCAACTTTGTATCCGGGTTCTGCACGCGGAAGGTCGCCTGGAAGTAGGCCGCCGGGCTCTTGCACTCGTTTAGCATCAGGATGCCCGTCCACTCCGGCACCGTCACCCCCACCGTCAGCTGCCCCACCGAGAGCGTGATGGTCGGTTTCGTGTCGTCTTTGATGGCTTTCTTCACCCGGTCCAACGCCCGCATGGGAATGACCTCATTCTCGTCGTCCAGGCTCTTTCCGTCGCCCGCCGCGAGGATAATCTCATAATCCTTGAAGACGCTTCCCTCTTCCTCCATCAGCTTCTTCAGCGCCTTCACGCTTGCCACCCGGTTCAACACCCAGATGGTGTGCCGCAATTGTTCCCGCAGCGCCGGCGTCCCAAAGGGATACTTCTCGTTCGTCGTCAACGTCCGCAGGAAGTTACGCACCTCCTCCTTGTGCACGAAGCCCCCGTTCTTATCCGTGGCGAAGAACTCCATCAGGTCGAAGGCATACTTGTGGTCCGTGTCGAACCCGCGCCGCACCTCCGTCTCCACCATTGGTGACAGTTGGTAGGTGAACATCCGCAATGTCGGCTTGTCCTCGTAAGGGTTATTCTCCTCCCCCGCCCAGGCCTCCTTCATCTCCTGCTCGTCCACGTAACTCCACGTGAAGGTGTTCTCCGGCGTGAAGGCCCCGCTCGCCAGTTGCTTGAAGGGCGTCCCCGAGAGGTGCAGCCGATGGCGGTGGCTGAGCTGCTCGATGGCGAAGTCTGCCCGCTCCGTCTCCACCCCCTCGTGGGCCTCGTCGATGATCAGCAGGTCGAAGTCAATCTCCGTCAGCCACTTGAGCTTCTCGAACTTCCCCCCGAAATAACGCGACCCCTTTAGTCCCTGCATCGACTCAAAGACCACAAAGCCATACGGCTCCTCTTTCGGATCCTGCGCATCCAACTTCGCCAGATAGGCCTTCCGGGAGAGTACCCCGGGCCGCCCCTTCTTCGCCTCCTCATTCTCCGACAAAAAAAGCAACGACGGTTCCTGCCACGCAATGAACTTAAAAAAGTCCTCTACCCAGCCAGACGACACCGCCGGCCGGTTCGTCACCACCATCACCTTCTTGCAGTGCATCTGCCGCACCAGGTCATACGCCGCCAACGTCTTTCCGAAGCGCGGCTTCGCGTTCCACAGGAAGGCCTCACCCCCGCCCTCGAACCACTCCCGAGCCAGAAGTACCGCCTCGGCCTGCTCGTTCCGCAGGAAATAGGAGGCCATCTCCTTCCCCTTCGGCGGCGCCCCCCGCCGCACAAAGTCCTCAAACCGCTCCAGCGACTCCGCCCCGCCAATCCTGAACCACTCCCGCTTCCGGCGCGTCTCCTCGTCCCACTCCCGCTCCACGCCCTGACGCTCCAGATAGGCATGGAAATCCTTGTCCCGGAAGTCCGCCCCATCCGCATACCGCGCCGGACGCTCCCAACGCAACTCCCAATCCACGCCCACCGTCTGGGTCTGTTGCTTGATGCGCGCCTCCACCGACTGCCGCCGCGCCTCGCCGATCTTCGTCCACCCCTCATGCTTCACCACCCCGGGCGTCTGATAGGCATAGATCTTCGGGTCAATCGCCGTGTAGCTCTTCAGCTCCGGCCGCTCAAACACTTGCTTCTCCTCTTTCATCACGCCATCTCCTCCACCTTGCTCTCGATGAACGCAACCTCGTTCTCCGACAACCCATACTTCTTATACAGCTGCTGGTCAATCTCCGCGACCGTCTGCCCCCAGTCAATGTCAGACCCCGCCGTAAAGTCTTGAAGTGGAACATAGGCCCACTTCTCTGGGGTGTTATCTTGAGTGATTCTCAAAATACCCAACATCGCGCGAGCGAACTTGGACTTCACATACTTCAGGCAAGCTTCCGCCTCCGCTGGCGTATCGAAATATCCTATACTAACAAACGTTTCCGTCACTCCAACATCTGGCCTCCCCTGTTCTGGCGAAATAAACGCCTCACCAAATGTTCCTGCCCCTATCGCCTTTGGAAGAAAGAGTTTCCAATTGTGAAGATTACCGGGTTCATTCACATATTTCTTTCGTATCCAACGGAAGACTCGTGTCTTCCCACTCAGTCCGTAGATTTGGATATACTCCTTTCCATCCTCAGGCTTCTGTGCCAAAAAGATTTCCGGCAAACGATCAAGCACGTTAGACTTCAGGTCATAGTCATGCCCCTTACTGAGACGTCCGCGCAACTCAGGATGCTCTTGATAGAGCACTTCCGTGAAATGATAAGCGTAAGCGGTAAGAACAATCTCAGAAAACGAACGGAAATCCGCCCGCTCACAAACCTTTTGCTTGATGGTGTTCAACTCCTCGAAGGGCGTAAAGGTAACAATTGCGCCGAAGTCATGCGAGGCGTCGCGATAGGTGATGGCTACGCCGCCCTTGATGTCGGTGCCGGGAAAAACTTTAGAGGCATCAGGCTCGTAGAACTCCACCTTGAGGTGGGGGTCTGCGAGCATCTTTTCGTTCCAAGCCTTGGGAGTGCTGCCGGCGTTGAAGAGGAAACGCGCGGGATGAATCATCTCCACGCGATCGGAGAGTGTATAAGCGCTATCCAAAAATCGGTGATAGGTGGGGGGGGCATACGTTTCATTGTCGCCCTTAGTCTCATCCTGATAGGGCGGGTTGCCGATGATGAAGTCGAACTTCATGGTCTTGTCTCCTTTCACAGTGTTCAGCTTGCAGGTCTGCCCCTCCACGCGGAGATTGCAGGCGTTTACCGAAAGTCCCTCGGAAGTCGGGCCAAAGAGCTCGCCTTGCGTCGGGGTTGCGACCACGCCGGGGGGCAGATCGGTGAGGCCGTCCATCTGCCAAAGGTTCCACGAGAGGGTCTCGGCGATGTCGGCAAGGGCTTCGGGGGCGGGAGCGTCACCCCAGCGGCGACGGTGCGCCTCCTCGAAGGCAAGGAGCAGGTTGCACCGCGCCAGGAAGAGGTTGTCACCCTGGTATTCATAGCCATAGGTCGCGGCAAAGGCCCGCTCCGCCCACAGGCGCCAAGCATGGCGGTTGAGGCAAAGGGGCAACAGGCGCAGCTTGCGGTCTAGCACGCCGTGTCGCAACGGCCAGGGGATGGGCTCGCCCGTCGCCGCATCGTAGCGCGCCGTAAGATAGGGCGCCTCGCCGCAGGTCACCTCCAATCGCCGAAGACTCACGTAATCCTGCCAACGGCATCCCTTGCGAAGGTTCAATTCCAAGGGCGGCAAGTCGGCAGGAAGGGGAAAATCCGGGAACACCATCGTGTCCTGAAAGGACTCCGCATGCTCGCAAAACCAAGGTTCATCGGCCACATCAGTCATCCGACGGCAAATCCAGGCCGGGGTGAAGACCTCGCCGTGGGCGCGGACGCGGGCCAGACGCTCCTCGAGGGACTTCGCAGCACGGGGGCGGAGCAGACCCTGCGCGACGGCTTTGCGCACGCGCGCCGGCGTCATCACGTCCCACCGGCCAAAGCCCCTACCTAGCGCGGAGATGCCGTCCGTGGCCCACCGGATTGGCCGCGACAGCGTACGATCGGCAAGCAACACCTTCAGCAGCGGGTCGCCCCACCGCCGCAACGTCAATTCCAAAGGTTCATCACAATCTGTAGCCACAATCCGTCTTGTACCTTGTCCCATTTTGAGGTTAGTATAGCACAATCCCCCCACCCCTTCAGAAAGTCCCCCTTTTCTGACCAACCGACAAAGGCGTTCTCTCACCATGAGTGCATCCTCCCAGAGGGAGCCCAAAAGGG
The DNA here is from genome assembly GCA_944389945.1 of uncultured Kiritimatiellota bacterium. Taxonomy (GTDB): domain Bacteria; phylum Verrucomicrobiota; class Kiritimatiellia; order RFP12; family DVOR01; genus Spyradenecus. Next base: position 28,776 of record CALXOF010000015.1, on the reverse strand, counting down.
CTCTTCGCGGACCCTTAAGGGTTTCGACCCCGACCACTATAGGGTCTCACCTCCGACCACTATAGTGGTTGACCTCGGACCACTATAGGGTCTCGCGGAGGCCCTTTACGGAGGGGTGTAAAAAGGTAGGGCACCGTGCTTACGGCACGGTGCCCGAGGGGATTCACAAAGCGAGCCAACGAACTTGGCGGCCTAAGCCTTCGCGGTAGACGCGATAGGGCTTTTATTGGGCGGCGGGGGCGAGGGCGTGGACCTGCGTGCCGGCCTGGAGGAAGGCGCCGACGCCGTAGACTTCGGTCATATCCTTGCTCACGTGCTTGGGGTCTTGGCCGATGGGCTGGACCCAGCCGAGTTTGCCGTGGGGCTGGATGGCGGCGACGAGTGCGGCCCAGCCCTTCTCGATGGCGGGCAGGGTGGCGGCGCGGTCAAGCAGGCCGGCGTTCACGCCCCAGGCCAGGCCGTAGACGATGAAGCCGGTGCCGCTGGTCTCGGGTGAGGGGTAGCTCTCGGGGTCCAACAGGCTGGCGTGCCAGTAGCCATCGGGGCACTGTAACTCGATGAGGCGGGCGGCCAGTTCCTTGAAGAGGGCTTCATAGTAGGGGCGGTTGGGCGCGTCCGCGGGGAGGATGCGCAGGAGGTTGGCCAGGCCGGCGAGGCACCACCCGTTGCCGCGGCCCCAGAAGACCTTCTCGCCGTTGGCCTCGCGGTGGGCAAAGCCGTTCTCGGGGGCGTCTGGGAAGTAGCGGCTGTCACGGTAGAAGAGGCGCGCCTCCTTGTCGTAGAGGTAGTCGACGGTGGCGCGGAACTCCGCGTCCATGAACTCCATGTAGCGTTTGTCGCCGGTGAGGGCGGCGAGCTGGGCGAAGACCTGCGGGGCCATGTAAAGCGCGTCGCACCAGCTCCAGCGCTCGAGGGCAGACCATTTGTGGAGGTCCAGCGAGACCTTGGAGGGTTTGGCGAGGATGGAATCGATGCGCTTCTTGGTGGGGTTGAGGCGTCCGGGCATACCGAAGCGTTCATAGAGGCGGAGCCAGGCCTGGCAGACGGTCAAGTCATCGGCGTGGGAGTTGTTGCCGCGGCGGGTGGCGGGCTGCCAGCGGCATCCCGCGCCGATGCCGTCGACCCAGCGGATGAAGGAAATGTCTTTCTCCGTGCGCTCGGCCAGCTCACCCCAGTCGAGCATACCTTGATAGAGGGCGCCGTTGGTCCAAGCGGTTGGGCCAAGGCCGGATTGGGGCTGGTGCACCACCTGCCATTCCGCCACGCGGCGCAGGTCGCTGCGAATGTCCGCCTGGGTGGGGAGTTCGGCCAGGGCAACCGCCGCGGCGAAGAGGGCAACCATCGCCAAGAGTTGTTTCATGGGGTGTCCTTTCAGCGTCAAACCACCCTCATCATACCCAAAAAGCCCCAGCCTTGGCAAATAAAAAGGCGGCCCCGCGCGGGGTCGCCTTTGATTGGTCGCAGGGTGCGCCTTACTTATCGGTGAGCGCCGCGACGCCGGGCAGGACCTTGCCTTCGAGGTACTCGAGGGAGGCGCCGCCGCCGGTGGAGATGTGGCTCATCTTGTCGGCCAGGCCAGACTTCTTCACGGCGCTGACGGAGTCGCCGCCGCCGATGATGGAGATGCCGCCGTTGGCCTTGACCTGGGCGACGGCCTCGCAGACGCCGAAGGTGCCCTTGGAGAAGGCGGGCATCTCGAAGCAACCCATCGGGCCGTTCCAGACGACGGTCTTGGCGCCCTTGAGGGCCTCGGAGAAGAGCTTGACGGACTCAGGGCCGATGTCCAGGCCCATCCAGCCGTCGGGCACCTCGGTGACGACCTGGGTGTTGGCCTCGGGGTCGAACTTGTCAGCCGCGATGTTGTCCACGGGCAGAAGGAACTTCACGCCGCGCTCCTTGGCGAGGGCGAGCATGTCGTTGGCGTAGCCGAGCTGATCGTCCTCGCAGAGGGAGTTGCCGATCTTCTTGCCCTGGGCCTTGAGGAAGGTGTAGGCCATGCCGCCGCCGATGATCAGCGTGTCGACCTTGGTGAGGAGGTTCTTCACCACGGCCAGCTTGTCAGAGACCTTGGCGCCGCCGAGGATGGCGACGAAGGGACGGACCGGGTTCTCGACCGCGGAGCCGAGATACTGGATTTCCTTCTCCAGCAGGAAACCGGAGACGGCAACGGGGGCGTACTTGGCGATGACGGCAGTGGAGGCGTGGGCGCGGTGGGCGGCGCCGAAGGCGTCGTTGCAGTAGATGTCGCCATAGGAGGCGAGCACCTTGGCCATCTCTTCGCACTTGGCCTTGAGCTCGGCCTTGGCGGCCTTATACTGCTCGTCGGTCATGTCGTCGGTCTTCTTGACCTTGGCGGTCTCTTCCTTGTAGAAACGGGTGTTCTCAAGCATCAGCACTTCGCCGGGCTTGAGGGCGGCGGCTTGGTCGGCGGCCTTGAGGCAGTCGGGCGCGAAGGCCACGGGCTTGTCCAGGCACTTGGCGAGGTACTCGGCGACGGGCTTGAGCGAGAACTCGGGCTCGTAGCCCTTGCCCTTCGGACGGCCCAGGTGGCTCATCAGCACCAGCGAGCCGCCGTTGTCGAGCACGTACTTGATGGAGGCCAGGGCGCCCTGAATGCGGGTGTCGTCCTTGATGACGCCATCCTTCATGGGCACGTTGAAATCCACGCGCATGACCACGCGCTTGCCGGCGAGGTCCACGTCACGCAATGTCTTCTTGTTCATGTTCTGTCCTTCCCTGTTGTGGGGTGAAAAGCGTTTCTATTGTAACACATCCCCGCCCCCGTGTCCCTTCTTTTTCGCAGAGACGTTAGGAGAGCGGGAGGACGGTGGCGGTGGCGAGGGCGGAGATGCCTTCGCGGCGGCCGATGGCACCCAGGCCTTCGACGGTCGTGGCCTTGACCGAGACCGCGCCCACGTCCACGTTCATGGCGGCGGCGAGGCGTTCGCGCATGGCGGGGAGGTGCGGCATCAGCTTGGGGCGCTCGGCCAGGACGGTGGCATCGACGTTGCCCACGCGCCAGCCTTGGTCGGCGAGGCGCGCAACGACGGCGCGCAGGAGGGCGATGCTGTCGGCGCCGGCCCACTTGGGGTCGGTGTCGGGGAAGTGCTGTCCGATGTCGCCATCGGCGATGGCCCCGAGCAGGGCGTCCATGATAGCGTGCGTCAGTACGTCCGCATCGGAGTGGCCCAACAGACCGGTCTCGTGCGGAATGTCCACTCCGCCCAGAATGAGCTTCCGCCCCTCAACCAGGCGGTGCGTGTCAAACCCAATGCCCATGCGCATGGCAAACTCCTTTCGTCTTGGCTCGCCCCTTAGTGGTGGACGGGACGGAACTTAATGCGGTGAGGACGATCGGCATCGTCGCCGAGTTCCTTGCGGCGCATCTCGTGATAATCGGAATAGGACCCCTCGAACCAACGCACCTTGGAGTCGCCCTCGAAGGCGAGGATGTGGGTGGCGATACGGTCGAGGAACCAGCGGTCGTGGCTCACGACCACGGCGCAACCGCCGAAGTCCTGGATGCCCTCTTCGAGAGAGCGGAGGGTGCCGACGTCGAGGTCGTTGGTGGGCTCGTCGAGGAGCAAGAGGTTACCGCCGGAGCGGAGGAGTTTGGCCAGGTGCACGCGATTGCGCTCGCCGCCGGAGAGGACGCCCACCTTCTTCTGTTGGTCAGTGCCGCGCAGGTTGAAGCGCGAGCAGTAGGCGCGGCCGTTCATGAGGCCCTTGCCAGCCAAGTTCACGAAGTCGCCGCCACCGGTGATTTCCTCGTAGACGGTGTGGTTGGGATCGAGCGCCTCGCGGGACTGATCGACGTAACTGAGCACGACGGTCTCGCCAATGCGGAGTTCGCCGGAGGTGGGCTTGAGCTGGCCGGTGATGAGCTTGAAGAGGGTCGTCTTGCCCGCGCCGTTCGCGCCAATCACGCCCACGATGCCGCCGCGCGGCAGGTCGAAGTTCACGTGCTCAAAGAGGATACGATCGCCGAAGGCCATGCAGAGGTCGGTGGCGCGGACGACCAGATTGCCCAGACGCGGGCCCGGCGGAATCTGAATCTTGAGCTCCTCTTCGCGGGTGTCGACCTGCTTGGAGACGAGTTCCTCATAGCGGGCCAGACGGGCCTTGCCCTTGGCGCGGCGGCCGGAGGGGTTGGTGTGAATCCACTCGAGCTCCTGTTGAATCATCTTGCGGCGGCTCTCGGCCTGCTTGGCCTGGGCGGCCATCATGGCCTGCTTCTGCTCCAGCCACTGCTCGTAGTTCCCCTTATAAGGATAGGTACGCCCGGCGTCCATCTCCAGAATCCACTCGGTGACGTTGTTGAGGAAGTAACGGTCGTGCGTCACCACAATAAGGGTGCCCTTGAACTTCTTCAGGAAGGCCTCGATCCAGGCCACCGACTCCGCGTCCAAGTGGTTGGTCGGCTCGTCGAGCAGGAGCACGTCCGGATTGGAGATGAGCAGGCGGCACATCGCCACGCGGCGCTTCTCACCGCCGGAAAGCTTCCCCGCCAACGCATCCGGGTCCGGGCAGCGCAGGGCCTCCATCGCCAGCTCCACCTGGTGCTCCAGATTCCACAGGTCATTGGCGTCGATGATCTCCTGCAGGCGCGCCATCTCCTCCTCCGCCCCAGGCTCGTCCAGACGGCAACAGAGGTCCTCATACTTCTCAAGCATGGCTTGGGCGCCGGCCACACCCTCCATGACACACTCCTGCACGGTCTTCTCCGGGTCAAGCTCCGGCTCCTGCGGCAGATAGCCCACCTTCACGCCCTTGGCCACCTGGCAGGTGCCCATGTAGTCCTTGTCCAGCCCGGCCAAAATCTTGAGGAGCGAGGACTTGCCCGCGCCGTTCGCACCGATCACGCCGATGTGCGCCCCATGGAAAAAGGCCAGGTTCACGTCATCCAGGATGACCTTCTTCTCATGGTGCTTGGTGACGTTCTGCAGGTTGAAGACATACTCGCCGGCCACGTTGGCCTCCTTTCATGCGAAGGGAATGAACTGATGGTAAAGAAAGACGAAATCCCCCACCCCATAATCCACGTGGTAATGCCCCACATACCACCGACGGAACGCGAGCCGCTCGCGAAGCCCCTCTAGCCACTGCTCCGTCGACCAATCGATGGCGCCGAAGCGTTGCTCCCACGCCGCCTTGCGGCCCGGCGGCAACATCCCCTCCGGGCACGTATGCGAGAGCACCGCGTCCACCTGCCATCCCACAGAATCCAACGCCGCCTCCACGCGCGCCTTGATGGCGTCCGAGGGCTGCTCGTCCTCGAACCACGCCCAATGGTTGAGCAAACGCTGGAACTTGTCCGCGGAATAGGCCCCGCCGACAACCAACGTCCGCTTCCCACCGAGGTCGTAAATCGCGCCATCCACGGGGAAAAGTTGATTCGGGTAACGCGGATCCACCCACACCTCGCCGCCAAAGGCCGCGCGCCGCTCATAGCCACGCACCCGTTCCGGACGCGCCTCGTGATTGCCATGCACGCAAAAGAAAGTGAGTGGATACTGCGCCAGATGCTGCTTCAGCGCCGTTGCCCGCGCATCCCCATAATAGTTGATCCCGGTGTCCCCCAAGACAATCAATGTATCTGCACGCGACGTCCCCTCGCGACGGCAAAACGCCGCCACCTCCTCAAACTCGCCATGCTTGTCCCCGGTCACCCAGATCATGCTCCCATTATAGCAAAGCCACCAAGAGGGCGGCTTGCGCCGCCCCGGAAAACGGAGAACGGAGAACAGAGAACGGAACGCACGGCAAGCGCGCGACAGGCGAGGCCAGGGCCAAACTTCCAAGCCAGCAAGCTTCCAAACTTCTAAATTTCCTTTAAGCGTCTCGTTAGGGGCGCGATAACGTGGAAATCCCAAGGGCGTCGCGACCAACGGTGGCGACGGAGCCCGTAGGGTTTCCACGCCAAATCGTCTTCGCGGAGAACTTCCCTGGCCCCTACTGCTTTAAGACAGCAAGGGCCGCGACGGTTCAGTGTGCGCTATCTCCACAGACAGAGAAAAAGCGCGGACGAGGTTGGGGCTCGTCCGCGCCAGGGTGACACACAATGATGAAACGCAGTCAAAAGGAGCTTTTCTCGAAGAGAGAATGCCGCCTTTTACTTTGTCTTACGATTGGATGGTGTAGATGTGACAGGGGAATGCAAAAATTTCACAACTCTGTCATTTTTCTTCGTATTTACCGTTGTTTCCAGTCTTCGCCTTACCATGAACGATGAAGCGGTCAAGGGGGCGGAGAGGGGGGCCGAAGGGTGTTTTCTGGACCCTTAAGGGTTTCGGGTCGGACCACTATAGGGTCTCACCCTCGACCACTATAGTGGTTGACCTTGGACCCCTATAGGGTCTCAGAGAGGCCCCTTAAAGGGGGGCGGTGGGAGCGGGAAGCGGAGACAAAAAAGCCGCCGGGGGCCGGCGGCTTGGGGAGAGAGATGGAGAGAGAATCAACGGGCCTCGTCGAGCATGGCTTCGCCGATGTTGAGGCAGTCTTCCTTGAGGCGGCGGTAGATGTTGAGGACGTCGAGGACGATGACGACGCAGAGGGGGTCGATGGTGGGGTCGTGTTCGGCGAGGCGAAGCATTTGGTCTTTGCGGATTTCCTTGACGCGGGCGGAGATGCCGGCGGCGTCGGGGTACATATCAGCGAGGACGTCGGAGGCGTGGGCCTTGCCTTGGAGGAAGGATTCGGTGACGGTGGCGGCGAAGGAGGCACAGAGGTCGTGGAGGCCGAGAAGGGCCTGGCGGCCACGGTCGGAGAGCTTCATCTTGCTGCGGCGAATGCGGATGAATTGCTTGAGGAGGGCGGCGACTTCGTCGGAAACGGATTCGTATTCGTCGGCGACGCGCAGGAGCATACGGGAGCGATAGGCGACGTCGGCGGGGAGGTTGGTGGACATGATTTGGCCGAGGAAGGCGGAGACTTCGTGCTGGATGACGTCGAGCTCCTCTTCGCGGTGGAAGATGTCGTTCTCAAGGGTTTCGTTGGTCTTGCCAGAGAGGACGAGGCGGAAGTCGGCAAGGAGCTGGGCGCAGCGGTTGGCCATGTGCTCGACCTCTTTGCGGGCCTGTTCGACGGCGACGACGGGGGCGACCTTGAGGGGGTTGAGGAGGGCGAGGCGGGGGAGCTCGCGAACCTTGGGATCGGGGATAATGTGCTCAATGAGCCAGGCGTAGGGGCGGGTGAAGGGGAGGAAGATACAGGTGTTGATGGCGTTGAAGGCCGTGTGGACGCCGGCGACGGCAAAGGTGAGCTGCTCGGGGCCCATCGTGTCGATATGGAAGACACGGACGGCGAGGGGGAGGACGAAGGGGAAGAGGGGCGCCATGATGAGGACGCCAATGACGTTGAAGAGGGAGTGGGCGAGGGCGGCGCGGCGGGCGTTGGTGGGGGCCTTGAGGGCGGCCAGCCAGGCGGTGACGGTGGTGCCGATGTTCATGCCCAGGACCAGGCAGGCGGCGGTGTTGAAGTCGATGGCGCCATTGGCCACGAGGATGATGGCGATACCGGTGGTGGCGGAGGAGCTCTGGACGATGGCCGTAGCGACGGCGCCGACGAGGATGCACTTGAGCATGCCAATGACGGAGAAGGCGCCGTCCGCGCCGGTGGCGGAGAAGAGGGCCATGGCGTCGCGCATACCCTGGGATTCAGAAATGGGGGAGAGGGCGCCGCTCATGAGTTCGAGGCCAAAGAAGATGAGGCCCAAGCCCAAGAGGATGAGGCCGATAAACTTCCAGCGTTCGCGGGTGGCAAAGAGGTAGAGGATGGCGGCAACACCGATGATGGACATGATGGCGGTGACACCGACCTTCGGGAAGACGGCCACCAACCACGCGGTGACAGTGGTACCGATGTTGGCACCGATGATCACGTTAATGGCCTGCAAGAGCGTCATGATGCCGCTGGTCACCATGCCCACCACCATGACCGTGGTGACGGAGGAACTCTGGATGATGGCGGTGACGATGGTACCCGTGGCGACGCCGGCGAAGCGGTTGGTGGTGGCGGCGGCCACGACCTTGCGCATGCGCGGCCCGGCGACGCCCTGGAGACCCTCGGAAATCTGTTGCATGCCTAGCAAAAAGATGCCCAAGCCACCAATGAGACAGGCAACGATGGCGGCGGCACCGGCGCCCTCAATGACAGTGAATTGTTCGATGGCGGCCAGAAGGGTGTCCATGCTAATCTCCTGCTAACGGAATCCTAACGCAAAGGGTGAAACGAAGCACAAAAAAATGGGCGGGGCGGCCTGGCCGCCTCGCCCTCTGTTATCCTCAAGGGTCGGGAATGAAGAGTTTTTGCCCGACCTGGAGTTTGGAGGGGTCGGTAATCTTGTTGGCCCGCATAATGGCGCGAACAGAGACACCGTAGGCCAGAGCAATGGCCGAGAGGGTCTGCCCGGACTCAACCACGTGGCTGTAGCCAGAGCCGCGGGATTGTGCGGCCGCGGCCTTGGCGGCGGCCTCGGCGGCTCTAGCCTGGCGCTCAGAGAGCTTGGCCATGCGACCGGAGAGGTCGTTGACGATCTCGCCGCGCATGGCCTCCTGCGAGGAACGAAGAGCGGCGAGGTCGGCGCGGAGGGCGGCAACCTCGTCCTTGGTGGCGAGGTCGGAATCACCGGAGCCACGCTCGATTGCGGCGAGTCGGGTGGAGAGGTTGTTCTGGCGCTGTTCGACGGCGTCAATGCGCGCGGCGAGGCGCTGGACGGAGAGCTGAAGCTCGCGAAGGATCTGCTGTTGCTGGGCCACGGCGCGCTGGGCCAGGCCAGGCGCCGCGACAAGCAAGGCCAGAGTCAGAAGGAGCGCACCTTTCACAGCGCGGCCTGCTCAAGCTTCTGGATGAGGACATCGGCGCGGGTGACGCCGACCATGCGGTCGATGGGCTGGCCGTCCTTGAAGAGAATCATCGTGGGGATGGTCTGCACCTGGAACTTGACGGCGAGCGTGGGGACTTGATCGATATCCACCTTGCCAACGCGCACCTTGCCGGCGAGGTCGGCGGGGAGCTCCATCTTGTCCAGGATTGCGCCCTGCATCTTGCAGGGGCCGCACCAAGTGGCCCAGAAGTCGACCAGCGCGACGCCGGAAGCGGTGGCGGCCTCGAAGGCCTGTTCGTCAAAATGCTCAACGTTCATGGTTGGTTCCTCACGTGATGGTGAAACGCCTTCATTATAACATAGCGGCGCGGCGTGTGCTATCATAATAGGCAAGAACTTGCAACGGGAGCGTCCATGGAACTCACCTTCCTCACCGAGCACCGCGATGCCATCATTTTGGCGTTGGACCTTTTCGGCACGGCCGTCTTCGCAGTCACCGGCGCGTTGCGCGGGTGGCGGAGCCGGTTGGATTTCTTTGGCGTGATTGTGCTGGCGTGCGCGGTGGGCATCGGCGGCGGCCTGACGCGCGATGCACTCATCGGCGCGACGCCGGCGGCGGCCTTCCAGGACAGCCGTTACCTCATCATCTGCGCGCTAGTGGGCGGAATCTCCTTCTATGTGGCGCCGCGACTGAACGACCGCTGGAACGTCATCCCGGTGCTCGACGCGTTGGGTCTGGGGGTCTTCACGGCGATTGGGTGCGAGAAGGCGGCGATGTATGAGTGCCGCTGGGTGGCGGTGGTGTTGTGCGGCGTGATGACGGCGGTGGGCGGCGGCGTCATCCGCGACGTGCTGGCAATGCGCATCCCGGCGGTGTTGCGAAGCGACTTCTATGCCACGGCTTCGTTGCTCGGCGGCGGTCTCTTCCTGGCCATGCGCAAGTGGATGCCGGAGTCGGACCTGGCCTATTTCTGGCGCTTTCTGGCGGTCTCGGCCTTCGTGCTCTTGATACGGCTGATTGCAATGCGCTTCAAGTTCCGTCTGCCCGAGGCGCACACCGTCCCGGCGCGCCAACGGTGGCACCTCAAATACCCCAGATTACGCTTGCCGAAAGAATGACCGCTTGACGTGGCCGCGCAAGTGTGGTATCCTTGCGTGACTTTTTGTGATTGAAAGGCTTTGCGACCATGAAGAAGGATATTCACCCGAAGTACGAGGACGCGACGATCACCTGCGCCTGCGGGAACGTCATCCACACCCGTTCCACCGTCAAGGCTATGACCTGCAACGTTTGCTCCGCCTGCCACCCGTACTACACGGGCAAGAAGACGGTGATGGACACCGAGGGCCGCATCGACAAGTTCATGCAGCGCTACGGCAAGAAGTAAGCCGCGGCCAGCCCCGCAAAAAGACCGGCCGGGCCCATGGCCTCGCCGGCCTTTTTGTCAAATCGCCCCGCCATGCCCCTAATCGACCGTGAGCAAATCGCCGCGCGCCTGTCCGCGCTTCCCCAAGTGGAGGCGGCATTGGCCGACCCCGCCGTCGCGGCGGACCGCGCCCGGTGCAAGACCGAACTGCGCAAGCTGACGGCCCTGCGGAGACTCGCAGCGGCCTCTGAAGAATATTTCCGTCTGCAAGACGACGCCGAGACCGCCCGCGCAATGGCGGCGGACCCGGAGATGGCGGAATTGGCCCAAGAGGAACTCGACCGCGTCGCGGCGGAGACCCCGGAGGCCGAGCGGCGTCTGCTCCATGCCCTCCTGCCGGAGGACCCGTTGGACGCACGTGACGCGATGGTCGAAATCCGTGCCGGCACGGGCGGCGAGGAGGCTGCGCTCTTCGCCGGGGATCTCTATAGAATGTATGCGCGCTGGGCAGAGGCGCATGGTTTCTCCATCACGGTGATGGACCAGTCGCCCAGCGAGTTGGGCGGTTTCAAGGAAATTGTCCTCTCCGTCTCGGGCGGGGAACGGCCCTATGGGCGGCTCCGCTTTGAGAGTGGCGGACACCGCGTCCAGCGCGTCCCGGTGACCGAGTCGCAGGGGCGTATCCACACCTCGGCGGCCACCGTCATCGTCCTGCCCGCGGCCGACGCAGAGGATGGTCTGGAGATTCCGGAGAGCGAGCTGCGCATCGACATCTTCTGCGCGGGCGGCCACGGCGGCCAGGGCGTCAACACCACCTACTCCGCCGTTCGCATCACGCACCTGCCCACGGGCCTCGTGGCGCAATGCCAAGACGAACGCAGTCAGCACCGCAACAAAGAGAAGGCCCTGGCCGTCCTCAAAGCGCGCATCCTCGATACCCGCCGCCAGGCCGCCGAGGCCGCCGCCGGGGCCACCCGCCTGACGCTCCGCGGCTCGGGCGACCGTTCCCAGCGCATCCGCACCTACAACTTCCCGCAAAACCGCTTGACCGACCACCGTATCGGCCTCACGCTCTACGCGCTTGACCGCGTGATGGAGGGCGACCTGGACCCCGTTTTGGAGCCTTTGGAGGCCGCAGACCTCGAACAGCGCATCCACGCCGCACTTGGAGATTGACATGGGTTGTATCTGGGGCTTCCTCCAACTTCTCTTTTGGCTCTTCGTGATCAACTTCGCGTGGAACTTCCTCATCGCGCCGCTCATCGGCATTAAGACCACCCCGCAACGCGCCGCCCTCAACAAGACCCGTTTCCTGCGTCTGCTCATGCCGCTCCTGGCCAAGATTGCCAAGGCCGATGGCCACGTCAGCGAGCATGAGATTGACCGCGTGGAGTCCATCTTCCGTAGCCTCCACCTCTCCCCAGAGGAACGCCGCTACGCCGCGCAAATCTTCTCCGAAAGCAAAGATACGCCGGAGGAATTCGACGCCGCGGCCGTAGCCTTCGCCATGGGCGTCCCCTCCTTCGAGCTCCGCATCATCACCTTCCAGTTCCTCGTCCTGGTGGCCTGCGCCGATGGAGCCGTCTCCCCCGCCGAGCGCGACATGCTTTCCCGCGCCGCCGCACGCTTCCGCATCCCGCCCCAACTGGCCGCGCAGATTTTCGCGCAGGTGGCCGGTACCCGCGCCGGCGGAGGCACTCGCCCGCACCGTCCTGAGACCCCGTCCCGAGCCCAAGACCTCGCGCTCCTCGGCCTCCCCGAAAACGCCTCGGACGACGACATCCGCAAGGCCTACCGCAAGAAGGTCAAGGAACTCCACCCCGACCGTCTCCAGGCCCAAGGCCTCCCCGAGGCCATGCTCAAGCAGGCCTCCGAGCGTATGGCCGCCATCAACGCCGCCTACGCCCGCCTCATCGGCAAGTGAACAAAAGTGCAACACTTCCCTGACACGCCCTAAACAAGGGGTGTGCTATACTTTGCGGCATGCCAAAAGGCCAAAAACTCTACGTCTTACCTTGGCGGGCCGTCCGCCAACCTTTCCTGAGATGGGTCCTGCGTTTGACCCACCCTTGGATTGAGCGTCTCCTCGGTCTGCGTCGCCTAAACGCCTTCTACGAGCGCGCCCTCGACCGACAAAGCGAGTCCACCTTCCCCGCGCGCATCCTCGCGGAAATGGGCGTAAAGACCCAAGTCTCGGCCGAGGACTTCGAGCGTATCCCCGCCGAGGGCAGTCTCCTGGTCGTGGCCAACCACCCCTTCGGTGCGATGGAAGGCCTCGCCCTGCTGGAGCTGATTCGTCGCCGCCGGAGCGACGTGAAGATCATGGCCAACTACATCCTCGGCCGCATTCCGGAGTTGCGCGACGACTTCTTCTTCGTTGACCCCTTCGGTCGCCGGAGCTCCGTGTCGCGCAACATCAACACCCTCCGTCAGGCCCTCAACTGGCTCCACGACGGCAAGGTCCTCATCGTCTTCCCCGCCGGTGAAGTTGCCAGCTTCGCCCCGCACGCCTTCCGCGTCCGCGATCCTGCTTGGCAGACCTCGCTCATGACCTTGGCCCGCCGTGCCAACGTCAAGCGTTTCCTCCCGGTCTACATCCCCGGCAGCGCCTCCCTCCTCTTCCACCTGGTGGGCAAGATCCACCCGCGTCTGCGCACCATCCTCCTGCCTCGCGAGATGCTCCGCCTGCGCCGCCGCACCCTCACCCTCCGCGTCGGCACCCCGCTCTCGGGCGACACCCTCTTCCGTCGCTTCCCGGAAGACGTCGACGCCCTCCGTTACCTGCGCTTCCGTACCTTCCTCCTCGCCGGCCGCGTCGATGCCTCCCGCTTCGAGCGTCAGATGCGTCGCTTGACCCTTGACGACGCCACCCGCGAAAACGTCCCCATCATTCCCCCCGTGCCGCCGGACGACCTCGCCTCCGAGCTCCGCTCCCTCCCCCCGGAAGCCCACCTTTGCGCCGTCGACGCCTACGACATCTACGCCGCCCAGGGGCGCGACATCCCCATCACCCTCCGCGAAATCGGCCGTCTCCGCGAGATTACCTTCCGCGCCGCCGGCGAAGGCACCGGCCGCGACCTCGACACCGACGACTTTGACGACGCCTACCACCAGATCATCCTCTGGCAACGCGACAAGCGCGAAATCGTCGGCTGCTATCGCTTGGCCCTCTCCGACGTCATCACCGAGACTGCCGGCCTCACCGCCCTCTACACCCGCACCCTCTTCCGTTTCGACGAGCGCTTCCTCGGCCACCTGCCCGGCGCCGCCGTCGAGCTCGGCCGCTCCTTCGTTCGTCCGGAATACCAGCGCGCCTTCGCCCCTCTGCTCCTCCTCTGGCGCGGTGTCCTCGCCTTCCTTGCCAAGCACCCGCGTTACACCGTCCTCTTCGGCCCCGTCAGCATTTCGCACGACTTCCGCGCCGCCTCCCGCGACATCCTCTTGGCCTACCTCCGCGCACGCTGCTTCGACCGTGGCCTCGCCAAGTGGGTCTCCCCCCGTCTGCCTCCCAAGCGCCAACACTTCGTGGAATGGCGCAGTCCCGAGTACGCTGACTTCCTCGCCTCCGAGACCGACGTCAACGACGCCCTCGCCGAAATCGAAGAAGGCCGCCGCGAGATGCCCGTCCTTATCCGCCAGTACCTCAAGCTCGGCGGCAAGATCATCGCTTTCAACGTCGACCCCGATTTTGGTACAGTAGTGGACGGCCTCATCATCCTCAACCTCCTCGATGCCCCCAAGCGCGACATCGCCCGCTACATGGGCAAGGAGTTGTACGAGGCCTACGTCAACGCCGCCCGCAAAGGATAAGCCATGCGCATTCTCATCACCGGCGGCCGAGGCATGCTCGGCCGCACCCTTGTTCGTCATTGGCAAGACAGCCACGACCTCTTCGTCGCTGACCTCCCCGAGGTCGACATCACCCGCCTCGACTCCCTTGCCGCCGCCTTTGACGCCTTCCGCCCCCAGCTTGTCGTCCACTGCGCCGCCATGACCAACGTCGACGCCTGCGAAAGCGACCGCGACCGCGCCTACCTCCTCAACGCCCAGGGCACCGCCAACGTCGCCCAAGCCGCCGCCCACGCCGGCGCACGCCTCTTCGCCATCTCCACCGACTACGTCTTCTCCGGCGACCGCCCCGGCGACCGTGACGAAAGCGACCCCACCGCCCCCAACACCGTCTACGGCGCCACCAAGCTCGCCGGCGAAGACGCCGTCCGCGCCCTCTGCCCCGACCACATCATCGCCCGCATCGCCTGGCTCTACGGTTCCGGCGGCCCCAGCTTCGTCCACACCATGGTCCGCCTCGCCAAGGAGGACCCCGCCCGTACCCTCAAAGTCGTGGACGACCAATTCGGCAACCCCACCTCCACCGACGCCGTCGCCGACGCCCTCACCGCCTTCATCGCCCGACCCGACCTCCGCGGCACCTTCCACCTCACCTGCGAAGGCGTCGTTTCCTGGTGCGGCTTCACCCGCGAGATTCTCCGCCTCGCCGGCTTCCCCAACGTCGCCGTCACCCCCTGCACCACCGAGGAATTCCCTCGCCCCGCGCCCCGCCCCCACTTCTCCGCCCTCTCCAAAGCCAAACTCGCCGCCAACAATCTCCCTCCCATGCCCCCCTGGCAAGACGCCCTCGCCCGCTTCATCGCCGCCGAATGGCCTGCGCCCTAAGCCCCTTTTTCCCACGAAAACACGAAAGGAACGCAAGGACCTGGGCACTTCACCGTTCGGCCCGGCGGGCCTCTCTACCGTGCCCATCCCTTGCGTTTCTAATGCTTTTCTTGGGAAAGCCACATTCGTCGTATCTTGGCACGTCGCAGACGTGCCGGGGGTGCAGGGAGAACTTCTCCCTGCCGGGGCGTGGGGCAGCGCCCCACACCCAATCACCTAATCAGTAAATTCCCTTGCGGCCTTTGTGGTCCCTTGTGCGCTTTGTGGTAAACCCACACTGGCAGTCCTGCGTGCGGTAGCACGCCCTAAATCTGCCTTAATCTGCGAAATCTGCGGTTCCCTTACCCCGCGTCTGCCAGGCGCGGAGGACTTCGCGGGCAATGGGAAGGGCCGATTGCGCGCCGAAACCGCCATGCTCCACCAACACCGTCACCACAATCTCCGGCTTCTCCGCGGGCGCGAAACAGGTGAACCACGCATGGTCCCGCCCCGATGTCTCCGCCGTCCCCGTCTTTCCGCAAATCTCCAGCCCCGGCAATGCCACGCCGCGCGACGTCCCCCGCTCCACCGAGCGCCGCATCAAGTGCCGCACCAGCTCCGCCACGTCCGCCGGCCACACCCGCCGCGGCGCCTCATCCACCCCGGGCCCCACGTGCGGCGGCACCAAAACCCCATCGTTCGCAATGGCCGCCGTCAACGCCGCCACATGCATCGGCGTCAGGAGCAACTCCCCCTGACCAAAGCCCACATACGCCAACTGATTCTGCCGTTGCGACAAGTCCGGCACCTGCCCCGCCGCCGTCTCCATGGCCCGCTCCCCGCACGCCGCCAGGGTGAACCCTTCCTCTAACCCCGCCTTCTGCGCCGCCGTGTGGAAGGCCGCCCATCCGCACGACCGCGCCGCCTTCGCAAACCAGATGTTTGAGCTCTCCGCAAAGGCCGTCCCCAAGTCCAACCGCGCCTCGTCCGCCGCGTGCTTATGCGTGTCACGAATCCGCGGCGTGTTGGCCGCCACCGACCACCCCTCCGCCGGGCAGTCATAAGGCCGCGCCTTCCCCTGTTGCACCGCCAACGCCGCCACAAAGGCCTTGAAGACCGACCCCGGCGGATAGAGTCCCTGCGTCGCCCGATTGAAGAGCGGCGCATTCCGTCCATCCCGCATCGCCGCCGCCAAATCCGTCTCTTCCGCGGAAGGACTCGACACCAGCGCCAAAATCTCACCCGTGCGCGGGTCCAACGCCACCACCGCACCTTTGCGTCCATCCAGCTGCTCAAACGCCACCCGCTGCAACCGCGCATCAATCGTCAGCCGCACATCCTCCGGCGACCCCCGCCGCAAGAAATCCCCCGGCCCATCCGGCATCGTAAAGCCGCACAGCCGCGCGTCATAGACCCGCTCCGCACCGCTCAACCCATACGCCCGAGACGAATAACCCACCACGTGCAACCCCGCCGGCCCCAACGCCGTCGTGTGCCCCCACCGTTGCCCCGGAATCGCCTCCGCCAAGACCTCCCCATGACGATCCAACAACCGTCCACGACCCTTCGAGGCCCACGCCACCGCCGCCGGCCGCGTGTCATACCGCCGTAGAAACTTCTGGAACCCAATCGACCCTGCCCCGCTCAGTTGCCATACCGCCTGATGCGCCAACAGCGCCAGAAACGCCACCGCGAA
The DNA here is from genome assembly GCA_944389945.1 of uncultured Kiritimatiellota bacterium. Lineage (GTDB taxonomy): Bacteria > Verrucomicrobiota > Kiritimatiellia > RFP12 > DVOR01 > Spyradenecus. The sequence continues at coordinate 12,236 of CALXOF010000015.1, read as the reverse complement.
ACACGCCGGCAATCCCCAGCCGCGCCAACCCTTCCCTCGCGTAGGGCGCGCCAACACCCCCGCCGCGCAAAGCGCCAGCAGAACCAAAAAGACCAGATGTGAAATCGGAGCCATGCCCCACATTATAATATAAGGGAACACGGAAGTTCAGCGCCTCCATTTCCATGCAATAGTGTCCGGGAAAGTTTTACCACGAAGACGGTTTGACGTGGTCCCTACTAGTCTCCTCAGTCGTGGCGGGTCTTCCACTTTTCCCGGCCAGTATGGGGCATCCGGAGTGCTTTTGACGTGGGGGCTAAGGGGTCTTTCTGAGACCCTATAGTGGTCCGAGGTCAACCACTATAGTGGTCGAAGGTGAGACCCTATAGTGGTCCGACCCGAAACCCTTAAGGGTCCAGAAAGGACCCTTTTTGGGGTGGTGCAGACCCCTTCTCTATAATATAAGGTATAGGGCAATCCTGCTCTGAGAAGTTTGTGGGGACGCGGCAAGTTTAGCTTGCAGAGCAACGCAGGGGAGCCTAGGCATGTTCGGGAAAACTTTCCATGTACAGGTATTGTAGCGCAAGCTCTTTCTATATGGTATACTACGGGTATGAAGTCTGAACCCGCCGAGACGACTGGGGTGGCCGTGCCGCAGAGTGGCATGGTCTTTGGGAAGTATCGTCTGGTGCGGGAACTGGGGCGCGGGGGGATGGCCAGCGTGTGGTTGGCGGCGCATACCATCCTGGGCGCGCCGGTGGCGGTGAAGATTTTGGCACCGGAAATCGCGGCGCGTGATCCGCGCTTCATGGTGCGGTTCCTGCGCGAGGCACGGTTGGCAGGGCGCATCCACCATCCCCATCTGGTGGCGGTGCACGATGTGGGGCGCGACCCCGCGACGGGCTTGAGCTACATGGTGATGGACTATCTCCCCGGCGGGAGCGTGGCCGGCCTGCTGGCGCGCAATGGTCCCCTGCCGGAGGCCAACGCCCTGCGCATCGTGACGCAGGTGGCCGGCGCCCTCGCCCAAGCCGAGCGTTACGGCATGGTCCACCGCGACATCAAGCCCGACAACATCCTCTTCGACGAAAACGGCGAGGCCAAACTCTCCGACCTGGGCATCGCCAAGGCCGACCTGGACGGCCATGCCAAGACCCTCACCCAAACCGCCGCCGTCTTTGGCACGCCAGTCTACATGTCACCCGAGCAGGTGCGTGACACCCGCAAGGTGGACATCCGCGCGGACATCTACAGCCTGGGCGTCGTCTTCTACGAGATGCTCTCCGCCAAGCGCCCCTATTCCGGGGGCTCCGCCGTCACCGTGCTTCTCGCCGTCGCCGAGGGCAAGGAGCCCCCGCCCGACCTCGCGGAACTGCGGCCCAACCTTCCCGCCGACACCGTGACCCTGGTGCGCCGCATGATGGCGCGCGACCCGGAGGAACGTCCCCGCACGGCATCGGCGTTGCTGACCGAGTTGCGTGCCCTGGGGGCCGCCTCCGCCTCGCAGGCCCTGGGTTCCGCACTGGCCGCGACGGTGCCGCCGCCGCCCCGCCCCGACAGCCCCGTGAGCGCCGCGCCCACTCTCCCGGCGGGCATTGCCGTCACGCCCGAATCTTGGTCTGAGACTATCCCCATGGACGCGACCGGCGTGCCGACGACTCCGGAGAGAGGGCGCATTTGGCGCAGGTTTCTGCCTTGGATGCTCGCGACCGTGGCCACGTTGATTGCGATTGTGTCAATGGGCGTGGCTTGGGCGGTGGGCCGCCGCTCCGCCTCCCAGTCGGCCCCCATTATGCCGGCACCTCAAGCCCCAGCCGTTGAGACGCCCCCGGCGGCGGACGCACAACCCGAACCCACCCCCGTGGAATCCCAACCCGAACTCGCCGCCGTGGCACAGGAGGAGCCCCCTGCGGCAATAGCTCACGCCCCTGCCGTTGAGACGCCCCCTGCGGCAATAGCTCACGCCCCTGCCATCGAGACGCCCCCTGCGGCGGACGTACAACCCGAACCCACCCCCGTGGAATCCCAACCCGAACTCGCCGCCGTGGCGCAGGAGGAGGCCCCGGCGGCCCCCGTGGAATCCCAACCCGAACTCGCCGCCGTGGCGCAGGAGAAACCCCCGGCGGCCCCCCTCAAGGCAAAAACACGCGAGAAGCCCCGTTCGCGAATTCTCTTACCCTCAGACCTGACCACCGAGGAGCTCGTTGAGCTGAAGCGTGCGCGTATCCTCCCCAAAGATTCCTCCTCCTCCAAGAACATATTCGGCTACTCCAACGACCTCGATCCCGACCCAGCCCACATCATACTGCGCAGCGAACCCGCCGACGACAAGTCTCTCTGAGCAGGAGAGGCGGCAATCGCGGTCAGTGGTGAAGCCGCAGAGCGACGGATGGAGCCAGAAGCGTTTCGCGCCCTAGTTGCGTCTTTGCAGTCCATATTCTCCCCAGGCATTCCTGACAGAATGGGAGGCGGCGGAATATGGTATGATATGGGGCAAGAGCGAGGGGAAAGGCCCGTCGCGACACGGAGAATGAAGATGGCCAAAGGCGCGACGGATGCGTTGACCGGTTGGAATGCGGTAAAGAGCGCAGAACTCTATGGCGTGGATGCCTGGGGGCGGGACTATTTCGGGGTCTCCTCGGATGGTTTCGCGACGGTTCGGCTGAACCACAACGGCAAGCCGGTGGACGTGAAGTTCTCACAAATCGTGCAGGAACTGCGTGAGCGCGGAATGAGCCTGCCGGTGTTGCTCCGCTTCAGCGACATCTTGGCGGATCGTATCCGCGTAATCAACGAGACCTTCGCGAAGGCCATCAAGTCCTACAATTACAAGGGCGTCTATCGCGGCGTCTATCCCATCAAGGTGAACCAGCAGCAACAGGCGGTGCAGGACGTGGTGCGCTTTGGGAGGCCGTGGCACCACGGGCTGGAGGCCGGTTCGAAGGCCGAACTCATCGCGGCCCTGGCCTATATGCAGGACCCCGAGGCCTATATCGTCTGCAACGGCTACAAGGACGAGGAGTTCGTGCGTCTGGCGCTAGGCTCGCTGAAGATGGGCCTGCAGACGATGTTGGTGCTCGAGAGTCTGGAAGAGCTGGACATCATCCTGCGCGTGGCCGAGGAGATGAACGTGAAGCCGCGCATCGGCATCCGCGTGAAGCTGAGCAGCAAGGTGGGCGGCAAGTGGAGCGAGAGCGGCGGCGACCGCTCGGTCTTCGGCCTGACGGCGGGGCAGATGATCACGGCCGTGGACCGTCTGCGCGAGGCGGGGCGCCTGGACTGCCTGGAGATGTTGCACTATCACTTGGGCTCGCAGGTGCCGAACATCCGTGAGATTCGCGACACCATCAAGGAGGCCTCGCGCTTCTACGTGGGGCTGGTGAAGGAAGGCGCGCCGATGGGCGTCTTTGACATCGGCGGCGGTCTGGCCATCGACTATGACGGCAGCCACACGAACTTTGAGAGCAGCGCGAACTACGACATCTCGGAGTATTGCGCGGACGTGGTGGAAGGTATCATGCTGGCGTGCGACCACGCGAATGTCCCCCACCCCACCATCATCAGCGAGTCTGGCCGCGCCCTCATCGGTTACTACTCAGTCCTCCTCATCGACGTGCTGGGCACGACGACCTTCGAGACGGAGGTGCCCGAGCATGACCCCGTGCTGGAGGACGCGAACCTGCCTGACTGTATCGTCAACCTGCTAGACGTCTCCAAGCACCTGCGCACCAAGAACCTGCCGGAGTATTTCAACGACGCACTCTACTACCGCGAGGAAATCCAGAAGGCCTTCAAGCAAGGGCAGGTGACCCTGCGCCAGCATGCCGCGGCCGACCGCGTCTTCTGGTCCATCCTCACACGCATCCGCGCCGAAGTGCCCAAGTTGAAGTACGTGCCCGAAGACCTGCTGGGCCTGGACGAGGCGATGGCGGACATCTACTACTGCAACTTCTCCGTCTTCCAGTCCCTGCCAGACGCCTGGGCCATCGACCAACTCTTCCCCATCATGCCCATCTCGCGCCTCTGCGAGAAGCCCACCCGCAGCGCACACCTCTCCGACATCACCTGCGACTGCGACGGCCAGATCGACAAGTTCATCGACCTGCACGACGTCAAGCACGCCCTGCCGCTCCACCCTGTCCAGGACGGCGATGACTACATCCTGGGCGCCTTCCTTGTCGGTGCCTACCAGGAGACCCTGGGCGACCTGCACAACCTCTTCGGCGACACCAACATCCTCTCCGTCTCCCTCGATGAGGACGGCGACATCGACTTCACCGACGAGGTGGAGGGTGACACCGTCGAGGAGGTCCTCTCCTACGTGGAATACAACACCTCCGACCTCGTCTCCCGTTTCCGCCGCCTGACCGACGCCGCCGTGAAGGCCAAGCGCATCACCCCGGCCGAGCGCCGCCGCATCCTCACCACCTACGCCAACGGCCTGCGCGGCTACACCTATTTCGAGCTCTGACCATGAGCGTCTATGACAACGCCTACTTCGACCGTCCCCTCGGTCGCGACCGTTCCGACAGCATCAAGTGGACCCAGTTCGGACCGGACGTCATCCCCCTCTGGATTGCGGACATGGACTTCCCCGCCTGCGACGAGATTGTCCAGGCCCTGACCGACCGCGCCAAAGAGGGGTGCTACGGCTACGCCCGCGACTCGCAGGCCGCCATCCAGGCGATGATCGATTACCACCGCCGCCTCTACGGCTGGGAAATTGACCCCGACTGGGTGGTGCCGCAGCCCGGCGTTGTCACCTCGCTCAACCTCTTCTGCCGCCTCCTCCGCGATATGCGGCCCGACCGCTCCGACGTCTTCATCAACGAGCCGGTCTACCACCACTTTATGTCCGCCGCGCAGCTCCAGCACGTCCGCGAACGCCGCCTGGCGCTCCGCCCATTCGGCGAGCCCCTCCCGGAAAATCTGGAGTCCATCGACGCGCGCGGCGCCGGCGGTTGGATGCTCTGCAACCCGCAAAACCCCCTCGGCCACCTCTGGACGCGCGCCGAGCTCACCCGTATCCTCGACTACGCCGCCGCCAACGACCTCCTCGTCGCCTCCGACGAAATCCACGGCGGCCTGGTCCTCGACGCGCCCAACACCTACCTGCCGCTCCTCTCCCTGGCCCGTTCCGACGCCGAGCGCCGCCGCCTCATCGCCTTCGTCGCCCCCAGCAAGACCTGGAACGTCCCCGGCCTGGGCTGCGCCTTCGCCATCGTCCCCGACCCCACGCTCCGCGAACACTTCACTCGCAACTACGACCAGCTCATCCCCGCGGTCAACCTCTTCGGGTGGGTCGGGGCCGAGGCCGCCTATCGTCATGGTGAGCCGTGGCGCCTCGCCATGTTGGCCTACCTCCGCCGCAACCGCGACCTCCTCGAGACCTTCGCCGACAAGCACGGTCTGCCGCTCTGCAAACTCGAGGCCACCTACCTCGGCTTCCTCGACTGCCGCGCCCTGTTGCCCAAACTCGGCGGCGAAAGCCCCCGCGACTTCTTCCTCCGCGAGGCCAAGGTTGCCCTCCACGATGGCGCCATCTTCGGCTCCCCCGGCTGGGTCCGCATCAACATCGCCACTCACACCGACCTCCTCCGCGAGGCCCTCGAACGCCTCTCCGCCGCCCTCGAACGTCTGGGCTAATCGACAGAGGAATCAAACAAAAGCGGCGGCATCTCCATGCCGCCGCTTGTCTTTAATAGGCGCACGTTCAGTAGTCGAGGTACTTACGGAGGAAGGCCTCAATCTTGTCGAAGGGGATAACGGCAAGATTGTCGTAAAGGTCAGTGTGGACAGCGCCGGGGATGAGGAGCAACTCCTTGTTGTCGCCCTTCAGACGCTTGAAGGTGTCCTTGCCGAAGTAGCAGGAGTGGGCCTTGTCGCCATGGACGATGAGGACGGCGTTGCGGATTTCCTCAACAAAAGTCAGGATGGGCTGGTTGAGGACGGACAGGATGGAGGTGACGTTCCAGCCCTCGTTGGAGTTCAGCGAGCGGGGATGGTAACCGCGCGGGGTCTTGTAATAGGCGTAGTAATCCTTCACGAACCAAGGCGCGTCCTCGGGAAGCGGGTCGACCACGCCGCCGGCACGGGCGGAAACACCGCTGGCGAAGTCCTTGGTGCGCTGGGCGCAAAGGGCCTCGCGCATGGCCTGGCGGGCATCGGCGCTATCGGCCTGGTCGAAGTAACCCTTGGCGGTGACGCGGCTCATGTCGTACATCGTGCAGGCGACGGTGGCCTTGACGCGGGTGTCGAGGGCGGCGGCATTGAGAGCCAGGCCGCCCCAGCCGCAGATGCCGAGAATGGCAACACGCTCGGGGTCAACGGCAGGGTTGGTGACGAGGAAGTCGACCGCAGCCATGAAGTCATCGGTGTTCACGTCGGGCGAGGCCACGTTGCGGGCAGGGCCGCCGCTCTCGCCGGTGAAGGAGGGGTCGAAGGCAAGGGTCAGGAAGCCGCGTTCGGCAAGGGTCTGCGCGTAAAGACCGGATGCCTGTTCCTTCACAGCGCCGAAGGGACCGCTCACGGCCACGGCGGGCAGGAGGCCGGTGGCGCCTTTGGGTGTGTAGAGGTCCGCGGCCAGCTCAATCCCGAACCGATTCAGGAACGAGACTTTGCGGTGGTCTACCTTATCGCTCTTCGGGAACGTCTTGTCCCACTTCTCGGTCATCGACAGCATAGAGGACTCCTTTCAATAAAGAATATCCACAGTATACACGCTGAAGCTCACTCCAAGTCAATAGTATCCTAGGGAAGTTTTTCCGCGAAGACGGGCTAGAACCGTTCTCTGTTCGCTTCGCCAGGGCGGCGCTGCCGCCCCTCCTATGCTACAATAAGCGGCAAAGGAGCACAGATGGTCGAGACGATGGAAATCCGCGGGGCACGCGTTCACAACCTCAAGAATGTCGATGTCTCGGTGCCGTTGGGGAAGATTGTCGCCGTGGCGGGGGTCTCCGGCAGCGGCAAGAGTTCGCTTGCCCTTGGCGTTCTCTACGCGGAGGGGTCGCGGCGTTACCTCGAGGCCCTCTCCACCTACACCCGGCGGCGCCTGACCCAGGCCACCCGCGCCGAAGTCGACGAGGCGCTCCACGTCCCCGCCGCGCTGGCCCTGCGCCAACGCCCCGGCATCCCGGGCATCCGCTCCACCTTCGGCACCGGCACGGAACTGCTCAACAGCCTGCGCCTGATGTTCTCGCGCCTGGCCGAGCACCGTTGCCCCAACGGCCACGCTGTGCCCCCCTCGCTGGATGTCGCCGCCGAGCGCCCGCTCGTCTGCCCCACGTGCGGTGTCACCTTCCAGCCGCCGGGCGCCGAGGACCTCGCCTTCAACGGCGGCGGTGCCTGCCCCCGCTGCCAAGGCACCGGCCAAATCCGCACGGTCGACCGCGCCGCCCTCGTCCCCGACGAGAGCCTCAACATCGACCAAGGCGCCGTCGCCCCCTGGAACTCCCTCATGTGGTCGCTGATGACCGATGTCTGCCGCGCCATGGGCGTGCGCACCGACGTCCCCTTCCGCGACCTCACCCCCGAGGAAAAGGCCATCGTCTACGACGGCCCCGCCGAGAAGAAGCACATCCTCTACCGCTCCAAGAAGGGCAACGACTTCGCCGAGCTCGACTTCACCTACTTCTCCGCCGTCCGCACCGTCGAGAACGCCCTCGCCAAGGTCAAGGACGAATCGGGCATGAAGCGCGTCGAGCGCTTCCTCAAGGTCGAGTCCTGCCCCGACTGCGGCGGCACGCGCCTCTCCCCCGCCGCCCGCGCCCCGCGCATCGCCGGCAAAAACCTTGCCGAGGTCTGCACCCTCCCCCTCACCGACCTCTGCGCGTGGGTCGACGCCGTGCCCGACACCCTGCCGCCGCCCATGCGCCCCATGGCCGCGCGCATCTGCGAGGCCTTCCGCGGCGCCGCCCGCCGCCTCCTCGACCTCGGCCTGGGCTACCTTGCGCCCGACCGCGCCGCCGCCACCCTCTCCACCGGCGAACGCCAGCGCATGCAACTCGCCCGCGCCGTCCGCAACCGCACCACCGGCGTCCTCTACGTCCTCGACGAGCCCTCCATCGGCCTCCACCCCGCCAACATCGATGGCCTCACCGGCGTCATGCGCGACCTCGTGGCCGACGGCAACTCTGTCGTCCTCGTCGACCACGACGCCCAGATCCTCCGCCAGGCCGATTGGCTCATCGAGCTCGGCCCCGGCGCGGGTGCCAACGGCGGCACCGTCATCGCCCAGGGCCCCCTCCGCCAAGCCGCCGCCGACCCCGCCAGCCGCATCGGCCCCTTCATCCTCGGCGACGACGCCGTCGCCAAGCGCCCCCGCCCAACCCCCGACCACGTCTTCGACCAGGGCGCCATCCGCCTCCAAACCGGCCCCCTCCACACTGTCAAGCCCCTCGACGTCACCATCCCCAAGGGCCGCCTTACCGCCGTCACCGGCGTCTCTGGCTCCGGCAAGACCACCCTCATCCTCGAAAGCCTCGTCCCCGCTCTCCAGTCCGCCCTCGCCGGCCGCCCCCTCCCCCTGCACGTCCGCGCCCTCGACGCCCCCGGCATCACCCAGGCCAAGCTCATCGACGCCACCCCCATCGGCCTCAACGTCCGCTCCACCCTCGCCACCTACGCCAACCTCCACGACGACCTCCGCAAGCGTTTCGCCCAGACCCCCGAGGCCAAGGCCGCCCACCTCAAGGCCGGCGACTTCTCCTACAACACCGGATCCCTCCGCTGCCCCACCTGCGACGGCACCGGCCAAATCTCCCTCGACGTCCAATTCCTCCCCGATGTCGACATCCCCTGTCCCACCTGCCGCGGCTCCCGCTACGCCCCCGCCGCCGACCAGGCCCACCTCCACGGCCACACCCTCCCCCAACTCATGGCCATGGATGTCGAGACCGCCCTCGGTGCCCTCAGCGCCATCAAGCCCCTCCGCCAACGCCTCGAGACCCTCCGCGACCTCGGCCTCGGCTACCTCACCCTCGGCGAGGCCACCCCCAACCTCTCCGGCGGCGAGGCCCAGCGCCTCAAACTCGCCGAAGAGATGGGCCGCCCCCAGGCCGACGCCCTCTTCGTCTTTGACGAGCCCACCATCGGCCTCCATCCCCTCGACGTCCGCACCCTCCTCAACGTCTTCCAGGCTCTCCTCGACCGCGGCGCCACCCTCGTCGTCATCGAGCACGACCTCGACCTCATCCGCAACGCCGACTACGTCCTCGACCTCGGCCCCGGCGGCGGCGAGCAGGGCGGCCGCCTCGTGGCCGCCGGCACCCCCGAGCAGATCCGCGCCAACCCCGCCTCCCTCACCGGCCGCTATCTTTGAAGTATACAAGACCCGCCCTTTTCATCTTTCTTACCCTTTCGCCGAAAACGCCCTTGACCGAAGGGCCCGGGCTTTGCTAAGATTCATGATGTGCGAGGGCAGTTCGGCCCGAACCATTTGAAAAAAGGAGTACTGACATGAAAGTCACCCGTAAACAAGGCTTCACGCTGATCGAGTTGCTCGTCGTCATCGTGATTATCGGTATCCTGGCCGGCGCCCTCTTCGGCCCCATCACCGGTGCGTTGGCCTCCGCCCGCCGTTCCGGCATGGCCCAGACCGGTCGCCAAATCGTCCAAGCCATCATCACCGCGGATTCGCAAGGCGCCTTCCGTGGTTATGCCTGGCCCTCCGACGAAGCTGGCCGCTATTCCGGCACCAAGCCCTCCAACGGCCCGAATATGTACCAGGCCTTCTCCACCACCGAAGCTTACTTCACGGAAGCGCTCTACATGGCCCAGACCAATGCCCAGGATCGCGAGAAGAAAAAAGTCTTGAAGGAAATCGAGCCTTCTGACTTGGTCGCGGATGGTTATGTCGAAGCCACCGGCACCACCATCAACGAAGAAAACTGCGCGTGGATCATCGCCAAGAACGTCCGTCAGGCCCCCGGCAACACCCCCGTCCTGATCTCCCGCAACTTCAACTGCACCAACCTCATCAACACCGCCGGCGACGACGTCTCCGCCGACTACTCCACCCTGCTGACGACCGATGAGCCCTTCGGCCAGGATGGTTGCGTCGTGGTCTACAAGGACGGCTCCTGCAAGGACTTCGATGGCGGCTCCGTCATCATGCGCGACCTGGTCTCCGGCTTGGGTTCCGGCAAGCTCTCCGACATCAAGCAACGCGACGACACCTTCGCGTTCCTTGACAACTAAGGATTGACGAGACCTCGCACAAGGGCGGCCCCCTGTTTTTGGGGGCCGCATCCTTTTGCAAGCAGCGTCTTTGAGGCAAAAAAAGTATTGCCTCCATGCGCCTACCTATAGTACAATAAAGGTAATTGGTTGGGCACCGGGGTGTACCCGGTGAAACCTAAAAACAAACAGAAAAGGCACAAGAACATGATGAAGGAAGAGTCTACCGATTTGGATCTTGAGGCGATTCATCGTCGTCTCAACAAAATCATCGGTCAATGCAACGGCATCAGCCGCATGATTGACCGCAAGGCCGCTTGCGCGGACATCATTCTCCAGGTCAGCGCCGCCAAGAGCGCGCTCCACCGCGTGGGGCAGCTCCTCTTGGTCAACCACCTGAAGGAGTGCGCGCGCGAGGGCGTCGAGAAGAATGATGCCGAGCTGATCATTCGTCGCGAGGCCAAGGCCGTTGATTACTTCTGCCGTCTGGAAGACTGATTCTCCCCCGGCATTTCGCGTAAAGGGCAGGCCCCCTCGGCCTGCCCTTTGGTTTTCTGCCTGTGAGTTTTACCGCAAAGACGGTCTTGCGTGGAAACCCGACGGGCTCCATCGCTCCCGTTGGTCGCGCCGCCCTTGGGATTTCCACGCTATCGCGCCCCTGAAGGTCGCTCAAAAAGAATTTGGGAACGGCTCGCCCGTCGCCCCGCAGGGGCGTTCCGTTCTCTGTTCTCCGTTCTCCGGGGCGGCGTAGCCGCCCCTTGACCGCCTTTCGGGGTTCTGATAGACTTTCGGGCCATTTTTGAGAAGGAACCCGGAATGTTTGGGAAGCACGTTCAAGGCATTGCTTGCGGCATCGCCGCGGCGGTTTGTTATGGGATGAACCCGCTCGGCGCGCGGGCGCTCTATGCGCGCGGGTTCACGCCGGATTCCGCCCTCTTCTATCGCTATGGCTTCGCGGTGTTGCTGCTGGGCATCTGGGTGGCGGCGCGACGGGAAAGTTTCCGCATAGGTTGGCGAGAGTTCGGCGTCTTGGCGGGGCTGGGAGCCCTCTTCTCGGTCTCGTCGCTGACCTTCTTCGAAAGCTTCTGCGTGATGGACACGGGGCTGGCCTGCACGTTGCTCTTCGTCTATCCGCTGATGGTGGCGGTCATCATGGCCCTCTGCTTCGGCGAACGGCTGACGAAGGCCACGCTGGCAGCGCTGACCTTGGCACTCGGGGGCATTGCCCTGCTCTGCAAGATGGGCGGCGGCGGCGTGAGCACGCTGGGCGTCGGCCTGGTCTTTACGTCGGCCCTCACCTATGCGCTCTATATCATTGTGTTGAACCGCGCGGCCTTGCGGATGTCGGCGGCGAAGGTGACCTTCTCTGTGATGCTCTGCTGCCTGCCCTTTGTCTTGGTGCACGAATGGTTTGTGGGCCAACCCCTGCCGCAGGCGCTCTCCACGCCGGGCCACGTCCTGTGGGCGCTGATGCTGGCGGTGGTTCCGACGGTGCTCTCGTTGGTGCTGATGGCGATGGCGGTGCGCCTGGTGGGCTCCACGCCGACGGCCGTCATGGGCGCATTGGAACCCTTGACGGCGGTGGTGCTGGGGGTGGCCTTCTTGGGCGAGGCGCTCACAACGCGTCTCTGCATCGGCATCGCGCTCATCCTAGGCGCGGTCATCCTCATCTCCCTCTTCAGCGGCCGCACCAAACAAGCCTAACCCCTCTCAAGCCCAAGAGTACCAAGCCCTCCAGCCACCCCCTTAACGCAATAGATTTTGCGAAAAGTGTAACAATAGCGCAATAGCATTAGAAAGAATCACTGAAAATTACGCCAAACCTTCCCTCCAATACTGTACGAGGAAGTCTTCCGTGAAGAGAGGCTTACGTGGACGGCGTGCGCAAGCACGCCAAAAATCTGCATAAATCTGCGGAATCTGCGTTTCCCTGCGTTGTGCTAGGCACGAAGGGAATGGATGGAGGCAAAGCGTTTCAGGAGAGGGGCCGAAAGGCCCCTCGCAGACCCTTAAGTCAACTATATTTTTTGTGGAAGACGAAAATTTTTGAGATGAGGTAACATTGGAAGATGTGAGAGGTG
>CALXOF010000014.1 GCA_944389945.1 uncultured Kiritimatiellota bacterium | reverse complement strand
GCGAACCGCTTCGGGCTCCATCGGTCGCTCTGCGGCTTCGCCGCTGACCGCGACCGCCGCCCTCCGTTTCGCGCCTTGTCGGTTTCCCAGGAATCCCACCCGTCGCCCCGCAGGGCGTTCTGTTCTCCGTGGCCGTGGAAGGTTTGTCGCTTCGCGCCTGCACGCTCTGTTCTCCGCTCTCCGGGGCGGCCCTGCCGCCCCTCCCCCTTCCCCAAAGCATGGCGTGCGAAGCCCGCCATGCCCTACAGGCCCCCAGGCCGGACGTGCGCCTTACGCGCACGCACGGCCCGCCCTAGCGTCGTCCTTTGTGTCCTTTGTGACCCTTTGCGTCCTTTGTGGATGAAAATACACTGGCAGTCCTTCGTGTATCTTCGTGGCCCTTCGTGCTCTTCGTGTCAGCCCCGCAGGGCACCCCTTCCACACCCCTCCCAGCGCCCCCATCTTTGTGGAAAACACGCGGCCCCACTCAAAAACACTTTGCAGAAGGGCCTATATTTGATAAGCTAAAGGTGTGATATGAGGTACGCAATGAGAACGATTTTGCGGAAGCTTTTTGGGGCGTCCACTGGTGGCGGCGCCTGCCTGTCCTTTTTTGTCTTTGCCCTCACGGGCCTTATCGCCGGCATCCCCCTCGCCGCCGAGGAGCCCACCCCCGAGCCGGAGCCGTCGGGCACCCCCACGCGCCTCCTCCACGCCTTCCACTTCGATGGGACAGACGCGGCAGGGAATTTGATGCCCTTGGATTCCGGCACGGGCGGCCGCGCCGTGCCGGTCGCCTCCGGCGTCGCGCACAACAGCGGTGCCACGCTGACCTATTCCGCTGGGAACGGCCGCGATGGTGGTGCCTACTATGTCAACAAGGCGGCGAACTCTTTTGGCCTCTTCAACCGGGATGGCCTGGGGTGCGGCTCGGACACGGGCTTCACCATCTCCTTCTGGATGAAGCGCAACTCCTTCGAGACTTTAAGTACTAGCCGAGGTGCCAATCGGTCCATAATGAGTTTCGGTATTGGCGAGGCCTCTTATTGGATTGGTGCTTGGGTGAATCCTGGCGCGCAGGACAACCAAATTACACTGTTCCCCAACAATCCGGAACGCTGGGAGAACAACAATCCCAATGTCACAATTCCTGACAACGAGTGGCACCATTATGCCTTCGTGTTCCGTGCGGACGCGAATGGTGAGGGACAGGCCGGGATGGCGCTCTATCTGGACGGTGTTCAACAGGCCGTGTGGACGCGTCCTTGGTTCGATGTGGCCTATAATGATGATGAGCCTGGTACGGTCCCGGCCTTTGAGGGGCAACTGTCTGCCATTACCTTCGGCTCTGGTACAGGCTCCAGATCGGCTCTGAAGGCGAGCGAGCTTGTGGTGCCCACGAGTCATTATACCTCTTATCAAGATACCTACCTGGATGAGTTTGGCCTTTTCGATCGTTCGCTGACGGATGAGGAGATTGCTGAGCTTGCCACGCAGACGCGTGTGGCGTTGCCTTCCACCTGCTCGAATCCTGACAATGGACTCTGGGTGGCCTCCGCGCCGGATGTGCTCCTTTCGGGGAACAATCAGAGTACTGCCGCAAGCGTGCACTTGCGCTTTTCAAGTCTGCTCAATGCCGCCGGCAAGACGATGGGCGAGACGGAGACGTTGCGTGGCATTTCGGTGGAGTGGGGGGATGGTGGCAATGCCGCTAACACGAGCATCACGCACGTGATTCTGGTGAAGGATGGTACGGTGGCGGCGGTCTCTGAGGCCGCCCAGCCCACCGGCCTTCAAGGCCGCGTTGCCTCCTTCTTCCCCTTCCCCGAAGAGACGACCATTGACTCGGCGGCGGATTATACGCTCTACTTCTTGGGCGACATCGTGCCTGATGTCGGCGATTCTTTTGAGGGCCAGACCGGCATCAACGCCAGTTTGACCATCCACACTTCCGCAACCGGCGCCACCACTGGGTGCTATGTCACCGGCCACCAGGATTATGCCCCGGCGATGTCCTTCCTCCTTGGCGAGGCCGTCCCCGAACGGCCGTTGGGGGCGCTGAACATCAACTTCGACTCGGATTCGAGCCGCCTGGATGCGGAGACGCTTTATGGCGTCGCGGGTGTGCAGTATCTTGGCAGCCAGTGGAACACGCTGACGACGGTTTCCAATGGTAGCGTGGCTTCCGGTCTGTCGGTGACGGATACGGTGGGCAATCCGCTGACGGTTTCCTACTTTGGCAAGGGCTTCGAAACGTTTGCGAACAGCGAGTACAATCCGTTGCTGAAGACGGTCCTGATGGATGGCGGCGGTGGCAATGCGGTGGATCCCTATGTCCAAATCGAGGGGATTCCGTATGCGGCTTATGATGCCTATATTTATATGGCATCGAACTACAACGATGGCGTGGACTACTTCCACAACGCTGCGGTTCAGGTCAACGATGGGGCCTATTACACCATGGCGGCGGATCAAGAGGCCGCGACGATTGTCGATGCCCCTGCCAATGGCGTGTGGGCGACGGGGCAGGATCCGCGTCAAGTGGCGTTGGGCGTCACGGTGATGCGCATCGCCGGCCTCTCCGACGAGACGCTGAAACTGACCGCCACGCACACCTCGGGTGGTCGCGGCAACATCGCCGCGGTTCAAATTGTGGAGGTGAGCACGGAGCCGGAGCCGACGCATTGGGAAGGCACCATCAATGCGGATGTCGAGGCTTCGGCGTTGATGGTCTCCAATGGCACCACACAGAAGGCGCTTTCGGCGCTGACCGAGGCGGACTCGGTGGAGCTGGCCTTTGAGGGGACGGTTTCGCTGAATGTGGACACCGCAGTGATGGTGGACGCGCTGACTCTGGTCGGCACGGAAGACGCGACGTTGGTGATGGCGTCGACTGAGACCATTACCGCGGGTGAAATCGCCATTGAGGGGGGGGGCATCCGGGCGACGGAGCGTTCCTTTGTCTCCGAGGCGCCCATCGACCTTGCGGAGGGAACGACCTTTGTTATTGCGGCATCTTCTGACACTGCCATCACGTTCGACCAAGAGCTGACCGGCGCGGGCCATGTTGAGATTTTGCCGGGGACGGATGTCACCGTGACTGCGCCCTTCTCTCACACCGGTGGCGTCACGCTTTCCGGCACCGAAGGCCAAGTTACGACTCTGCGTTATGCGGGTGTCTCTTTGGGTTCTGGCGCCATCACGGTGGGGCCTGAGTGCGTCTTCGACCTCAACGGCCATGCTTGCGCCCAGGCCATCACCCTCAACGGCGGCACGCTCCGCGCGACCGAGGACATCAACGAGACCGTCGGCGTCGCGGGCGCGGCCGCGGTGAACTTCCACTCCGGCCAAGGTTCCGTCGGCACGGATGAGGTCGGCGGTTTGTTGCCAATGCGGGGCGCGTATTGGACGAATACGACCGGCGGTTCCGGCACTTCGGCCTTTTCGTTCTATGATTCCCACGCCGTCGAGAACGCCGGCGCGGGTGTCGTTGCGGAAGGTTCTGTCACCTGGAGCTGCGCCGAGCCTTGGAACGACAGCACCAATCAGACCTCCTATCTGAAGGGCTATTTGGACGACACGGGCAATCACACGTTGACGTTGACCATCCCGGAGTCCATCGCGGCGGTCGGTTATAGACTTTACCTTTATTCTAGCGTTGACGCCACTGGTGGTTCCTCCTTCTCCGCGCGTCGCCTCACCGGCGACAATGGGACGACCACCTCTTATACCTATGCGAATGGCGCCCTCACCACCGGCAGCACGGCGGGGTGGGGCAACCCCGCCAACGGCCGCTCCACGGTGGCCGCGGGCACCAACGTCATGGTCATCCCCGGGCTGACCGACCGTTCGCTGACCGTCAACTTCCCGAACGAGAGTGGCCGCGGCGGTGTCGCCGCCCTCCAGATCCTCTCGAACGCCTCCAACCCCGGCAACGTCGCGGGGTCGTTGAGCGTGACGGGGGCGGACTCGAAGATTGAGATTGCCGATGGCCTGGACATCTCCTTTGTCGGGTCGATCACCGTCTCGGGCGAAGGGAGGCTGAGCAAGGTCGGCACCGGCACGATGACGTTGCTCGGCGCCGCCGTCACGGGCGACTTCGCAATCACCGAGGGCGTTGCGGCGCTCAATGAGGCCTCCGTCTCCGGCACCATCACCGTCAACAACGAAAATGGCCTCACTCTTGACGCGGCTTCCTATGAAGGGCTGACCGTGAATCTGCCCGAGGCCGCCTCCGCCCAGGCCGCCGCCGAGAGCGTGACCATCGGTGCGCTCACGGGTGAGGGTTCCTTCGGCTTCAACGGTGCCACGCGTCTGGCTTTGGCCGACGCCGAAGGCGCCTTCACGGGTAGCTTCCTCAATGCCACGGATGCCACCCTTGCGGTGGCCGGCGGCACCTTCGCCCCCACCGAGGCGCAGATTGGCCAGGTGGCGACCCTCCGCGCCGAGGGTGGCACGCTCACCCTGTCCACCACCAAGGTCGCCTCCCTCGAGGTTGCCGGCGGCACCGTCGACGGCCAAGGCGGAGCTTCCCTCGCGGCCTACACCGAAATCTCCGCCGGCTCCGTGACGCTCACCGCCGCCGGCACCGCCGCTTCCGCCCGTCCCGCGATGGTCGGCGCGGATGACGCTTCCGTGGAGAACTTCTCCCTCGTTGAGGGCGGTACCATCTATTACAACACCCCCGACGACCGCAACCTCTACTTCCCCGCGGGCTTCATCCCTAATCGCGGCGCGAACGCCCAGCCCTACGTCATCGTCTTGGGCGAGGACTTCGCCGACTTCGCCACCTTCCCCTTCAGCTTCACGGTCCTCGGCGCCGACACCGACGCCTCCTTCACCCTCCAGCGCCCGGACGGCAACGCGGCCCCCGAGAGTTCCTACACCGTCGACGGCTCCGCCATCACCATCTGGAACGTCGGCGCCATCATCGATTACTCCGACGACCTTCCTCAGGCGCGTTATCACTACGCTTTTGATGGGAACCTGGCTTCCACCGGCTCCGAGGCCACCGCGCTGACGAATGAGAACGCGGTCTATGTCACTTCCGAGAACGGTCAGGCGCTCTCCGCCGGCTCGCCCTATGCGACGGGCATCAGCTTCTCCGGCGCATGGACGTTGGGCCTCTATCTCAATGTCGCCGAGGCGGCGCCTCAGGTCACCCTGCTCCATGCCGGCGTGCAAGCCGGCTTCACCAGCCCCGGCGCACTCTTCCTGACCACGGGCGAGACCGCCAACGAAGTCGTCCTTTGGCGGCGGAACAACGGCAATACCGATTATGACGCGCTCGTGACGGCCGACCTTGGACTCGGCGGCGCCAACGCTTGGCACCATGTGCTCATCACCCATACCGACACGCGCATCCGCCTTTATGTGGACGGCGAGCAGGTCGGTGAGGTCGATGGGACATTCGAGAACACCTACACCGGCATCCAAATCGGCAAGGGTTTGGGTGGCAATTCGGTTCCTGACCACACCAACGGGGCCGGTACCTTCCAGCTTGACGATTTGATTATCTGGCCCGCCGCCCTGCGCGACGTGCAGATTGAGAAGGCCCTCGCCACGACCACCGGTGCCTGGCGCATCCGCGAGGGCGAGACCCCCGCCGAACTCTTCACGGCGAACGCCCCCTGGACGCGCACCAACGGCTCCTCCGATGTCTTCGCCGCCGCCGATGAGGATGCCTCCACCCTCACCGCCCGCGCCACCCTCTCCGTCAAGGCCGGGGCCGAAGAGCTCTTCACGGCGCTCGAGAGCTTCACCGCCCGCTACGTCCTCCTCGAGGGCGAGCCGCTCACCTATGCGCTCACCGGCCTCACGGCGCCGACCCTGCCCGCCAACATTCAGACTCTCGTCGTTGGCAATGACTTGACGGTCGACCTCTCCGCCGTGAATCTCGCTCTGGCGGCCGAAATCGCTTCCGAACCCAACGGACACCTTGTCTTCCCCGGTGTGTGGCGCGGCACGGTCACCCTGACCAATGTCCTCGAAGGCTTCGACTTCACCGTTGAGGCTCGCGAGGATGGTCTCTACCTCAGTCTTGGTTCCGGCGATTATCCCTGGTCGCTGTCCTTCGACACCTTCTGGGATCCCCTCTCTGCCTCCACGCTCTATGGTATGGACGGCTATCAGGTCGCCGGCGCCAACTGGAATACGGTTCGGGACACTTCCTACACCGTCACCAACCCGCGCCGCCAGGACGGCACCACGCAGACCGGGGTCTCGCTCTCCGTTGTCAATGCCGGTGGTCCGTGGTATCATTCCGGCTATGGGGACTTGATGATGAAGGGCACCACCGATGGCCCTTCGCGCTACGCCTTCACGGGTCTCCCCGCCGGCCAGTATGAGGTCGTGGTCTACTTCCACACCCGTGACGCCAATAATGTTCCGATCTCTCCCGTCAAGGTCATTGGCGGCGGCTCCGCCCTGTGGTACACCTATGCCGCCGATGCGTCCGAGCCCACGGCCTCCGACACCGTTCCCACGACGGGGTGGGGCGATATGAGCTACAATGTCGTGACGCAGGGTTACGGTGCGGCACTCGGCAAGACGGTCCTCAAGGCTCCCGCGACCGTCGGTATGGATGGGACGCTCACCATCGAGGTCTCCGATACCGAAGACCCGACCGCCGGCCCTGGTTTGGACTGGCAGTTGCCGTCCGGCGTCACGGCGCGCGGTTTCATCGCCGGCGTACAGGTCGTGGCCATTGCCCCGATGCCGCTTTACACCCGCACCGTGAATGGGACGGAGGACTGGACCTCCGCGGGTGCGTGGACGAAGGTGGCCGACGGCACGACCGTCGATGTGCCGCCGGAAGGTGCGCGCCTGATGGTCGAGACCACGGATGCTTCCATCCTTACCGTCTCCGGGGCGCTCCCCGCCTATGACTCTCTCACCGTTGTGGGCGGCGGTTCCCTCGCCCTCAGCGTCGACGGGCAGAACTTGCTCACCGACGATGAATACCGCGCCATTCCGCAGGGGCAGTCCCACACCGTGACCGTCCTTGACGCGACCATCGACCCCACGCAGGTCACCGCCTGGGTCTCCGCTCTCAAGTATGGCGCCACCGCCACCGTCTCCGCCACTGAGGCCGGCATCACCGTCAGCGTCCGCCTCCCCGATGCTGCCTATCCCGAGACCCAGCCTGACGAATCCGAATCCATCTCCTTCAACTTCTGGGACTTCACCCGCAACGCTAACGCCGGCAGGCTCACGGCGACAGACATCGGTGCCGCCAACACGGACTATGCCACGCTGGGCGCGTACTGGGCGCAACCTGCGGCCTCGGTCTCCGGCCAGGGTATCACGCAGACGGTGGACGCCATCGTGGTGGCGAACGCCGACCGCGCGAACGCCGGTGCCGCGACCCGCACGCTGACCGGTGCCATCACCTTCGGCCTCTATCACACCTATCGTCTCGGAATTGGCAGAGACAATCAGCCCATTCTCGCTGGCTATGCCAACGGCCACTCCCTCTCCGGTGGTCAAGGTTCCGGCGGCATCCCCTATGCCACCGTGAATGTGCCCGAGGACTGGGACACTTACACCGCCGTCATCTACATGAGCACCGACAGCGGTTCCCCGCAGTGGTTGCCTAAGCGCGTCAATGGCACCTTCTATTACTATGAAGGCACCACGTTGACCACGTTGGCGGATACGCCCCAGGCCACCACGGTCGGCGCCTTGCCGGATGAGGTCAAGGACACGACCCATGCTTGGGGTGCCCCGACCCAAGACGGCTCCCTCGTCGAGGGCACCAACATGATGGTCATCCCCGGCCTCACGGGAGACTTCAAGCTCGAGTGGTGGAGCAAGCCCGCCGCTTCCGGCAACAACGTGGACGTCACCCAGACCCAGGGCCGCGTGGCGGCGTTCCAGCTGATTGAGAACGCCCCTGACAACCTGCCGAACCTCGACGCGGTGCGGGTCTACCAGGCCACGCTCGCGGCCGGGGAAAACGCTTGGGCCGACCTCGCCTGGACGATCAACGGCGCCGACGTCGAGGACGCCCCCGGTGCGGGCGACGCCGTCGAGCTGACGCTGGCGGGCGACGCGACGCTCACCTTCGACGCTGCCACCACGGTCTCTTCCATCACTGTTTATGGCCAGGGCCACGCCCTGCGTGTGACCGATGCGGCCAACGCGACCGCCACTTGGCACTTCCTCAACGACACCATCTTGGCCCTGGGCGCCGACACCGACATTCTGCCCGCGACCATCGGCACCAACCCCAAACGCGTCCGTTACGACTACGCCTATGGCCAGGCCGGCCAGACCTACACCACGACCTCGGCCTACGAGACCGAGTTCGCCGCCGGCTTCACCGGCAACCTGAACCTTGGCAACGGAGGCTTGATTGAGTTCTCTGCCGGCGATGTCACCGTTGGGACAATCAACCCGTCGAATGGCCCCACGGTCTCGACCCTCATCTTCTCCGGTGACGCCAGCCTTACCATGACCGGCACCGGCAATGCCAATGGCTTGAAGATTGCCAATGGCTCCGTCACCTTCCGTGACAACGCCAGGGCCACCCTCTCGCGTATCCATATGCGTTGCTTGAATGCCTCGGATGGCACGTTGATCGTGGAGGACAATGCCGCCATCACCGTCACCGGGGCGGTCAATGAGGTTTCCAACTACAATACCCTCCAACTCGCCGACTGGCCCGGCACGGGCAATCTTGTCTTCCGCGACAATGCTCGCTTTGTCGCGACCGGGGCGACTATGTTGCTCACCAACGACGGCTCGAATCAAACGACCACAATCACGGTCGAGGACAATGCGGAGGTGCGCGTCAAGGGCGTGGCCCGTCGCTCCCAGTCCATCGGCGTCATCAATCTCAACGGTGGTCGCTTCCTCATCGGTTCCGATGGGTTCAGGACTTATAGTGCCACTTATTCCGGGGCGACCCTGGAAATGCATTTCAATGGCGGCGCGCTGGGCGCGTGGCAGGATTGGACGTGGAATGGCACCACGGCGGGCATCGTCACCACCGTCACGGGCGACCCGATCCTCGAGACCTCCCGCGGTGTGACCCTGACCGTGGCCGTGGGCTCGAACCTCTTCTCTACGGCCCTTGAGGCCACCGTGCGCGGCGAAGGCACTGTCACCTCCGCCCTCACCACCCTCCCGATCCTTACCCTCGAGGGCGGCACCTTCGAGACCACGGTCGCCGCGCAGGCGCCCTCCGTCAGCCTCGAGGGCGGCACCCTGGCTCTTTCTGATGTGCTCACGGTGGTGGATGGCTTTGAGTCCCACGGCGCGGGCGCGGTGCGCATCCCCGTCTCGCCCTCCGGTGCGGACGGTTGGCTGGCGATGGCCGAGGGCGGCCTGGTGCCCAACGTCGCGAACGTTGTCTTCACCCTGGCGCTCGACCTCGCCGGCGCGGAATCCCTCCTGCCCTACCGCGTGCCCCTCTTCATGGGTGCCTTCCGTAACAATGCGACGGCCGCCTGCGGCTTTGCCTACTCGGGCAACGTGAACAACGCCGTCTCCACGGCCACGCCTGTCTACGTCAAGGGCAACCAGGGCCAGGGCCTCTACGCCCAGCTCGCCGGCAACGCCGTCGTCCAGCCCCACACCCAGACCCTCAACGACACGCCGTATAAACTGGACCAGTCCACGGCCTCCGTCTATGACTACTGGATCTTCAACGCCGAGACCGCCGGCGGCAAGCTGACCATCACCGATGGCGGCATCGGCATCAAGGATGTCTCCTTCGAGGGCCTCAGCGCCGTCATCTTCGCCTCCGGCACCGAGCCCCACACCCTGCTCCAGACCGAGACCCTGGGCCTCAGCGTCCCTGTGACCTTCGACCTCACCGCGTGGGCCACGGCCCTCAACGATTGGGCCGCCGGCGCCGTGAACGGCGTCCCCGCCAGCCTCTGCTTGGCCAGCGGTCAGGTCTCCGTCGAGACCACGCCCACCTTCACTGGCTGGGAAGCTCCCGCGGGCGTCATCGTCTCCATCGAGCAGGGTGAGCGCGGCCTCTACCTGGTGGCGACCTCCGACCGCCTGGCCCGCACCGTCTCGGTGAACTTCTCCACCCGCGCGAACCCGCTCTCCTCCACCCCCGCCGCGCCCGGCGCTTACGCCGTGCCCGTCGCCGCGTGGAACGACCTGCAAGGCCTCTTCTCCAGCGCGTTGCTCTACGTCTCCGACATCGGCGGCGCGGCCACCGTCCAGGCCACGCGCGGCGAGGGCGAGGCCGCCCAGCCCACGCAGGTCTCCTCCTCCGCCACCGCCACCGTCACGGGGACAGCGCCTTCGCTCCTCCAGGTGTGGCTGAACGACACCGCCGCCTCCACCCTGCGTGTCGCCAACGTGCCCTTCAATAGCTACCGCCTCGCCCTCGTCTTCTCCTGCGACATCGGCGATGCCGCCTTCGCCACCGTCACCGTCGGCTCCGACACCTACGCCATGGACGCCGCCGGCTACGTCCGCAAGAACGTCACCGGCCTCGGTAAGGTCGCCGGCGACACCCAGTGGGGCTCCACCACCATCGACACGGCGAACTACTTCCGCCAGGGCAACAACGTCCTCCTCACCGATGTCATCACGGCGCCCTCCGTCACCGTCTCCCTCCCCGCCTCCGTCTATGGCCGCCTCTACACCGGCGTCGCCGCCGTCCAGGTCATCGAGGTGCCCGAGCCCGCCGCCGCCGAGGCCGCCAACTACTCCCTCGACTGGGCGGACCATACTGAAGACGTCCTCTCCCTCGCGGACGTCGCGCTTGACCGCGACGGCGAGGCCGCCTACTGGGAGAGCGCCGCCGGCAACAGCCTCACCCTCTCCGTCCCCGAAGGGCGCGACGTCACCCTCACCCTCCCGCTCAACTTCCAGGCCGCCCGCATCTCCGCCTCGGGCGACGGCGCCCTCACCCTCCAGGTCGAGCAGGGGGGCGGCGCCGCCCTCGCCGCGCTGGACGCCGACGGCCTCGCCGACCTCACCGTCCGCTTCCCCTGCGTCGGCGTGGACTTCGCCTCTGCCGACGGCACCTCCCGCTTCGAGGCCGCCTTCGACAACAACGGCGTGCCCTACATCATCGCCGACGGCGCCACCCTCGCCCTCGGCGCGGACAGCGGCATCGCCGTCTCCCTTGACGGCGGCACCTCCCTCGACCGCTCCGACGGCACCGTCACCCTCCTTGTCGACCCCGCCTCCACCGGCACCCTCCGCCGCGACTATCCTGTCTCCTCCACCGCGAGCTGGGACGGCACGGCGTACAAGGGCATGACCTGGGCCTTCCGCGACGCCACGCTCGCCGTTAGCGGCAACCAGGCCTACGTCCTCCCCGACCTGCTCATCGAGGCGGGCGACGACGTTGACCTCTCCTCCAAGGCCCTCTGGTTCCGCGACAACTCGAAGACCTACACCTACACCCAGACCGGGGGCCTCTTCTCCGTCGGCACCGCCGCCGGTGACCGCGGCTTCCTGATTGGCGTGAACACCAACGTCCCCGTCACGTTGAACTACACGCTCAGCGGCGGCCGCTTCGAGACCTCCCAGCTCCACAGCTGGATCAACGGCAGCACCCTCACCCTGAATGTCTCCGGCGACGGCGTCCTCGCCCTCGCCAACGGCCTCGGCAACGACGCGAACAACACCGGCGCCTTCAGCACCAGTGGGGCCAATTCGAGGCTGCTCGTCACCTTCACCGAGGGCGGCACCCTCGAGCCCACCTCCGGCGGCCTCGGCCAGCGCGGCGAAGGCACCAAGACCATCACCTTCACCGGCGGCGCCATCCGCTTCGGTTCGGGCACCCCCGCCGAGGTCGACATGACGATGCCGGTGACCTTCGCCGGCACGACGGACGCCCCCACCACGCTCGACCCCGGCAAGTATGGCACCCTGGTGCTCAACGCCGCCAACACCGCCGAGTCCACTGCCGCCATCGCCGTCCCGCAGGGCACCGTCGCCCTCGCCAACGCCAACGGCCTCGGCAACGCCACCGTCACCGTCGCCGACGGCGCCGCCTTCGAGTCCCGCGGCTTCACCGGCGAGAACGAAGCCTCCGGGGGGGCCCGCACCGTCCCCGTCGTCGCCATCAAGCTGGACATCCCCGCCGGCGTCGGCAACTCCGACGGCACCGCCATCCAGGAGCTCTGCCTCTATCAGGGCAACGAAAAGGTCGACTGGCCTAGCGGCACCACCATCTCCGCCACCGGGAATAGGTCTGCTCCGACTTGGTCTGAGGGTGGCAATGAATACAGCAATGCCCTGATTGACGGTGTCACCGGCAATTCGGATTCGGGCGGGACTTGGACGAATCCGAGCGATGGCACCTCTGGAACCTACACCGGTGCTGCCAAGGGCAACAAGTGGTATCCCATCACTAACAACAGCGGAACGGGTTCCGCTACCATCGACTTCGCTGGTACTGGGCGCGTCTTCGATTCCTATACCTTCTGGTGTTCCGACCAGCAGAGCCGTTTCCCCTCGGCCTGGACTTTCAGTGTTCGTTATGAGGGTGAAGAGGAATGGACGGTCATCTCCAATCCGACCGGTGCGACTCGTCCGACTGCGAACACCGAGTCCGAAAAGTACACTGTTTCGTTGAAGACGACGGGCGGCGCGACGGAGCTCGATGAGGTGACCGGCACGGTCAACTTCCAGGCCGGGGCTCAGTGCCGTGCCACGCGTAAGTCTGGCACGTCGGGCTTCCCCTATGTTGCCCGCATCGCCGGCACCATCGACCTGCCGGATTCGGGCAAGGATGGTATCCGCTTCTTCCTCGATGGCGAGGAGTTCGCCGTCGCGAACGTCACGGTCAACGAGGGCAACGGCACCGTCACCTTCGGCGCGGGCGGCCCGATTACCGTCACCGATGTGATTTGGGATGTCACGAAGTCCACCGGCATGTGGGCCGACGGCGAGGCCGGCCCGTGGCAGGGTGGCACCACCTTCCGCAACGGCGCGGGTGTCACCTTCCCCGCGGCCAATGGCGACACCAAGATTGAGGTCTCCGTCCGTGACGCACCGCGTCCCGACGCCTTCTCCATGGAGGGCGACCTGGACTACACCTTCTCCGAGACCGAGCCCGGCGACCGCATCGACCTGAGCGCCGTTGAGACCACGACCTCCACCACCGTCGACGCGGCCGAGGACGCCAACGACATCACCGTGAGGGCCATCGCGCTCGGCGCGGCCACCTACGACGTGCCCATCAACACCGGCGCGGCCAACCGCGGCATCTCCGCCAACGGCTCCACCATCCGCCTGGCCGGCGCCCTCTCCGCCGATGGCAAGACCGCCAGCCTCGTCGGCGACGGCAACATCAACGTCACCGGCACCTCCCCGCACGGCGTCTGGTTCGATGGTTCCGAGAACCCCGTCTACCTCACCCTCTCCCCGCACGCCGGCGAGTGCCAGCAGCTCTCCGCTTATGCCGCACACCTCCGGGGCGAAGGCCAGGTCGTCATCGCCGGCCAGGTCGCCGATGACGGCACCGTCAGCGGCGGCACCGTCGAGTTCGACGGCACCTCCTCCACCGGCGGCAACAACGCCTTCTCCGGCACCTTCGAAATCCGCGACGGCGCGACCCTCGATTTCACGATGACCCGTGGCGAGGGAGGCGACAATCCTTACTTCCTGGCCGCCGATGGCACGCCGCTCTATAAGAATGGCCTCGTCGGCTTCACCCTCCGCAACGGCGGCACCCTCCGCTTCAGCGGGCACCGCGGCTTCATCGCCGGGTGGGGGCAGATGTCCAACGCCACCAGCAATGCTTCGCTGTGGACGAACCAACCCATCGTCATCGGTTACCGCTCCGCCCTGGAGTGCGTCTACGGCTCCGGCACCCATTGGCAGCACACGCCCTATGGCCTGCGCTTCGACGGCGATGGCGCCACTCTCACCATCGACGATGGTAGCGCCTCTGGCCTCGGCGTGGACTTCGTACGCGGCGCCACCCTTACTGTCGCCGGTGTCGGCGACGCAGGCGACCCCGCCGACCCGAAGGTCGATGCAACCCCCGATAGCGAAACCACCGGCCTGTTGACCGAAGGCATCACCGCCACCATCCAAACGGTGGAGGGTGCCACGATGCGTATCTTCGGCGACGGCGGCCAGGACGATGCACTCTTCCTGGACGTGCACAAGGGCTCCACACTCCGTGTTGCGGCCGACCTTGGCTCCACCACGCCTGATGGCGAAAACCAGACCGACCCCGCGCCCTTCGTCAAGCGTGGCCCCGGCCGCATGACCCTCGAGTGGCCTGAAATCACCAACCTTGTCGAAGTCGAGGTTGAGGAAGGCACCCTGGGCGGCACCGCCGCGCTCACCGATGTCGCCAGCACGATTACCGTGGCGTCCGGTGCCACCATCGAGGCCGGCCTCTCCGTCACCACCCTCACCGTCGCGCCCGGCGCCACCCTGGCCATCGACCCCACCGGCGCCCTTCAGCTCCGCGCCGACACCGCCCTCTTCACCGGCGGCCAGGCCTACCTCGTGGAGGCCCTCACCGAGCCCGCCGACGCGGCCGGCCGCGAGCCCATCAAGGTTGTCTCCTGGGCCAACGCCCCAGAGGCTGTCAACGTCGCCTTCCAGCCCGGCGAGTCCCTCACCGAGGCCGGCTATGGCCTCGAGGTCCGCACCGACGGCCTCTACCTCATGCCGACCGTCACCTACTACCGCGAGCTCGAAGGCCTCGGCGAAGCCACCGGCAACTATCAACTCCTCTGGGATGCTCGCGCGTGGTACACCTCCCTTGCCAATGTGGGCAATCGCGACCAGGCGGTCACCTTCGACCCGCAAGAGGGCGTCACCGCCAACGTTGTCCTCCTCCTGCCTGAGGACTTCTCGGGGAGCATTCCCGGCATTCTCATTGGGTTGAGCGGCCCCACCACCTTCTCCTCCATCCGCGTTGCCCGCGCCACGACGGTGGACGGTGAGACCACTGTCGAGACCGTGGACTCTGATATCACCTACTCTTACAACCTCCGCCGCGAGACGCCGCCCAATGAGGGCGAGGTGAAGGTCTACGAGTGGCTCACCTCTTTGGTCTACATCACCCCCGCCGGCCCCGAGGTCGCCCTCCTCCAGGCCCTCGTTCCCAGCGCGACGGCGTACACCGTTGACGGCACCTCCGTCATCCTCTATCGCGTTGCCGAGGGCCGCGCCGCCATCAACATCTCCTTCGCCGCCGGCACCGAGGGCACCCCCTCTTGGCTCCCCGCCGAGACCTCCCCCTGCGGCCCCGTCCCCTACGCCGGCGTCTACTGGAACAACATCGCCGCCCGCACCGGCACCTCCCTCACCACCTCCGGTGCCAACCACGAGGCCTACCAGACCGATCTCACCGTCACCGGCTTGGTCGATGACAACAACAACCCCATGAGGGCCACGCTCGCCTACGCCTATAGCACTAGCAACGGCTTCGGCTCCGTCAACAACCGCTCCCTCAACGGCAATGCCCGCCTCGCCGCCGGCTTCCTCCGCGGCGCCGCCGTCGCCTTCAACGCTGTCGACGACCTCGAGTCCCCCGGCGCCAACACTGGCTGGACCGTCCGCGTCTCGGACATCCCCTTCACGCGCTACGACCTCTACCTCCTCTTCGCCGGTTCCGACGATGGCGCCGTCACCTATCCCGCCATCCGCGTGAAGGTCGGCAACGAGGCCTGGCGCACCTACTCCTTCGTCAATGGCTGGACCTCCACCGCCGGCAACGTCGTCACGTGGGCCGGCCAGGGCTACTCCGAGCAGGGCTTCGTCCAGGGCCTCAACCTCCTCCACCTCCGCATTGAGGGCTCCGACAGCGGCTCCATCCAGATTGCCGCCTGCGACAGCAATAGCACCACCGCCGTCGGCCTCGCCGGCCTCCAGCTCGTCGCGCTGGACGAGACCGACCCCGTCTACTACCGCTTCACCGGCTCCCGCTGGGGCGACGACTCCGCCTGGCTCCTCAATGGTGAGACCGTCGGCGCCTGGACTGACGCCACCGCCGAGGCCCCCCACTACGCCCGCTTCAGCGACACCTCCTCCGCCCTCCAGGTCGACCGCGAAGTCGCCCTGCCCTTCCTCCGCTTCGACGGCGTTTCCACCCTCACCGTCACCGGTGAGCCCGGCTTCCTCTCCACCGGCGGCCTCGACTTCACCGATGTCACCTCCGCCGGCACCATCACCTTCGCGGAAGACGTCTTCGCCAATCCGCCCGAGGTCCTCCTCGGCTCCGGCCTCACCCTCGAGGTGCCCGAGCCCGAGGCCGGCACCCTCGACAACGCTTGGCGCTGGCGCTACGGCGACACCGCCGCCCATAGCGCGACCCTCCGCAAGACCAAGGCCGGCTCCCTCCGCCTCACCCAGTCCGTGGGCCACAACTTCGAGATTGACAACGGCACCCTCTGGGTGACCGCCGTCACCTCCGACACCTCCGCAAACTATCCCTACACCATCACCGGCGGCGGCTCCTTCGGTTGGGCCGGCGGCAACTTCCGTGTCGCCTTCAACAACCTCCCCACCGGCGACAACGATCCCGAGAACGCCTTCCTCCGCGTCTCCTCCGGCACCGTCACGATGGCCGCAGTCGCCGACTCCAGCCTCCCCGCCGACCGCAAGGTCATCGTCTCGGACGGCGCCACGCTTCAGTTCAACAACAACGACCGCGGCGTTAACCAGCGGCCCTTCCCCAACGGCACCTTCCTGGCCCGAGACGGCGGCATCGTCCACTACAACGGTTCCGACGCGAGCAACACCTTCAAGAACAACGCCGCCGCCACCCAGCTCCCCTCCATCCGCCTCGAAAGCGGCATGTTCCAGCAGACGTTGTGGAAACAGTCCGGCGGCACCAATGCCTCCGTGCATGACGTTTTTGACTTCGTTTCGTCCGGGGACTCCCGCTACTACCTCGCCTCGGCCGATTCCAACGCTTGGAATCACAAGGCTCTCAACATCCGGAGCGGCCGCATTCAGGTCACGGATGGCATGCTCGGCATTCGCTCGAACCTTGACAATGGAGCCAACAGTAAGAACTCCATCGTGCTCCTGCCCTACGCCGAAATGTCTTCCAACTATGGCGATGAGGCCTCCACCACGCACGGCTACCTCGACGTCGCCAATGGCGCCATGCTCTTCTCCCACTACCCGATCTACGCCGGCAGCGGTGGAAGCAACAATACGTTGGTCAAGGTCGGCGGCGGTGTCTGGGTCCAGACCCAGAACGTCTGCCAGTCCATCGGTTACAATGGCGGCGGGAACGGCGATGGCGGCGGCACCGATCCCTACAGCAACATCGAGATCCGCGAGGGCACCTTCCGCCTGAACATGGGCGACGACGTCCTCGAGGTCCCGGCGGACACCGCGGCCCGCACCATCACTGTCCAGGGCGGCACCCGCATGGAAGGCACCGGCACCGTCAGCGATGACTTTGATGTCACCATCGCCACCAGTGCCACCCTCCTCAGCGGCTTCCCGGCCGACGTCACCTGGGTGCCGGCCACCTCCCAGTGGAATGGCAACTATCCCAACCACTTCAGGCAGACCGCCGGCCGCAGCGACACGAACATTCCTGAGGGCGGATCCGCTGTCGGCCTCCTCTTCCAGGGCGACCTCACCTTCGAGAGCGGCGCCATTCTGGAGGTCAACCTCGGCGTGGACAACCCGCTCACCACGACCTCGGCGGGCGAGGAGGCCACGCCTCCCTCCGTCCACTTCGCGGGCACGCTCAACGTGCGCTTGACGAATATGCCCACGAGCATCGATGCGCCCGTCCGCCTGACGAACTTCGGCGCTTCGCCCACGGGCCTCACCGCCGATGGCTCCATCATCTGCCCCGAGGCCATCGCCATCGACGCCGAGGTCAAGCTCTGCACCGAGGTCGACGCCTACACCGAGGCCAATCTCACTGTGCCGGAAGACGCCGATGCCACCATCCGCAACCTCTGGCTCATTCCCTCCGGCGCCTCCCACCGCTGGACCGATGCCGCCGGCAGCTGGTCTGAGGCCAAGTGGCACCAGGGCGACGCGACCGTCCAGATTCCCGACGGCAACGCCACCGACGGGGGAACCTCGGCCAATCCCTCCAACCCGACGTCCTCTCCCACCGCCCGCGTGGAGAGCGCCAACGGCGTGACCCTCACCATCGATGACCCCTCGAACTCCGAGGTGAGCCTCCCCGCCACCAACACCACGGCCTTCTGGGGTGTCTACGGCCTCATCCTCACCGGCGGAACCGGTGGTGACATCACCCTCGACCAGGGCGGCTCCATCGCCGCCGGCACCCCGAATCCCTCCGGGGAGCTCTTCGGCGTGGATGTCGGTGCCGCCTTCTGGAAGCTCGGCGACGGCGACGCCACCATCGAGTCCCTCCTCCGCCTCTATGGCAACGACACCACCTTCACCGTCTCCGGTGGCACCCTCACCCTCCAGCGGCCCATCCTCCAGGCTGCTGACATGGGTGCCCAGTCCGACGTCCAGCTCCGCCATCCCTTCGAGATTGCCTCCGGCGCCAAGCTTATCCTCGACTTCACCCTCCCCGAGGACAAGGACGAGGCCAGCACCCTCCACGAGTACTATCGTCTCATCCTCGGGGCCGGCCTCCCGAGCGATATGTCGGCCGACCTCCTTGTCGAGCAGACCCAGGCCCTTGATGGTGCCCTCACCGGCAACGGCACCCTCAGCATCCTGGGCTCCGGCACCACCGTCCGCTTGGGCGGCACCACCGATAGCGGCGTGAACTTCGAGGTCGGCGAGGGCACCACCCTTGCCCTCACCGGCGCCCTCAGCGGCGGCGGCGCGGCTGAGCGCACCGCCACCATCGCGGCCGGCGGCATCCTCGACCTCCAGAACGAGAACGCCCTCGGTTCCGCCGATTGGACCCTTACCCTCGCCGCCGGCGCCGACGACGAAGACTCCACCACCCCCGCCGGTGCCATCGTCCGCACCGATGGCGACGCCCGCCTCCGTGGCACCGTCACCGTCACCGGCACCGGTTCCGCCACCCTCGGTACCTACAACCTCGCCATTGACGACGCCCTCACCGTGAACGTCCCCGCGGGGGCCACCCTCGACCTCGCCGCCAGCAACGTCATGACGCCCACCGGCGCCCCTGAAGATGCCACCTTCACCAAGACCGGCGCCGGCGTCTTGGACATCACCTCCGGCAACTTCGAGCTCGGCCTGCCCGTCTCCATCGAGGGCGGCACGCTCCGCCTCTCCGCCTCGGATGTCTCGCCCAGCCCCTCCGGCGACCGCACCATTGATTGGAACGTCCGCAACGGCGGCACCCTGGCCTTCGGCGGCAACGCCAACACCTTTAACCTCGATCAGTACGGCGCCCTCACCGTCGAGGCCGGCGGCACCCTGACCCTTACCGACAGGGCCGTCACCATCAATGGCGACACCGAGAACCTGCCGCTCTTGGATGCCGGCTCCACCGTCTCCTTCGGCAATGACCAGTTGTTGCCCTCCGGCACCTCCTCCGGCGTCCTCAACTTCGCCAACGGCGGCCGCGTCGGTGGCACCGTCACCGTCGTGCTCAATGTCCCGAATGACAACCTGCCTCGGCAGGCGGTCACCCTGATCTCCTTCGGTGAAGGCAATCGCCAGGGCAACGGTGAATTCATCCTTGGCGGGTCCAACGCCGCCGCGATTGCCGCCGCGGGCTACACCCTCCACGACAACGGCGACACCGTCACCCTCGAGCCCTTCGGCGGCGACATCCTCTACACCTGGGCCGCCACCGGCGAGAATGCCGACTCCTCCACCGACTGGTCCGGCCTCAACTGGGTCGCCAAGAACGGCACCGGCCTCGTCGACTGGCCCACCGAGACCGACACCCCGCCCGCCGTCATCCTCCCCGAGGCCTCCCCGCTGACGGGCAACGCCAACATCCCCGCCGCCTTCCGCACCATCAGCTGGACGGGCGAGGCGCAGACCCTCTCCGGCCTTCAGGTCTCCAACAACGCCCTTGACGAGGCGGCCGGTACCGGCGGCGACTACACCCTCACCGGCTCCTCCGCCCTCACCATCGATGGCACCCTCCTCAAGACCGGCACCGGCGGCCTGACCTTCAGCCGTCCCGCCTCCGTCAGCGGCACCGGCGCCCTCACCCTCTTCGGCGGCACCGTCACCTTCGGCGACCAGACCAACCTCGCCGGGGCCGCGATTGACCTCAACGACGCCACCCTCGCCTTCACCGGCGACACCGGCGTCACCCTCAGCGGCCGCCTCGCCGGCAACGGCACCGGCATCGTCCGCAATGCCGGCCGGGGCACCCTCACCGTCTCCTCCCTCATCGGCGAGACCATTGACCGCTTCGATATCGACGCCGGCGAGCTCCGCCTCACCGCCGACTACCAGGCCAGCGACCTCACGCCGACCTTCGACATGGCCTCCGGCACCACCCTCGCCCTTGGCGGCGCGATTGTCGGCGGCGAGGTCATCAAGCCCACCTTCACCCAGGAGAGCACCGACTTCACCCTCCGCTGGGAAGGCGCCGCCGGCACCTCCACCACCGCTTCCCCCGTCCTCGGCGCGGTCTCTGCCACCACCTTCGTCTACCAGCCCGTGTCCGGCCACCTGATCCTCGACCCCGAATCCCTGCCCGAAGGCGCCGCCCTCGTCCTCGGCGAAACGGTCACCGAGCCCAACGCCCTCCGCCTCGGCGCCGGTGAAGGCACCCGCGAGGCCATTCGCCTCTCCGCCCTCACCGCCCCGATGGGCGCCGTTATCGGCGTTGAGCCCACCATCGACCTCGCCCCCGGCGACTGGGCCACCGAGCGTGCCCTCACCCTCGCCATGAACACCCGCACCGCCACCTGCGGCGTCACCTTCATGGGCGCGACCCTCACGGATGGCACCACCATCCGCGCCGGCCTCACCGTCGAAAAGGCCGAGGACGCCACCGAGAATCCCACCCTCGTCTACATCGGCAACTCCGACCACAACGCCCTCGGCACCCTCACCGCCGGTGATGGCGCCCGCGTCGAAGTCAACGGCACCTGGGCCGGCCCCGCCGTTGCCACCGTCGGCGGCACCCTCGCCGGCAGCGGCCGCATCGGCGCGCCCGGCACCACCGAAGACAACGTTGAGGTCGTCTCCGGCGGCACCCTCTCCGCCACCGAAACCTCCGGCACCCTCCTGCCCGCCACGCTGACCGTCCAAGGCGACCTCGCCATCCACGATGGCGCCAGCCTCAACGTCTCCGCCGCCGTCCAGGACGATGGCACCACCACCGTCTCCAACGTCGTCACCGACTCCGTCACCTTCGTGGGAAGCCGCGTCAACATTAACGTCTACCTCGATGCCCCCGCCGACGCCGCCGTCAACGGCAAGCCCATCCTCGCCTGGTCCTCCCTCAACGGCACCACCGCCGTCACCGGCACCGTCTACGTCCGTGACGCGGATGGCAACTGGGTCGAGAGCCAGGACTACTCCGTCACGCGTGAAGGGAACAGCCTCGTCCTCCGCCGCGCCTCCGGCCGCTTCTGGATGATTCTTCGCTGAGGCGCGTCACGCCTCAACAAAGAGGACGCTTGGCAACGCCCCTGCGGGGCAACAAATGGGGCGGCAGGTATCATGCCTGCCGCCCCTTTTTTATAAAGCGGAGGGTGGCTGACCCTCCCCTAAAAGGGCCCTTCCCGGACCCTTAAGGGTTTCGGGTCGGACCACTATAGGGTCTCGACCCCGACCACTATAGTGGTTGACCTCGGACCACTATAGGGTCTCAGAAAGGGTACTTAAAGGTTTCTCGGAGAGGGGTGCGGAAGTCTGATTAAGTGCTTGAAAATAGAGCAAAGAAACCGCCGATTTCGCCGATTGGAGCCGATTAGGGGCCGGCTGCCGCCGGCTGACTGCCAGAATGGGAACCGCAGATTTCGCAGATTTTGGCAGATTTTGGGCCGGCTACCGCCGGCAGGACGCTCTACTGGAAGCTTAGAAGTTTAGAGGCTTGGAGGCTTGGAGGAGCCACAGAGGTTGAAGCCCGGGCTGCCGCCTTTGGCGGCGATGAGGCCGAACGCTGCGCGGCTATCACAAAGAACACGAAGAACCAAGGGGCGGCGTTGCCGCCCCAGAGAACGGAGAACAGAGCGTGCAGGCGCGAAGCGCCAAACCTTCCACGGCTACGGAGAACAGAACGCCCCTGCGGGGCGACGGTGAGGCGTTGTGTAGAGCGGCGTCAGCCGCCGTCCTAGTTGTCCTATATGTCCTATAGGTCCTACCGCGATGTGCCAAAAGGACGCCCCAAGACGACCAACAGGAGATGCAGGAGATACAAGAGATACAGGAGCGCCCGCAAGCGGGCGACGGAGAACAGCGGGGACGTGGGGCGGAGCCCCTCCAAGAACACCAATCAGCCAATTCAGCAAATCAGCCTTAAAGGGCGCTGCCAATCAGCCGACATCATCGCCGCCAAAGGCGGCGGCCCGGGCTCCAACCTCCGGGGCTCCTCCAAGCCTCTAAACTTCCAAGCTTCCAATCATCCCACAAAGAAGGTCTCTGTCGCAGAGGGCTTCTTTGTGCTCATGCGGGTTTGCGGGGGAAGTTCGAGGATGAAGAGGCGATGGACGGCGCGGGAGATGGCGGTGTAGCGTGCGGAGCGGTCCCACATGGGGTCGCCTTCGCGCACGTCCAGGAGGATGAGGATGGGCGCCTCGAGGCCTTTGAACTTGCGGTAGGTGTAGTAGCGGAGGCCGGGATAGGTCTTCAAGATATCCAGCAACGCCATGTTTGGCAGGGCGCGGGCACCGATTAAGAGGATGTCCTCCGCAGGCACGCCCTCGCGGTGGATCAGCCGGTCGAGCAGGGCGCGGAGTCGGGCGCGGAGCGCGATTTGATTGTCGGCGCGATAGATTTCCGTGGCGTCGCCCGCAGGCGCGTTGGGGAAGGGGCGCACGCCGTCCGGCGCGTAGGGGCGGAGGGTGGCGAAGACCCCGCGGGTGTTGCGGCAGTTGGTGGTCAGCACGGCATCGGGGCCGCCGAAGAGGGGCATGGCCGTGGGGTCGCGCGCGAAGATGTTCTGCGCGGGGTCGTAGAAGATGAGGAAGTTGGCGTCTTCCGGCACAAGGGCGCAGACGGCGGCCCAGTGCGCGGGCGAGAAGTCCTGGCCTTCGTCCACAATGACGGCGTCGAAGGCGCGGCGGGCGCCGAGCTCCCGGGCCGGGACGGGCGCGTCGCGCGCAAGGTTGGTCCAGAAGTCCTCGGACTTGTCGTCCTCGCGGCCCAAGAGTTCGCAGAAGAGGTCGTTGACGGCCACGGCGCGGATGTTCGCGACGTCTCGCACCAGTTCGCGGAGGCGCTCGGCGAGGAGGAGGTTGAAGCAGAGGAGGAGGAGGACGCGTTTGCCTTGGGCGGCCCAGACGCGCGCCTGGCGGAGGGCCAGGAGGGTCTTGCCGCTGCCGGCGCACCCGCGCACGCGGAAGCGGCGGAACTCGGCGAAGGCGTCGAAGGCTCGGGCCTGCTCCTCGGTCAGCCGCGCGATGGAGGCGTCCTGCAGGTCGCGGCGCAGGACCCAATCGCGGTGCACCTCGACGGTGGGGGAGAGGAGCGCCTCCAGCGCCGCGAAGTCGACAGGGGCCTTGACGGCGTGGCCCTCGGCGGCCAGCAGACGCACCAAGGCGGACTCGGGGTCGCGCAAATCATCGGCATAGAGCGTGATACCCGCGAGGTCGAGCGGCTCGGGCACGAAGGGTTTGACGCCGGGGAACCAGACGGCGTGGGCCACGGGGAAGGGCGGGGGCGCGTTGAAGCGGGCCTCCCAGGCGCGCACCAGGGCGTGGGCCTCGCGGGTGGCCTGGGCGGCGGGGGCCTCGCGCAGGCGGCGGCCGTCTTGGAACCACCGGCCACCGCGGCAGGTCAGCTGGCCGCCCTTGACCTCGATGACCACAAGGCCGCGCTCGGGATGCGCGACCACAAAGTCCATCTCGCCCTCTGCGCCGGTCTGCGCCGCGGAGTAGGCCACGCCGTGCCACACCTGCCAGGGGTCGGGCAGACGCGCCTTGAGCGCCGCGAAGACGACCCGTTCGCTGGCGGGCGCCGCGGGGAGGTCGTCTGGGAAGGTGCGGGCCATCAGAGCTGGAGCGTGCCCCGGAAGTCGTTGATGTCGGCGATGCCGTGGTCATCCAGCCAGCGGTCGATGCCCTCGAGCACGCGGATGGGGGCCATGGGGTCGAGGAAGGTGGCGGTGCCAACGGCCACGGCCGTGGCGCCCACCAAGATGAAGTCCAGCGCGTCCTTCGCGGTCATCACGCCGCCCATGGCGAGGATGGGGACCTCGGCCACCTGCGCGGCCTCCCACACGTGCTTGAGGGCGATGGGATGGATGCCGGGGCCGGAGAGGCCGCCGGTGCGGTTCGCGAGGATGGGCCGGCGCGTCTCGAGGTCCACGGCCATGCCGGGGAGGGTGTTGATGAGGCTCACGGCGTTGGCGCCGGCCTCTTGCGCCGCGCGGACGAAGGGGCGGACGTCGGGGACGTTCGGCGCGAGCTTGGGCATGATGGGCAGGGAGGTGGCGGCGCGGACGCGACGCACCACTTCCGTGAAGGTCTCCACGCGGGTGCCGAAGCTCGCGCCGCCCTCCTTGACGTTGGGGCAGGAGACGTTGATTTCGAGCATGGAGACGCCGGGTTGGCCGTCGAGGGCGGCGGCGACCTCGGCGTATTCCTCGGCGCTGGTGCCCCAGATGTTGACGATGGCCGGGACGCCGCGCTCGACCAGGAAGGGCATGTCATCGCGGATGAAGGCTTCTACGCCGGGACCTTGCAGGCCGATGGCGTTGAGCAGGCCGCCGGGGACCTCTGCGTGGCGCGGCAGGGGGTTGCCCGGCCAGGGGCAGGCGCGGATGCCCTTCACTGTCACCGCGCCCAAGCGCGAGACGTCGAAGAGCTGGTCATATTCCTGGCCGTAGCCAAAGGTGCCGCTTGCCGTGGTCACGGGGTTCTTCATGGCCACCCCGCCCAGATTCACCGCCAACTTCGCCATCGCCCTCTTCCTTTCTTAGGCGCGCTCGTGCGCGTGACGATCCAGGACGCCGTTCACGAAGGCGCCGGACTCCTCGTTCGCGAAAAACTTGGCCAGATCCACGGCCTCGTTGATGACGACGGGCGCGGGCGTGCCGAACCAATCCATCTCATAGAAGGCCAGGCGCAGGAGGCTACGCTCGATGACGCCCAGACGGTCGAGGCTCCAGTTGTCGCAGAGGCGCGCGATGGCGGCGTCGATGGCCTCGCGGCGGGCGAGGGTGCCGCGGACGAGGTCTTCGGTAAACTGCTTCAGCTGGTGGGTGGCCAGGCGCTCCTCGGGGTAGGGCTCGCGCTTCGGCGGCTTGCCGGGCTCGGTGTCGTCGCGGTGGGCCTTTTCCTGCTCGTAGCTCCACTGCTGCTCCCAGAAGTGGGAGAGAATCATGCCCACGTCCACAAAGGGATTGAGGTCGGCCTGGACGATCATCTGTAGCGCCCAGGCGCGGCCCTGGCGGCGGTTGCGCGCCGGGAAGGTCACGGGGGTGTCTTCCTGGTCGATGACCTCGATTTCCTGTAGGGTGGGGGACTCCGCGGCCTCGGGGGTTTCGGGGGCCGGGGTGGGCGTCTCGTCGTCAAACATGGCGGGGTCTCCTCAGAGCTGGCGCAGGACGTTCGCGGCCTCGATTGCCGCGCAGACGGTGTCGAAGCCCTTGTTGCCGGCCTTCGACCCGGAGCGCTCGATGGCTTGGTCGAGGTTATGCGCGCAGACGATGCCGTTGAGCACGGGGATGCCCGCCTCCAGACCGATCTGGCAGAGGGCGCGCGCCACGGAGGTGTTGATGAGCATCGCGTGGTCGGTCGCGCCGTCGATTACCGCGCCCAGGGCCACGATGGCGTCCACGCCGCCGCGCTTGGCCAGCTTTGCCGCCGCCAGGGGAATCTCGTTCGCGCCCGGCACGCGCACCACGGTGATGGCCTCATCAGCCACGCCATGACGCCGGGCCGCGTCGCGCGCGCCCTGCAACAGCTGCTCCGTGAAGATGGAATTGAACCGGCTCACCACAAAGGCCAGCCGCAACCCATCGCCCTTCAACGTTCCGCAAATCTCGGTCATCTCAACAATCCTTTCGCCCCTTATTTTAGCATAATCCGGCTGATTAGCTGATTGGTCGGGGCGTCGATGCCGCCTCCGGGGAACGGAAACGGAACACCCCCGCGGGGCGACGGGTGGAAACGGAGGGCGATGGGTGTGGTCAGCGGCGGAGCCGCAGAGCGGCCGATGGAACCCGAAGCGGTTCGCGTCTACCCTTGTGTCTTTGCAATCCCAACTTCCCCCGGACACTATTGGGGCGTTCTCTACGCTCAGGGGCGTGCTAGCTTCCGTTATGCTATACTGACGGCATAAGGAGCGCGCCATGGGTCTGATGATTGCACAGAGTGTCTATGACTTCCGCATTATGCGGGAGAAGGGCTATCGCTATGTGGACAAGACGGACTTGCTCTATCCCCTTGTCACACGGGATGGCGATGCCTTCTACTTTATCTCCCGTCCGCGGCGTTTTGGCAAGTCGCTCATGCTCTCGACACTGGAGTGCATCTTCCGCGGCAAGCGCGAGCTTTTCAAGGGTCTCGCCATCGACAAGCTAGACTACGACTGGGCTGAATATCCCATCCTGCACTTCAATTTCGCCACGATGAAGGTGGATACGCTCGCGCTCTTCACGCAACAGTTTGTGGAGCGTGTCTCTCGGACTATTGAAGCCGCAGGAGGCACCTACAACCCCGCAGTCACCCCGGACACCAACTTCTCCGATGCCATTCGTTTCCTCGCCCGAGAGCGGGGCAAGCCCGTGGTCGTCTTAATCGACGAGTATGACGCACCGGTCAGCGCCGCGCTTAACGATCCCGCAAAGGCCACGGCCATCCGCGCGACACTCTCCTCTTTCTACGGTGAGATCAAGAATAACGCCTCGTACATCCGTTTCATGATGATGACGGGCGTGACGCGCTTCACGCAGCTCTCCGTCTTCTCCGCGCTCAACAACCTCAACGACCTAACGATGGAGTCGCGCTACGCCACGTTGCTGGGCTACACGGAGGAGGAGCTGGAGGCCAACTTTGACGAGGATATGCGTGAGCATGCCCAGGTGATGGGTCTCTCCTATGAGGACTACCGTGCCGAACTCCGCCGGTGGTACAACGGTTATCGATTCGCCAAGAACAGTAGTGTGCGGGTCTACAATCCCGTCTCGGTCGCCAAGACCATCGGCCCGAAGGAACCGACCTTTGCACCCACGTGGACAAAGACCGGCACCCCTTCTGTGTTAATCAACTATCTGTCCGACCACGAGCTGACGGAGATGGATTACGACAACGTGGAGAACATCTCTGAAGAGGCGCTCGACATCTGCCGCCTGGAGGCCATCTTGCCGGTCTCCATCCTCTATCAAAGCGGTTATCTCACCATCAAGGACTACTCCGAGTGGGGCTTCACCCTCGGCGTGCCCAACGAGGAGGTTCGCCGCGGCCTCGCCTCGCTCTTGGCGCAGTATGCCACCAAGGACTTCGCGGTCGACTACCACGGCTCGCTCTGTGCGCTTCTTGGCAAATGCGACTTTCAAGGTTTCTTCGCCAAGCTCAAGGCGCTCTACGCGCACTTGACCTACGGCTCCACTGAGGCACACGTGCACGAATCCAGTTACCTGCGTCCGCTCTATGCCCTGCTGGCCTCGCACCCCGCCCTCCGCGTGATTGCCGAGGACACGCAGGCCCAAGGCCGTGCCGATTTGGTGGTCGAGAGCCAGCGCAACGTCTACATCTTCGAGTTCAAGGTCGACAAGACCGCCGCCGAGGCCATCGCGCAAATCAAGGGGCGCGGTTACGCCGAGCCTTACAAGGCCTTGGGCAAGCCTATTTACCTCATTGGCCTCAACTTCAAGTCCGAGAATCACGCGCTTGATGACGCCGTGGTCGAGGCCCTCGCCTAAGAACCCAAAAGGGTCCCCTGCGAACCCCTTAACGGTCTGCTGTGAGACCCTATAGTGGTCCGAGGTCAACCCTTATAGTGGTCGAGGTCGAGACCCTATAGTGGTCGGAGGTCAACCCTTATAGGGTCGCGCAAAGGGCCTTTAAGGGGATGCTCGCGAAGGCCCGCCGTCCAAGCGTGCCCAGGGGAAAGAGAAGCCGCGAAGACGAGACGGCCAAGGGGTACTGTCCGGCGTTGTGTTTGTCGCTCCGGGGGGCGTTCCCAAGTTTCCAAGCCTTCAAACCTCCACGCTTCTGAAAAAGTGCTTGCTTTTGGGGTGTGGATTTGCTATCTTTGATGGGTTTCGTCTGGGGGTGTAGTGTCCCCAGGCGGCGAGGTCTTCGCGGCGGATACAGCAGTCTACTGTCGCGCGGAGACCCGGCTTAGGCCGGAGTTTGCGGGCTGAGATGCCCGGGGCTTACCTTGTTGTTAGCGGCCTTGCGGGTGACCGCGGGGCGGAGTCGAGAACCCCTATGAAGAGGTGTTGAGGCTATGGCCAAGGACGAGGATTTCGTGTTCGGGAAGCTTAAGCCGGTGATTCAGCCGCCGAACCTGATTGAGATTCAGACGAAGTCGTTCGCGGACTTCTTGCAGTCTGACGTGAGCGCGGGGAAGCGCCAGAACAAGGGTTTGCAGGCCATCTTCAAGGAAGTCTTTCCGGTGACGTCGAAGGACGGTCGCCTGACGGTGGATTTTGTGCGCTATAACCTGGAGAAGCCGAAGAAGACGGCTTTTGAGGCGTTGCGCGAAGGGGATACGTTCTCTGCGCCGCTGCACGCGACGTTCCGTCTGAAGGACGGCGAAGAGGTGCGCGAGGACGATGTGTATCTGGGCGAAGTGCCGCTGATGACGCGTGATGGCGCGTTCATCGTGAACGGCGCGGAGCGCGTGATTGTGTCGCAGCTGCACCGCAGCCCGGGCGTGTGCTCGGAGAAGACGACGCACGCGAACGGCCATGACCTTTATTCCGTGCGCATCATCCCGGACCATGGTTCGTGGATTGAGATTCAGTTTGACGCGTCGGACATCATGTGGGTCTATCTGGACCGCCGCCGCCGTGCGCGTAAGTTCTATGTGACGACCTTCCTGCGTACGCTGGGCTATGGCTCGGACGAGGACATCTTGAAGCTGTTCTATACGTTCCACTCCATCTCGACGGCGGACAAGTGGTCGGACGAGGAGCTGGCGGCGTATGTGCTGAAGGATGACCTGATTGACATCAATTCCGGCAGTGTGCTGGCGCGTCGTTACGACCCCGTGACGCCGGCGCTGGTGGACCTGGCGGCGCGCGCGGGCATCCCGCTGTTCGACGTGGTGGATACGTCGTTCGACAAGGGCCTGCTGCTGAAGACGATCAAAATTGACCCTGCGCGCAACGAAGAGGACGCGGTGAAGGACATCTATCACCGTCTGCGCCCGGGCGATCCCGCGACCTCCGCCAATGCGCGCAGCTACGTGCATTCGCAGTTCTTTGACCAGCGCCGCTACGACTTGGGTCTGGTGGGCCGCTACAAGGTGAATCAGCGCCTGGGCCTGATGGACAAGGTGGACCTGAAGCGCCGCGTGCTTTCCGATGACGGCATCGAGGTGGTGGAGGCGCTGCGCCTGCTGCTGAACATCGCCAACGGCCACGCCTCTGTGGACGATATCGACCACTTGGGCAACCGCCGCATCCGCACGACCGGTGAGTTGCTGGAGAATGCCTGCCGCCAGGGCTTGGCGCGCACCGAGCGCCTGATCCGCGAACGCATGAGCACGTATGACCCCTCTTCGAACGGGGGCGCGCTTTCGCCCATCAAGTTGGTGACGTCGAAGAGCCTTTCGGCGGTGATCCAGGACTTCTTCGGGCGGAGCCAGCTGAGCCAGTTCATGGACATGACGAACCCGCTCTCGGCGCTGGCGCACAAGCGGCGCCTCTCGGCGTTGGGCCCGGGCGGCCTGTCCCGTGAGCGCGCGGGCTTCGAAGTCCGCGACGTGCACCCGACCCACTACGGCCGCATCTGCCCGATTGAGACGCCTGAAGGTCCGAACATCGGCTTGATTTCCTCGCTGGGCATCTACGCGAAGATCAACCAGTACGGCTTCATCGAGACGCCTTACCGCGTGGTGAAGAACGGCCAGGTGACCAACGAAATCCTCTACATCGACGCCGATGAGGAGGAGAAGCACGTCATCGCCCAGGCGAACGCGCCGCTCAACGAGCAGGGCAAGTTCGTCAATCCCATCGTGAAGGTGCGCCGCCGCGGCGAATTCATGACCGCGACGCCCGACGAGATCGACCTGATGGACGTGAGCCCGATGCAGGTGATCTCCATTGCGGCCGGCTTGATTCCCTTCCTGGAGCACGACGACGCCAACCGCGCGCTGATGGGCGCGAACATGATGCGCCAGGGCGTGCCGCTGATGAAGACCGAGCGTCCGCGCGTGGGCACCGGCCTGGAAGGCATCGCCGCCGCGGATAGCCGCGTGACGGTGTTGGCGGAAGAGGATGGCATCGTGGCCTACGTCTCCGCCACGGAAATCGTGGTCTCCGAGGACGGCACCTGCCCGGCGAAGGTCCGCAAGGGCGAGAAGGTGAAGGGCTGCCAGCGCTATGTGCTGGAGAAGTTCCGCCGCTCCAACGCGGGCACCTGCGTGAACCAGAAGCCCATCGTGC
The DNA here is from genome assembly GCA_944389945.1 of uncultured Kiritimatiellota bacterium. GTDB lineage: Bacteria > Verrucomicrobiota > Kiritimatiellia > RFP12 > DVOR01 > Spyradenecus. Next base: position 25,703 of record CALXOF010000014.1, on the reverse strand, counting down.
GTGTGGGCCAGAAGGTGGTGAAGGGGCAGGCCCTGGCCGACGGCCCCGCGACCGACGACGGCGAGCTGGCGCTGGGCAAGAACCTGCTGGTGGCCTTCATGCCGTGGCGCGGCTTCAACTTCGAGGACGCCATCCTCATCAACGAGCGCTGCGTGAAGAACGACACCTTCACCTCCATCCATATCAAGGACTTTGAGTGCGGGGCCCGCGACACCAAGCTCGGCCCCGAGGAAATCACCCGCGACATCCCGAACGTGGGCGAGGATATGCTCCGCAACCTGGGGAGCGACGGCGTGGTGCGCATCGGCGCCGAGGTCAAGCCCGGCGATATCCTGGTGGGCAAGATCACGCCTAAGAGCGAGACCGAGCTGGCCCCCGAAGAGCGCCTGCTACGCGCCATCTTCGGCGAAAAGGCGGCAGACGTGCGCGACACCTCCCTCAAGGTGCCGCCGGGCACCAAGGGCATCGTCATGGACGTGCGCGTGACCAACGCCGACCCCGGCGCGGCCCTCAAGACCCGCCGCGCCAAGGCCGCCCGCGGCGAGCTGATGGACGCCGGCGACACGGTGGAATCTTACCTCGACGACGCGGCCATGCCCGGCAACGCCTCCGAGATCGACGCCCGCCGCGCCGAGGACGTGCGCAAGCGCCGCGAGGCCCAGCTGCTCGACGAGATGGCCAAGGCCTTCAGCGACCGCTTCCTCAACGAGAAGCTGACCGTGGACATCCTCGATGCGCGGACCGGCGAGGTCATCATCCCCAAGGGCCGCAAGGTCAGCAAGACCCTCCTGGCCAAGCTCGCCGCCGCCCACGACCACATCCAGGAAGTGGAGCAGCCCACCTACCAGCAGCAGATCGAAGACGTCCAGGCCATGTTCGCGCCCAAGTTCGCCGAGCTTGACATCATCGGCATCGAGGGCATGGGCGAGGACGGCATGATCGACGAAGAGCGCGTCGTCAAGCAGGTGCGCGTCTTCATCGCCGAGAAGAAGAACCTCTCCGTGGGCGACAAGCTCGCCGGCCGTCACGGTAACAAGGGCGTTGTCTCCCGCATCCTGCCGGACTGCGATATGCCCTTCCTGCCCGATGGTCGCTCGGTGGACATCGTGCTGAACCCGCTGGGCGTGCCTTCCCGTATGAACCTGGGCCAGCTCTTCGAGACGGTCCTTGGTTGCGCCTGCAGCGAGCTGGGCATGCACGTGAAGACGCCGGTCTTCGACGGCTGCCAGGAGAGCCAGATTGACGAGCTCCTCGCCAAGGCCCGCGCGCACCAGGAGGCCAACACCGCCCCCGGCACCGTGCCCTGGATCAGCCCCGACGGCAAGACCCAGCTCTTCGACGGCCTCACCGGTGAGCCCTTCAGCCAGCGCGTTGTCGTCGGCACCATCTACATGCTCAAGCTGCACCACTTGGTCACCGACAAGATCCACGCCCGCGCCACGGGGCCTTACTCCCTGGTCACCCAGCAGCCGCTCGGCGGCAAGGCCCAGGCCGGCGGCCAGCGCATGGGCGAGATGGAGGTGTGGGCGCTCGAGGCTTACGGCGTGGCCTACGCCCTCCAGGAGCTCCTCACCGTCAAGTCCGACGACGTGGTCGGCCGCACCAAGATCTACGAGACCATCGTCAAGGGCACCAACACCTTGGAGGCCGGCACGCCCGAGTCCTTCTCCGTGCTCGTCAGCGAACTCCGCGGCCTGTGCCTGGACATGAAGCTCCTGAGCAGCAAAGACGAACCTGGGCAGGAAGAGGCGCCCGCCGCCCCCGCCGCCCCCGCGCACGTCCCGTCCCTGACCCTTTAATCATTCTTCCGGAGGATCCACATGAGCGCCTACGCCACGAGCAAGGATCTGTTCAAGCTGTCCGACACCGCGCAGTATGACGCGGTGAGCATCACCCTGGCCTCGCCCGAGACCATCCGCGGCTGGAGCCACGGCGAGGTCAAGAACCCCGAGACCATCAACTACCGCTCCTACCGCCCCGAGCGCGACGGCCTCTTCTGCGAGCGCATCTTTGGCCCCACCAAGGACTGGGAGTGCGCCTGCGGCAAGTACAAGCGCATCAAGCACAAAGGCACCATCTGCGACCGCTGCGGCGTCGAGGTCACCCAGGCCCGCGTCCGCCGTGAGCGCATGGGCCACATCGAGCTCGCCGTTCCCGTCTGCCACATCTGGTTCTTCAAGTGCAACCCCAGCCGCATCGGCGCCATCCTGGACCTCCCCAGCACCGTCCTCGAGCGCGTCCTCTACTATGAAGACTACCTGGTGACCGACCCCAAGGACACCCCCCTCAAGGAGAACCAGCTCCTCAGCGAGCAGGAGTACAACGAGGCCCTCGATAAGTACGGCTTCGACGCCTTCGAGGCCGGCATGGGTGCGCAGGTCATCCGCGACTGCCTCGAGCGCGTCGATCTCGACGCCCTCATGGAGCAGCTGGAGCAGGAGATCGAGAACACCCGCTCCAAGCAGACCCGCAAGAAAATCACCAAGCGCATGAAGATCGTCGAGGGCTTCCGCGCCTCCAACGCCAAGCCCGAGTGGATGATTCTCACCGTTCTGCCGGTCATCCCGCCGGAGCTCCGCCCCCTCGTCCCCCTCGAAGGCGGCCGCTTCGCCACCAGTGACCTCAACGACCTCTACCGCCGCGTCATCAACCGTAACAACCGCTTGAAGAACCTCCTTCAGCTCAAGACGCCCGAGGTCATCCTCCGCAACGAAAAGCGCATGCTGCAGGAAGCCGTTGACGCCGTCTTCGATAACGGCCGCCACGGCCGTCCCGTCGCCGGCGCCGGCGGGCGCGCCCTCAAGTCCCTCAGCGACATGCTCAAGGGCAAGACCGGCCGCTTCCGTCAGAACCTCCTCGGTAAGCGCGTGGACTACTCCGGCCGCTCCGTGATCGTCGTCGGTCCGCACCTCAAGCTCCACCAGTGCGGTCTGCCCAAGAAGATGGCCCTCACCCTCTTCGAGCCCTTCATCATCCGCCGCCTCAAGGAGCTTGGCCTCTGCCACACCGTGCGCACCGCCAAGAAGATGATCGAGCAGCAGAAGCCCGAGGTCTGGGACATCCTCGAAGAGGTCACCCGCGGCAAGACGGTGATGCTCAACCGCGCACCCACCCTCCACCGCCTCTCCATCCAGTCCTTCGAGCCCGTGCTCATCGAAGGCGAGGCCATCCGCCTCCACCCCATGGTCTGCACCCCCTTCAACGCCGACTTCGACGGCGACCAGATGGCCGTGCACGTCCCCCTCTCCGTGGAAGCTCAGCTCGAGAGCCGCCTCCTCATGCTCTCGACCAACTCCATCTTCTCTCCTGCCTCCGGCGACTCCAACAAGACCCCGACCCAGGATATCGCCCTCGGGTGCTACTTCCTCTCGGTCCCCGCCCAGGCCGACAAGAACGCCGGCAAGCCCGTCGGTCGCGGTGTCAAGCCCGACCCCGTGAACGACCGCCTGCCCCTCTTCGGCTCGGCCAGCGAGGTCAAGCTCGCCTTCGATGACGGCGCCCTCAAGATTCACGACCGCATTTGGCTCAAGAACCCCGACTTCGGCCACCCCGAGCGCGAGAACGGCGACCCCGAGGCCAAGGTCCTCGTCACCCTCGTCGGCCGCGTTATCTTCAACGAGGTCTGGCCCGACGAGATGGGCTTCTGGAACGACAAGGTCACCAAGTCCACCCTCGGCAAGCTCATCCTCACCTGCCACCGCACCGTCGGCCACAACCGCACCATCGAGACCCTCGACAAGCTGAAAGACCTCGGTTTCGAGTGGGCCTGCCAGTCCGGCGCCTCCATGGGCATCAAGGACATGATTCGCCCCGCCGACAAGGACAAGATCCTCGAGGCCTCCGAGAAGGAAGTCGCCAAGGTCACCCGCCAGTTCAAGCAGGGCGTCATCACCGAGGGCGAGCGCAAGGGTAAGATCACCGACATCTGGTCCTCCGCCACCGAGCGCATCGCCGACTCGCTCTATAAGACCATCGAGTCCAACGTCTCGCCCGACAACCCCAAGCCCACGGATATCAACCCCATCTACATGATGGCCGACTCCAAGGCTCGTGGCTCCCGCACGCAGATCCGTCAGCTCGCCGGTATGCGCGGCCTCATGGCCAAGCCGAATGGCGAGATCATCGAGACGCCGATTACCGCCTCCTTCCGCGAAGGCCTCTCCGTTCTCGAATACTTCATCTCCTCCCACGGCGCCCGTAAGGGCCTCGCCGATACCGCCCTTAAGACCGCCGACGCCGGCTACATGACCCGTAAGCTCGTCGACGTCGCCCAGGACGTGATCATCACCCAGCAGGACTGCAACACCATGTCCGGCATCGAGGTCGAGGCCGTCGTCGAGGGCAACGAGGTCAAGCTCCCCCTCGCCAAGCGCATCATCGGCCGCACCGCCCTCCACGAAATCCGCGACCCCAACACCGACGAAGTCATCGTTGAGGCCAACGACGAGATCGACGAGGCCAAGGCCGCCCGCATCGAAGCCGCCGGCATCGAGAAGGTCTGGATCCGCTCCGGCCTCACCTGCGACTGCAAGCACGGCATGTGCGCCAAGTGCTACGGCCGCGACCTCTCCACCGGCAAGACCGTCGAGATCGGCACCGCCGTCGGCATCATCGCCGCCCAGTCCATCGGCGAGCCCGGCACCCAGCTCACCATGCGTACGTTCCACGTCGGCGGCACCGCCTCCACCGTGGCCGAGACCTCCGAGATTGTCCTCAAGCGCAAGGGCTTCCTCCGCTACCGCGACCTCCGCACCGTCCGCAACGAGCAGGGCGAAATCATCGTCCTCAACAAGAACGGCACCATCGCCGTCACCGACGAAGAGGGCAACGAGTTCGAGTCCTATCCCATCCAGATGGGCACCACCCTCTACGTCGAGGACAACGGCAAGGTCAACAAGGGCGACCGCATCGCCACTTGGGACCCCCACTCCGTGCCGATCATCACCGATAACGCCGGTATCGTCGTCGAGGAAGACTTCGAGGAAGGCGTCACCGTCGAGACCAAGCTCGATGAGGCCACCGGCGCCCGCATGCGCGTCGTCACCGACAGCCGCACCGGCCTCCACCCCCGCCTCGTCGTCAAGGAACTCCCCGTCGACGCTGTCGACGTCTCCCGCCTCGACACCTCCAAGCTCCACACCCTCGGCGTCTACGCCATCCCCTCCGGCGCCTCCGTCATGGTCGCCGATGGCGACCTCGTCAAGGCCGGTGAAACCCTCGCCAAGACCCCGCGCGGCGAAAACAAGACCCGCGACATCACCGGTGGTCTGCCCCGCGTCGCCGAGCTCTTCGAAGCCCGCACCCCCAAGGACGTCGCCGAGATCTCCCGTATCGATGGCGTCGTTGACTTCGGCGACAACGAGCGCGGCAAGCGCGTCCTCATCGTTCGCGACGAGGTCACCGGCATCACCGAGAAGCACCTCATCCCGCTCTCCAAGCAGATCGTCGTCTTCAAGGACGACCACGTCCGCCGCGGCCAGCAGCTCACCGAAGGCTCCATCTCCCCCCAAGAGATCCTCGACGTCTGCGGCCCCCAAGAGCTCCAGAAGTACCTCGTCAACGAAGTCCAGCAGGTCTACCGCCTCCAGGAAGTCCAGATCAACGATAAGCACATCGAGATCATCATCCGCCAGATGCTCCGCAAGATCCGCATCGAGAATCCCGGCGACACCGACTTCCTCTACGGCGAGCAAGTCTCCCGCCACATCTTCGAAGAGGTCAACGCCAAGATGGCCGAAGAAGGCAAGCGCGCCGCCGAGGGTAAACCCGCCCTCCTCGGCATCACCAAAGCCTCCCTCGAGACCGACTCCTTCATCTCCGCCGCCTCCTTCCAGGACACCACCCGCGTCCTCACCGAGGCCTCCACGATGGGCCGCGTCGACGAACTCCGCGGCTTCAAGGAAAACGTCATCCTCGGCCACCTCATCCCCGGCGGCACCGGCTTCCCCATGCACCGCTACATCAAGCTCTGCCCCCTCGGCAAGCCCATCAGCCAGGAAGAAATGGACGAAATCTACGGCAAGAAGGACGAGAACGGCATCTCCACCGACACCATCCCCGTCCCCGAAGAAGAGCGCGAAGCCGAAGACGCCCTCGCCGACCTCTTCCCCCAAGTCCAGGACTCCGGCGCCGATGAATCCTCCGACGAGCCCATCACCTCCGACGACATCGTCGACACCGGCTCCGACGACACCGAGGAATAAGCGCCCCGCGCTTCCCCAAAAAGCCCCCGCCCGAAAGGGTAGGGGCTTTTTTAGAGAACAGACAACAGAGAACAGTGAACAGAACGCGCGACAAGCGCGCGACAGGCGAAACCGTTCCCAAATTTCCAAGCCTCCAAGCTCCTAAACTTCCAATTATTCTGGTGTGCCCTGCGTGCGCCAGCACGCCCCAAATTTGCTCCAATCTGCGAACTACCGAAGGTCTTTCAAGCGAAGCGAAGAAACATCTGTGTTTCCCATTCCGACATCCTTCGTGTTCCTTCGTGGTTCTTCGTGCCCTTCGTGTCTTCCCCCAATATTCCACAGTTTCCCCGTGCACCCTCCGTCGCCCCGTAGGGGCGCTCTGTTCTCTGTTCTCCGTTCTCTGTTCTCTGTTTGTTTGGGCGCTCAGCGCCCCAAACAAACATTTCTAAAAAAGTACTTGCATGCTCTCTCGGCATTTGCTATTATACGGCCTGTTTTTTGAGCGTGCGAACTTAGCTCAATTGGCAGAGCTCCACCTTGCCAAGGTGGAGGTTGAGGGTTCGAGTCCCTTAGTTCGCTCCATCATGGGGGTGTAGCTCAGTTGGTAGAGCAAGTGACTCTTAATCACTGGGTCCACGGTTCAAGCCCGTGCACCCCTACCATCCGAGGATGGAAGCGCCCAAAAACGCCAGTGAGGCGAACTTAGCTCAATTGGCAGAGCTCCACCTTGCCAAGGTGGAGGTTGAGGGTTCGAGTCCCTTAGTTCGCTCCATCATGGGGGTGTAGCTCAGTTGGTAGAGCAAGTGACTCTTAATCACTGGGTCCACGGTTCAAGCCCGTGCACCCCTACCATTTTCCAAGAGGCCGGGTTATCCCGGCCTTTTCTTTTTCCTAACCCCACTTCTCCACAAAGACACGGCCGCTTCAACAGCGTGCCCAGCCGATTGGAACGCGAAATGCGACCGTTCATCTTTCGGGTCTCCTTCCCAATTCCTATCTCGCGTATTTCTACATTTCTTGAAAGCACGGATGCCGCGGTAGGACGACTAGGATGGGTGGTTGGCGCGCCTGGACTCCGGTTTCGCCCATCGTGCTTGTCGCGTTCTCCGTTCTTTGGAGCGGCGCTAGCCACCCCCTCGCAGACCCTTAAGGGTTTCGGGTCGGACCACTATAGGGTCTCGACCCCGACCACTATAGTGGTTGACCTCGGACCACTATAGGGTCTCAGAAACACCCCTTTAGCTACCCCTTCCGCCCCCTCTATTATATATAAGGTAGGGACGCCCGAAAGGGTGGGGGTTTGGAAGTTTGGAAGCGGCTACGCCCGTCGCCCCGCAGGGGCGTTCTGTGGCCGTGGAAGGTTTGTCCCTTCGGGCCTGCACGCTCCGTTCTCCGTTCTCCGTTCTCCCCAATAGCGCCCTGCGACCCCACGGTTCCACCAAACTCCAACATACTATTAGGGGCTTGCAGGGAGGTGACGGATGTGGTACATTATAGGTACTTATCACTTTAGGAAAAGTATGCAACGATTTGGCTTGGTTCTGATATTGGCTTGCTTGATGCCGCTTTTCAGCGGTTGCGGGGTGGTTTATGACTTTCTCTTCCCCGGCGACGTGCAGCGCGTATCAGTGAGCGAATTGAAGTCGAACGTCTCGGCGCCCAAGCTTCGCCCCGGCCTGCAAATCACGGTTTCGGTCTCGGCTCTGGGCCAGGAAGTCTTTGCCGCGCAGCAGAAAGAGGTCTCGGCCGAGGGCGACGTGCTCTTGCCTTATGTGGATAGCGTGAAGTGCGAGGGCCTGACGATTGAGCAGTTCCGCCAGGAGCTGGTGAAGCGCTATTCCGAGTTTTACGTGAATCCGCAGGTTTCCGTGGACTATGTGCCGGTGAGCGCGGGCGGCTCTTCGCCCTATGGTTCGGTGCTGGTGACCGGGAGCGTGGCCACGCCGGGGCCGGTGAGCATCCCGCCGACGCGTGATCTGACGGTGATGCAGGCGCTGAGCTCCGCGGGCGGCGCCACCATGTGGGCGGACCGTTCCGCCGTCACGCTGACGCGTGAGCTGGAGAACGGTGAGCGCCAGCGTGTGGTCATCGATTTGGACGACATCGGCAACGATGCCGCCGCGGAACTGAACGTGGTTTTGATGCCGGGCGACATTCTTCATGTCCCGGAGAGCAACTGGTAACGGTTTTCGTTTTGTTGTTGGTCTAGAGAGAAGAGAAAGAGAGACGAGATGAAAAGGATGATGCTTTTGGCCGCGATCCTCCTTCTGGGGGTCGGGAGCGTGCACGCGGCGGTCTTGACCGAGGCGGATTTGACGCCCGCCGTCATCAGCCGCACAATCCAGGCGACCGCCGAAGGGCAGGCCCGCCTGAACTACGCTCGCCAAGTGATGGTCTCCATCGGCGCGCTTCCCGGCGAGGCCGGCGCGAAGACCCAGCGCCTGGTTTCCGCAGCGCGTGCCCTCATCGGCGGTGCCGGCAACCGCCAGGGCGTGGCCATGATTGCCGAGATTTACACCTCCGCGCCGCTTGAGAACCTCCAGGGTCTCTCGGACATCCTCGCCGACAATGGTTTCGGCCAGGAAGAGAACAAGATGACGGACGCGCAGTATGACGCCTTCTGCGCCAAGGTGGTGAAGACGGCCTCTGACTACATCGCCGCCTCCGGCACCTCCGCCCCCGATGTCCGCATCGCCACGCTGGTCGATGCCTTCTCCAAGGGCAGCAACGACCCCGCCCGCACGCGCCCCGGCTTGGTGGCCGTCCTCCCCGCCGGCTACGTGAACGCCGTGGAGCAATACTCCGCCGCCGCCACTGCCGGCCAGACCCGCTCCTTCGTGGCCGAGCGCGCCGGCGTGGATGCCGTCGCCCCGACCCCGGCCGACCCCGACACCAACAACGTTGTCCAGCGCCAGCCCCAGTCCCAGGCCGAAGAGGTCGCCGAGGATTACCTCGATCGCACCTCCCCCGATGTGCGCGACACCGCGGCGGCGAAGGGCACGCCTGACGCCCCCTCCGCCTTCGAGACGATTCCCGCGCCCGAAGGCGTGCAGGTGCCCCTCCTCGCTCGTTGCGCCACCGATGACGTGGGCCTGACCCAGGACGCGATGATGGACGCGGTCGACAACCTCTTCTATGACTGGGAAACCTACCCCGCCACGGAGCCGGGCCGCGTCTTCCAGTATGAGATGGGCCTGCCCATCTCCGTCGGCATCGACGCGCAGATTCCCGCGCCCTTCCCGCGTCCGCGCCCCCTGCCGGCGCGCCCGAGCCCGCTGTACCGCAACCAGCGTTCCCGCTGATCGAGGTAACTGTCACACCTCCCTAGGATTTGCTCTGAGGACAAGAACATGAAGAAACCGCTTCAGTTGGCCGCTTTGCTGTGTGGCTGCCTCGTCACGACATCGGTCTTTGCGCAGAACATCGACAAAGGCCCCGGCTTCCGCTATAAAGGTTGGGACATTGGCGCTTCCGTCAGCGTGGGTGCCTTCTGGGAATCCAACGCCCACAACTCCACCACCGACGACGAGAGCGGCGCCGGCTGGCGCGTCCAGCCCAGCCTCACCCTCAGCCGTCAGCTCGGTGATCGCTCCTCCTTCGGCACGAGCCTCTTCTACACCATGGAGCGCGGCTTCGACGATGAGGACGCCCAGGACTCCGATTCCTACGGTATCGCGCTGAACTACTCCCGCACGCTGAATCCGCGTTGGCGCCTCTCGATTTCGGGCTCTTACTCCCACTCCGAGAACGATGAGTTCTACGGCGCGGGTTGGGACCCCAACAACCCGATGCTCTCGCGTGTCGATTCTGACGAGACCGACAACTACAACGTGAACGTGGGCCTCGCCTACACCGGCTTCCGCAAGTGGAACCTCTCCATCGGCGCCGGCTGGAGCCGCTCCGACTACGAGGATTCTTGGGGCTCCACGAACGACAGCTACAACGCCTCCGTAACCGCCGGCTACCGCTGGAGTGAGCGTACGAGCTGGAACTTCTCCCTCTCCGCCTCCACCGACGATCCTGATGGCGGAGAGACCTCTCACTCCTACTCGCTGATGACCGGTCTCTCCCACACCATCAGCAATCGCCTCTCCCTCACGGCGATGGTGGGTGCCAGCTTCCAGGACTACCAGGGCTACAACGACGACACGAGCGTCGACCCCTCTTACTCCCTGTCCCTCTCCTACCGCGCCTCCGAGCGCATCGCCCTGGCCCTGTCGCTCAACTCCACCTACGAGTCTGAGTACTACAACGACGCCCGCTACAACGCCCGCTCCACCTACGTCTGGTCGCACAACCTCACCGGGTCTATGACCGTCAAATGGAGCGATAAGGTCTACTCTTCGCTCTCCATCTCCGGCTTCTACGAAGAGCACGTCGCGACCGTCGGTGGCCTCTCCGACCGTAACCGTACCTACATCCAGGTGGCCTGCAACACGTCCTATCGCTTCAACAACTACGTCTCGATGTACGGAAGCGTCTCCTGGAAGAACGACCAGTACGACTACGATAACGGCGACGACACCGCTGACGATATCCGTCTGGATGTCGGCCTGACCTTCACGCTGTAAGGCCGCGCCGCCGCAGAACCGCCGTGATTCGGATTCTGTTGACGAAATATTGGGTGCTTGCCCACCTCTTGTTGGTGGCAGGCACCCTTTGTTTTGTCCCGAATCTCTCCGCGTGGTTTGCGCTGTGGGCCGCGGGGAGTTTGTTGCTCTTCGCGCGCTTCCTGCCGCCCGTGCTTAAGGGCGAGGGCTTCTGGGCCGCGCGGGCCCGCGTTGAACGCACCATGGGGCGCGATGTCCTCACCTGGGCCGGGCTCTTGGCCGTCCTCTACGTCGGCATCGCGCTCTTCAATGGTCCCCGCGAGTGGGGGCTCGACCTCAGCTCCTTCAATGTGCTCGACCTGAGCGCGAAGCCCAAGTGGCGCTTCACCGATCCGCCCATGGCCTTCGCGCCCTCCGCCGTGCTTCCCGCCGAGGGGGTGCCCTTCTTCGTGGGCTTGCTCTGCGGCGTGGCGTGTGCGCTGGCCGTGCGCGCCGCGTTGCCCCGCAGTCAACGCCTCTTGGCGCTGGTGGGGGTGGGCCTCCTCGCCGGTCTGGTCGCCGTCTTCGCCCTGGTCGCACCGGGTTGGACGGCGGGTCTGCCTTGGTTGGGCGGGATGGAGGGTGCCGCCGCGCTGTGGGTGCTCCTCTTTTGCGTCTGCCTGGGGGTGACGGGGGAGACTTTCCTGCGCCGCCGCGGACGCCTCTGCGCCGTGGCCTTGGCCGCGGCCTGCCTGAATATCTTGGGTATCTTCGCCTTTGGCGGCACACTGGCCATCGTGCTTGCGGGCATGGCGACCGTGGTGTGGCTTATCTGCGCCGGTTTTGCGGCGCGGGTCTCCGGACGCAAGCTGGCGGTGCTCTGGGGCGGCGCGTTGGGCGCACCGCTCGTGTTGGCGGCTTTGGCGGGCTTCTTCTTGGCTCCCGGCGGGCGCGACTTCGCGGTGCTCTTTGGGAACGCCTCCTGGGAGACCTTTTCCACGCAGTGGTCCTTCCGCCAGGCGCTCGCCTTTGACGTGCTGGATCTGGACCCCATGTTGGGCGTGGGCCCCAACGGCCTCGCGCACTTTGCACAGCAGGTGCTCGATGCCAACGACGCTTCCGCCTGGGAGCTCTGGCGGTCCGGTGGGAATGCCCTGCCGTGTGACCTCACGCGCTTGCTTGTGGAGCGCGGCTTGCTGGGGGCCATTCTGATTCTGTTGCCGGGGATTGCTCTGTTGGGGCGGTGCGTGGTGCGCGGCATTGCGTTGTCGCGGCTCCGCACGCGGCGGCTGGACTATCGTTATTGCTTTGTGTTCGTGGGATCGCTCTTGGGCGTGGTGCTCATGTTGGTGTTCTCCGTGATTGGCGCGCCGCTGCATGCCCCGGCGCCGCTGTGCGCGTTTTTGATTGTTTGCGCCTGCTTGGCAGGCTGGTTGCCCAGACCGCGTTGAGGTCGGCAGAAAGGGTTCACATGGCCGAGGAAGACAACAGCCAGAAGGGGCGTAGCCTCTATTACCAACGCTTCACCAAAGATGCCCTCCCCGGGGGCGCGCCTGCTTATTCCAGCCCTGCCTATGGCGCGGCCTACGGTTCGGCCTATGGCTCCGCTTATGGCTCGGCGGCCGGTGCGCCGGAGGGCGAGGGTGGCGGTTCCATGAGCGTGGGGCGCATCCTGCGCGTCTGCTCCAACCACTGGATGACCATCTTCGTCTTCCTGGTGCTTGGTCTTCTCAGTGCCTTCGTCGTCTTCCAGTTGCTCCCGCAGAAGTTCGAGGCCGAGGCCTACTACGAGATGACCATCCAGGGCCCCTCGCTCGTCAGCGATGAGGAGGGCATGTATTCCGGCATCGACACCTCCCTGGAATCGGTCTTCAACACCCGCTACACTCAGTTCCAGACCACCGAGATCCAGGACCGCGTGATCGAGCGTTACCGCGCCAAGAACCCCGACGACGGCACGGCCACCCAGATCCTCCGCGACATCTTCAAAGAAGACTTTGAGATGGAGCTGCTCCCCCGCTCCCGTCTGGTGCGCACCACCATCGTGGCCGGCGACCCCAAGCTCGCCGCCGACCTCGCCAACGCCTACATCGAGGTCTGCGAGGAATTCATGAGCGAGCAGAACAAGGCCCTCGCCGAAAACGCCGTCGCCTTCTTGACCCAGACCCTCGCCGAAGAAGAGCGCCGCCTTGCCGCGACCGAGGAGGACCTTCTCGAAGAGCGCAAGTCTCAGCGCATCGAAAACCTCACCCGCGAGCGCGAGCTCGTCCAGAGCCGCCTTACGGCCCTCGACACCCAGTCCATCGACCTGGAGCGCCAGATTGCCATCGCCAAGGACCTTATCAACGCCTTGGCCATCGTCAAAGAGACCCCCGAGCGCTTCACCGTCATCCCCGAGGACTACCGCTCCACGGAAATCGTCACCGCCTATGAGCGCTGGCAGACCGCCCTCAACGAGCGCAAGACCCTCCTCATCCGCCTCACCGAAAAGCACCCCGACGTTATCCTCAAGGACCGCGAGGTTCAAGTCTTCCGCGAGCAGTTCGTCGAGGTCGCCCAGCGCGCCTACGACACCGGCCTCACCCAGGTCAAGTTCCTCGAGAGCCAACGCCAGCCCATCGTCGAGGAGGCCGCCAAGGTCCGCGCCGAAATCATCAAGCTTGATGGCGACATCATCGCCGCCCAGATGCGCGTCCAGCAGCTCGAGCGCCAGCGCGAAATCGGCATCGGCAAGACCTCCGACCTTCGCGAGCGCCAGCGCGTCGCCAGCCTCAAGGCCGACGAAAACGCCGCCGCCATCAAGTCCGTCCGCGATGCCATCCCCCCGGATAAGCCCGCCAGCCCCAACCCCTACATCATCTTCTCCGCCGGCGTCATCATCGGCCTCCTCATCGGCGTCCTCTTCGTCCTCCTCCTCGACCACATGGAAGACAAGCTCGCCGGCGTCGCCGACATCGAGCAGCGCCTCCGCCTCAAGGCCCTCGTCGTCTTCCCGCACCTCCGCCGCCTCCAGCGCTCGCAGGTCGCCCTCACCATGCACAACGCGCCCTTCTCGCAGTACGCCGAGTCCATGGCCGGCCTCCGTAACCTGCTCGACTCCCCGCGCTACCACGACCTCACCAAGGTCATCCTCTGCATGTCCACCCAGCCCGGCGAAGGCAAGACCTGCACCTCCACCAACCTCGCCATCGCCTACGCCCAGTCCGGCCAGCGCACCCTCTTGGTCGACTTCGACATGCGCCGCCCCCGCCTCGCCGGCATCTTCGGCCGCGACCCCAATTCCTTCCCTTCCCTCCCCCACGTCCTCGCGAAGAACGACCCCACCCAGTTCGCCGACCTCCCCCAAGACTCCCAGGTCCCCAACCTCCACGTCGTCTACTCCCGTGCCTCCGGCTCCATCAGCCCCTCCGTCCTCATGGGCACCAACATCATCACCGACTTCTTCGCCTGGGCCCGCAAGAACTACGACCACATCATCATCGACTCCCCGCCCTTCGGCCTTGTCGGTGACGTTATCGTTCTCGCCAACCTCGCCGACTCCGTCCTCCTCGTGGCGACCCCCGACAAGACCCGCTTTGGGCCCATCCAGTTTGCCTCCCGCCGCCTCACCGAGGTCGGCGCCAAGATCCTCGGCGTCGTCGTCAACAACGTCGACTTCGGCCGTTGGAGCGGCTTCGGCAACTACTCCTCCCGCTACGGCTACGCCACCAAGACCTACATCCCCCGCGAGACCCGCGACCTCGTCGGCGCCAAGGGTTCCCCCAACGATCCCGCCAAGCGCCACGCCAAGCACGCCGATAAGCAGGCCCCCGCGGCAGATGCCCCCGCGGCGGAACCGGACAAGGACGCCCCCAAGCCTAACGAGACGCCCTTCGACCTCCCCCCGAACGACCGTCCTCTCGACGATTCCCTCACCGCCGACGACGATTGAGTCACCAACAAAAGAGCCCCGAAGGATCCGGGGCTCTTTTGTTGGTGAGGCTTGGAAGCTTGGAGGCTTGGAAGTTTGGAGGAGCCCCAGAGGTTAAGGCCCGGCCTGCCGCCCTTGGCGGCGGCGTAACCGGAAGGCAAAGACTGCCTGAAAGGGAACCGCAGATTTGGGCGGTTTATCCGTCGCGCGCTTGCCGCGCGCTCCTGCATCTCCTGCATCTCCTGTCACCGGTCGCACGTGGCGTTAGCCGCCACCCTGCACAGCGGCTTCACCTGTCGCCCCGCAGGGGCGTTCCGTTCTCTGTTTTCCGTTTTCCGTTCTCCGGGCGCGTCAGCGCCCTTTGGATGCGGCGACGGCGAGGCCGAGGAGGAGGAGGACGGAGAGGAGGGAAAAGCCGCCTTGCGAGAGCAGCGGCAGGGTGATGCCGGTCATCGGAAGGGCCTTGGTGACGCCGGCAACGTTGAGGAGAATCTGCGTGCCGAGCAGGGCGGCGGCGCCGGAGCCAAGCAGTCCGAGCACGGGGCTTTTGGCGTCGGCCCCCACGCGGGCCAGGCGCAGGAGCCACAGCCAGTAGAGCAACAGCAGAAGTCCGCAGCCGATGAGCCCCCACTCCTCGGCGACGGCGGCGTAGACAAAGTCGTTGGCGACGATGGGGACGGTCTCAGGCAGGCCTTGGCCCACGCCCACGCCCCAGAGTCCGCCGGCGTATTGGGCGCTGAGGGCCTGCCCAATCTGCCAGCCCTTGCCGATGGGGTCGGCGAAGGGGTCGAGCCAGACGTCAAAGCGGGTGGCGGTGTGGTCGCTGACGCCGTGCAGGAGATAGGCGGCGGCGACGGCCGCGGCGAGCCCGAAGACGAGCCAGGCGGGTCGGCGCGTGAGCGCGGTGAGCAGGAAGCAGGCGGTGACGCAGAGGATGAGGGCCAGCCCCAGGTCGCGTACGAGCACGGCGCCCACGAGCGGCACGCCCCAGACGAAGCCCAGCAGGATAGCATCGCGCACCGGCGGGAAGGGCACGCCGCAGAGCGTCCGCGAGAGCCCTTCAGTATGGCGGGGGAGCCACGCGGCGGCAAAGGCCACGAGCGCGACCTTGGCCAGCTCGGTGGGGTTGATTTGCCCGGGCAGGAAGAGACCGCCGCGGTAGGGCCGCCCGAAGAGGAAGAGCACGGCGATGACCCCCACGGCTAGGAACCATAGCACCCACCGCATCGGCGGCAGGGCGCGGGTCAGGGCCGTCGGCGTGAGCCACCGCAGACACCCCAGGAAGACGGCCAGCCCAACGAGGAGCGGCGCATAGGCTCGCCACGCGAACCAACTTTCTGCCCACGTGCCCAGACGGGCCTGTAACACCACGCCCAGTCCCAGCAGAAGGCAGGTCAGGGCGATGAGCGCGCGGTCGCCGGTGAAACGGGGCGGTCGGCTCCACCACCAGGCGAGCGCGGTGGCCGCGCCCCACAGCACAAAGGGCCCGAGGAAGACGCCGCCACGCAGAATCGGAAAGGCGGCGGCAAGGACCCCGGCGGCGGTCAGCAGGAAGAGGAATCCCCCTGCGGCGTCCGTAGCGCCTTTCCCGTGGGTGGATTTGCCCGGCGCGGAGGTGCGGCGGCGAGGCGCGCGCCGCTTGGCGGAGGGCGGACTCCCCGCGGCCGGGGCAGGTTTGCGTTTACGCGGCGCGGCCATCAGCGGGCGAGGACGACTTCGTCAGGGTAGGGGACGGCCTTGCCGTCGGGCCCGCCGATGCGCGGCATCTGGGCGCCCCGCTCGCGGAGCAGCCGTCCCATCTCCTTGCGAAGCTTGTCCACCAGACCGGGACGCTGGTCGGCCAGGTCGCGGCGCTCGCCGATGTCGGTGCGCAGGTCGTAGAGCTCGAAGGACTGGTCGGAGTGCTGGTAGATGAGCTTCCAGCGGCCTAGCCGGAGCGTGGTGTAGAAGTGGTACTCAGGCCCGGGGATGCCCTCGCCCCAGAAGTTGGGGTAGTGCCAGAGGAGCGGACGCTCGGAGCCGTCGGCGCGGACGGTGGCGCGGCGGCCGAGGAGGACGGGCAGGAAGGTCTCGCCGTCGAGCACCTGGCGCAGGGGGCCATCGTCGTGCACGCCGGCGGGGGTGACGGCCAGGGCCTTCGGCGGGGGGACGCCCGCGGCATGGAGGATGGTGGGGTAGAAGTCCTCGATGATGACCGGTTCGTGGCAGACGGCGCCGGGGCGGACCTTGCCAGGCCAGCGGACGATGAGGGGCTCTCGGGTGCCGCCCTCGTAGCACGATCCCTTGCCGGCGCGGGCGGGGGCGTTGGCGGCCTTGAGCCGACCGGAGATGGAGAGCCCGCCGTTGTCGGCCATGAAGATGAAGAGGGTGTTCTCGGTCTCGCCCAGGGCGTCCAACTTGTCGAGCAGCTTGCCCAGGGAGTCGTCCATGCCCTGGATGAGCGTGGAGTAGTTGCGCTCCATGGGGTCCCACTTCAGCCCGTCGTTCGGGTTGGGGTTACGCGCGTCCTTCGCCACGTTGGGGTCGTCGGAGCGCGAGGCATCCCAGGCGCGGCCATTGTCGAGGGGCGAGTGGATGGCATAATGCGCCATATAGAGGTAGAAGGGCCGGTCGGGCTCGGCGGCGTGCGAACGCTCAAGCTCGCGCAGCGCCATGTCGGTGAGGGCGTCGGTGAGGAAGACGTTGTCCTGGTAATAACCATTCTCATCGAGGCCCGGCGTGGCGAACTGGGAGTAGCCCTTGTTGCCGTAGTGCGCGTCGCCGCGGTAGTTCTTGGGCCCGCCGACCTCACAGCCGGCGATGTTCACGTCGAAACCGAAACGGCGCGGGTCGGCCCCGGGCGTCGTGGGGGCCTTCGAGTCCTGTAGGTTATATTGCCCCGAGCCGCTGCCCCAATGTGCCTTACCCACATGGATGGTGTGATAGCCCGCGTCCTGCAAGAGCTGCGGGAAGGTGAGGGCGTTGGTGAAGGGCATCTTCAGGTCATAGGCGTTCCCGCCGGGCGCGTCCAACGCCGGCTGATAAAACTTCCCGTCCGCCCCCGTGCGCCACGGCGGCTGGCAGACGCCTTTGGCCTGGGTGCCCGGCGGCTGAAGGCCGTTGGCCGACCAACGGGGCGGGTAGAGTCCCTCGCCATGCGCACCGAAACGGCTCTGCTGGTCCACGCCCAGCGTCCAGTCCGTCACTCGGTGCCGGGCGGCGTTCATCCCGCTCATCAGCGAGCACCGCGTGGGGGAGCAGACCGCGCAGGCGTAGGCATCGGTGAAGAGCATCCCCTGCTTGGCCAGCCGCTCCATGTTGGGCGTGCGCGTGGCGTAACGCTTGTTCAGACGCGTGCGCACCGCCTTGCCATCCTCATAATAGAAGGGCACCGACGTGTCCTGCCACCCCATGTCGTCGACCATGAAGAGGACGATGTTCGGGCGCTTGCCCTTGCCTTGCGCCCGTTGCGCGGACTGCGCCGCCGCCGGCCCGGCAGCCATCGCCCCCACGCCAGCCCCCAATAATCCAAGAAACGCTCTGCGAGAAACCATAATCCATCCTTTCGTTCCCTTCAGTATGCCCCATTTCCCTCCCCCGCGCAAGGAATATTTCCACGAAGACGCCATGCGAAACCTCCCGCGCACACGGTTTTCCATACACAATACACATTCAGTTGTCAAAGAGCAATCGGAAGCGAGGGTGTCGCCAATCGCTCCACGCACCCTTGCCGAAGACCTGTCATTCACCCTCTCTAAATCCACCCTTTCCCCCTTGTTTTTATCGTGATACGCCATCCCCCAGACCTGTCATTTGGTAAACTCTCGGCGTCGTGTTTCTTTGTATGCTCCACCTGCCTCTCCTCGCGTCTTTTCGAGAAAGATTTCCCCGAACAGCACTGCTCCAACCTCCAAACTTCCGGCGGCGAAGCCGCTGTGCAAACGGCGTCAGCCGCCCTTGGCACGTCGTAGACGTACCTGCGGGTGCAGGGGAAAGTGGAAGTTTAGAGGTTTGGAGGCTTAGCTTTCTCGGTGGGGCTTCTCCCCACACCCCTTCGCTTCCTCCGTCGCGCGCTTGCCGCGCGCTCTCTGTTCACTGTTCTCTGTTTTCTGTTCTCTGGGGCGCACCAGCGCCCCTTCCCCTGCCGGGGCGCACCAGCGCCCCTTCCCCTGCCGGGGCGCACCAGCGCCCCTCCAATCAGCCAATCAGCTAATCAGCCAATCAGCCGCTCGGCGGCGGTGCCGGTGAGGCGGCGGGTTTCGCCATCGAAGGAGAGGCCGATGAGGTGGACCTCTCTGCCGCTGTGACGATAGGGTTCGGCGTAGCCCTTTTCCTTGATTTGGTCGAGGGCCTCTTGGGGCGTGCCGTCGACCTTGAGCTCAAAGACAAAGACACGTTCTGGTGTCTCGGCGACCAAATCTGCGCGGCCGTGGGACTGCCGGTCCTCGGCGGTGACGCGGAAGAAACCGCTGGCGGTCAGCAGGACGTAGAGGATACGTTGGAAGGAGAACTCCTGCACACGGTCCTCTTTGGGACCGTAGATGAGATGGGCGTAGAGGTCGGAGAGATTGTCGAAGAAGGTGTCGAAGTCGGCCTGCTTCAAGGCCCGACTGACCATGCTGAGATAGTGGTTGTCTTCCTTCTGCGCAAATTTCTTGACGAGCTGGGCGTTGAAGGCACGGCGGACCTCTTCGTCCGGGATGCCGAGGGTGAAGACGCCGTCTTGGAAATCCTTAATGGTGAGGTAGCCGCCTTGGTAGAGCATGGCGATGGGGCGGATGTTTTCCAAACCGCAGACGTCAAGGTCTTCCTCAAAGACATCCTCGACGTTCTCGTAGTCCTGCTCGACGAGTTGGTTGTTTGTAAAGTAGTTGATGACGGCGGAGGTCTGGCCGGTGGCAATCCAGGTGCCGGTGAAACGACGCTTCAATGCGCCGAGGGTTTGCCCGATGGCGTAGGGATTGTAAACTTTATCTTCGCAATCCGGAGAGAAACGGTAGCCATTGAACCACCATCGGAGCTGCGCGCGGTAGTCTTCATAGGAAAGGCCCATGACTTCGGCATGGCGGTGCAACGTCTTGCTGAAGTTGGCCTCCAGCTCCTCATCGGTGTAGCCAAGAAGTGTGGCATAGCGCTCGTCCATCGTCAAATCGGTGAGGTTGTTGAGGGCCGAGAAGACAGAAAGCTGGGTGAAGCGCGTCACGCCGGTCATCATCATGAAGCGAATGTCACCGACGTTCTCTTTGATTTGGATATAGAAGTTCGAGAGTTCGCCACGGATGGCAGAAGCAAGCTTGATGTCGGCCAGCGTGTGACCGACGGGCGCATCGTACTCATCGATGAGGATGACCACGGGGTTCCCGGTCTTTTTGACGAGATCAGGGATTGCTTGGGCGAGGTTGGCTCCGGGGAAATCCGCGTCATTCCACGTACATCCGGCCTCGGTCAAAACTTTTTTGACGCATCGTCGGAAGTCAATGTCAAAGGCCTCCAACGTTGTGGCCTTGATACCGGCAAAGGAAAAATGCAGAATGGGATAGGGCTTCCAGTCGTAATCCATCTGGTCGATGGCAAGGCCTTTGAAGAGTTCGCGCTCACCCCGAAAAAGGCACTCCAACGTCGAGAGCATCAGCGACTTGCCAAAACGCCGCGGACGCGAGATGAAGAAGAAGGAGTCCCTTCCGCGCGTGACGAGCGGATAGAGCAATGCCGTCTTGTCCACATAACGGAATCCATCCTCCCGCATAACGCGGAAGTCGTAGGTCCCTTGCGCAATCTTCTCTTCGTCCATGCCGAACTCCTTGCCAACAGTATAGCAAAAGGGGCGCACCGGCGTACTCCTAATAAATCCCTCACTTGCAAATACCCCCGCCTTATGCTATCTTTCTCCCTCGTCATGACAAAAACCCTCAAGTTTCTTACAGCACTCATCGCCCTCACCCTCGCCACCCCCGCGCTGGCGCAGGGCCCCGGTGTGACGCCCCCGCCCATGGGCGGCGACGATGTCAGTGAAGCCTCCATTACTTCTTTCTTTTTCAATTGTCACTGGTATCGCAGTGCTAGCGTGCTTAATTCTAGTCCGTTCACCTACGCCGATGGTACGCCGTTGCAGGGAGGGGACGTGATTGCTCTTCTGTTCGTGGTGCCCGAAAAAGGCGTCACGTTTGGGGCTGATGGGGAATTGCCCTTCTCCATCAACGCCGATAGTACCGTCGCATTAAAGGCTGGAGCCAAGCGCGCGGTCTGGGCCGGGTTTTTATCGCCTTCTACAAAGAACAAAGGTGTTGCTATCAATCCTGATGACCTCGGGTATCCGCGGGGGACATGGTATTCCGATCACGCCTTCCTTGATCTCGCCTTTCATTGGCCAAGCTCAGTTGAGGGAGTTGGGGCAGCTGAAACGTGTGAGATTTACTTGGTTGCGCTTGGCACGCGTGCTTGGGAGTGGGATGCAGAGACGCAAAGTTATGTCTCCGTTTCCGCCAACATGAATCCGATTCCGGAGGGGGACAAGGCAACGTGTGATCTCCCCACGTGTATAACGGAGTGGAGCGCCGTATGGTGCGGGAAAGTCACTGTTGGGGACAGGTTCACGGGGGGGCCTCAAGGAGATGTCGCGGTAAATCTTTCGGATGAAGGTTATGAATTCTTAAAGAGCATTGACACCACCTTTGAAGAGTATGCAAGTGGTGTCATCGCCTCTGTGGATAAGACTCCGACCCTCGAAAAGACAATTGTTGGAGGACAAGAATTGGCCGGTGCCGAATTGGAGGCTGCGCTCAAGCCCACGGTCTCCGGCATGGCAACCACCACGATTGTTGGCGAGGATGGGCGCGAGACCCCCGCGTTCGGCCTCACCCTCACACCCGCGCAACTCTCGGACCTCTCCACCTACACCCTCTACACCGCAACCGACCTGAACGGGCCTTGGCAATCCTTTGACACGGTGCTTCTTGAAGAAAAAGGGCTTGCAATCCCAAGTGGAATGCGCTACACTACTTTACGTATCGATGGGGAAGAGTCTGTCCTCATGACGATACCGAGATTGGAGAAAGACCCCACGCGGTTCTATCGCCTCCAGGGCGATGTCGAGGTGGTCACAACCGGTCAAGAAGGAGAATGAAGATGACTCTGAATAAGGCTTTTGTCGCTGGTCTGGCGTGCGCCGTGGGCGTGTGCGCCTTCGCCGCTGTTGAGGGAAACAACACCGCCGTGGTCGTCCGTAAGGACGCGGTCACTAGCTCCACCGGTTGGCAATATCTCGCCGTGCCTGTCCGTGGCTTTGACATCACCGGTCAAGGTCGGGTCAAAGGCATCGCGTTAGCGGATGTTCTCCCGCCCGCCCTGTATGTTGCGGGTACACAGCTCATGGTCGAGAACAACGAGACCGGTGACACCTATCTCAAAAATGCCACGTACACGCTGGGAACCGTCTCGGAATCGCCAGCGTGGGTTCTTGACTCCGCAGATGTCGGCAAGAAGCTGATCTGCGCCAATGCCCGGATTTGGGTGAAAAATCCTTCGACGAACGCAATCAATGGGGCGCTTAACGCGGCGATGGGTATCGCTTCGGCGGCTACGACCCCTACAGAGACCATCTTCGCCGGTGAGCAGAACACGGTCGACTATCTGGTGCCTTCTGCCGCACCTGTCGGCCAGGTCACCGCTTACGGCAACTCTTCCTCTGAGACTGTCGTGATTCCTTCCCAAGGGGCTTCTGCTAGCACGACAGGAACGCAGCTTGTACAGAACCCTCAGCCTGGTGATCAGCTTCTCCGTATCGGCAACAATCGTAAGTCTTATATCTACTATTTGTACGTTGGCCCGTACAATGGTCAAGATGGTTACTGGCTGAGCACGGTTGCGGAAGACAAGTTCGAAAGCCAAGGCCTTGGCATCAAGCCCTACAAAATCGCGCCTGGCGAGGCTTTCTACTACTATCGCGCCGCCGCGGCTAACTGATTCATGCACTTGATTTGACGCGTGTAACGAACGGAGACTGTGATGAAGAAAGTCTTTCTTGCGCTTATTGGCCTAGCCTTCGGTGGCGTGGC
This sequence comes from uncultured Kiritimatiellota bacterium, assembly GCA_944389945.1. Classification (GTDB taxonomy): domain Bacteria; phylum Verrucomicrobiota; class Kiritimatiellia; order RFP12; family DVOR01; genus Spyradenecus. The sequence goes on along the minus strand of CALXOF010000014.1, from coordinate 3,046 downwards.
TTCTGCCATTACGATTGGTTGGCAGTGGTCGGCGTTGGACTCGAACCTGGTTGATGACTCCTCCTACTACATGGTCTATACCGAGAGTGGCGCGTTGACGGCTGAAGAGGCGGTTGCTGCAGCTAGTGGAAGCAAGTACGGCAACTCGGGAACTTCCCTCGGCACGACTTGGGGTTCTACTTTGAACACTGCAGATATGACCGTTACTGGAGCCACTGTGCTTCCCTCTGAAAAAACTTCGGTGAAGGTCATTAATCAGGATCAGGTGAAGCTTACCTTTGATGATCCCTCCTTCTCTCCGAATCCTGCGAAAGGCACAACGGGCTATCTTTACCTGGTTATTTTTAATACTAAGGATCCTGCCACCGCCAAGCAGTTTGCCGTTGCGCAAGCGCCGGTGGAGGTCAAAGAGGATGGCCAGGTCGTTATCGGCGGCCAGATTCCGAGCGCAATTGACTTCATTACCCCTGGCTGGATGGGTGGTACGCACCGTGCTGCACCGGAGCCGACGGCCTTGGCCCTCTTGGCCTTGGGTATCGCGGGTGTCGCCCTGCGCCGCCGCGCTCGCTAAGGATATCTGCTAGAAGGAGTCTTCTGTCATGATGAAGAAGATGTTGATGGCGGTTGCCGCGCTCACCTTGGGTGGCGCGGCCTCTGCGGCTACTATCCAGTGGCAGTGGGATGCGTCCGCTGATTTGGCCTCTACTTCGTTCTACATGGTCGCCTCCAATACGGAGTTGTCTGCCTCTCAGGCGGTTTTGGCCGCAGATTCTGGCTATACTGGCGAAGGTCTCGTTGCCGGAATCGAGCAGCCTACGCAGGGCACTTATACGACTGTCTCGAGCGATGACATGACGATTCGCCCAATGGATGGAACCATACTCATTATGTGTAATACTGAGTTGACCTCCTCTCCGATTGACCTCGGTGGTGAGGGTAAGTATCTCTACTTGGTCGCCTTTAATACTGTCGAAGGTGAAAATGTGGCCTTTGCCGTCGGTACCGCTGGTTTGGTGAAAGTGGAACAAGATGTCGGTGGTCCTGGTGGTAGCACTCAGCTTTCGCCCTTCAATCCGGAGTGGATTGGCGGCACGTATACGGCTGTGATGCCCGAGCCGACGGCGCTAGCGCTGTTGGCGCTGGGGATTGCCGGTGTGGCGCTCCGCCGTCGCGTCCGCTAAGCCCCCGACACTTCTGCAAAAAGCACCGGTCCCCCGGGGCTTTTTTGTTGTTCTCACCCCTCCCTCACTGCCGACCCTCCAATGTCCTCGCCGACCCCTATAAGGGTCGCCCTTGGACCACTATAGTGGTTGACCTCGGACCACTATAGGGTCTCGACCCCGACCCCTATAGTGGTCGACCCCGGACCCTTATAGGGTCTCGGAAAGCCCCCTGCTTTGCTATCGCACCCCGCTGATTAGCTGATGAGCTAATTGGCGCGCAGCCCGCCATCGCGCGTTTCCGCGCGCTCCGTTCTCTGTTCTCCGTGGCCGTGGAAGGTTTGGCGCTTTGCGCCTGCACGCTCTGTTCTCTGGGGCGGCCATCAGGCCGCCCCTTATGCTATACTATGGGCAAGGAGTTCGGCTATGGTAGAAGAAGAGAAGATTGCGCAAGGGACCTATGACTTCCGCAATATGCGGAAGGATGGCTATCGCTATGTGGACAAGACGGCATTGCTCTATCCGCTCGTCACGCGTGGGATGGACTCCTTCTTCTTCATCTCGCGTCCGCGGCGTTTTGGCAAGTCGCTCATGCTTTCCACCTTGGAATGCCTCTTCCGCGGTGAGCGCGAACTCTTCAAGGGCCTCGCCATCGACAAGATGGACTACGACTGGGAATCATATCCCGTCCTCCATTTCAACTTCGGCACGATGGATGTGACGACGCTCGAGGGCTTCAAACAACAATTTGTGGAGCGTATCGCGCGTTCAGTCGTGAGCGCGGGGGGAACTTACAATCCCGCAGTCACACCGGCCACCAACTTTTCCGATGCCATCCAAAAGCTCGCCAAGGAGCGTGGCAAACCCGTGGTTATTCTCATCGATGAGTACGACGCGCCCGTCGGTGCCGCGCTGAATGACATCGCGAAGGCCACGGCCATCCGCGCCAAACTTTCCGCCTTTTACGGTGAAATCAAGAATAACGTCGGCGCCATCCGCTTCATGATGATGACCGGCGTGACGCGCTTCACCCAACTTTCCGTCTTTTCGGCCCTCAACAATCTCACCGACCTAACGATGGACGATCGCTATGCCACGCTCCTAGGTTACATAGACGAGGAGCTAGAGGCCAACTTCAGCAAGACGCTGCATCGCCATGCCGAGGTCATGGGCCTTTCCTACGAGGACTACCGTGAGAAACTCCGTTGGTGGTTCAACGGTTACCGTTTCTCTCCTGATTGTGAGGATAAAGTCTACAATCCCTTTGCAATTGGGCAAACCCTCGGCGCATTGAAGCGTCGCTTTGTCGGCACGTGGATTGCCACCGGCCAGACTTCCACCGTCTTCAATTACTTCACGAATAACCAACTCGCCGAGAAGAACTACGAAAACGTTGAGGGTGTCACCGCGGAGGATTTAGACGTTTGTGGACTGGAGAGTATCCGTCCCATCGCTATGCTTTACCAAGGCGGCTACCTCACCATCAAGGATTTCCGCGACCCTTACTTCACCCTCGGTTTCCCCGACGAAGAGGTTCGCCGTGCTTTCAACACCCAGCTCGTTCAAAAGTTCACCGGGAAGAACAACAACGACTACCGCAACCTCACCTGCTTGGCGCTGATGAAGGGCGATGTCGCAACCTTCCTCGGACGTCTCTCCGATCTCTATGCCCACCTCGCCTACGGCTCTCAAGAGGATAGCATCCACGAGTTCTCCTATCAGCGCATCCTCTACGTCCTGCTGACCTCCGATGGTTCCTTCCGCGTGACCGCCGAGGATCGGCAGACCAAAGGCCGCGCCGACTTGGTCGCCGAGACGCCCGAACGCGTCTTCGTCTTCGAGCTCAAGGTCGACGGTACTCCGCAAGAGGCTCTCGACCAAATCAA